>JAJRTS010000013.1 GCA_024278175.1 Gemmatimonadales bacterium | reverse complement strand
CTCGGGGATCGCCGACCAGTAGTCGGTGTGATGCAGGGTCTTGACCCAGAAATCCGGCGTCAGGCCCGCGTCCACGCAGGCGATAACCGAGTTGAGATCGTGGGCGCCGATCCCGGCCGGGACCCCGTTGCCGCGGATCAACTCCAGCGCCCCGGCGATCTCGTCCAGCTTGCCCTCGGGTACCAGGCGGTCGGTGATTCCCCCCTGCACGTAGCAGGCATGCGCCCCGCCGTCCACCGAGACCCGGACGCCCTCGAGGATGTCATTGTTAAAAGCACAGTCGCTGATAAACTGAATTTTACCGCCGGTTTTACGCCAGTACTCGTTGATCACCCGGCTCAGGACGGGGTTGGTCAGGATCGTGTTGACTCCGCACTGCTCAGCCAGGCTGAAAGTCTCGAACACCTTGCGGTCGTGATGGTAGGCCTTGACCAGCTTGCTCACGTAGATCAGGTCGCGGGCGTGGGCCCAGCCACCGATCAGGTTGCCGCCCAGGATCATCCGGCTCAGTTCCATGTCCCCTATTTTCGCCTTGGGCAGAGTGCCCTTGAGATCCTTGAGGCTGGAAAAATGAAACGTGCGTGCGGTGGCGCTGGTAATCGCCTCGGTATCCCCGCCGGCCAGGGACAGCAGGTGTTTTTCCTCCCAGCTCTCATAACCACGCTTTTTCATCACCGCATAGGCAAACCCACCCAGCATGGGCAGGGATATCAATGATTTAAGCAGCTCCCGGCGCTCCAGCAGCCAGCCGCCCGGCTGCTCGTCCACCGGCCCCGGCGGCACGGCGCGGCTCCGGGCCAGCCTGGAACGAAACGAGTCAATCAGCCTGTCAAGCCCGAAAAACGAACCCGTGGGGAACGCGGCCAGCACCAGCAGGGCCAGCATCTCCACCATGTTCTTGTCCACCACCAGATAGTTACCCTCGGTAAACATCTCGTAGTCCAGCCCCACCAGCGGCGGATTTGCCATCCAGTACAACGCCAGCAGCACTATCCCGCCAACCGCCGCCGCGCGCGTGAACACGCCCAGCAGCAGCCCCAACCCGATCAGCAGCAGCCCCCAGATATTGAGCTGGTCCACAACAGTCAGCGCCGCCGGATGGGCCACGATCCAATCGAACAGTCCTCCCAGCAGCCAGCGCGACTGGGCAAGGTAGCTGGCCGACGACCACCCGTCGGTGGTAAGCTTCACCAGGCCCTCGTAAAGGAAATGCCAGCCGACCGCCAGCCGCAGTAGCATCAGCCCCACGCTCTGCACTGTCGAATATTGCTTTTCGCCGTTGCCGCGCTGCTTTGTCTCCGCCATCGCGTTTGCCTTTCGGAAAAACGATTGAAGTGGGCGGATGGATTCACCCCGCCACTTTTATGTATTTATGCTCGTTTTCGAAAGAAATAACAGGTCGTAATAATTCATTTTACAGTAACCTCGTGCCAAACTCAAGCTCTTCGCGCGGGGTTTGGTACAGGACAATCCACAGGGGGAAATAAACAGCCGCTCCCTCCATTTTGATAATAAAACTCCGACTCAGACCATTTGATAGTGGATAACGGCCCTTTATCGTCATACTTGCCCTGCTCGTCCAGCCGGATAATATTTAGTGGAACCAGACCCAATCAAAGCTCGGCGCAATTTACTCGGAGAGTCACGTTGAAGAAGATGGTTTTACTGGCGGCGACCCTGGTGTTCTCTTTTGTGGCGGTGGAACTGATGTTGCGCCTCTCGGCCCTGGTGCTGCCGGCCAACCCGTTGGCGCCGCCGGTGGGGATCAGCATGCCCGACCCGCTGCTCGGCCATCGTTTCAGGCCTGGAGCCGGTGGCCACGATCTGAACGGATTCCGCAACGACAGTGTATACTCGCGCGCGGACGTGGTGGTGCTGGGCGACTCGCAGAGTTACGGCTCCGGGGTTGAACAGCGGGAAAACTGGCCGAGCAAGCTGCAGGAACAAACCGGGCTGAGCGTATATAATATGTCGATCGGCGGCTGGGGACCGGTGGAAAGCATGTTTCTGCTCGAGGAGGGGCTGCGCCTGAAACCCCGGCTGGTGATCGAGGCGCTCTACGCGGGCAACGATTTTTTCGACTGCTTCGTCGCCGCCTACTACCGGCTGAAACTCGACTCGCTCAAAACCGGCGATCCCCTGCTTGCCGCCGCGGTGGACTCGGCTGAAAACGTCGAGAGTTTTTCCAGCCGCGTGGGGCACGCCCACAGTATCCGTAACACCGAAAAGCGCGAGAGCGGAGTCTACCGCCTCAAGAACTGGCTCTACGCCCACCTCTACAGTTACAAGCTGCTGAGCCTGAGCAAAAGCAGGCTGCTGGCCTCGTTATCCAGCGGTGACAATCCTGCAAGCAGACAAAAAGGCTCCGAGGCGCCCGTGAAATCAGTTGACATGCTCACCGAAAAAAAATGGGCCGACAGCCGCGCCGCCGCCAGGCTTTATCCAGAATACTATCTGATTTTCGATTCCGGGGAATACCGCACCATATTCACCCCCAGCTACCGGGGTGTCGCCACGGACCTGGACGATCCACGGGTGCGCGAGGGCGTTCAGCTTGCAATCGCAGCGATCGAGAGGATGGCGGCCCTGCTACGCGAGCAGAACACCGATTTTCTGGTGCTGCTGATTCCCACCAAGGAACTGGTCTATGCCCATCTGGCCGATACATCTAATACGGAAAACGACGAGGCACGCGAGGTGTATTATCGGCTGCTCGACGATGAACGGGAAATCTGGAATACAGTCAAAACCAGGCTGGACAGCGCGGGAGTTGCCTGGCTCGATGGCCTGCCCTGGCTTCGCGGAGCGTTCAAAGACGGGGTGCAACCCTACATGGTTACCGAAAACGGTCACCCGGACGCCGCCGGCCACCAGGCCCTGGCCAACGGCGTGGCCCACTGGCTGCGTGGCGACGGCCACTGAGATTCTCCCTCTCCCTTGAGTTTTTCCGGCTCGGGATGCAAATTAGAAGCGCGTAAAAGAAACAGCCGCCGTTGGAAATTCAATTTTCAAGGGTCAGCCCAAAAGGTGATTCACCTGCCCCTGACGGCCAAAAAGTAAAAATCAGGGCCGTTGAATGTTTTTTGGCGGCCCCTTGGACTCTCAAACCATACGCCGCACACAAACGCCATCCCTGATGGAGGAAATCCGATGAGCAAGTCCATAACAGCCTGTACCGTCATGGCCCTGGTTACTCTCTGCCTGCTGGTTTCCACAACCGCCGTGGCGGGCTCCGACGGCCAGCGCTACACGGCCCGTAAAACCACCGAGGCGATCCACGTGGACGGCAAGCTGGACGAGCGGGTGTGGGAGCGGGCCCAGGCTGTCGAGCTCTCGCTCAAGAACGGGGGCGAGCCGCGGCAGGCTACGGTTGTGCGGGTGCTCTGGGACGATTACTACCTCTATTTCAGTTGGGATTGCGTGGACAGCCACATCTGGTCCACCATGACCGCGCGCGACCTTCCGCTCTACAACGAGGAAGTGGTGGAGGTGTTTATCGATGCCGACAGTGACAGGTTCGGCTACGTGGAACTGGAGGTCAATCCGCTGGGCACGCTGTGGGACGGGTTCATCCTCAACCGCGGCCTGAACGATGAAGGCCATGTAAAACTCACCGGCATCCTGGCCTGGAACAGCAAGGACATCCGCTGGGCCGCCTGGCCCCGTGGCACACTCAACGATTCCACGGATACCGATCAGGGCTGGAGCGCCGAGATGGCCGTACCACTGGCCGACATCGTGTCCGCCCCCCACACCCCCCCCCGCGACGGGGACAAGTGGCTGATCAATTTTTACCGGATCGACATGCCCGACGGCGCTGGCTCAACGGGCGAGGG
This sequence comes from Gemmatimonadales bacterium, assembly GCA_024278175.1. GTDB lineage: Bacteria > Gemmatimonadota > Glassbacteria > GWA2-58-10 > GWA2-58-10 > JAJRTS01. Next base: position 30,283 of record JAJRTS010000013.1, on the reverse strand, counting down.
ACAGGCGTGGAGCCCGGTGAGCGCAAGCACGTTCCACGATCCGGGGCGGTTCGGCCAGTTGATTTTCAGTACGGAACTGGTGCCCTGAACCACAAGATGCGGGTATCTCAGTCAGTTTGTAACAGCAAAACATTTGCGCCGGAGGCCAAAGGGATTGCCGTTGTAGTCTGGAAGCATGTTGAAAAATAGCGAAAGTATGGGCATCGGGTTGTCAAGGGCCGTTCCCCGTTATCCCGGCCGAAAGCAGGCGCCGAACATTGTAACTTACTTTGAATAACACAAATAGCAGAATGGTTAAAAGGAACGGCTTGTCTTGCCCTTGACAACCAACCGAGCGAAATATTTCATCCCAGGGCGTTGAATGTCTTTATTTCAACGCCCTCTAGTACCATACATGGTTATGCGCTCACGCGCTGGTTATCCATATTCACAAGGAGAATGGTGTGGAGGTTTTCGAGGCTATCGAAAAACGGCGGGCGGTGAAGCATTACGACCCAGATTACGCAATGAGCGACGAGGAGACAAACAAGCTGCTGGATGCTCTGCGGCTCTCCCCGACCGCGTTCAATATCCAGAATACGAGAATCGTGCTGGTAAAAGACCCCGCTCAGCGCCAAAAGCTGCGCGAGGCCGCCTGGGACCAGGCACAGGTGACTGACGCCAGCGCGTTGTTCGTCTTCTGCGCTGACATCAAGGCATGGGAAAAAAATCCGGCGCGCTACTGGGAAACCGCTCCGGAGCCGATGCGTGGACAACTGGTACAGATGATCGGCCAGTACTACGGCGGCCGGGAGTGGGTACAGCGCGACGAGGCTTTGCGCTCGTGCGCGATCGCGGCCCAGACCCTGATGCTGGCGGCCCGGTCGCTGGGCTATGACACCTGCCCCATGGACGGGTTTGATTACGATAAGGTGGGAGAGATTATCGGACTGCCCCAGGACCATCTGGTGGCCATGTTCGTGGTGGTGGGCAAGGGTACCAAGGAGGCTTATCCGCGCGGAGGCTTTATCCCGCGTGAGGAAGCCGTCAAAATCGACCGGTTCTGAAGCGACGCTGGGCGAAACCGCGCAAAGCGACCCGGCAGTGGTGCTGTTTCAAGCACTATTTGCCGGGTTTTTTTATCGCTCCACCCTGTGCAAACAAAAAGATACCGAGGTAACTCACCAATAACATTGATCTTACCAGCGTACCCATTGAACAGCCGCATCCCGGGTAATCCTGGCACGCTGATTGCAAATACACATAAACGAACGCCCGCCGGGAAGGCAGGCGGAAAATCGTTTGCGGTTCTCTTATGACCCAACGCACTGGACGAAGACAAAATCGAATCAGGGAAAGCGCTGGCCGTGTGGACGTCACGCCCTGGCATTTCATCGGGGACTTCGAAAGCACGACCGCTTCCTCACCCGTGACAAGGTCTTCGACTTCCAGCTACGCTGGGTCATTTTTTATTCCCCATTTTTTTCATCAGCCGGCAGAAGCCAATCCTGCCGCCGGTATCGCGGATACTGCTCACGGCGGGGGGACTTTGTCCCTTTGTCAGCCAACCTCCTGCCAGAGCGATATTTGCACGGGCTCGGCCAACAGTTCCCCGGCCAGACCCAGAAAACGTACCAGGTGAGGCCTGGCCAGGTGCGCGTCAAGGTCCTGCTGGCTGCGCCAGTTCTCGTAGAACATAAACCGGGCGGGGTCCTCGCCGCTGCGATGAAAGTTGTAGTTTATGCAGCCTTCTTCCTGCCTGGTCGGCGCCAGCAACGCTTCGAGTTCATCGCTCACCCGCTCCTCAAGGCCCGGTTTGGCCACTATCAGCGCCAGCACTGTCACTTTTTCCGCCGCCATCGTTCTCTCCTCGTCTATGGTTGAAAACAGCGCTTTTTTTGCGACCGGCAATTATAACAGATTGCGCCCCACCGGGGCAATACCCTGTCTCGTGGGGCGATTGGAACTCAAAAAAATCCCGAAAATCAGTTTTTGGCTAACTACTGGCAAACTGAAGCCGACCGTTTTATCTTTATCCGCAGTTTTGATAATATTGGCTGTTTCACCATCCAGCCGCCGTCGGATTATCCGGAGCAGGCACACTAAACAGGGGCGCCATCAGCCCGGAACGGAGAGTAGTTGATGAGGTTCGAAACCAAGTTGTTCAGCCTGGCCGCCACTGTGATCGTTATCTTTACCCTGGCCGTCATTTCCGGATGCGGCGGGTCAGAAGGCGAAGGCGGAAAAGTTATCGCCGCCGGAGACACAGTCAGCCTGACGTACAAGGGCACGCTCGATGACGGCTCGGTGTTCGATTCCACCACGACGGGGAACTCATTCAAGTTCGTGGCGGGCGCCGGACAAGTGATCCCCGGATTCGACAAGGCCGTGCTGGGCATGGCGCTCAACGAGAGCAAAACTTTCACCATTCCCGACACGCTGGCCTATGGACCTCGTAACGAACCTATACACCAGACGGTGCCGCGCTCGTTCTTTCCCGAGGACATGACCCTGGAGGCCGGTTCGACTATCCAACTCCAGAACAATCAGGGACAGCCTTTCCCCGGAACGGTCACCGAAGTAACCGAAGACAGCGTGGCCCTGACACTGGATAACAACCATCCCCTGGCAGGCGAGAACCTCACGTTCGAAATCAAGGTCGTGGGCATCAACTGAAAATTGCGCGTACGCTAAACGCAAAAAGGCCGTCCAACCGGACGGCCTTTTTGCTGCCGGCACAACGTGCCGCCCCTAACAGCGGCAACACCACCAACCCTGAATGCAGAACCACGCCCGTCAGCGCGTGGTTGCATTTTAATTAACCACCGGACTACATAGTTGGAGACTCGGATGCTGAAAACCAGAAGAACCCTGCTGTTGCTACTCATCACCGCGGCCTGCTCCTGCGGCACGCCCCGGCAGGCTCCGCCGCAGGAGCAGGCCGCCCCGGCGGCGGAAACTCCCACGGCCTCGGTGCGGGAGTCGATGCTGGTCTCGGCCGACTGGCTGGCCGGCAGGCTCGAGGATGAAAACGTGATCGTGCTCCACGTGGCAGCCAACCCGAAGGGCTACGAGGCCGGTCACATCCCCGGCGCGCATTACCTGGGCTGGAAGCGGCTGGTCAGGACAGTTGAGGGCGTGTCCAACGAACTGCCCACGCTGGAAGATTTGACCGAACTGGTGCGCGGCTTCGGTATCGAGCGCGGCAAACGGGTTGTGATTTATGACGAGGGGAACGGAATCGTGGCGGCGCGGGCGTATTTCACGCTCGACTATCTGGGCCTGGGCGATAACTCGTCGCTGCTGGATGGCCAGCTCGCGCTCTGGAAAGCTGAGGGCCGTCCGCTCAGTACACAGACGCCCCCGGCGGTACGCTCGACTTTCGAACCCGTGGTCAACGAGCAGGTACTGATCAGGATGAGCGAGTTGCTGGCGGTGGTCGGCGGCAACGGGCCGGAGCCGACCCTGCTGGATTGCCGTCCCCCGGACCGGTTTGGCGCGGGGCATATCCCCGGCGCACGCAATCTGTCGGCCCTGGCGCCGATTGTCAGCCCGGAGAAACCGCTGCTGCTGAGCGCCGCCAAGCTGCGGGAACTTTACGGGCAGGTCGGAGCCGGCAAGGACAGGCCGGTGGTCACTTACTGCCGCACGGGCAGGACCGCCTCGTTGAACTACTTTACGCTCAAGTACCTGGGATACGACGTGCGGCTCTACGACGGCTCGTTCAGCCAGTGGCAGGGCGTGGAAAACAATCCGATCGAAACCGGCGGGTGAACCGCCGCCAGCCCCACGTTTCCCAAATCTTCGATGCATATTGCAAAAGGGGCGGCCCCATCCGGGCCGCCCCTTTTGTCAGTTACGATAATGACGCACCGCCCGCCGTCATCCATAGCAGCCGGACAATATCGAAAAATCTCTATTTTGCCGCGGTTTCTTTTTCCATCTGTTTGCCCAACATCACGATAAACTGGTTTAAAATATCCTTGTCATAGTCGTCACGAGTTTTTGACAGGAAGCTCAGCGCCTCGAACGGGGAAAAGGCTTTCTTGTAACTGCGCTCGGTGGTAAGCGCGTCGTAGATGTCCACAATCGAGCTGATCCGGCCAAACAGCCCGATATCACTGTCCTTAAGCCCGTGCGGATAACCGATACCTGTCAGTTTCTCGTGGTGCTGGGCCACCGGCTCCAGTACTTTTTCCGGCAGATTATGATGCTCCTTCAACGTGTTGTAGCCCATTTGAACGTGATCCTTCATCATCTTGAACTCTTCCTCGGTCAGCCGGCCCGGCTTGTTGATCAGCCTGGAATCGACCATGCTCTTGCCCACATCGTGCAACATCGCGCCCAGCCCAAGCCACTCCAGGTCCGGTTTCTTTGGCAATCCCATCGCAGTGCCCAGCGCCACACTGAACGTGCAGACGTTCATCGAGTGAACGTAGGTATAATAATCGTGGCCCTGGATTTTCATCAGCGAGTAGAACGAGGTCTCGTTGTCGAGGATAAATTCCACCAGTGAACCCACTGCTTCGTCCGTCTGCTTGATTCCCTCGCCGCTACGGGGGTCTGCCAGCACGTCCTTGATCACGATCTTGCTCATCTCGCGCAACGCGGCCGCCTGTTGCTTGGGCGGGCCGCCCATGGCCTCGTCCAGCACGCCTTTTACAAAATCGCGGTAAGCGGTCTTGTCTTCGTTGCGGATCATGATTTCCCTGGTGGGGGCAAACGGGACGGTAAGCTCCCAGGGCCCACGGAGTTTGCTCTCGAAATCCTCGGCCGGCAGCACGTCAGTTTCCTCATGGTAGAAAACCTTGAAGTCCACTTCCACGCCCGGCTTGAACATCGCGTGGTCCACCACATGGTAATTATCCAGGATATCGTGGTACCGCTCCACCTCCACCGGGTCGACAAAACGGCCGTCGAAACCCTGCTTGCCGTAGATTTCTTCCTGCCCCTGACGAACCTCTTCGCGGTAGCGCTCGTAGAGTTCCAGGTCCCGCTTGGAGACGTAAAGTGAGTCGATCCGGTTGTCCATCAGGTTATTGAGCGCCTGGTGCTCGAACCTGATTTTAGCTTTGCGGTAAAGGACGTAGCGGTCCTTCTGACGGATGAACAGGTCGAAATTGGGAACCGAGTCCACCACGATTTTTTTCAACGGTACAGGAAAATATTCCGCAGCCATCATTGCCCCCCGATAACACTGAGTCATCCACTCCGGTTATGTGAATACATTATAATGAGAGCAATCCGTATTTTCAAAGGAAAACATTTTCAGCCCTGTGAGATACCGCCAGGGAGCACAGGCCGTCTTGCTGAATTCCAGAGGAATCATCCGCAATGATCTTGGCAATTCCCGTTCGCTTGACCTTAGCCTCCAAAAGGAGCTATATTTTGGCGGTAGCATTGCTTTAGCAGCAAGTTAAAAACAACCGCCAGCGAAAAATGCCGCGAAAGGCATTTTTCAACACTCTCTGATAGCTATCCCTGAGCACAGGATGGAGGAATAAAATGCGGAATCCGGGTTGGCGTCTCGCCCTGCTGGCTGCGCTGATATTACTGGCAATCGCGACTGTTGAGCGCGGCTCCGCCCGGGCGCAGGATCAAGCGCAGGCCAGGCTGCTGTTTTCAGCAAGCAGTTTCGAGCCGGGCCAGACGCCGGAGCAAGTGGACGGCTGGTCGGCCTGGAGCCAGCGAGAGCAAACCAGGCCGGAGTTTACCACCGCCGAGCTGCCCAGCATCGGCGACGGCGGCAGCCTGAGAATCGGCGGGGCGAGCAACAGCTCCGCCCACGGCTGCTGGGTGCGCGTGGTCGAGGGCATAGAGCCGGGCAAATACTACCGGTTCGAGGCCTGGTACACGGCGCGCGCGGTCCCCTTCCCCCGCCAGCAGGTGTTCAGCCGCCTGGACTGGGTTCGCGGCGACGGCGGACGGGCGGGGCAACCGGAGTACGTACCGGAAACAATCAGCGAAGGCGGCTGGAACTGCAACTCCGGCGTTTTCCGCGCTCCGGATAACGCTGCGGCGGTGGAGCTGGAACTTTACCTGAGCTTTGCTCCGCAGGGCGCTGTCTGGTGGGACAAGATATCACTTTCCGAGGTGCCGCCGCCCGCTGAGCGCAAGGTGAGAGTGGCCACTGTCAACTTCCAGCCGCACAGCGTGGGTGACAGCCGGGCCAGCGTGGCCGCCTACATCCCCTATCTGGAGCAGGCCGGCCGTAACGGAGCCGACATTGTCTGTATCGGCGAGGGGATCAACATGGCCGGTGTGAGCGAAGGCAGAAGCTACAGCCAGGTGGCCGAGCCGATCCCCGGTCCCGCCACTGCGATGCTGGGCGAGGTGGCCAGAAAGTACGGGATGTATATTATCGGGGCGCTGGGCGAATTGGATGGCCCGGCGATCTACAACACCGCCGTGCTGATCGACCGCGAGGGACGGGTGACGGGCAAGTACCGCAAGGTCCATCTGCCGCGCGAGGAGATCGAGGCCGGCGTTACGCCCGGCAACGCCTACCCGGTGTTCGACACGGATTTCGGCCGGATCGGGATGATGATCTGCTGGGACATGCAGTATGTGGACCCCGCCCGCGCGCTGGCCGTGCAGGGGGCCGAAATTATCTTCTGCCCGATCTGGGGCGGCAACGCCACGCTGGCCAAGGCCCGGGCGATCGAGAACCAGACTTTCCTGGTCACCTCGGCCTACAGCGACCTGCCCACCGCGATCTACGGCCACTGGGGCGAACTGCTGGCCGAGGCCACGGAAGAGCCAAGCGTGATCTGGACCGACCTGGACCTGAACGCCACTTTCCCCAACCAGTGGCTGGGAGATATGCGGCTGCGCTTTATTCGTGAGCGGCGGGCCGATATCAAGCTGCCGGCTCTGGAGAACTGAGTTTTTTGCAAACAATGCACGGGCGGGTTTGAACACCCATCTCCGGGAATAAAAAACGGGCCTCGTACCAACACCGGGTTGGAACGGGGCCCATTGTTCTGACACTGGGTTACGGAAAAACTGGAAGCTGTTTCATAACTGGAGATTGTCTTTACTTTTACCCTTTGTCGGGTAACCCTTTAAAACACAACCCCCTGTCTCCCCCTGCTGGTTAAAGGTCTTTGGCAGCTTCAAACTTAACTACCGTTAACCTTGACCAACAGTGAGGCTTCTTTTTTTCTCCCCACTAAGCAACATAGTTGCTTTTCTAAGCGACTTAAACCGCATAACCCCATCCACCGTGCGAAAAAACCTGAGAACGGACAATTCCCCCTTAGCAAAGGGGGTGCCTGCGCAGCAGGCGGGGGTTGTCTTGTCTTAAGGTTATGAAACCGCTCTACAAATACGTTTCCCTGTACCAGTCGGTATACTCTTTCAGCCTGGCAAGATACTGCTCCAGGCCCAGCATCTGCTCGTCGCAGATCAAGTAGCTCATGTCGGCCGTGCGGAACGCATAGTGGCGCGCCCGGTCCTGCCGGAAGAAAAATTTCTTCTCCGGCGTGTCCATCCCCTTGGGCAGGCGGGTTTTCTCCCAGACAGCCACCAGGTCGTTATACACCCGTTCGCGCCCGGCCAGGCTGCGCTCTACTATCCGCTGAGCCTTCTCCAGCCCGACATACGCCTGTTCGTGGCTGACAAAGCGCGCCCGGTGCGCCCCGGTGATTGCGCCCTCCAGCGACGCCAGGTCGATATACACTTTTGCGGTATGGGCGATCAGCTCGGCGATCGAGAGGAACACCTCGAAATCGTCGGCGTGGCGCACATTGGCCTGCACCAGGTTGGCCTTGCAGGTCGCGATCGCTTTCTGCATCTGGCCGTACTCGTGGCGTGAGCGTGCGGTAATATCAGCGTATTCACGCGTCCAGAACGGGTCGTACTCGATAGCATCGCCGCGGGGCAGATCTGGCAGGTGAGTCTTGCCGATATCGCCCCAGTGCCACACCTTGCGCTCAAACGTGTCCATATAGTAATAAGAGCCCTTTGTCAGGAACATCCACAACCGGCGCATATCCCCGGCTCCGGTACCGTAATAGCTGACAAAAAACTTGTCGATAAACTCTTCCAGGCCCGGCTCCGCCCCACTCCACGACCACTCGGCGCTGTTGATCCAGCTCATCATCCAGACCTGGTTGTGCAGCCCGCTGTCGTCCCACGAGGTATTGATCATCATTGTGTAAATACCTGACCTGGCGGCCGCGGACACCGGTTTATAGGACCGCGCCAGTGAACCGCCCTTGTAGTAGGGGCTTTCGCTGTAAAAATAGGGCAGAAACAGATGCTCGATCCCCGGGTTCGGATCGTAGACGTAGACGTCGTAACCCGCCGCCACAGCCGCCCGATCTCTCTCGATAGTGCGCCCGCCGACCAGATGCCCCTTTGGCGGCTGCAAACCGAGCTCTGGCCTGTATCCACCGGCCCAACTGATCGGGGTGCGGCCCATTTTCAGCACGTATTCGCTGCAACGGTCGATAAATTTCTGGAACAGGCCGTCCTTGCCCAGCTTGTCCATCGCGGCCCGGCACTGCTCGCACAGGCCCAGCTCGTAGGTTTCATCGCAGCCGATATGGAGATATTTCGAGCCGGGAGTGGCCTCCGCCGCGTCTTTCCACAGGTCGAACAGCAGTTCGTAGCTACCGTCCTTGAGCGGGCAGAACTCCCAGTTGGATGCAGGAATCTCGCGCAAATGGGCGAACTGGGGCCACTTGAGAATGAAACTCACGTGCCCCAATCCCTGCACCAGCGGTACGATCTGCACGTGGTACTTGCGGGCGTAGGCCGTGAGCGCCTGCATCTCTTTTTTCGTGAACGCGCCCGGCGCACCGATCTCCGGGTGGCTGGGATACTCGAACTTGTCATCCCACTCCCAGAGCAGAACGTTGATTTTGTAGTCGGCCAGATCGCGGATAAAACTCTGCACGTACTCGTATTTGTCCTGGTGATGCTTGGTATCGTAATGGGCGGCGCGTTGGGGAATATCCGGTTTGTCGGATATTTTAAGATGGTTGAGATACAGCTTATCGCCGTGGTGCTTGAGCAATTGCAGCAGGGTGCGGGTGCCGTAGAACAGCCCCGCCCCGCCGCTGGAGCGGATACTTACACCGCTCGCGTCTACAGTAAGCTCATAGGCCTGATCCTCCGCTTTTCCGCCCTCGAGCCGTTCAAGCACGATAGCGCCGGGGCGTTCGTTGTCCCCCAGTTGAGTGCGGATACCGTACTCGCTCACCAGACGGCTCACCAGGTCAGCGGCCGCGAACCTGTCCGCCGCGGTGGCGGCACCCTTGAGCACCACGCTCAGCCTGCGGCCCAGCTCCAGGCTGTCGGCGGAAACTTCCACGCTCCGCGGGTACGGGATCAGCGAAATACCCTGCTCCCACAGGGCTGATTTTTCGGCTCTGGCGTTAGCAGCCAGCACAAGCGCAATTGCTCCGATTCCAAGTATTATTTTTCTCATAATCCCTCTGGAGATGAAAGAGGATTTTCGACGTTAGCTGCTCGAATAAGCACCGAATGATCGACTCCCTCGCCAAAAACGAATTTATCCTTGACCCATCTCAGATCATTTCCGGATGCAGCAATACTGCCGGAGGAACCATCAATCCGCATGAATTTACCTGTTTCCCGATCCGGACGGCATCCACGGATAAACGCATTCCGGACGTCTTTCAACACCAGCATCGGCGTGTCGGACGGTTCGGCCCTGTTCTCGATTATCCCATCCAGGTCAAGACCGCGGACATCGTCGAACAGCATTGCCGGGCGCAAGTCCGCGCCAGCCACCGACAGGACCACGTTTGTAAATCTCAAGCCATCCACATGCCTGCTGTAAAAACCCCAGGCTGGCAGGTTGCCGAACATCATTGCCACCGGGTAGTCCCCTTCCAGCTCGGGGACTTCCGCGCGCGCATTCTCCTCAGTCCCACCACCGGGAAACGTAAAATTGAGATTGCTCAGCGTAACATTTTCAATCGGATACGAGGGAATTCCTGTAATAGCGCAGCCGTACCCAAGTACATCGGTGGCGATTATATTGCTGATTGTCACATTGCGGAACGCACCCATACCCGGCTTCGGCACCCCTTCCATGTAGGGACGCGCCCGGTTGCCCAGCCGCAGAAACAGGGGCACCATTACACCGCTGATGGTGATGTTGGATATCACGACATTCTCCAGAGTGCCGCCATCGACCATCAGCAGTGATATCCCGGACTTACCACGCTTCCTGCCGTGAAAATCTTCCTTCTCCCGCGCCGAGCTTATTACGATATTCGAGACAGTTATATTTTTGAATCCGCCGTTTGATTCCGTACCGAACTTGATTGCGTGGCTGCTGCAGTACAAAATGCAATTGGTGATTGTCACATTCTCACAAATCCGCCCTGACGTGCTTTTAAGAGTGATCGCATCATCCCCGGTATCCCCGTAGCAATCAGAGATATGGACATTGCTGCAACCATCAATATCCATCATATCGTTGTTCCAGTTTACCTGGCTGATAACACGCAGGCCGCGGATGGTGAGGAAATCACACGCCAGATAATGCTGGACCCATGTGGGAGCATTCCGCAACGTAAGGCCGGAAACAAGCACGTTGCGGCAGGAGACGAACTTCAGCAGATAAGGGCGTTCCTCGTATCTTTCTTCCGGGTATGCGGCTCCCTGCCCATCGATCACTCCCCCGCCGGTAATACTGACATTCCGCAGGTTTTCGCCATAAATCAGACTGATCTGCAAAGTCTGGTCGGTGAATGATCGAAAATCCGGAGCGAGTTCGGGGTAATCGTCTCGCCGTGTACTTGCCAGCAGCGTTGCGCCGGATTCGAGATGCAGAGTAACATTATCTTTCAAGAAAATTGTGCCGCTCAAATACGTTCCCGGCGGGAAATATACCACTCCACCACCCCTGCGGCCGGCTTCATCCACGGCTCGTTGGATTGCCTGCGTATCGAGTTGTTTCCCGCTCCCGGTCGCCCCGTAGTCGCCGATGTTGAAAACTTCGGTTCGGGGATTTCCGCAAGCCGGGAATGGCACCAGGCAACCATAAAACAGAACCAGGATGATACCGGACAGAACCTGCCTCATCACTTGCTCCTTGAGAGCGTGGAAAGAGCTACTCAATCATCCCGCTGGTGGGGCTGCTGGCCGAGGCGTACTGCTTGAGTTCCATCCGGCCCGCCAGATACGCCAGCCGACCGCTTTCCACCGCCAGCTTCATCGCCCGGGCCATCGCCACCGGGTCACCAGCCGCGGCAATCCCGGTGTTCATCAGCAGGCCGTCCACACCCAGCTCCATTGCAACGGCCGCATCACTGGCCGTGCCCACCCCGGCATCGACAATCACCGGCACGCTGACGGCTTCCTTGATAAAACGGATGTTGATCGGGTTGAGGATCCCCATCCCGCTGCCGATCGGGCTGGCCAGCGGCATCACGGCCACGGCCCCGGCGTCCTCCAGCATGCGGGCGACAATCAGGTCGTCGCTGGTGTAGGGCATCACCTTGAACCCCTCGGCCACCAGAATCCTGGTGGCCTCCAGCAGGCCCACCACGTCCGGCAGCAGGGTTTTCTCATCGCCGATAACCTCCAGCTTGACCCACTCGCTCATCCCTGCCTCGCGGCCAAGGCGGGCCGTGCGCACGGCATCGTCCACGCAGTAGCAGCCGGCGGTGTTGGGCAGGATGAAATACTTGTCCGTGTCGATAAAGTTGAGCATGGCTTCTTCCGTGCCGCGGCTCAGGTCCACCCGCCGCACGGCCACTGTAACCACCTCGGCTCCGCTGGCCTCGTGAGCCGCCACCATCGCCTGGTTGTCCTTGTACTTGCCCGTACCCACCAGCAGCCGGCTGCGGAACTTGCGACCGGCGATTTCAAGTTTTTTATCGTCCACCATCTTTAGGCCCTTCCTCAATAATACGATTTACGAAATTATAGCAGGGGCGAATCTTGTATTCGCCCGCGGGCGGACACATGGGTCCGCCCCTACAACTCTTATCGGACGGACGTTTCATGATCAATATCAAACCAGCTATCCGATATCCCGCAGACACAAGTTTGATTTACAAACTTCCGGGACACAACACTGTCAGCCGCCGCCGACAAACTCGATTATCTCCAGCACGTCGCCGTCACCGAGCCCGGCCTGCCCGTAGCGTTCTTTTTTGACAATCTCTCTGTTGCACTCAACCGCCACCCGCCGCTCTCCGATACCCAGTTCCCGCAACAGGTCGGCAACCGTAGCGCCGCTCTGCACCTGGCGCAACTCTCCGTTGACCGTAATGGTGATCATCGCCTGCCTCTCCACTTGTCCGCTATAGTTAAACCTTTAAAAAACTCCGCCAGTTCAAGTACCGCCGCCCTGGAGTCCGGGGCGTTCCAGATCGAGCTTATCGCCGCCGCGCCCGAGGCTCCGGCCCCGGCCACCCGACCCGCGTTGGAGGGATCGATTCCGCCGATCGCCACTACCGGAATATCGACAGATTCACACGTTTTCGCAAGAAGGCCGGCTCCGCAGGGGGACACGCCGGGCTTGCTGACCGATGAGAATACCGTGCCAAGATAGACGTAAGAGGCCCCGGCTTCCCGGGCCTGGGCAGCTTCCTGAACACTATGGCAGGAGTAACCAAAATTTTTACCGTGCTTGCCGCAGAGTTCCACAGCGGCCTCCAGTGGTACTCCATGCGCTCCCAACTGGACAGAGTCGGCTCCGGCGGCGATTGCGATATCGATCCTTCCGGCGACAATCAGCGGCGTCCCGGCGGCGGCGGTAATCTCCCGCAGCTTCAGCGCAATCTCAAACAATTGCCGTCCGCCCAGGCCATGGGCCCTGAGGTTGATCGCTGCCAGTCCGCTGGAGGCCACAGCGGCGGCCTTCTCGAAAAAACCGGGGGAGGTTACCAGGCTACCGCTGGTAACGGCGTGGACCGGGAATTTTTGCCAGTTTTTTTTGCTGTCGTGACTAACGGCGTCCATATTCAGGTCTGGGTTCGGGGTGTTCTGTCGGCGGCCAGACGTAACGGTAGGATTCACTCCAGCTTTTCACCATCAGTAATGGGTGCGCCTCTCAGGTAATCCCCGGCGGGCATCCTTCGTTTGCCCCGGGCCTGGAGTTCGCCCAGCGCCACGGCTCCATCGCCACAACAGACCACCAGGCTGCCGTCCGGTCCCTGCGAGACCGCACCCGGCGCACCACTGCTATCAACAACCCGGGGACGAAACAGTTTGAGCGGTTCGCCATTGCGCGTGGTCCAGGCTCCCGGCGCGGGGTCGAACCCACGGATTTTAGCGGCGACTGTTTTGCAGGGGGCGCTCCAGTCCACGCGGCCCTCCTCGCGGTTTATCTTCGGTGCGAACGTGGCAAGGGAGTGATCCTGGGCCACCGGCTCGATCTCGCCCCGCTCGATCCGGTTCAGGGTTTCCACCAGCAGCGCTCCGCCCGCCTCGCTCATCCGCGCGGCAAGCTCACCGGCTGTTTCCGTTTCACCGATAGACATCCGGTGCACGGCCAGAATATCACCGCTGTCCATGCCCTCGTCCATCTGGATCACACTCAGGCCACCCTGGGTGTCACCGGCGGCGATTGCGCGCTGAATCGGGGCCGCGCCGCGCCAGGCGGGCAGGATGGATGCGTGAAGGTTGATTGAGCCGTGGGGGGGAAGTTCCAGTACCTCCGGCCTGAGAATATGGCCGTAGGCGACAACCACCGAGATCTCGGGTTCGAACGAGCGCAGCCGGGACAGAAACTCCTCGCCGCGGGGCAGCTCGGGCTGAAGAACAGGGATCCCCACGCGCCCGGCGGCCACTTTAACCGGCGGGGCGCTGAGTTTGCGCCCGCGCCCTTTCGGGCGGTCAGGCTGGCAGACCACGGCGGCCACCCGGTGGGAGGAGCCGCATATCGTTTCGAGAGGCGCTACCGCGATCCGCGGGCTGCCCCAGAAGATTACCCTCATGCGCTCTGCCGCGCCTCCAACTCTTTGCGGAGCTTTTTCCAACGCGAGACCGCCAGCCGTTTCTTGACCCCACCGAGCCGGTCGACAAACAGGATGCCCTCCAGGTGGTCGATCTCGTGCTGGATAACGCGAGCCTGCATACCCTCGGCCTCGATTTCCATCTCGTTTCCATCACGGTCCAGGCCCCGGACCACAATCCTCTCGGCACGCTCGACCATGTCCTTGATCTCCGGGATAGAAAGGCAGCCCTCCTCGCCGCGGCAGGAGCCTTCACGCTCGACAATTTCCGGGTTGATCAATGCCTGCGGATCGAGCCGGTAGCCTGCCTCCATGTTATCGTAGACAATCAGGCGCTTGCTCTCACCCACCTGCGGAGCGGCCAGACCCACACCCTCGTTGGTGTACATGGTCTCAAGCATATCGGCGATAAACTGCCTGAACTTATCGTCAATTTCTTCCGGTTCGACCTTTGCCGCTTTCTTGCGCAGGATTGGATCGCCCATGTATCTAAGTTGCAGAACGGGCATCGCCGTCCTCCCTTTTAGCTTCCCTTGGTAACTACCCGGCCGATCCGGGAGCGTTCGATCTTGATCTTGGTTCCCTCGGCCACTTTCAGCTCCACCGTATTTTCCTCGATTTCGATAATCTTACCGTAGATACCACCGGCCGTAACCACCTCGTCGCCCCTCTGCAGAGTCTTGATCATATGCTGTTGCTTCTTCTGCTGCTTCTGCTGCGGACGCATGATCAGGAAATAGATAATCCCGAACGTAGCGATAATCATAAAAAAGAAAGTACCGTCGAAACCGGCCTGGGGCGCGGCTTGCCCGCCACCACCGCCACCAGCCATCGCATACAGAACGTCCGCTCCCATCGCTTGCTCCTCGCTGAAAAGATTTCACGGTTCAGGAGGGCCGCCAAAAAAACATGCAACGACCCTGAAATCAAATTTACTTTTTACCAGCTGTCCGTGGCAGGTAAATCACCTCTTGGGCTGGCCCTTGAGAGTTCAATTCGCATGGCGACCGTTTTTAAAACACGCTATTGAGAAAACAAGCGGTTACTGTCAACCGGGCGCCCTGCGGCGGGAACAATACCGGCACGACCGCAAACCTACCGGCTGCCGGGGTCGTATTTATTATAAAACTCCCGCGACCATTGGTCAAATGTACCGTCAACTATCGCCCGGCGCATGGCGCGCATCAACCCGACCATAAAGTGCAGGTTGTGATGACTCGAGAGCCGGATCCCCAGAATTTCCCCGGCGTTGATCAGGTGACGGATATAGGCGCGGGTGAAATTGCGGCACACGTAGCAGTCGCAGGTTTCATCCAGCGGACGGAAGTCGTCCTTGTAGGCGGCGTTCTTGACCGAGACCCTGCCTGCGGCTGTAAACACGCTGCCGTTGCGGCCCAGACGGGTGGGCACCACGCAGTCGAACATGTCCACGCCGCGGCCTACGGCGGCCACCAGGTCCTCCGGGTAGCCCACTCCCATCAGGTAACGGGGCTTGCCGGCGGGAAGGTACTCCAGCACGTGCTCCAGCATACCGTACATCATTTCCTTGGGCTCGCCCACGCTGAGGCCACCCACGGCGTAGCCGGGAAGGTCAAGCTCCTCCGTGCGCCGGGCGGACCAGCGGCGAATGTGCTCGAACATCCCGCCCTGCACGATACCGAACAGGTATTGTGGCCAGGACGGCCGCCTCTCAGGCTCCAGCGCGGCCAGATGGCTGCGGCAGCGCTGTGCCCAGCGGACCGTGCGCTCGGCGGCGAGCTGGACATATTTTTCCTCGGCCGGGTACGGCACGCACTCGTCGAACGCCATGATAATGTCCGCGCCCAGCGCCGCCTGAACCTCCATCACGCTCTCCGGGGTGAACATGTGATAGGAGCCGTCGAGATGGCTCTGAAAACGTACGCCCTCCTCGGTAATTTTGCTCAGGTCGAGCAGGCTGAACACCTGATAACCGCCGCTGTCGGTAAGCACGGGCCTATGCCAGCCCATGAATTCCTGCAACCCGCCGGCCCGGCGCACAAGCTCGTGGCCCGGGCGCAGGAACAGGTGGTACGTGTTGGCCAGCACGATCTCGACATCCATGCTTTCCAGATCCGCGGGAGTGAGTGTTTTGACAGTCGCCTGAGTGCCCACCGGCATGAACACCGGCGTCAGGATCGGACCGTGAGCCGTGGTGATCACCCCGGCCCGGGCCGCACCGCAGCAGGCCTCGAGCTTGTATATTTTATCCTGGAAGTCGTTGCCGCGCGAATCGGTCAATGAGTTATCCGGCAGTTGAATTTAGTCTTGCGACAAACAGTTGCGTTGCCCGGAGTTTAATGAATAACACACTCCGCCCGCTGGAGCGGGCACCCTTCTTGATAGAGGGGATTTACTTTTCACAGAATCAGCATCGCATCACCGTAGCTGTAGAAGCGGTATTTTTGCCCCACGGCCTCGCGGTAAGCCTCCAGCACCAGTTCCCTGCCCGCGAACGCCGAGACCAGCATCAGCAGCGTGGAGCGCGGGAGGTGAAAATTGGTCAACAGCCGGTCCACCACCCGGAACTCGAACCCCGGTGTAATAAACAGCCCGGTAAAACCCTCAAGCTTACCGGTTTGCGCAGCGCTCTCCAGGGTGCGCACGCTGGTTGTGCCAACAGCCAGCAGTCTTTTCTCCGCTTGCCTCGCGGCGATAATCCGGTCCCAAGCGGCTTGTTCGATCCGGTAAAACTCGCGGTCCATCGTGTGCCCGGCCAGATTTTCCACGCTCACCGGCCGGAAGGTGCCGGGACCCACATGCAACGTCAGGTTCACCCGGTCCACCCCATCGGAAGCAAGCGCTGCCAGCAACTCATCGGTAAAATGCAGCCCGGCGGTGGGAGCGGCCACCGCTCCCCGGTTGACCGCGTAGACAGTCTGGTAGCGCCTGCGGTCCTCCGGCGTATCCGCCCGCAGGATATAGGGCGGCAACGGGATATGGCCCCAGCGCTCGATAAGATCGCCCGGCTCACACCCTTCGGCGGCTTCCAGCCTGACGATCCGCTCCCCCTTTCCCGGGCCGAAATCCTCCACCGTGATAACCAGCTCGCCCCGGCCGAACTCCAGCCGCCGCCCGGCTTTCATCCTTCTGCCGGGCCGTACCAGGGCCAGCCAGCGACCATCCTCCAGGGGGCGCACCAGCAGGACCTCGCACTCCGCCCCGCCCTCCAGGTTGCCGGTAAAACGCGCCGGGAGCACCCTGGTGTCATTGAGCGCCAGCATGTCGCCGGGAGCCAGGTATGCCGGCAGGTCGGTGAAACGGCGGTGTTCCAGCGTGCCTGCGGAGCGATGGAGCACCAGCAGGCGGCTGTCGCTTCGCCGGGCCGCCGGATGCTGGGCGATCAGCTCCGGGGGAAGATCATAGTCGAAATCGCTGGTAAGCAGAACTGGACTCCGGAATAAAGAATTCCTTACTATTGGTTATCCCTGCGGCAGAGCCGCGAGGTATTACGCCAATTAAATGGCACTGTGCGCCACCGGAATTTCGAACTACAAAAACTAAAGGGGACCTCTATCAATTAGATTTTGAAGCGAGCCCGAGCGAAAAGCTGCACCGGCAAGGCCTGAGGCCAGAAACCGCCGGAAGCATAGCAGCGCTATGTTGAGGACGGTTTTTAAGCAAAAACGCAGCCGGGCAGTTGTGTAGCACCGGCACAGCCGAAGGATGATTAATAGAGGTTCCCTAAATGCTGTAACCGGCGAAACAGAACTCCGAGGAATTCTTTTTGATCAAAATTCCGGCCAAACAATGCAGGGACACGGCGTTGCCGTGTCCCTGAGCGGATCGGGGCTGATATAATAAACCCGAAAGGTGCTTCTTGACAAGGGGTAAGCAGCTAATCAGGCTTGCGGGCGGACGCGTGGGTCCGCCCCTACAGCCCTCGTTGCTGTCAGTCGCCTTCAGTTCTTCATCACGGTCACCGGGGCGGGCTTCCTGCCGCAGCGGCGGAAAAACCGCACGGCCCGAAAACCCGCCGACAATCATAGTCGCTCAGGCCCCTGCTCCCGGCAACTTCACCTTGACCACGATCTTGGTCACTTCGGCCGGCTCGCTGAACGCGGCCCCGGGCATGTGGGCGTCCTCGGGGAAAAAGATCGCGAAATCGCCCCGGCGCAGCACGATCATGCTGTCGGCGGAATCGGGCTCGTACTTGATAAAATCGCGCTCCGGGTCGTAGTCTTCCACCACGGGCGCGGTTTCCGAGGGGGTGTAGTATATCGCCTCGGGGCCGCCGGAGGCAAGGTACTGCACGTCCAGATAGTTATAGTGGCCCTCGAGGATTTTCTCCACGCGCGGGGCGGTGGTGTAGGCGGCCACGATTGCGAACACCCGCTCGCCGTCGATCTCGTAGCGACCGGGCTTGGGCGGGTTCTCTTTTACACTGCGCAGCCAGGCGAACGCCTCGGCCAGGCCGGGGGCGATACCCTCGTAGCGATGATGGGTCGATAGCTGGGCTGTGATCATGGGGACGACTCCTTCAGATAAGTTGCCAGTAGTGTGTCCCGGAAGTAAATATGGAAATTTGACGCTTGCCGGTAAAAGTTTGATCAACTCAAGCGAGAAATCCGCAAGGCGGGCGAATACAAGATTCGCCCCTACAACAATGCATGGGCATCCCCTGTGTTCACTTCAACAACACCCCGATCGGACCCCGCATCCATTTGGCCATCAGCCAGAACCCCAGGTCGGTGGGGTGCGTGCCGTCCACGGTGGCGTCGCCGCCGAGCCATACGTCCAGCGTGTTCTCCAGCAGGAAAACCTTATCATCGCCATCGGCCACCAGCTTTTGCCAGGCCTCGCGCAGCAGGGCGTTGGCTTTGGCGGCACTGGGCTTAACGTTTTC
This sequence comes from Gemmatimonadales bacterium, assembly GCA_024278175.1. Lineage (GTDB taxonomy): Bacteria > Gemmatimonadota > Glassbacteria > GWA2-58-10 > GWA2-58-10 > JAJRTS01. The sequence goes on along the minus strand of JAJRTS010000013.1, from coordinate 11,494 downwards.
CACCAGCAGCACCGGCGTATCGGGGCGTTTTTTGCGGTAAATCTCCATGAACGGCCCCGTCAGCCCGCCGACCTTCTCGCCCACGTTGGGGATACAGTCGATCAGCAGCACGGCCGGGTCCAGCTCGGAGATAAACTCCGCCATCTCCGGCTCCATCAGCCCGTTGCCGGAAAAACCCAGGTTGATCACCTCGCGCTCAAGCTGTCGGCCCAATATGGCCGTGTGCACGTTGCCGGGCCTTGAGGCGCAGCCACCCTGGGTGATCGAGGTCCCGTAGAACACTATCGGCTTGCCAGCGGGTCGGGGCAGCCGCCAGAGTTTGGAGCTCTCCGGCACGCCGATCTCCACCTTGCTCACCGTGTTGTAAAGCGGAAGGTACATCAGGTATTCGCGTTTCTCCTGCGAGCGGCCGCTGAACAGCTCCTTGACAGTCCACCCCTCCTCCGGGCGGCCCACGCGGGTAAAGCGCCACTGGCCGTCACGCATTACAAACAGGTCCACGCCGCTGCGACCGGTGGCGGGCATGTGCTGCAAGCCTCCGCCGCCGTCCCAGGAGACAGCTATCGAGGGCGCGTCGGTGGCGAACCGCACGCACAGCCCGGCGGAGTTGCGGCTGAGGTCCCACACCGGTTCGCGGACCACGCCCTCGGCGCGGGCGGGCAGACGGTCGTAGTAGGCTTTGGTATCAAGCCAGCCCCTGCCCTCCACGCCGATAGTCGAAACATCGTACCAGGCCAGACCGCTGTCTACATGGGCCGGTTCGATCAGCTTTTCGGCCGCCAACAGGCCGTGCGCCAAAACCAGGGTAAACAATACCGCCGCCAGCAGTCGTAGATGTCTCATCGTATGGAGCTCCGGGTAAGTTTGACAGGAATAACCGGCAAAGACAAACAGGGTGAACACGCGAGGTCCGGTTCTACCATTAATATAACAGGTTACGGCAGGCTGTTCCCCTACAATAGTAAATTTTCCCATTTTGATGGCTTCGTAAAAAGTCCATCTACTTCGTTGCGTCAGATTATCTCGTCACTGCGGCGTACCATAAGTACGCCTCAATCCTCAAAATCCACGCGCCTCGGATATGAAGCTTTTTGCTTTGCCATCGACAAAGTGGACATTTTACCGGACCATCAATTTTATCAATAAATCTATCCCACGTTTATCAGTAGTGCCCTGAGAAAAAGGCGGACACGTGGGTCCGCCCCTACGGCATTTATTGCCGGCAGCCTGGCGTGCAACGCTTGCGTCGCACCTACTCAAGCTTATTTCAGCAGTACCATCTTGCGGGTAAGCGCCTTGCCCCCCGCCTGAAGCCGGTAGATATAAACCCCGCTGGACACCTCGCGCCCCCGCCGGTCGGCGCCGTCCCAGTAGACAGTATGTTCGCCGGGAATTGCCGGCCCCTGGGCCAGCACCCGCACCAGCCGCCCGCTGATGTTGTAAACCTTGAGGCTCACTGTTGCCGCGCCCGCGCTCTGTGGAACGCTGTAGGAGATGGCCGTGGACGGGTTGAACGGGTTGGGCCGGTTCTGGGCCAGGCTGAACACCGCGGGCAGCACAGGACCGCCGCCGCCGCCGGCCCTGTCGAGCACGGCCATGGCGTCAGCGAGGTCTGTGCCGGAGAGGCCCAGTTTCACAACTTGCTCCCGAAGCCAGGTTATTTCCTCCGCGCTCAGCGATTCCAGCCACGCGTCACCGGAGCGGGCCTCCACTCCGGCCAGTACGGCCCCCGACTGCACGTCCGGGCAGGCGCCGTTGCGAATATCCAACAGCAGGGCCAGCACGTCGGCCACTGTAAAACCGCCGCCGCCGTCCCAGTCCAGGCGAGGGTCGTCGGGGCTGCGGCGCGAGAGCAGCAGGAAGTAGAGCAGATCGACAATGTCCGCCCGGCCATCGCCGGTCATGTCGCAGCGCCGCGCCACCGCGTCACCGCTGCCGCTGCCGGAGAGGACAACCTGATGGACCGTGGGCGGAACGGCGTCATCGGTAGTGAACGAGAGCGTTACCGAGTACGCCCCGCCGCTTAAGGGGGCGAAACGCACCGGGACATCGGCGCTGTCGGCGGGCGGAATTTCCAGCGTATCGGCGGCCAGCACGGAGAACCCCTCGCCGTTGATACTCCAGCCCCAGACCAGCAGGGGCATCTCGCCCATGCTGGCAATACTGAAGACAAGCGTGTCGGCGGAGCCGGCCTCCACCGTGTCGAACGCCACGGCGGCGGTGGAAAGCAGCGCCACGGGAAAAACACCCGTGCCGGTGACCGGGATCTGGATTTCCTCCCGGGCCGGGTCGTTGGTCATGATAGTGAAAGTGCCACTGTAAGTGGCGGCCCGGGTAGGCTCGAACGTAATCAGCAGCGAGTCTGTCTGTCCCGGTTCAACCGTGACTGGCGGGGCGGCACCCCCGACCGTAGCTGTATACTTGTATGCGGAGAATTCCATGCTGAACAACTCCAGCGCGGCCTGGCCCGTATTGCCCAGCGGGTAGCTCAGCACGGTGGGCCAGCCCGCCTTGACCCTGCCGAAATCGATTTTGTCCAGGTCCAGCACCAGCGACGGCACGATTGCGGCATCGGTGACCTCCACTGTCAGGTAAACTTTCAGGTCATAGCTGCTATTGGGATAAGGGGTAAAGCCGGCTCCTCCATCCTTTGAAATAAAAGAATCGTTAAAATTGTCATTCTTCGTACTGTCGGCTCCCAGGGCAGGGCCATCGCCCACAGCCTGAAACTTTTTGTCGGGGAACTGGAATACCACCCACAGCGTGCGGGCGCTTGTAAGCTGGACCGCTTCCCACTCCACGTTGGTCATACTCTGCTCCGCGCCGATATAATTCTTCACCTGGCGGATCGGACTGCCGATTTCCGGGGCGGTATCGCTGCCGCCGGTGAGCATGATACGCGGCCAGGCCATGTTGAGGTCGTTGTTGAAAAAAGTCATCCCGTGGACCTTGAACGCTGGCGGCAAACTGGAGACCGGAAAACGAACAGCCATGTAATAATTTGAAGTTGTGCTGCTGCCAAAATTAAGCAGTGTGGTAGGTGCGCTGTTCATGTCGTAGCGCGCCAGCAGCGTGGCGGTGGTCAGCGTGAAATCGTAGTCCGGCTGGTAGCCGCCGGTAATAATCGGTTCGGCGGCGAAAATCGAGCTGGCCCCGGAGTAGTATTGCGGGATGTAAACCGTGCCGTCCGCGTTGTCGTTGATATACTTGCCCACGTGTTTGAGCTCCACCGTGCGGGCGCGAAGGTAATATTTTTTGCCCGGTCGCAGGCCGCGGATATTGTAGAAACCATCCGTACCACTCAGGGCGGCCACGGCCTCGAGCCCTGTGGAATCGTCGATGGCCGAGACATAAATACCGCTCACCTTTGCGCCGTCAACATTTTCGATATAGCCTGTCAGCGAGTCGAAAGAGGTGTCGAACGCGGGGACCGGGTAGAGGTTGCTGATCCCCGCCTTGTCGTCAGCGGCCACCGTGCGCTGGCCGTCGCGGGTATAGGGGTACATGGTGGCTTGCTCGATCCAGCTATGGCTCAGGCCCAGCAGGTGGCCGATCTCGTGGGTGGCCACGTCCTGAAGGTTGATCCGCTTGCTGGCCAGATCGGTGGCCTGGGTGGTGCTGAACCTGTATTCCCGGTCGTTGAAAATGATATCCGAATCCACCAGGTGACCGGTGGTGGTGAACTTGTTGATCGTGATCCCCACCACCGATGGCCCGACGTCGGTGGAAACCGTGAAATTGGTGGTCTGCGTATCGAAAATAATCAGGTTCACCCCGTCGTCACTGCTTTTGCTGATCTCGGTCAGATTAGTGAGCCCCTTGTCGGTAAAAGAGACATCGGCACTGGAAATATTCTCCCAGGCCTTAAAGCTGTCGTCCAGCGCTTTTTCTATCAGGTTCATGCTGGTCCCGTCGATAATGCCGGCGTCGTGGACCCAGTACGAAATCGGGAAATCCCCAAAATCCCCGGTGTTCCAGTGCTGACGGATACCGCTTTCCGGCGTAAAGGAATACACGTAGGCCCATGCCGGACGCGGAAGCACCGCGGCCAGGGCCGCGGCGAGCATCAGCAATCCGCTTATTTTACCGTTAATCCTGCTTGTCATCTTCAGGCTTCTTCGCATCACCTCTACTCCTGTCCCAGAATGCTTCTGATCCGGGAGAGGAACTCACCCAGCGGCAGTTTTTTGCCGTCGCCGTTGCCGCCCTTACCGACACCTCCCACCAATTCGACTCCCCCGGCGGAGGCCAGGCTGGGCATTACTTTCTGCTTGCCCCCCACCGAACGCACCACCGGGTAGGCCCCCTGGCTAAACCCCACCACCCGGTAGCGGCCATCGCCGCGCTCGGCCAGGAACAGCACGTAGCGGCCACCGGTGCGGAAAACCGGCGTTCCGGCCACGCTTTGGCCCATATCGCCGATTACGCCGCCGAGCTGACGGGCAACCAGGGTTTCCGCCGCGCCCCGGCCCTTGACCCACTGCTCCACCCTGAACCGGGTATCGGTATAGATCAACGCACTGTTACTTCCCCAGGCACAGTTCTGCTCCCCGGCCACGGCCACCACCACCACCGCGGCGGTGTGGGCCTGCTCCTCCAGCGGAAGGTAGCGCACAATCGTAGCCGCCGCCGGCAGCGCCAGCAGCAGTGTCAGCGCTAACGCGGGCCGGATTTGTTTCCAGAGTTGACTTGCCGCGCACATAAAAATTCCCTCCCAGACCGGTTTTCAATCATAGCCGGAAATCGCCCCGCATACTTCCACCTTCCGGCCGCTGCAAGAATCATTCAATTTACAGCCCGGCGGCCCGCGTTTCAACCCGCTTGCGCCTCTTGACATTCTCCCGGACGCCTCCCATTTTGATGCGAAAGCACAACCAAAATCTGCTGACAATAACCGGAGGTACGATGAGTAAGCAACAGCCGTCCCAGGAACGAACGATCAATCTGGAGCTCCGCGAGCAGGAGGCGGAGGGGGTCTACGCCAACCTGGCGGTGATTACCCACTCAAGCAGCGAGTTCATTCTCGATTTCGCCCGGATCATGCCCGGGGTTAACAAGGCCCGGATTCAGGCGCGGATCGTGATGACTCCCCAGAACTTCAAGAACCTCCAGCGGGCGATAGCCGATAATATCGCCAAGTTCGAGCTCCAGCACGGCCAGATCGAATCCGGCGGACATCTGCCGCAGATCAGCGTTGACGGGCCGCCGGCAGGCGAGGACGAGAACAAAGTGCACTGATCACGGGCGGTCAAGCCATCGCCCCCCCTCTGGAAGAAGGACCATCAGCTTGCTCAACACAATCAAAAAAATCCTGCGCAGCTTAGGGCCCGGCCTGATCGTGGCCGCGGTGGTGCTGGGTCCGGGATCGATCACCAGCATGTCCGCCATCGGCAGCATCCTGCGCACCAAAATCCTCTGGATCGCACTGGTCAGCGGCGCGTTCATGATGACATTCACCATACTGGCCGCCCGGTTCGGCGCGGTTAACGAGAAATCCTTCATGACCATCGTAGCCGAGCGCTACGGGCGCTGGCTGGCGGTGGTTATCGGCGTATTCACTTTTCTGGTCTGTGCCGGGTTCCAGGTGGGCAACAACCTGGGCGTGGGCATGGCGATGAACGCGGTGTTCGGCGGGCCGGTCTGGCTCTGGGCGCTGGTATTCACCCTGATCGCCATCTGCTTCATGTTCCTCTTTTCCAGCCTCTACCAGGCGATTGAAAAACTGATGATGGCGCTGGTGGGGATCATGATAGTCGCCTTTTTTACCAACCTCGTCGTGGCCCGGCCCGATCTGGGCGAGGTGGCGCGCGGGTTCATCCCCTCGGCTATCGACCCCGGCAGCATCCCGCTGATCGCGGCGGTGGTGGCGACCACCTTTTCGGTGGCGGCCGCGCTTTTCCAGATTTACCTGGTGCAGGAAAAAAAATGGGGCCCCGCCGAGCTGGGCAAGGTCCTGCGCGACAGCGCGGTGGGGATCGTGGCGCTCCCCCTGATCGGGCTGGTGCTGATGATTACCGCCAGCACGGTGCTGGGCAGCCGCGGGATAACCGTGCGCAGCGCCGCGGACATGGCGGTTCAGCTTGAGCCGTTGCTGGGCCGCTCGGCGATGTACCTGTTCTGCCTGGGCCTGTGGGGGGCCAGTTTCAGCTCGTTCCTGGGTAACGCCGTGCTGGGCGGAACGATCCTCTCCGATGCGCTCAATATCGGCGGCAGAGTGGCCAGCCCGTGGAGCAAACGCTTCGCGGCGCTGATTCTGCTCGCGGGAACCGCCGCCGCGGCTGCCAGCAGCAGGTTCTCGCCGGTCAACTCGATCATAGTGGCCCAGGCGGCCACCGTTATCATGGTCCCGCTCATCTCGTTCATGATCCTCTGGCTGTCGAACAAGCGCGACCTGATGGGCGATGCACGGCCCGCGTGGTGGGTAAACGTGATCGGCGCGCTGGGCGTGCTGGCGGTCTGCCTGCTGGCGGTCAACACGGTTATCAACCTTTACGGCAGGCTTACGGGATAACTGCAGGATGGATACGCTGGTCGGGATATTTGTCGGCTCGTTCGTACTCGGGCTTTCGGGAGCGATGATGCCGGGTCCGATGCTGGTGGCGGTAGTGGGCCAGAGCCCCAGGCGCGGCGCGCTTACCGGGCCGGTCGCGGTGCTGGGCCACGCCGTGCTGGAGAGCGCGCTGGTGGCGGCGGTGATCCTGGGCCTGGCGGAATTTCTGCAGAACGCCACGGTACTCGCTTTTTTCGCAGTGGCCGGCGGTGCGATGTTACTCTGGATGGGTGTCGGGATGCTGCGCGGCGCCGGCAAGCTGTCTCTCTTTGGTGATTCCGCTGACTGCCAGCAAGGGAACGGCCTGGTTGATGTTCACCCGTTCTGGGCCGGAATCGTCACCAGCGTGTCGAATCCTTACTGGATTCTCTGGTGGGCCACTATCGGGCTGGGTTACATGGCGATAGCCCGCAAGCTTGGCGCGGCCGGCCTGACAACGTTCCTGGCGGGCCACATTTTTGCCGACCTGGCCTGGTACACCGTAATCAGCACTCTGACAACCGGCGGCAAACGCTGGCTCTCCGATGGTCTTTATCGCGGGATGATCCGGGTTTGCGCGGTGATTCTCGTATTTTTCGCCGTATACTTCGGCTGGCACGGAATCAACGGAATCTTTCTCTGATGAGAAGAGCGGCCCCTGACGTACCGGCCGGCTGCCGTGCCCATCATTTGGGCGTGATACCGGCAATGGACCGCTGAAGATTACCCCCGCTGCAAACACGAGGGTTCGATGAGAATACTACTCGCAGCCACCGAAATGGAGCCGTTCGCCAGCACGGGCGGCATGGGCGATGTGCTGGGCGCGCTGCCGCCTGCGCTGGCCGCACTGGGCGCAAGGGTTTCGGTCGCGCTGCCCCGCTATGGGTTTATCGACCCTCTGGAACATGGTCTCAAGCCTTATGGCTGCAACGGACGCTCGGTGCCGGTGGGTGGGCTCAACAAGCGTTTCAGTGTACTGCGCAAAACCCACGAGGGAGTCGAGGTGCTCTTTGTCGATCAACCCACCTTTTTCGACCGGGACAATATTTACGGCACCGCCGACAGCGATTACCCGGACAACGCCGAGCGGTTTGTCTTCTTTACCCGCGCGGTTCTCCAGCTTGCCGCCGCCATGAGACCCCGGCCAGACGTGGTCCACTTCCACGACTGGCACACAGCCTTGGGGCCGGTGTACATGGCCCGCGATCCGGATACGGTTAACAGCCTTCGCTCCACCGCCGCGGTGCTTACGATCCACAACCTGGGCTACCAGGGAATATTTCCCCGGCCGGAGATGGTCACCGCCGGACTGGGCCCCGAGCTGTTCAACCAGAACGCCCTGGAATTCTGGGGCCAGATGAATTTCCTCAAGGGCGGGATCGTGTTCAGCGATGCGGTGATAGCGGTCAGCCGCAAGTACGCCGAGGAAATCCAGACAGATGAGTTCGGGTTCGGGCTGGAAGGGATAATCCGCACACATTCGAACAAATTATTCGGCATCATGAACGGGGCCAATTACAGCCGCTGGGACCCGCGGACTGACCCGAACCTGCCGGCCAATTTCGACAGGACCAGCCTGCGGGGCAAGGCCAGGTGCAAGAGCGCGCTGCAGCGCGAGATGAAGCTCGACGAAAACCCCGGTATCCCGCTGGTGGGGATGGTTACCAGGCTGGTGGAGCAGAAGGGCCTGGAGCTGCTGGCCGAGTCGATAGAGCGGATCATGGAACAGGACGTGCAGTTCGCCGTACTGGGCCTGGGAGCCGAGCGCTACCATAGCCGGCTGCTGGAGTTCGCTCAGCGCTGGCCCGGAAAATTCTCCACGGTGATCGGTTTCAACGAGCGCCTGAGCCACCTGATCGAGGCCGGCAGCGACATTTTCCTGATGCCGAGCCGCTACGAGCCCTGCGGCCTTAACCAGCTCTACAGCCTTCGCTACGGCGCCGTGCCGGTTGTGCGCGCCACCGGCGGGCTGGATGATACGGTTATCGACGCGGACGTGGACCCCGCACGCGGCAACGGGTTCAAGTTCGCCGAGTTTGACTCGAAGGCAATGGCCAACCGGCTCAGCAGGGCGCTCTCGCTCTTCCGCAACGACCAGGGACGCTGGCGCAAGCTTGTGGACAACGCCTTCCAGGCCGATTTCAGTTGGGGAGTCTCCGCGCGCGCTCACCTGGAAGTCTTCCGTTGGGCCAGAACGCACAAGCAAAATAGCGCCGGCGGTAAAGGCGAAAACGGCGGCGGCAATGGACGATAAGCAAGTTATGCGGCAAAAGAAAACTCTCCGCCAGCGGATGAAAAATCTCCGCCTCTCACTTGATCCCCGGCGCCGGAAACGAATGAGCGCGGCCATAGAACGCAGCCTTCACACGCTGCCGCAATGGAAAACCTGTTCGCACCTGTGCACGTTCGTCGGCAGCAAGCCCGGCGAGGTGGACACGCTGGGGATTATTGTCGCCGCCCTGGACGATGGTAAAAAAATCTGCGTACCGGTTGTCGATCCGCACTCGCTTGAGTTGACGCTGGCGCCGTTAACCGATCCCGGCACCCTGGCTCCGGGTCATTTCGGGATCCTGGAACCGGCCGGCGCCCCCCGTCTTTCCCCGGACGAGCCGGACTGGGACCTGGCCCTGGTGCCGGGTCTGGCGTTCGGACGCGATGGTAGTCGGCTCGGGTTCGGCCGAGGCTACTACGACCGCCTTCTGCCCGCGCGACGCACTTTTCGGATCGCGCTCGCGTTCGGCTTCCAGGTCCTCGACCGTGTACCGGTCCTGCCCCACGACACGCCTGTCGATCTGATTGTCACCGAGAACGAAATTATCCCCGCCGGTTGAATTCTCATTCCAGAGCACTTTACAAGCTGTTTTCCGTCATATACTATTCACCCGGTAACTATCGGCAGGAATCAAATTTTTCTGTCGGCTTTTTTTGCAATCAGGGGGTGAGTGATGTCAGTGGAACAGCAGTTGCTCGATGATCTGAAGCAGGCGATGAAAGCCAGGGACCAGTTGACCACCGGCGTGCTGAGAATGCTCAAGAGCCAGTTGATGAACGAAAAAACCAAAAAAGGCGGCCGGAAGGAGCTTGACGACGAGCTGGTGCTTAAGGTGTTCACCACCTACGCCAAGAAGCTCCGGGAAGCCAGGGAACTGTTCGAAAAGGGCGGACGGGCCGAGCTGGCCGAGCAGCACGCCAGGGAGATCGAGATAGTGGAACGCTACCTCCCCGAGCAGGCCGGCGAGGAGGAGATCCGCCAGGCGATCGAGCAGGCGATGGAAAGCCTGGACGCCGCCGGTCCGCAGCAGATGGGCCGGGTGATCGGCGCCGTGATGGCCGGTTTGCAGGGCCGCGTGGACGGCAAGCTGGTGAGCGCCATGGTGCGCGAAAGACTGGCCCGGGGTTGAGAATGGTTAAAGAATAGTTACGGGAGCGAAAGCGAAAATGACGAAAGCAAAAAAACTGGTGTTAACCGGGGGCAGGGTCGTCACCCCGGCAGGTGTGATACAGGGATCGGTGGAGATCGCGGATGGCAGAATAATCCGCGCCGGGCGATTCGGACCGCAGGCTGGAGGCGGCGCGGAAGTGGTGGACGTGGCCGGGGCCTACATCATGCCCGGCCTGATCGACATGCATATCAACGACGGGGTGGCCCTGCTACGGAAAATCTCCTCGCCCGCAGCCCATGCAGACCGCCTGGAGCAAGTCTCCCGCAGCCTGGTAAAGCTGGGAGTGACCGGGATTTTTCCGGCCACGCTGGCCGCGCCGCTCGATGAGATTGAAGACTACCTGGCGGGCATGGCCGAGTTCCGCCGCCGCTGGCAGGCCGGGCCGATGGGGACCGAGCTGTGCGGCGCGCTGGTGGAGGGCACGTTTATGAACCCCGCCAACTGCGGCGCGCAGAACCCGGCGTACATGTTCCGCCCGGACCGGAAGATCCTGGACCGCCTGCTCTCCAGCGGCGTGGTGCGTTTTGTCAACGTGGCCCCGGAGTTCGGTGAGGAGAGCCTGGAGCTGATCGAGTACATTGTCTCCAAAGGGCTGGTGGCCGCCGCCGGGCACTGCAAGCCCACCGCCGACCAGCTGACCAGGGCTGTCGAGCGCGGCACGAGCTATTTCGTGCATCTGCTCAACGGACCCACCGGCAGCAGCACCAAGTCGTTCGACAACGGGGGCACGCTCCAGGCCGCTCTTCGCGACGACCGTATCTCGGTGGAGCTGATCGTGGACCTGGTGCATGTGGACGGCCGGGTGGTGCGCGATGTGATCTCGCGCAAGGGAGCGGAGCGGGTGATCGCGGTCAGCGACAGCATGTTCCCCACCGATGCGCCGGAGGACGAGTTCGAGATCAACGGCGTACTGGGCCGGGTGGACCACGAGCACCACTATATTTGCGTCACCGGCCGCCGCGACAGCGAGGGCAACGTGCGAGAGATACCGGAGCCGGAGGTTAAAACCTGCGACGCCTCGGTGCTGTTCGGAGCGATAGTCAACATGAACGACGTGTTCGGGAACCTGGTAAAAATCCTCAGCGTGGAACTGGAAGGCAACTGGGTCCGCAGCCACCCGGCCCACCCGCTGGACGAGGCCGTGGGGCTGGCGTCGGTTATGTGCTCAACCGTGCCCGCCAGGGTGAGCGGCATGTACGATGGCTCATGGGGCCGCCGGGTGGGCGCGGTGGCGGAGGGGTTCGAGGCCGACCTGGTGGTGGCCGAGGTAACCGGCGGCGATGACGCGACTTTTACACCGAAGCAGGTGTACGTTGCGGGGAAAAAGTTTGCAGGGTGACAAGCTTAATCGTAAATTAAACAGAACTACCTTGGTTTATGGGATTCTTTAGAAGCGTGTTGAAAAATTCAAAAGTATGGGAATAAGGTTGTCAAGGGCCGTTTTCCGCTATTACAGCCCAAAATGGCGTGAGCGATGCAACTGCCTGATATAGCATAGGTAACAGGACCGGCAAAAGAAACG
>JAJRTS010000012.1 GCA_024278175.1 Gemmatimonadales bacterium | reverse complement strand
TGAATTTGAATACCTCGAATAAATTGCATGTGGCTCTGGTAATCCGGAGGCCACCAATAGCAGACTGGTTGGATTCAAAGTCCCGATAAAGAAAAAACACCTTTTACCCTTGACCACGCACATAGCAGCGTGTTGCAAAATAGCGAAGTACGGGAATAAAGGTTGTCAAGGGCCGTTCCCCGCTGTTGCCGGTCGAAAGCCGACTGGAGCAACGCAACTGCTTGAAATAAAACAAATAGCAGAACCGGTAAAAAGAACGGCTTGTCCTGCCCTTGACAACTTGCCCGAGCGAAATATTTCATTCCAAGGCGTTGAATGTCTTTTATTTCAACGCCCCTCTATGTCGATTACGTTAACCACGGCCACCCAGCGCCCCAATCCCGGAGGGGCGAGCGGCAGATACGGACTGGCGCTGACAACCTGCGGCTCCTTCCAGTGCAGGTACTCGGCGTCGAACCAGAGCACCTCCAACCGTACGCCCCCGGCTGCTCCCCTGGGGTCCAGCAGCACCTGGCCACCGCCGCCGGGAAACATCACGGCCCACTGCCGGCCCTTCACGGCCAGGCAATAAGCCTCGTTCTCGGCCCGGTCGCGAAGCAGGCGGTCGGCCACGTGGCTCTCGAACAGGTCGAAGCGCTCCAGCACCTGCCGGATACCCCGGATAGAGCGCCGGGCGTTGACATCAAGGCCGATACCGTGGCCGCGGCCGGTGGGCCGGTGGAAGCGCGTACTGGCGCACCCGCCCCAGACGTTACCCCAGAAACGGTCCACACCCAGCCGGGGATCGAGCCAGTTATCGTCTCCGCCGCGGCGGGAATAGACCTTGGTGTTGTTGATTGGTCTGGGATTGTCCTTTATCCTCTCACGCACGTAGGCCAGGGCGTCCTGATGGCGCTGGCCTTCCTGCCAGTTGTTCTGGCTGATGTCGATAAAGTCGTAGGTCTCCGGGTGATCGATCGTGCGCAGGTGCCACGGGTGGCGCAGGTCCCAGGGGTCCCACATTTCGGTGGTATACACCCTGCGGCCCGCCTGGCGCGCCTTGTCCCTGATATACCCGGCCCAGTAGGCTCCCCAGCATTCGCTCACCGAGGTCTCGTTATCCATCGCGTAGAGGATATTGTCGTAGCGCAGGCTGATCGAGAGTATTTTGTCGACAAACCTCTGTTGCCACTTCAATACCACCCGGTTGTTGTCGCAGCCCGGGGGGGTGCGGAAAAACGGGTTGTCGGCGCGGACGGGGTGGCTCACGTTCAGCGAGTCCAGCCCGCTCTGTTCCACCGTGTAGTTGACATTCAGTGACGGGTTGAACGGGTTGAAAGCAGTCCAGTTGTCACGGTAGTAGTTGAACGTGGCCCAGACCTCGATCTGCACGATTACGCCCCGGCTGTGGGCGGCCTCCAGCAGACTGGCGAAACGCTCCCAGTACTCGTCGTTGAACAGGTTCAGATCGTACTTGCCGCCCACTCTGGCGAACGCCCAGGGGCGAGTGGAGTCGGCGCTGGCCATCGTGTTGCGGATCACGTTGCCGCCACAGGCCACCAGGATATCTAACTGGTTTTCGAAATCCGGGTACTGGAACAGGTCATCGTCGTCCGTGCCGCCCAGCAGCAGCACGGGGCGGCCCTCGTACTCCCAGTAGCGAGAATCCTCGGGCCAGGGACGGATTCCCTGAGCACTCAGGTAAACCGAGCTTGCCAGCAGCAGCGCCAGTACGGCAACCAATAGGCCCAGCCTGATTGTAGGCATTTTCTCTCCCCGTGAAATGGCGGCCTTTTTTCAACACGCCGGCCGATCAATGTATTTTCCCGGCAGCCGCTATCGGCAGGATTTCCTCCACCTCGCCGCCGCGCGCCAGGTACAACACCCTGTGCATGTTAACGGTGGTGCAGACGTGGTTGGGGATCACGTCCACCAACTCACCGGTTGCAGGCCGCTGCTCGCAGCCGCCCGTACGGACATAGCCATGCTCCTCGTTCATTTTCTCGCAGAGGGCATCCGGGTATTGCTCTATCATGCCGAACCCCGGGCCGGCCAGGCCGGCGGCGTCGCTGAAAGTCTTACTGCCGCCGTCGAGGATGGCCGTATCGGCAACCGACGTGCTCACCACCCGGCAGCGCACCCTGAGCGCGCAGTCCGCAAGCGTACAGGCGCCCAGGCTATGATAGTTGAGGTCGTTGAAAATATACGTGCCGGGACGGATCTCGGTAAGCCCCCCGATCCGGTGACTGTAAAAGGCCGTGGGCGTGCTGCCGCCGGAGATTATTTCCACTGTCACTCCTGCCTTCTCAAATGCCGACTTGGCTTGGCCGATTTGAGCGTTAAGCTCCGAGATGTCCATGTCCTCCACCTGGCGGACATGGCCGGGGTAGAGCATGATCCCGCGCACGGGCACTCCGCTTTCCGCTATCCGGGCCACATGGCCGCTAAGCGAGTCGTCCAGGGCCAGACCCGTGCGCCTCCCGCCGGCGTCGATCTCGACCAGATAGCTTATTTTTTTGCGGTCCTCCCCCAGTGCGACGGCCGTGGCGTGTGCGTGCCGGGCGCTGTCGGTGGCGACCGACACTTTTGCCCGCTCGGTAAGGGCCAGCAGGTTGCGCCACTTGTGCTCACCCCACAACGGGTAGGCCAGCAGGATGTCGTCCAGGCCAGCGGCGGCCATCACCGCAGCCTCCGTCACCTTGGCGCAGGCGATCCCCACCGCCCCGGACCCGATCTGCCGCCAGGCCAGCTCGGGTATCTTGTGGGTCTTGATATGGGGGCGCAGGGCCAGGTTGTGCTCTTTACAGTATTCGCCCATGCGGGAAATGTTTCGCTCGACAACGTCGAGATCGGCCCAGAGGGCGGGAGTGTCCAGCTCGTCGATATGCATCTTGATCGTCCCGCTGCAAGTGTGTTGTTCCTAAAAGATGATTCAGCGCCGCCCGTCACCGTTCTCGAGCATTTCCTCCAGAATTCTGGCGGCCACTTCCACATAATGCGGGCAGCGGTGAGTAAACGCCCGCGTGCCCACCGCCGCGGCCATGCCGGTTTTAGTCCCGATGTCCACGCCGAGAAGCTGGCGGCATGAAACCGCCCCGCACTCTTTTTTAAAAGTCCGCAGAAACTCGCGCACCCGTTTTCTTGCCAGCTTGCGGCCCTGCTTGGAACAGGAGTCCTCGCTCCCGCCGGTACTCATGCCCAGCAGCAGGCAGGCCCCGTTGGCCGCGCCGCAGATCTCCCCGGTCATCCCCAGGCCGCCCTCCAGGCCCGCCGCCAGCTTTAACGCCATCTCGCGGTCCAGGCCGCTTTCTTCCCCGAAAACCACAAGCAAGGCCTGAGCACAATTATACCCCTGGCCGAAAAGCTCCACCGCCTGCTCTGTTTTTTCACTCAAATCTTCTACCCCCCACTTTAGTTAAATCCCACCCGATTGATGCTCACACCACGGCAATAATACCCGTCTTCTGCGGACAAAGTAATTATGTGTTAACTCGCTTCATGGTCAAAAGTTATAAAAATAAGGCGATATTTTTTATGAATAATCCGGACTAAATACGCAAGCCGCTAATAATAATCCGTCGGCGTCCGTTGGTCAAACTCCTCCGGGGGCGCGGTCAAGCGCAGCGCCCCGTGTGCCGAAATAAAAGGATGACCTCAAGCTAAGGGGCTGAGCCTGCTTTGTCAATCTGAGTCCTTGCCAGTCATTGACTTGCGATAATCCAGGCCTGTGATTAGATTGAATAGCCGCTTTGCTTTTTGCAAAAAGAAACAACGCTACCCAAAGCGGTGTATTTTAGATAAAGGCAGGATGCTATGAGCCATGACATCCGGCACATTCTGGACAACTGGGACTACGACCCGTCGAAAAGCTACCGCAAGATCATGGGTGACAACGGCCGGGAGAAAGTCCAGATCCGGGTGGACAACGCCGCGTTCCAGGGCGTGCTGCAGATGGAGCTCGATGGCCGCCCGGACGGACGCCAGCCATACGGATATGATTTTGTGCTGGACTATTATCGCCAGTCGCTGCAACGCTTCGAACGCGCCCACGGCACCCAGCAGGGATTTTCTCTGGACGCGGAAAGCTGCGAGGAGCTGTTCGACGAGAGCCTGAGGATTTACAACCGCTACGTGTTCCTGCTCCAGTTGCAGGATTACCCCCGGGTGGTGCGCGACACCAGGCGCAACATGGAAATGTTCCGGTTCGTTAACACCTACGCACACCGCGAACAGGACAGGAACAAGCTGGGGCGGTGGTGGCCCTACATAATCAGGATCAATGCCACGGGCAGGGCGCTGTTGATAATGGAGAAGAGCCGGGATTTCGATGCCGCCCTGAAGATAGTCAGCGAAGCGGCCGAACGGATAAAAACGCTTGACCCGGTGGACGCCGATGAGTTCGAGAACGAACGCTCCCGTTCGCTCGATGCGCTGGAAGAGATGAGGCAATCGATCAGCGAGCAGGTACCGCTTACGGCGGTGGAGAAATTGCAGTCCCGCCTGGAAGATGCGGTGCGCGGTGAGCGTTACGAGGAAGCGGCCCGTCTGCGCGATGAGCTTAATGATCACGGCCAGAGCCGGCCCGGCGAACATTAAGCAATTGACCGGGTACATAATGATTACTGGTAGAATACCGAAAAAATTGAATTTTGGACGGCGCGCGCCGTCCAAAACGGCAGGAAGCAAAAAAATCATCTCCGTGGCGAAATTGTATTCCCTCTCACCTCCAACGGGAGGTAACGATGACAACCGGCGGTTATAAAATGATCAGGCCGCTGGGCATGGCGGCTGTGCTGGGTGCGTTCGCACTGCTGGCCGGCTGCGCGGTTTACGCCCGTTCGACAACCGTGGGACAAAGCACGGCTCCCGTGGCCGAGTCCGAGGACCGTCAGGCCGACGAGTTTATCGGCACACCGATCATGGGCGATTACGATAACGAGGAGGACCTCGATTTCGTGCTCGAGGTCAATGACGGCGGGAAGGTGTTCAAGCTGGAAGTCCACGAGAGTGCGGGCGGCGGCAATCGCGCACTGCTCGAGGACATCCGGCAGCGGGTAAACGCCATGGAGGACACCGGCAACATCAGGGTCATCGGCTATTACAGCCCCGAGTATCGTGGCGCTAAAAAAGAATACGGGTTCCTGGACCTGAAGATGATCGCCTTTTTCGACGAGGGAACAGGCAAGGAAGAGGCCTTTTTCACCGACCCCCAGGACTCGCCGTTCTATACCCAGGGCGACGTGACTGTGGTCTACGCCCCGGGCCATCACTACAACACAATCCGCTATCCCAGATATGTCAGCCCGTGGTGGGACAGCGACGGTGACGGGGTCCCGAACCGCTACGACCTGTGGCCTTATTCCTACGACATCTGGTACGACTACAACATGAACTACATTCCAGACTGGTACGATCCCTACTACGCGGGTTACTACCCGTACTGGAACTACTGGCAGATGGATTTCTGGGTGGGCTACAACTGGTACTCGCCAAACTATTATAGCTACGGCTGGAACACGGGTTCCTATTACAACGACTACCGGACTTACACCCGGCTCTACGACACCCGCTACGTGAACAACAGGGACAATTCCAACAGGCGCTACCGCCGGCTGGACGCCAAGAGTGAGCGTATCTGGCAAAACGCCTATAAGCGGGACCGCTCCAACACAACCAGGGTGGCCGATTCCACTCCCGGCACGCGCAGCTACCGCGGCTACGAATCGCGGCCGGTGGACAACCGCATACTGGTCGACTCCTCCACCCGCACGGCAACAGACAGCCGTGAGCGCGTTATTGCCTCCACGGGCAGCCGGGACTATACCGGCGGCAGCGACACCTTTACGCGCAACCGGGTGACGACCGGCGGCAAGGTGGCCGACAACACCCGTAGCCGCACCCGTGGTGCGACCAGGGTGGCCAGTGTGGATAAAACCAAAACCGGCCGGATGGTGACTACCAACTCGCGCACCAGAAGCGGCCGCGCCACGGTGTCCTCGCGCACCACGAGCAGTTCTAACCGGGTCCGGGGCAGCGAGGGTCGCACTGTCAGAGCCAGTTCACGGGGCCGGAATGTGTCCTCCGGCAGAACCACGACCAGCAGCAGCAGGACGTATAAGCCTGTAAGCCGCAGCCGCTCCAGTGGCAGCTCGGCGGTACGCGGGTCGTCCTCGGGCAGCCGCTCCAGCTCCCGGGTAAGATCGTCCTCCGGCAGCAGACCGACCACGGCCGGCAGCGGCTCGGTGACGCGCGCGCGGTCGTCCTCGGGCAGCCGCGGCGCACCCGCGGTCAGAAGCAGCCGCAGCCGTTCCAGCCGTAGCGCTCCGGCGGCGAGAAGCTCAAGCTCCAGCCGCAGCCGCTCCAGCGCCAGCCGCAGCTCGTCGAGTTCCAGCAGCAGCAGGCGCAGACGGTAGCAATGTCTGGATTCAGCAGTAAAAATTTAACCGCTTGAAACCCCGTCTGTCGCGGACCATTTCGCCCGGCCGGGGTTTCTGTTGAAAAGCTTTCCGTCCGCGGCGGAACAGGGATATTTTAGCGACATTATTCGAAAGACAGCATCTGCGAAGCGACAGCTAACCGCAAGGGAGAAAGGGTATTTTAATGCTGAAAAAAATGGGGATCATGGCCGCGACCGCGCTGGCGGCATTGGCGGTTCTGGCGACCGGTTGCGGTAAAGACAAAACCAAGACAGAGACAGTCTATCAACTGTACAATGATATTTACGGGGTGGTGGAGTACGAGGCCGACGGCGATTACCCGCCACCGTTCAACAACGACAACCTGTCCGACGACAACATCATGGTTACCCTGTATTTCGGGGAGACCATCGATTTCTACAAGAAAGACGACATCTACGGTTACTTTGTCACCTACGACGACAATACGGCCGCGAGCAACGAGGAAAACTTCAACTTCCCGTTCGTGCCCGCGGGCAAGTACTGGCTAAACGCCGAGTTCACGATCATGGACAGTTGCTTCCAGGCGACAACCGACCTCTTCACCCACACCGACAGCGCACACACTTTCCAGGAACTTCGCCCGACATTCCTCGGCTTGAACAGAACCTGCTGGAGCGTGGGCCTGGCCTCCGTCTCCGACGACGAGATGGTTCAGCTCTCCGAGCGCTGCTGGGTGACCCGGCAGGTCTACGAGAACATCTACAAGGACAGGCTGGAGAACGGCGAGCTGATCCAGCCCTAGCTCATATGGCAGAGACCTTTGATTTAATCAAAGAATTGTGAGGGGGAGAGACAAAACCTTTTTAAAAAGGTTCTTTTCTCTCCCCCTCACACTCCTCCTCTCTTTTTCTAAAACTTTTTATCAAGTGACATATCTTTAATCAGATCATGT
>JAJRTS010000011.1 GCA_024278175.1 Gemmatimonadales bacterium | reverse complement strand
CACACCCATGGCTCAAGGATTTGCTCCGTTGCAGGAAGCGAAGTCTGGCCGCCGCCTGATCAAAATAATAGCTGTTGCGAAAGCTTGCTGCATGAGTGCGCCCAAAACGCCATTTTCGCGCACAGATATCCGAATCCAACACCCGGCAAAGCGCTTTCTCATGGTCGGTATGACCTGAATTCACTTAAATAATCTCATCTTTAACTTGAACTCTGTCGAAATCGAGATCAAATAACTTTTGCCCCTCTTATCGCTGGATTAGGGTTTATTACCACTGTACGGGCTACAAAGGCCGCTGTCCGGAAAAATACATCCGGGAGGAGGCATTGGATGCCCAATTTGCTTCTATCCTTAAATCGCTGGAAATTAAGCAGTGGCTGGTGGACTGGGTTCAAGAATGCCTCGAAGAGAGCCACCGGGAAGAGATCGCCTACCACCGTGAGCAGCTAGAGCGCCTCCGATCCGAATACGACAAAATCAAAAACCGAATCGATAAGTTATACCTCGACAAATTGGATGGGATAATACTGGAAGAGTACTGGGAGGCGAAGAACCAGGAATTCCAGAAAGAGCTTTCAAGAATCCACGACCGGATTACTGATCACCAGCGTGCAGACAGCAAATACAAGCAACTTGGTGTCGCAATTTTAAATCTCTCCAAAATGGCTTATAGCCTGTATTTGAAGCAGACCAACGAGGAAAAGCGCAAACTACTGGAGATTTTACTTTTAAACTCCTCTTTGAAGGGTGGCCAGATCACTGCCGACCTTCGTAAACCCTTTGATATGCTTAGAGATATAAATACTGATGAGTCAATCAAAAAAGCACCCAATCCGCTAGAATTGGGTGCTTCTATGAAATGGCGGGGCCGACGAGATTTGAACTCGCGACCTCCGGCTTGACAGGCCGGCGTTCTAACCAACTGAACTACGACCCCGCGTGTCGCTGATGTCGTGGGCTGCTAATCTAAACATTAACCTTCCCAAAATCAATAAATATCTTCCACCAATGCCGGAATCAATGCAAAATACAGCAACCCATTGCTTGCATCCACCACCGGATTAACAGGCTCAAAGCAGATTTGTCTCACCCATCAGGTACTTATCAATACCCCTGGCGGCCTGACGGCCCTGGAAAATGGCATGCACCACCAGTGATGCCCCACGCACCATGTCGCCCGCGCTGAAAATTTTCTCATGGCTGCTTAAAAAGTCTTTATCCGCCATCACGTTACCGCGGCTGTCACGAATCAGTTCCAGCTCGTCGATCATCCCATCGTGCACCGGATGCACGAAACCCATCGCCAGTAGCACCAGGTCAACTTCCATCTCAAACTCTGTCCCGCTTTTCTCCACCAGCTTGCCGCTGGCGGTGTCAAGCTCAACTTCCACGCCGTGAAGCCTGTTCACCCTGCCGTGCTTGCCCTCCAGCCGGGTCGTCATCCTCGACCAGTAGCGCGTGCAACCCTCGTCGTGAGAGCTACCGGTGCGAAGGACGTTGGGCCAGGTGGGCCACGGAGTATCGGGGTTGCTCCCCTGGGGTGGCTTGGGTAATATCTCGATCTGGCTGACCTGGGCCGCTCCCTGACGGTTGCTGGTACCGACGCAGTCAGCCCCCGTGTCGCCGCCGCCGATAACCACCACCCGCTTGCCGCCTGCCAGAATCTCTTCCTGAGCAGGGATAGTGTCGCCGGCCACGCGGCGGTTCTGCTGCTCCAGGAAATCCATCGCGAAATGCACACCCTCCAGCTCACGACCGGGCACCGGCAGGTCGCGGGGCTGCATCGCCCCGCCGGCCAGGCAGAGAGCGTCATACTGGCGCACCAGATAGCGCGCCGATACGTCCGGACCGATATGCACACTTGTCCTGAAATCGATACCCTCAGCCTTGAGTTGACGTAGTCTGCGGTCTATCGTTCCCTTGTCCAGCTTGAAATCAGGGATACCATAGCGCAGCAGCCCCCCCAGGCGATCCTGCTTCTCGTAAAGAACCACGGTGTGACCGGCACGCCTCAACTGCTGGGCGCAGGCCAGTCCCGCCGGGCCGCCACCCACCACGGCCACCCGCTTGCCGGTCTCCCGCGAGGGGGGCTGGGGTTCCACCCAGCCCTGCTCGAATCCCTTTTCGATAATCTGCAATTCGATCTGCCTGATCGACACCGGATCATCGTGGATCGCAACCACGCAGGCCGGCTCACAGGGCGCGGGGCAGACCCGGCCGGTGAACTCCGGAAAATTGTTGGTGCTGTGCAGCACTTCCAGCGCCTCGCGCCAGCGGTTACGATAAATCAGGTCGTTGAACTCGGGGATCAGGTTCTCCACCGGACAACCCATGCCCTGGCAAAACGGGATCCCGCAGTCCATGCAACGGGCGGCCTGGGTAACAAGAGTTTGCTCGGGAAGCAGGGAATAAATTTCTTCGTAATCCTTTACTCTCTCGGCCACGGGACGAGCGTCCGGTCCCTGTCGTTTGTATTCCATGAAACCGGTGGGCTTACCCATTCCAGACCTCCACTCGCTTGGTTTCCTCGTCTTCTTTAAGCATCTGACCCAACGCGCGCCTGTACTCCATGGGCATCACCTTGACAAACTGGTGAATCTTGTCGTGCCAGTTGTCCAGGATCGATTGCGCCAGCGGGCTGCCGGTGTACTCGATATGCTGCTCGATCATCCGCCTGAGCAGCGCAACATCTTTCTCACCGGTCACCGCTTCCAGGTCGACCATATCCAGGTTGCAACGCTGGTCGAACAGCCGCTGCTCGTCGTACACGAATGCAATTCCACCGCTCATGCCCGCCGCGAAATTCAGCCCCGTGGATCCCAACACCACCACTGCTCCGCCGGTCATGTACTCGCAACCGTGGTCTCCCACGCCTTCGACCACCGCACTGGCGCCGCTGTTACGGATCGCGAATCGCTCGCCCGCGCAGCCATTGAGATAGACCTCTCCGGCGGTGGCGCCGTAGAGCACGACATTGCCCACAATGATATTTTCCTCGGGACTGAAAGTCGAGTTCCCCGGCGGCCGGATCACGATCCTGCCCCCGCTCATGCCCTTGCCTACGTAATCGTTGGCGTCGCCGTACAGGTGAAGGCTGATGCCGCCGGCCAGGAAAGCACCAAAACTCTGCCCGGCCGAACCGGTAAACCTGACGTCGATAGTGTCTGGCGGCAGACCATTCGCCCCGTATCTTCTCGCGACTTCGCCACTGAGCAACGTTCCGGCTGAGCGGTTGACATTGCGGATACTGCGCTTGATTTTCACTTTCTTCCCGCTTTCCAGGGCGGGTCTCGCCTGCTCGATCAACTCGTGGTCCAACGCTCCTTCGGTCATGTCCGGATGAGGGGCCACATTGCGCAGCGAACCATCTTCGGGCATCGGCGGGGGAGCCAGCAGGCTGCCCAGGTCCACTCCACGGGCCTTCCAGTGCTCGAGCGCCTGCTCGGCTTCGAGCAGATCCACCCGGCCCACCATCTCATCAACCGTGCGGAAACCCAGTTCGCTCATAATCTCGCGGACTTCCGCGGCGATAAAGCGGAAAAAATTCACCAGGTAATCCGCCTTGCCGATAAAGCGCTTGCGCAGCTCCTTGTCCTGGGTAGCCACCCCCACCGGACAGGTGTTAAGATGGCACTTGCGCATCATCACGCAACCCATCACGATCAGGGCGGAAGTTGCGAAACCGAACTCCTCGGCACCCAGCAGGGCCGCTATCACCACGTCGCGGCCGGTCTTCATCTGACCGTCGGCCTGAACCCTGACCCTGCCGCGAAGGTTATTCATCACCAGCACCTGCTGGGTTTCGGCCAGACCAATCTCCCAGGGTACTCCCGCGTGCTTGACCGAGCTCAGCGGGCTGGCGCCCGTGCCGCCGTTGGCCCCCGCGATCACCACCACGTCGCTGCGGGCCTTGGCCACGCCCGCGGCCACCGTGCCGACACCGATCTCGGAGACCAGCTTGACACTGACCCGGGCCCTGGGGTTTACGTTCTTCAGGTCGAAAATAAGCTGGGCCAGGTCTTCGATTGAATAGATATCGTGGTGCGGCGGAGGCGAGATAAGCGTCACACCCGGCACCGAATGGCGCACCCGGGCAATCTCCTCGCTCACCTTGTGACCCGGTAACTGGCCGCCCTCGCCGGGCTTTGAGCCCTGGGCCACCTTGATCTGCATATCCCTGGCATGCACCAGGTAGTTCGTGGTCACGCCGAACCGTCCACTGGCCACCTGCTTGATCGCGCTGTTCATGCTGTCGCCGCCCGGCAGGGTCTCGAACCGCGCCTCATCCTCGCCGCCCTCGCCGCTGTTGCTCATCCCGCCAATCCGGTTCATCGCGATAGCCAGGGTCTGATGCGCCTCACGGCTGATCGAGCCGTAGCTCATCGCCCCGCTGACAAAGCGCTTCATGATCTCCTCTGCCGGCTCCACTTCCTCAAGAGGCACTTTCGCGCCGCGCTTGAACTTGAGCAGCCCGCGCAGCGATTGCAGTACCTCGGTGCGCTCGTTGGCAATGGAACTGAACTTGCGGAACAACTCGAAGTCGCCACGGCTGGTGGCCTGCTGAAGCGTGACTATCGCTTCCGGGCCCCAGGCGTGGTGCTCGCCGCGCTTGCGGAAGTTGTACTCGCCCGAGCGAGGCAACATCGACTGCCCGCCGTTGCCGGGATCGAGAAAAGCCAGGCGGTGACGGCTCAGCACTTCCTCGATCACCACTTCCAAGCCCACGCCGCCGATCCGGGAGCCGGTACCCGGGAAATACTGCTCGACAAAATCCGAGTCCAGTCCCACGGCCTCGAATATCTGCGCCCCGCGGTAGCTTCTCACCGTGGAAATACCCATCTTGGAGAATATTTTCAGCAGCCCCTTTTCCACGGCCTTCATGTACTGGTCCAGTGCGTCCGGGATAGTGCTCTCGTGCTCCAGTGCGCCGTTGATCGCCATATATGCCACGGACTCGAAAGCCAGGTACGGAATAATCGCGCTCGCACCGTAGCCCAGCAACTGGGCGAAATGGGTCACCTCCCTGGCCTCGCCGGTTTCGATCACGATCCCGATTTTGGTACGAAGGCCGCAGCGCAGCAGGTGATGGTGGACCGCGGAAACCGCCAGCAGACTGGGAATGGCGGCAGTCTCCCCGTTGATCCCCCGGTCGCTGAGCACGATCAGCGAATAGCCCTCGTGCACGGCCTGCTCCGCCTCGCCAAAACAACGCCCCAGCGCCTTGCGCACTCCCTCGATACCCTCGCTGATCCTGAACAGGATCGGCACCGTGCACGTACGGAAATTCTCGAGCTTGGAGTGTTTCAGCTTTTCCAGGTCGTCGTTGGTCAATATCGGCCGGCTGAGCTTGAGCAAACCCGCGTTGCGCGGAGTCTCCTTGATCAGGTTGGCCTCACGCCCGATATAGCTCATCAGCGACATTACCAGTTGCTCGCGGATCGGATCGATTGCGGGATTGGTCACCTGGGCGAAAAGTTGCTTGAAGTAGTTGAACAGCAGCTTGGGATGGTTGCTGAGCACCGCCAGCGGAGTGTCGTTGCCCATCGATCCCACTGGCTCGCTGCCCCTGGAGGCCATCGGGCACAGGATCGTTCTGAGGTCCTCGTCGGTGTAACCGTACGCGATCTGGCGCTGAAGGATGGTTTCGCGCACCGGCCGCACGGGCATGGCGCAATCGAACAGCCCGCGCAGCTCGATCCGGTTTTCGTTCACCCAGCGACGGTAGGGTTGCAGGCGGCTGAGAACCGCCTTGATCTCGGGATCGTAGACAATCCGCTTGTTTTCCGTGTCGATCAGCACCATCTGGCCCGGTCCCACGCGGCCCTTGCTGCGAATGCGTTCCGGCTCGAACTCCAGCACTCCGACCTCGCTGGCCAGCACGAACAGGTTGTCCGTGGTGACCACGTAGCGGGCGGGGCGAAGGCCGTTGCGGTCGAGGCAACTGCCGATCACCCTTCCATCGGTGAACGAGACAGCCGCCGGGCCGTCCCACGGCTCCATCAGGATGCTGTGGTATTCGAAAAAACCGCGCAGGTCCTCACTCATCTGGTATTTCGCGCCCCAGGCTTGCGGGATCAGCATCATCATCACGTGGGGCAGGCTGCGGCCGCAGGCGGTAAGCATCTCGGCGATATTGTCCAGCGCCATCGAGTCGCTGCCGCCGGGGGTGACAATCGGCAGCATCTTCTTCAGGTCGTCGCCGAAATACTCGCTCTCGATAGTCGCTTCACGCGCGCGCGTCCAGTTAACGTTGCCGCGCAGGGTATTGATCTCTCCGTTGTGGGCCAGCGCGCGGAACGGCTGGGCCAGCTCCCAGGAAGGGAACGTATTGGTGCTGTAGCGCTGATGCACCAGGGCGAGCACACTGGTGAGCGAGGGGTCGTTAAGGTCCTCGAAAAAGAGCGGCACCTGGTTGGCCAGCATCAGGCCCTTATAGACGATTGTCCGCGAGGACAGGCTGGGGATATGAAACCCGCAGTGCGCGGCATCCTCGCGCGAGCGCACCCGGTTCTCGGCAATTTTTCGCACCAGCAGCAGCTTGCGCTCCAGCGCGGTTTGATCCTTCTCTGCCGATCCGGCGAAGAAATATTTGATCCGGGGCATACTCTCGCGCGCCGACTTTCCCAGCGCATCCGGATTGACCGGCATATCGCTCCAGCCCAGAAAATTCTGCCCGGCCCGGGCAACGGCCATCTCGACCGACTCGATGCAGAAATCGTGCAATCCGTCATCCTGTGGCAGAAAGGCCACACCCACACCGTAGGCTCCTTTTGGCGGCAACTCCAGCCCGGTCTGCTTAGCGCGCGTGCGAAAAAATTCGTCACAGACCTGGATCAGAATCCCGGCCCCGTCGCCGGTTTCCGGATCGTCGGCAACCGCGCCCCGGTGGGTCAGATTTATCAGAATGCGGATACCCTGCCGGATAATCTCATGGCTGGGTTTACCGCCGACATGGGCCACGAATCCCACACCACAGTTATCGTGCTCGGTTTCCGGCCTGTATAGTGTACTATGCTCGGGGAGAGTTCTGGGATCGAGTTTGCTCAAGAAAACCATCTCCGATTAGTGAATTTGATGCTGCTGGCGTCCGAGCAATTCCTAAGGAAGCACCGCGGAAAGCTGGGAAGACAAGGCAGATGACACCTGCATGGAAGGAAGAATAGCGGCCGAGGCCTGATTCCATATTCCGCTCATGGCCTGCAGTATTGTCCAGCCATGACAGTATGCAAGAGCATATAAATTTAATCGTTTCTTATGCTTTCAAGCAAGTTTTTTCTTAGCTAAGGCGATAACCAGCCTTGAGCTTGCGCAAACGGACGACACTCTGAACGAGTGGCAGAGCACTGGTTGCAAGCGGTCGCCGGGCAGAAAAAACCAGCTAAAAACGGCGAAGGGCTCAATGCCCTCCGCCGCTATCGGCAATCCATTATCCTCAAAGAGACGTTATTGCTTGAGCAGCTTGAGCACTTCCAGAACATCGAAAATATTGGTTTTGCCATCACCGTTGACGTCCGAGGGTCCGACTGTGGACGTGCCGCTCAGCGCCTTAAGCACCGCCAGCACGTCGAAAATATCAACCTTACCGTCGCCGGAAGCATCACCCTGGGCGAACTCGCCGATAGTAAGCGTTCCGTCACGGGAGGTAGCGTCAATCGCCACGGTGGTCGTATCGTCATCGGCGATATTGACCAGATCGGCATTTGCCAGCCCGATCGTAAAGTCGCCGGAGGCCACGTCCGCGCCCACATCGAACTTCACCGTCAGTACCGCACGCTCCGAGCCCGCCGAAATTTTGTTCATCGGAACCGTGGGATCGATATTGAGGTGAAACATGTAGATCGGCAGCCTGCCGGAGCTGTTGGCCGAGGTGATCAGCTCATCGTCCAGCGCCGGGATATCCAGGCCGTTGGCGTCGCTGCCGACTGTCACGCTGTTGTCACTCAGTGGTTTGATCTGCAGGGCGGTCTGGTCGAAGAGCAGGTCGAAACTGACCGCGTACACATCGATGTCGGATGTAAGCCTGACGTTGATAGTAGCGCTGCCGCCCACCGCTCCGTTGGCGTCGGCCACCCAGATGCTGTTCTCCTCGCCGGTGGCGCCGGAGGTGACAGTAATCGCGCCGTTGACCACGGAATGTGTGATTGAACCGGACTGGGTATCGACCATGTCTGTATTCGAAAGCGCTAACGCCACACTGCCCTCGGTGGCCGTCTCGGAGATCATGAAACGGATATCGAGCATGTTCATGCCGGTGCCGGCTGTGACTGTATGTATTCCAGCCATGTCAATCATGCTGATTTTGATCGAGCCGCTGCTGTTGGCCGCGGTGATGTCATCCTCACTGAGCATGGCGACAGGCATGGAATCGGCGCCGCTGCCCTGGACGATACCGCTGGCGCTCATCGGTTTGATCTGCAGCACCGCCGGATCGAATGTGAGAGTAACTTCGAGCGCCGAGACATCGACATCGCTGGTAATGTTGATCTCCACGGTAACGTCACTGCCGGGGGCGCCGCTGGACGAGGTGATAGTCACATTATTCTGGGCCAGCGCCGCAACGGCGAATGAAAAAAGCACGAGAACAACGAAAGCAGATAATTTTATTGAACGCATCATCCTTCTCCCGGGTAGATTGGACAACTGCCGTCATATTATTAAAGACTGATTTACAACTGAATATTACAGCCGCAATATAACGAATACAAGGATATTTTACTGTTGATTCCCAGCCTGAAGCACAACCACTTGATCAACAATGTATATATATACCGGTGGCACGGTTTTGAGCAAGTTAGAAAAGAGTTAGCCCGGCCGAGAATCTGCTTCCCATGGGCGGACCACCAGTTTACCGCTTACTTTCGCCGCGACAACCCTGTCCGGATGCATCCCGCCCGCAACCCGTACTCCCTCGCCCAGCAACGAGTCAGTTACCGTGCAGCCCGGCTCCAACACCACATTTTCCAGCAGAACGGAACGCGCAACAGTGCAGTTGCCGCCGATCCGGCAGCCGGGGCCGATCTCGGCGGGACCGATAATCGTAGCCGATGAGTCAATCTCGCAGCCGGGACCGATTACTACCGCCCGCTCAGGCCGGGGGCTGCCCGCCTCCCGGCAGATCAACTCCGCCGCGGCGGCCAGAAACCGCGAGGGAGTGCCCAGGTCGTAACAGGGAAAAGCCGTGTGATAACCGAACACCGGCAGCCCGGCGGCAATCGCTTCCACATGGTGGCGGCTGTTGATATCCGAAAACCCCGGACCGATCCGCCCGAGATATTCCGGCTCCAGGATATGGATTCCGCTGAAATGGAGCGCCGCGCCGCGCCTTTGCCCGCCCTCCGGCCTGCCCGCGATCCTCAGCAGGCGTCCATCGGCGGCTGTTTCCACTCCGCGGTAGCTTTCTCCGGGGGGCATATCGACCAGCACCATCGTGGCCAGCGAGCCGCGGCTCTCATGGAACCGGAGCGCCGCGCCCAGGTCCGGCGCATCGTAATAACAGTCCCCGTTGATCATCAGCACCCGGCTGCCGGCAAGAAAACTCCGCGCGCCCCACAGTGCGCCCCCGGTACCGAGTATTTCCTCTTCGCAGCAGAACGTCACCCGCTCACCGGCCCGTTCCAGCGCCTCCCGCACGGACCGGGGCGCATGATGAAGGTTGAGCGCGATCTGTTCAACGCCGAAACTCCTCAACAGACGAATCACTCTGGCCACCACGGGTATTCCCGCCAGCGGCAGAGCCACTTTCGACCTGTTCTGTGTAAGCGGCTTGAGCCGGGTTCCGAACCCGGCCGCCAAGACAATCGCTTTCATAATTTATCCGCTGGATGTCAGGAGGAAAAGAGTGTCAGACCTGCTTGCGTGTGTCCGGTGGCGGCGCCGGTTCCTCCCGGCCGCCCTTCAGTCTTTTGAGCTCGCCGGAGAGCCGGCTGTTTTCTTCGCGCATCTTCTCGACCAACTCCCTGCGCTCCTCCAGCTCGCCCTTCAGCCTGTCCCGCTCGCCCTTGACCTTCTCCAGTTCCACCAGCGAGGAGCAATAATTCTCGTTGGTCCGCTCGATCTTGCCCGAGAGTGAGTCGATAATCATGAACAGCTCCAACGGACTCTGGCGCGCCATGTTGAGCATGTCTCGCTTGCCGAACACAAGCACTTCCCCATCGCTCAGGGCCTTGACCGTGGCGCGCCGGGCGACATCCTCGAACATGGCGCTCTCGCCCATGATATCGCCCTCGGCAAGCTCGCCCAGCACAACTTTCCCCTCCCCGGAGCCACGCGACACCTCGAGCCGTCCCTGCTTTACAATGAACCCGCACTGCCCCTTCTGCCCCTCGCGGATCACCACCTGCCCCTTACGGAACTTCTTGCTCATGAAGTTGACATCGACCGCGTGTTGGCGGGCGTTCTCCAGTTCGTCGAGAGTAATCGTGAAATCAAGCGAGTCGTTTTCCTCTTCCCGCGGCCTGCCGTATGCCCCCTCGTCCACCAGGGAGCTGGTTCGCCTGATCCGGCCACTAAGTCGAGTGAGCAGTTTGCGCACGCCCGGTGAGAGCTTGCCGAGGTACTTGTTGAAAGCTTCCTTGCTCATGATCGCCACCCGCGTGTCCTCGAGCGCACGCACGGTTGCGCTACGCTTGCCGGAATCGGAGTCGATCAGGCTCATCTCGCCGAAAAACTCGTTGGGGCCCAGCACATCGATCACTACCTCGCTGTCCGCCTTGCGCTTGAGCACCTCCACCATTCCGCTGAGAATCACGAAAAACGTCCGGCCGGGCTGGCCTTCCTTGATTATCACCTCGCCCCCGCGGAAAGTTTTTTCAAGACTGGTGGGCATGGTTCACCGCTCCGGGGCCATTGGTTCGCTGCTCAACAAAAGTATTGCGGTAAAATTAACCTTCGCGGCCGGCGATGGCAAGGCGGGACGGACGGCCTGCAGTCTACATTCTCAGCAGAAGATCGGATACCGTCCGCGCGCAATTGTGCGCCGCCAGGCGGGCATGGGCCGCGAAATCCGCGGCCGGGTCTTTGTCGGCCCGGTCGCTGACAGCCTTGACCACGGCGACCGGGATATTTCTCTCCCGGCAGAACGAGGCCACTTCCCAGGCCTCCATGTCCACATACGCGGCATCGAACCGGCTGGTAAGCCGCGAGGCCACCCGGCTGTCAAACACGGGCCGGATGTGGGTCACCAGCCGCCCCCCCGCACCTGCACCGGCGGTTTCCGCGTCCAGACGCCGCAGTTCCAAGGGAGGGCTGCCGGCATGCCATACCGCCGCCACGCTCTCCATGACCACGCTCTGGCCCAGGGTCGCCCCGGCGTGCAGCGCGCCGCAGACTCCGAAATTGATCACAAGCCCGGCCCCGGCCACAATCCCGGCCGCCAGGCGAATATTCGCCGCCGCCTTTTCCGGTCCCGCGCCGCAGAGCACAACGCTAACCTCGTGGGGCCCGAGCTCCCCCTGCCAGAACTTCACTCCCCCTGCTTTCCCTTTCGCGGCGCAGTCGATCAGGCCCAGTATTCCGGAAGCCTCGCTCCTGAAAGCGGCCACGAGTACAATTCGCATATATTTGACTTCTCCATCGGCTTGAGATTACATTGGTTATTAATCTTTCCTTTACAACTTACCATTCGCACAAGCGGCCATCAATCGCCATGTACTCTTTCTGGGACTATTTACATAGTCTGTGGTACAAGATGCTCAGGGACGATATCCTGTTCCTGGCCTCGGGTATCGCGTTCAACCTGCTGATCTGCCTGATACCGCTGATCCTGATTATTTTCGCGATGGCGGGTTACACGTTCAGCAGTTCCTCCGAGTTGTGGGACAACGCGGTGCTCTATCTGCAGAGCCTGATTCCGGTCTCCAGCGAGAGGATCATCAACAACACCCAGCGGCTGATCAACGACCGGCAGTGGATCGGAATTCTGGGCCTGGGCGGCATGGCATTTACCGCCACCCGGCTGTTCGCCTCGTTGCGCACCGTGCTGGACAGAGTGTTCGAGGCCAGGCACACGCGGGGAATCATCCACGGCAAGCTGTTCGATTTCATGATCCTGGTACTGATCGCCACACTGCTGGCGGCCGCCAATTTCTCGCTCGCGCTACTGCCCAACCTGCTGCGGGAAAACATCCTGTTCAACAATCAGCTCTTTTCGATCACGCCGTTGCTGAAAAGCAAGACCCTGGTGATCATTTTCGCTTTTCTGCTCAACTCGGCGTTCTTTTTCCTCACCTACCGCTTTTTCCCCTCGCGAAGCGTGCGGACGGACACCTGCCTGATCGCTACCTCAATCGCGGTGACCGTGTTCGAGGCCAGCAAGTACCTCTACGGCTATTTTATTTTGATGTACGGTGAGTTCAACCGGATTTACGGCACCCTGGCCGCGATCGTGGCGTTGATCGTCTGGTTCTACATCTCCTCACTGGTCTATGTGCTCGCCGCCGAGATCGGGTTCATCCACGAGCAGGGGCGGATGCGCTCACTCAAGCGCTGAGGCATTTATCCCCCATTCACACGGCTGCCGAAGCGGCTGAGTTCCTTGCCGCCCAGGCCCCACAGAGCAGGGAAAAACCGCCGTGGCAGCTGAGATGGACGAAACGCATTGGGCCTCTCTCTGAAGCAGAGTCAAAAAGGGCGGAGCTTGAGGCTCCGCCGGAAGGTTTTTTAACCATAATTTTATAATTGCCACACCGCAAAGTATTTTTCTTTCTGCTTTTGTTTTGGCAAAAGCAGCAAAAACATCTGTGGCCGCGAACTCGCATCAACTCTTGCAATCTCTACACCCAAAGAGTTTACGGTAAAATTTATCAGCTCCCATGTGCTGGGCACGCTGTATACCTGTTTGCCCTTGGTTTTCTTGGACCAGTGGCGTTTAAGCTGATTTCCCATTGATAATTTCACCAACCTGCCGTAGAATTTATTAAATCCCCTTCCAAAAGCCTTTCAGATCGCCTTCATTGGAGGATTACCAATGTCTAAAAAAGATAAAGAAGGAACAAACCAGAATGTCAGAATTTGGCGTAGAGATGAGTTCAAATGCTCTTATTGTGGTTTGGATATGAGTACAGATGAAAACTCAGTTTTCTTAGAAGTAGATCACATTGATCCGAGAACTAAAAATATTCCAGTAGATTATAGCAAAAATCATGACGATGAGAAAACGAGCAATTGTCAAATGTTGTGTATAGAGCAGTGTCTTAAGCTGCGAGCTTGACTTCTTTTCCATCCTTGAATACTACTCCTTCATTGACTTTTCCGATTAGCTTGTATCCTCGTAGTTTTCTCCACCTCATCGAAGCTCTTTCAGCGAGCTTGAAGACCATCGCCAAAGTCATCTCCAGCGTCCCTTGCCCTCTGGTTTTCTTCGTTCGCAGGCGCACGGTTGCGAATGT
>JAJRTS010000010.1 GCA_024278175.1 Gemmatimonadales bacterium | reverse complement strand
GGATCCTGGCCAGTACTTCCTCGTCGATCATTACGCTGCCCGTAAACTGCTGCCCGCCGTGGACCACCCGGTGCCCCACCGCGTCCACCTCGCTTTTGTCCTTGATCACGCCGTGTTTGGGGTGAACCAGGTAGGCCAGAATCTGTTCGATCGCCACCGTATGGTCCAGGATTTCCAGGCCGAACTTGCCCTTATGCCCGTCGCTGCGCTTGAGCGTGAGCACCGCTCCGCTCATCCCGATGCGCTCCACACTGCCTTTGACCAGAGCGACTGCCTTGCCGGTGTCGACCAACTGGTATTTTACGCTGCTGCTTCCGCAGTTGATCACCAGAATCAACATTTTACAGAACTCTCCCTTTTACTTGATTTCGGTCAGTCATACTTGCCGGTGGAGTAGGCGTCGCGCGTATCGTAATGAAAAAATCCCTCTCCCACCGAGCGGCCCAGTTTGCCCGCGCGCACCATCTTGCGCAGCAGCGGCGAGGGCCGGAACTTGGCGTCGCCCAGCTCGTGGAACAGGTTGTCCATCCTGCGCAGGATCGTGTCCAGGCCCAGCGAGTCCGCCATGGTCAGCGGCCCCACGGGCAGGTTGTAGCCCAGCTTGATCGCCGTGTCGATATCCTCGGCCGATGCGATCCCCTCCATCAGCACCTGGATCGCCTCGTTGATCATCGGCAGCATCACCCGCGTGGTGATATAGCCGGGGTATTCGAACACTTCCACGGCCGTTTTGTTCAAGCGCCTGGCAAGTTGCTTGGCCACCTCCACGGTCTGGTCGGAAGTATGCAGCCCCCGCACCAGTTCCACCACCGGGATCTTCGGCACCGGTTCCAGAAAATGCATGCCGATCACCTTGTTGCGCAGCCTGCTGTTGCCGGCTATCTCGGTGACGCTGAGCGTGGAAATATGAATGACGTAGAGGTCCAACGTGCCGGGGCCGCTGTGCTCCACCAGTTCCAGGGCGTCGCGTTTACTCTGGAAATCGACTCCCACCGCCTCCACCGCCACCTTGCATTCACCGGTGCTTTCCAGCTTGTCGGTGGGAGTTATTCTCGCCAGGATCGCGCGTTTATCCGCTTCAGTCATCCCCCAACGCTGGATCTCGCGGTCGATAGACTCTCCGATCCCGGCGATCGCGGCTTTGGTCTGCTCCCTGTCGGGGCCGAACAGCATGACCTCGATCCCCGCCGCCGAGAGTGTTTCCGCTATCTGCAAGGCCTTTTTAGTGATGCCGATAACCGTGGCCTTGTCGAATAATAAGGCACTGTCCTGTTCCATCATTAATCCTTACCAAGATATGAATAGTAACTAACAGCAGCCCCTGTGGCCTGGTGGTTCCGGCCGCACGGACTGTCCGGGGAGGGGACTGTTACAACGGGGGACGGCGCTGCAAGCCGGACACATGACGCGCACCCACTTTTTGTCTGTTCTGGATTAAATCGTAAGTTAAACATCGTTGTCAAACAAGTCAAGTCGTATTGATGTTATAATTGCTTACTAATGTTAGTTTTCGATATGATCATCGCCGTGGGAGGCCAGCCGGAGCGGTGTATGATTTTGGTTGAATTGCGGGCGGTTATACCTAATACTTAAAGAACAGCACAAGGAGGGGGCGAATGCTCAGAGGAGCGCTCTTTTTCGCAGCCTGCCTCGCGGTTGCTTTTTCCTGCGGGACCCGGCCGGCGGCGGGCAAGGCGGAGGACTCAAAGGTGATCAAATTTGGCGGCAGAGCCAAAGAGACGGCGTGGCTCGACCAGCGGCTGGCGATGGTCGAGCGGCAGATCAGGCGCAGGGGCGTGAAAAACGCCCGGGTGCTGGCGGCGATGGAGACCGTGCGGCGCCACGCCTTCATCCCCGAGGACCAGCGCGCGCGTTCCTACGGCGACCATCCGCTGCCGATCGGCTACAACCAGACGATCTCCCAGCCGTATATCGTGGCCCTGATGAGCGAACTGCTGCGGCTCCAGCCGGGCGATACCGTGCTGGAAATAGGTACGGGCAGCGGGTACCAGGCGGCCGTGCTCGCCTCTCTGGCGGCTTACGTGTACAGTATCGAGATTGTCGAGCCGCTCTGCGAGCGGGCGCGCGAAACACTGAAGGCGCAGGG
Organism: Gemmatimonadales bacterium; assembly: GCA_024278175.1. Classification (GTDB taxonomy): domain Bacteria; phylum Gemmatimonadota; class Glassbacteria; order GWA2-58-10; family GWA2-58-10; genus JAJRTS01. The sequence goes on along the minus strand of JAJRTS010000010.1, from coordinate 6,533 downwards.
CTGCGACAACGTCACCGTGCTCTGCGGCGACGGCTACGGGGGCTGGCCGGAACACGCGCCGTTCAACGGGATAATCCTCACCGCCGCCCCGCGTACCGTGCCCGCCCCGTTGCTGGACCAGCTCGCCGAAGGCGGTCGGCTGGTGGTGCCCGAGGGCAGGGGCAGCCAGGATCTGGTGGTTTACGAAAAATTGAATGGCGAAACCAGACGGCGAACAGTGATCCCGGTGCGGTTCGTGCCGATGACCGGCAGGGCGGAGGACAATTGAACGAGCCGCCGCAGGCTGGAAAGCCGCTGGACGATAAGCTTATCCACGGGCTGCGCGGCCTCAGGCTTGGTTTCCTGGGCGCGTTCGGTTTATTTGCCGTTACTTTCATGGCGGTGCAGGTGTTGTTTTTTCTCTGGGGCGGTGTGCTGGACCTGCCGGGAGTCTACCGCGCGGGCGGAGGAGGTTTGAGCGCCGGGGCGTGGGTGATTGCGTTACTGGTGCCCGGCCTGGTGGGTTACAGGGTGCTGCGTGCTCAGGACCGGCGCAACTTCGCCCTGCTCACCCGGATGTGGGACTCCTGGCGCTGGTTCGACCACGGCGTGGAACTGATCGGCACGGAAGAAGAGTTCGGGCAGCGGCAGGAAGAGAGTTTCGCCCGCGCCAGCGCCCTCGATCCCGACGATCCCTACGCGCGTAACAACCTGGGAACCGTGCTGCTCCAGCAGGGCCGCCTCGACGAGGCCATCCGCTTCTACCGCGAGGCGATCCACCGTCGCCCGGACTACCACAAACCCTATGCCAACCTGGGAGTGGCCTGGGCGCGCAAGGGCCGCTTAGGCAAGGCGATCAATCTCTACCGCAAGGCGCTGGAGCTCAACCCCCGAGACTCTTCCACCCAGCTCAATCTGGGCCTGGCCCTGGCCCGCACCGGAAAAAGGCGGCAGGCCGCCACTCACCTCAGGCAGTTTTTAGCGCTGGCCCCCAATAGTCCACGGGTGCGGGAAGTGCGGGATTTAATCTCCCGGCTGGGATGAGCGCGGGGAAACCGAAGTATAGCGGAAACTTGGATAAAAGCGTGTGCGGGCGGACTATAGTGAGCTCAATCTCTAAGTTCAGTCTTACAGATTGCGGGGTATAAGCGTTTTATGGTGCCAGGATTTTATGAATTATATTAGATTTTGAAAAGCAGCATATGCTGTGCATCGTGCAACAGCCTGCCAAAAGGATAGATCATCTTGATTCACTTCAAATTCAACTAAAGGTGCGCGCTGATCTTCGCCTTTCCTTGCCCAATATATAATCCCTGAAAAATCACTTTTATAGCACCAATTTGCATGAGCGATAGCGTTCCGAAAAGCCCTTACATGATTGTTCACAAGGAAATTGCAGCACTTTTTGCATGCACTGCCGCTTGGAACATGTTTGCGGAGGATATTAAAGCAACTCTCATTTAAGTAAACAAAACAAATGTAATTTTGAACGATAACCTGTGCTCTTACAACCGCTGGTGGTTTCGATGATTTTCGTACAATATCCATCCAGCTTTCGTAAGCCAATAACTCCTCATACCTGTGTTTTATATCTACCGGCGATGACTTGATAATTTCACTTTTTGCTTCCTTAGAGAGCCATCTTACTTCACTTTCTATTTTAGTCGCTAATTTCAGTGTATCATCCTCATTTATTTTAAGCTCGTTTATCAACCTAGGAGACCAAACCTTCATTTGATTATCGAGATATTTCATATTTATAACCAGATTATTCAAAACAGGTTCTAGGATTCAGTAGCCAGAATGGCTAAAGCCAGAAAGCTTTTTTTGCTTTTCTCCTGACTCCTGCCTTTCTTCTGACTCCTGTCTCTTGTCTTATCCAAACAACCGCACTATCTCGTCCCGCTCAAAACGCCGCAGTTCCCGCTTCCGGCCGCTCCCGATCTCCATCAGCCCCGCTTCCGGCGCGGTGAGCCGCCCTATTTTTTTGCAGCTTATGCCCACGGCTTCCACCCCCTCGATAATGCTTGCACTGGCCGCCGGTTCACACGCGATCAGCAAACTACCCGAGGCGATCAGCCCCAGTGGATCAAGCCCGAGATGGCTGCAAATTTTGTTAGTCAAATCAAAGATCGGGACTTCTCCTGTCTCCAGCTCAAGCCCCAACCCGGCCGCTCCGGCCAGCTCGCGAAGCGCTCCGGCCAGACCGCTCTCGGTGGGGTCGTGCATCGCGTGCACCCCGCCGGCGTCCAGGGCGGCCCGGGCCTCGATGACCACGCTGATCCCCGGCTCCTCCAGTAATTTTGCCGCTTGCCGGATTTTCTCCGCAGTGCAGAGGTCGCGCAGCTTTTCCGGAAATTCCCGGGCGATCAGCGCCGTGCCCTCCACGGCCAGCGCCTTGGTCAGCAGCAGGTGGTCGCCCTCTCTCGCGTCGCGCTTCAGGCAGAGCCTGCCGGGTCCGGCCTCCCCCAGCATCGTGCCGCAGATCAGCACGCGGTCCAGCCCCACGGTCACCTCGGTGTGTCCGCCCACCAGCTCCACCCCGATGCGCTCGCAGGCGGCGGAGAGTTCCCCGAACAGCGCCTCCACCCCGCCCTCGTCCGTGCGGCCCTCCGGCAACAGGACCGTGGCCAGCAGCCAGCGGCACTCGCCGCCCATGGCGGCGATGTCGTTGGCGTTGACCTGCACCGCGTACCAGGCGGGTCTGTCCGCGGCGAAAGTGATCGGGTCGCTGGCGGCGATCAGGAGGCGGCCGCCGAACTCGATCACGGCCGCGTCCTCGCCGTAGCGCCCGCCGACAATCACCCGTTTGTCGCTGCGGGGGATTTTCCCCAGCAGCCGGGTCAGCAGGGCGGGGGGAAGTTTGCCCGTGGGCAGTGGGTGTTCCATTAGCGCCTCACTCGCCGTCTTTCCGTTTGAAATCGCGCCAGACACCCTCCAGCAGGCTGCCGATTTTCTTTTCGCTGATCTCCTGATCCAGGCTGGTCAGAAACTCCGCTACCCGCTTCTCGAACGTCACCGGTTCGATCATTTTTCGCTTCTGCAGCACCTCGCTCAACGCCATTCCGGTGGCGGCCAGCCGCATCACCACTCCCTGGCGGCGGATATCCTGATCGCGCAAGGCGCGTTGCTTCTGCTCCAGTTCCCTGATTCTGCGCTCCAGCTCCTCCACCCTGCGTTCAAGCTCGTATTCGCCCATGACCGGTTCTCCGTCTCTCCGTTTTATCCGTCCGGTATTGACACTCAGCCGGACCGGGTCTAGTTTAATTGGTAGCGGGATTTTCCAAAGCCGGGTCCTCCCTCCAGCCCGACGGCAGACGGTGGAGGATGAATTCGCCGATCACCCCGGCCGCCAGCAGGCTGTCCGCGTAGCCCGCGGCCGCTGTCCTGCTCTCGAACGGTTGGATCAGCACCCGGTACCATCCGCCGTCGGTCAGCACGGCCCGTTGGATCAGCAGCGGACGCGTGAGGTTGCCGGCCAGCTCCGCCATCACCCGCAAGGCTTCCCGGCGGTTGCGGTGCGAGGAGACCTGCACGGCGTAGACGCCACCGCCGTTCTCCCGTGCGGCGGCCACGGTGTCGCTTCCCGGCGGCGGCCGCAGGTCGATCAGGATCTCCGCCGCCGCGGTCCGGTCCGGCGGCTCCAGGGTTTGTCGGACCGGGAGCGCAACGGCAAGTTGCTGTCTGGCGGCCGCGATCTCTCGCTCCAGAGTGGCGGCCTGCTGCTCCAGAGCGGCGGATGTCAACAGGAAATAGATCGCCGCCGCTGTCAGCGCCAATGGAACTGTCAGCGCCGTGAGCAGGATTAACAGAGGAATTTTGCGGATCAGCGGCATTAACCGCTTCCGCGTGTAAACGACCAGGTACACCGGCGGCTCCAGGGTCTGCTGATCCCGTATTATTCACGAAGCCTGATTTGTTCGAGAGCAAGGAAGCAGCGGTGCCGCTGTACTGCCGTACCGCAATCCGCTGATGACGCAACTATTCGGACAAAGCAGGCGAGCCAAAGGTAAAAATATCGCTGTTTTTGTACCTTAACGGGATCATTATTGCAAATCAGGTCGAGTTTTGAGTCGTGTTCCAATAAGTTATCAGAGCGCATGTCGTTAAAGAAGTGAGCGATATTTTTATGAATAATCCGGGTTAGGCGGGGACAGGGGGGCCGAAGGCCGGGCCGACGAGCCCCGTATCCAGTCTATCGAACCAGGGCTGTCAGCGCAAGTGGTTTATCGGGAGAGCAGGATGAACGAGTTCAGACTGAAAGCGGCTTTCGAGCCGGCGGGAGACCAGCCCGCCGCCATCAGCGAGCTGTACGCCGGGCTGGTGGACGGTAAAAAATACCAGACCCTGCTGGGGGTGACCGGTTCGGGCAAAACTTTCAGCATGGCCCACGTGATCGCCCGCTATAACCGGCCTGCCCTGGTTATCTCGCACAACAAAACTCTCGCGGCCCAGCTCTACGGCGAGTTCAAGGGATTTTTCCCCGACAACGCCGTGGAGTTTTTCATCAGCTACTACGACTACTACCAGCCCGAGGCCTACCTCCCCACCACGGATACCTATATCGAGAAGGACAGCTCGGTCAACGAGGACATCGACCGCATGCGGCTCTCGGCCACCAGCGCCCTGCTCTCGCGCCGCGACGTGATCATCGTGGCCAGCGTCTCGGCGATCTACGGCCTCGGTTCACCCGAGGACTACAAGGCCATGCTCTGCCGGCTCACCACCGGCCAGCGGGTGGAGCGCGACGAGGTGCTGGGCCGGCTGATCGATATCCACTACGAGCGCAACGACTTCGACTTCCAGCGCGGACGCTTCCGTGTGCGCGGTGATGTGATCGAGGTTTTTCCGGCCTACGAGGAAACCGCCGTGCGGATCGAGCTGTTCGGCGACGAGGTGGAACGGATCAGCCGCATCGACCCCCTGCGCGGCGAGGTGATCGCCAACATGGACTCGGCGGCCATTTTCCCCGCCAAGCATTTCGTGGTCACCCGCCCCAAGCTGGAGGCCGCGGTGAGGAAGATTCGCGCCGAGCTCAGGGAACGTCTGCGGGAAATGCGCTCGGAAGGCCGCCTGCTGGAGGCCCAGCGCCTGGAAAGCCGCACCTGCTATGATATCGAGATGATGCTCGAAATCGGTTACTGCAGCGGGATCGAAAATTATTCCCGGCACCTGGCGGGGCGCGGGCCGGGCCAGCGGCCCTACTGCCTGTTCGACTTCTTCCCCGACGACTACCTGCTGATCCTCGACGAGTCCCACGTGTCGATCCCCCAGATCGGGGCCATGTTCAGCGGTGACTTTTCCAGAAAGAGCACGCTGGTGGAACACGGCTTCCGCCTGCCCAGCGCCCTCGACAACCGCCCGCTCAAGTTCCACGAGTTCGAGGAACTGATAGACAAAGTGGTGTTCATTTCCGCCACCCCGGCCGACTACGAGCTTGACAAGTGCGGCGGTGAGGTGGTGGAGCAGATCATCCGCCCCACGGGCCTGACCGACCCGCAGGTGACTGTCAAGCCGGTCAAGGGCCAGGTGGACGACCTGCTGGAGGAAATCCGCGTGGTTACCGCCCGCGGCGAGCGGGTGCTGGTCACCACCCTGACCAAGAAAATGGCCGAGGATCTCTCCGAGTACCTCTCCCGGATGGGCGTGGGCGTGCGCTACATGCACTCGGATATCGAAGTCATCGAGCGGATCGAAATCCTGCGCGATCTGAGGCTGGGCAAGTTCGACGTGCTGGTGGGGATCAACCTGCTGCGCGAGGGCCTCGATCTGCCGGAGGTCTCGCTGGTGGCCATTCTCGACGCCGACAAGGAGGGCTTCCTGCGCTCGGAGCGCTCGCTGATCCAGACCATGGGCCGGGCCGCCCGCAACGTGGAGGGCAGGGTGGTGATGTACGCCGACAAGATCACCGGCTCCATGGGGCGCGCCATCGACGAGACCAACCGCCGCCGCAAGCTGCAACTGGCCTACAACGAGGCCCACGGCATCGAGCCGCAGACTATCCGCAAGAGCGCCGCGCAGGTGATGCTCACCACCTCCGTGGCCGACCGCCGCCTGGGCGACCCTGGCGGGGTCCGGATCGCCGCCGACAGCGCCCCCCGCACCTACTCCGGGGAAATCGATGCCGAGGAACTGATTAAGATATTGGAACAAGAGATGGCCGAAGCGGCAAAAAGTCTGGACTTCGAGCGCGCCGCCCGCCTGCGCGATGAGCTGCTGGAGTGCAAGGCCCGGCTAAGCGGGAAAAAAACTAAGAAGAAAAAGCACAAGGCCCACTGGAGTTCCTGATCGGCTCTTGGTATGGCTGAGAGTTATCTACCCTCAATACGCGGGCGAACACAAGGTTCGCCCCTACATTGAATTGCGAACATTGTCGTAGGGGCGAACCTTGTGTTCGCCCGCTACGGCCTTCGGCCGCCTTGGGTTGTAACTCTTTGGAATGATTATAGTAGTGTGCTCTCGGGGTGTGGCGGAGGGGCGGAAAATTCCCCTCTACCAAGAGGGGTGCTCGCGTAATGCGGGCGGAGTGTGTGATAGACAATGCCTTTTAGAAG
>JAJRTS010000009.1 GCA_024278175.1 Gemmatimonadales bacterium | reverse complement strand
TTTTTATTTGTCGGCAGAGCAAAACGCTCACCTGAGAGCTTTCAGGATTTCCAGCAGGTCGAAAATGTCCGATTTCCCGTCGCCGTTGACATCGGTAAAAGGGCTCGTTGGCGCATTCTGCCAGAGGGAGAGGAATTCGAGCACGTCGAAAATAGATGTCGAGCCGTTACCATCCACATCGGCCGTGGGCCCGGAATAGGCTCGCGCATCCAGTTGATGAGTGACCAGTGCCGTGCCATCGGAGAGTTTCAGGGCGATATCAGTCGAGCCCCCGGCCGGCAGGGAGCCAGTGACATTAAACTTAATCCCTACTATCTTGCCGTTACCGGACTCGATCACCGGGAACGGAGGTGTGCTCGACGGGCTGGAAAAAGTGAGCCTGGCGCTGCCTGCTCCAGCGGGCTGAGTAACGCTCAGATTAATGTCGGCGGCCCGGCCCAGCAGCGTTACATCCGCTGCCGGATCGGCGATTTCCAGCACCTGGGCGTCATAGGTAATGTCCAGGGCCATGTCGGCTATCCAGGTGGTGTTGGTCATCAGAATATAGACTTCGGCCGCTGCGGAATCGGCCACCGCCAGGCCCTTCATCTTCCAGCTGAAATCTTTCGGGTCGCCGGGGCTGTCCCAGATGCTGCCCTCGATCTCAAACTGCTGCGTGGCAAGCTGGGGGGAACCCTTCCTGCGAGTCAAGGTCAACGCAGTCTGTGTTCCACCGGGTACACCGGCCTTGACCCGGAATTTAAACTTGAGCACGTTGCCCTCTCCGGGCGGAATGCCCAGGGCGAGATCAAACAGGACAACCCTCACGAAATTCGAGTTTGAGTCCGGGCTGGTAATAGGCGCCTGGGTAAAAACGGTCGTCCTGCCGGTCAGATAGTCGGCGGGGTTGCCATAGGGTACGAATTCCAGCAACGTGGTGTCGTAATGCACTTCCACCGTGGCGGCGGTGAGCAACGAATCGCTGGTAACGCCAACATAGATCAGGTTGGTGTCGGCATCGCCTTTCAATTCCCCGCTGATCGTCCAGGTGTAGTCCTGCTCGGCGGCCACTGCCGCGCCGAAAAAAACCATCACCGCCAGCAAAATCGCCGGCAATCCTGTTAAAATTTTCATAACCGGTCCCCCTTGGCTAAAAGTTATCGCTCTGCAATGATGCAACAATAAATTCAACTTTTTCGTAAGTTTGTCAACAACATTAGCGCCCGCTAAACACCGGTACACCTGATTTTCACAAAACGTCCGGCGGTCCACTACCTGCCAGCCGGACCACACCGGGGCTGCAACCGAACCGGATAGCCACGGCGGGCAGGAAACATCACAAAGTCCACCGCGCGCGGTCCGCCCGCTATCAGAATGGGAAAAACGGATCTACGGAAAGTTACGGTGATACCCCCTTTCGCGCGAACAGCCCATTTCCGATAAGCCATGCCCAAAAGGCAACCAGGCTTTCGTCCGGCCGGTAACGGCCCGGCCGGAGGTCAACCCCGGGCGGGGAGCGGGGGGAAAAGCGGAATAACTACAACTCCGTATTGATGCTGCCGTAAAAAGTCTGCTTTGCCGATGGCAAAGTAAAAAACTCCAGATACGAGGCGCGTAGATTTCGAGAAATGAGGCGTACTTACGCCTGCGCTGCACCTGACGAGATAATCTAACGCAACGAAGTAGATGGGCTTTTTACGAAGCCATCAGTATTTTTCCAGAAACTGCACGTCCACATCGCCTGCCACGAACCGCTTGTCGTGGATAATCTCGCGATGGAAATCGATAGTGGTCGGCACGCCCAGAATGATAAATTCCTCCAGCGAGCGTTCCAGCCTGGCCAGAGCCTCGGCGCGGTCGCGGCCGTGGACAATCAGCTTGGCCAGCAGGGAATCGTAGTAGGGCGGCACCTTGTACATCTGGTAGATATGGGTGTCCACCCGCACTCCGGGTCCTCCCGGCGGATGGAATGTGGTGATCTGGCCCGGCGAGGGCATGAAATCGCGCCTGGGGTCCTCGGCGTTGATCCGGCACTCGATGGCGTGGCCGTCGAGGCGGATATCGTCCTTGCCGAAGGAGAGCCTGTTGCCGGCGGCCACGGAAATCTGCTCCTTGACCAGATCGTATCCGGTCACCATCTCGGTAACCGGGTGCTCCACCTGAATTCTGGTGTTCATCTCCATGAAGTAGAAATTCCGGTCGCTGTCGAGCAGGAACTCCACCGTGCCGGCGCCCACATAGTCGATAGCCTGGGCTGCCCGCACGGCCGCATCTCCCATCCGCTCACGCAGCTCGGGGGTCAGCACCGGGCAGGGGGACTCCTCGATCAGCTTCTGGTGACGACGCTGGATCGAGCAGTCGCGCTCGCCCAGATGGACCACGTTGCCGTGGCTGTCCGCCATCACCTGCAGCTCCACATGGCGGGGCCGGATCAGGTATTTCTCGATATAGAGCTCGGAGTTGCCGAACGCGCTGTGCGCCTCGGCGCGGGCAATATCGAACGCGCCCCTGAGTTCGCTCTCCTCGCGTGCCACCCTCATCCCCTTGCCACCGCCGCCGGCGGTGGCCTTGAGAATCACCGGGTAGCCGATCCCGGCGGCGATTTTCAGCGCCTCCTTCACGGTGGCGACAGTCTCCTGGCTGCCGGGGACCACGGGCACCTTATGCTCGATCATCACCCTGCGCGCGGTGGCCTTGTCGCCCATGTTACGGATGTTCTCGGGCGTAGGGCCGATAAACGTGTAGCCACTCCGGGCGCAGATGTCGCTGAATTCGGCGTTCTCGGCCAGGAACCCATAGCCGGGATGGATCGCCTCGGCGTTGGTAATTTCGGCCGCAGCCAGAATACGCTGGATATTGAGATAGCTGGCCCCCGCCGGGGCGGGACCGATACAGACTTCCTCGTCGGCGAAGCGTACGTGCAGGGACTCCTGGTCGGCCTGACTGTAGACAGCCACCGTGCCGATCCCGAGTTCCTTGCAGGCGCGGATCACCCGTAGGGCGATCTCGCCCCGGTTGGCGATCAGCACTTTTTTAAAAGAGGCCAATTAACCCTCCGGCTCGATCAGAAACAGCCGGGTGCCGAACTCCACCGGCTCCGCGTTTTCCACGCAGATCTCGCTCACCACTCCGGCCACCTCGCACTCCAGTTCGTTCATCAGCTTCATGGCCTCGAGAATGCACAGTGTCTGGCCCGGTTTTACCCTGTCGCCCACTTCCACGAACGACGCCGCGCCGGGGCTGGGTGCGCGATAAAACGTGCCCACCATCGGCGAGGTGATCTCAAACAGGTTCGAGTCAGCTTTTTCCCCGGCGGCCGGTGCCGGCTGCGTTGCCGTCTGCGGCGCGACCGGTAAATGGACCACGGGCTGGGCGCCGGACAAAAGATTCTTGACGATCTTGACCCTGCCGCTGCCCTGCTCCTCGATTTCGAGCTCGCTGATCTGGCTGTCCTCGACCACCTTGATCAGCTTCTTCAGGTACCTGATGTCCATAAAGTCCTTTTTTTTCGGTTCCGAAGCATGCTCTTTAGCCACTTTGACTCTCTTTCGCTATGGGGTAGACGGTCCGGGCCGAATGGTTACTTGGCCCTTTCGAGGTATTCGTTTATGCGGCGGTCGACCTTCAGGATGTCACCCACCTCGATAAACAGCGGCACGTTGACCATCGCTCCGCTTTCGAGTTTGGCCGGTTTGCTCCCGCCGCTGACCGTATCGCCCTTGATCCCTGGATCGGTATCGACAACTTTCAGATTGACGAAAAACGGCAGTTCCACTATCAGCAGGCTGTCTTCGCGGAACAACCCGTTGACCTCGATATTTTCCTTGAGATAGAGCACCTGGTCGCCGATTACGTCTTTGCTGACCGGAAACTGCTCGAACGTCTCGTTGTCCATGAAATAATACAGATCGCCATCGGGATAAAGGTACTGCATGGTCCTGTTTTCCAGGCGGACCTCATCCACCTTTTCCCCCGCGCGGAAAGTTTTGTCCAGCACGGCGCCGGTCATTACCTTTCTAAGCTTGGTGCGCACGAAAGCGCCACCCTTGCCCGGCTTGACATGCTGGAAGTCAACAATCTGCATCAGCACACCGTCAAGCTCGATTACCATTCCGTTCCTGAAATCAGCGGTACTTGCCAACTTGCTTTCCTCCTGCATCCGTTTCCAGCAGGGGCGCCCCAAAAAACCACTCAACGCCCTAAATGAAATATTTTGCCCGGTTGGCCGCCCAAGGGTATGTGAACCAGCCCCTGACTGACCCTCGAGAACTGAATTCCCCTGGCGGCCGTTTTTCAACACGACTCTCAGGGAGATTCCCGCCCCCCCAGATAACCGAGCAGGCCTTCCAGCCCCAGCTCGTAACTGGCGGCGCCGAAACCGGCCACCACCCCCACGGCCAGATCGGCCATCAGGCTGCCGTGGCGGAATTGTTCGCGGGCGTGCACATTGGAAAGGTGAACCTCCACGAACGGGATATCCACCGCCAGCAGGGCATCGCGGATAGCAACGCTGGTGTGCGTGTAGGCTCCGGCGTTAAGCAGAATCCCGTCAGCCGCACCCGCCAGGGTCTGGATCAGGCTCACTAACTCGCCCTCGGAGTTCGACTGGTGGAAGCCGAGCTCCGCCCGCCCCTGGAAGCGCCCGCTCAACGCGCGCTGAATATCCTCCAGGCTGCCGGAGCCATATATTCCAGGCTCCCGCCGGCCGAGCATATTAAGATTAGGCCCATTGATCACTGCGATCCGGCTCATTTCACATCCCCCGTTTCAGATCGCCGACCCACTCCTCCAGCATGTCCACGAAATCACCGCTGCCACTGCCTGCCGCGTCCTTTCCGGCCGCAGCGGCCGGCGACGCAGCGGGCGCTGACATTTCGGCGTGCTCGGGGGAATCGCCCAGCAGGAAATGAAAAATCGCGTCTATCCGCTCCTCGAACGGCCCCTCGCCGCCGGCCGGCGGCGCAACGACCCCGGCCGGGGCAGGCTGGACTTCCCGCACGCCGGCCGCAGGCTCATCCGGCCCACCGGCTGCCTCACTCCCGGCCAGCTTACGGGCCAGTTCATCGGCTTTACGTTTTAACACAGGGTCGTCGTGGCCCTCGTCAAGCAGCTTGCGGTAGACCTCGAGCGCCTTGAGATCGTGGCCCTGCATCCGGTATATATCGCCCAGGGTATGGGTAACAAACATTTCTCCGGCCTCGTTGGTGGGTTCGGCTCCAGCCGCACCCTGCTTCTGTTCCCCCGGCTCATCGGCAGACGGCTCCACCTGCTCACCGGAGAGCTCGTCGCCTTCGGCCTGCCCGGCGCCCATCTTCCCGGCAATCGAGGACAGCAGAGTCTTGATCCTGCTACTGCCGGCATCCAGAGCCGCCGCCTGTTCCAATTCCCGGACGGCCTCGTCCAGCTCACCCAGCTCCGCCAGGGTCTCGCCCAGCAGAATTCTGGCGCTGTTGAAATCCGGATAGCGCTGCAAACCCTCGCGGCAGAGTTTGGCCGCCCGCTCCAGTTCCCCGGCCCGTCGCAGAGCGTCGGCCAGAGGCAGGAACAGACGCGAGTCCGGAGCCTGAGCGAACCTCTGCTCCAGCTCCCTGATTTCCTCTTGCAGCCTCATCGTATCCGCTCAATCCGTTGCGCAAGTTGTTCCGGCCTCTATCACACAGGCCGGGTATCGTTGCCGATTAAGATAGTTGTCGCAAAAATCAAAGTCAACTCAAAACATCCCCCCGCACACCAATACAAGTCCCCGGCGGCCCGTCGCCCCCAAGTGGCGGCTACAGCCCGGCCCGGTTAGATAATCGAAGGCGAAACGTATTATTTAATTGACCTTTGTCTAAGGTGATTATAGTTTTAGCGGATATTGAGTTATGGGCTGCATTTTAACCCATGCCATTTAACCCGGATTATTCATAAAAATATCGCCCACTTCTTTAACGGGAAACATATTACAACTTACTGAAATACTGCCCAAAGCCCGACCCGATTTGTAAAAATGATCCTGCTAAGGTAAAAGACAGCGATTTTTTACCTTCGGCTCGCCTGCTTTGTCCGATTGGCTGCGTCATCAGTGGCTTGCGGTACGTCAGTACAGCGGCGCCTCTGCTTCCTTGCTCTCGAACAAATCAGGCTTCGTGAATAATCCGGGTTAAGCGCAACGAATTCGCGGCCGTTCCCAGTTAAATATAATCAGAGAGGTATTTTTCAGCCATGATGCAGACATTCAGAAATAACATGAAGATCATCTTCTACGTCCTCATCTTTTTCTTTGTCGGCTGGATGGCTGTCACACTCACCGGTCTTGACGATTACCTGCTCCAGCAGAGCCAGGAAGAACTGCAGGGGATGAAATACGCCGGCGAGGTGGCCGGAGAGAAGATAGACCGCAGCAGTTACGAGATGCGCGTGCAGAACACGGTCAACATGGCCAGCAGCCAGCGTGCCAGCGGCAATCTCTCGGCCTGGGAGATCGACCAGATCGCCGACCAGGTGTGGAACGAATTGGTCAACGACATCGTGCTCGGCCAGGCCTACGACCGCCGCTCGATCGACGTATACGACAGCGAGGTAATCGAGTACATCCGTGGCAACCCGATCCAGGAGTTGCGCGAGTCCCCGCAGTTGCAAACCGACGGACGCTTCGATTTCGACAAGTACCTCGCCCTGCTCGCCAACCCCGCCGCGGCCAGTCTGGTGCTGGAGCTCGAACGCGAAGCCCGGCAGAAAATTCCCAGCCTCAAGCTGTTCCTCGAAGTCGGTTCGCTCAGCAAGCTGACAGACGCGGAAGTCGAACGGGCTTTCCGCTCCGTGCAGGAAAAAGTGAGCGTGGTCTATGTCGAATTCGATCCTGACTCGATTATCGCCGACAGCGAAGTACGGGTAAGCGACGAGGAAGTTGCCGCCTACTACGAAAAACACAAGGATCAATACAATCGACCCGAAACCGCCCAGCTCGAGTATATCCTGCTGCCGCTGACTCCGGGGGCCCAGGACAGCGCCGCCACGCTCGACTCGCTGACCGCCGTGGCAGCCATGCTGGCCAAGGGCGAGCAGTGGGACAGCCTGGCCGCGCGTTATTCGCAGGACCCTCTGGCCTCCAGCGGTGGTGACCTGGGCTGGTTTGCCCGCGGCGATTACACGGACGAGGAAATGGCCAGGCTGGCGTTCTCCCAGAAACCGGGCGAGACCAGCCCTCCCACACTGACCGCTTCCGGCTACCAGATCGTGCGCACCGACAGTGTTCGCACCAACGACGGGGTCCGCCAGGTGAAAGCGCGGCGGATATTGCTTAAGGTCGTTCCCGGGCGCAAGACGCTGCGCAATGTGCGCTCCCGGGCCCGCAACCTTCGCAAGCTGATGAGCGCTCAGACGGCCACGTTCACCGCCGTAGCCACCGACAGCGGCTTCGTTGTCAGCCAGACCGGTGAATTCACGGTGGGCAACCAGATTCCCGGATTGCAGGTTACCCGCGAGCTGCTCGATTTTCTTTACAGCGCCAAGGAAAACCAGTTGAGTTATCCGATAAACGTGATAGCCCAGGGCTCCTCGACCGGTGACATGGTGATGCTGGCCAGGGTGATCGCTCGCAAGAAAAAGGGCCTGATCCCGCTGGAGGAGGCCGGAGCGTCCATCCGGCGGTTGCTTGTGCTGGAGGCCAAGAAGGAGCTGGCCCGCGGCCGGATCGAGCCGCTGCTTGCCGGCTACGATGACTACGACAACCTGACCGCGTTCGCAGTTGACAAGGGCCTGCCCGTGGACACAAGCGGTATGTTCAGCCGCGCCAGCGGCTTAACCGGCATGGGCCGCAACAACGAATTTATCGGCACGGCGTTCGGCCTGCCGATATGGCTAAAGAGCCCTCTGATTGAGACCGAGCGTCTGTATTATCTGCTGGAACCGCTTGAGCACAAAAAGGCCGACATGAGCCAGCTTGAGGAAAACCGCAAGCGGCTTTTTGACCAGCTGGTTTCCAGCAGGATGCAGGCATTTTTCTCGCTGTTCAGTTCCGAGTTGATGAAAAGTATGGACGTCAAGGACTTTCGGAATAATACCCCACGGTCCGACACCGCCGACAGCCAGGCGGCGGCCGATCAAGGACAGAACTGAACATTCGGTTACAGGGAGTTTTTTCCGTGTCGCCTTCAGTGGATTACTACAAAAATCTTCTCGACAGGCTGTTCGACGGCATCTTCTGCGTGGACAGGAAGAAGAAGATCACTTTCTGGAACAAAAGCGCGGAGAAAATCAGCGGCTACCTGTACAACGACATCGCCGGAGATACGGTGTGCGAGTCGCTGCTTACCCACTGCCCCGACGAGAGCGTTTCCGGCTGCGCTGAGCAATGCCCGATCGAGTTGACACTTGCCGATGGGAACACGCGCGAGGGCGATCTGTTCCTGCGCCACCGCGATGGCCGCAGCGTCCCTGTTACCTGCCGTATCGAGCCGATCCACGACTCCCGCGGCCAGATCAGCGGCGCGGTGCAGATATTCCACGACAACAGTTCCCGGATCGCTGCCCGCAACGTTATTGAAAAACTGCGCAAGCTGGCCATGATAGACCCGCTCACCGGCCTGGCCAACCGCCGCTACCTGGACAATGTGCTCCAATCGAAAACCGACGAGATGAAGCGCTACGACTTAAGTTTCGGTCTGGTGTTTATCGACATAGACCATTTCAAAAACATCAACGACCGCCACGGCCACGATGCGGGCGACCAGGTGCTCCGGAGCGTTGCCCAGAACCTTTCTACCGTGGTCCGTTCCTCGGACATTATCGGACGCTGGGGCGGTGAGGAATTTTTGGCCGTGGTGTTGAACCTGGGACAGGAAGAACTGGAGGTGGTTGCGGAGAAAATGCGCAAAGCTGTCGAGGAACTGGAAACCGACGCTAACGACGGACCCATAAGCGTTACCATTTCGCTGGGCGCCACGCTGGCCACCGCCGGAAACGGACTGGACAAGAACGGGATTCTCAGGAAAGTCGACGAGTTGCTTTACACCAGCAAGGACCAGGGACGCAACCGTGTTACGGTTGGCTGATACCCGCCGCGCAACACACGCCTTGCCGCCCCTTTAGATAAACGAGCGGAACAGGTAGAAGGCGATAAAGAACCCCAGGATTCCCACCAGGTTAAGCGTAACTTCCAGTGGTCCCAGAGTCAGCGCGATAATCGCCAGATCGATCGTGACCGGTCCGAAATGGCCCGTAATCGAGGTCAGGAAAAAATCTTTCGCCACCCCGTCGGGCATCACCGTGGCCAGCACCTTCCCCAGATAACCACCGACCAGCATCCCGATAATCAGCACGGACAGATAAACCGGAAACCGTCTCCTGTGCAAGCTTGCCTCCACTGCTGAAAAAACCTTAACGATTATATGATTTCAAGCTCAACCGGCCCGGAGGGCCTGCGCAAGCCTGCCCTCGGCCAGTTGAGGTATCCTGCGGCAGAAATGGAAGCTGCACCAGCCTGAGAATCCGCCGTAGCACAGGCTGAACAACAGCACGGCCGGCCAGAGCAGCACCAGCACGGAACTGTCGGATAACGCGGCGGCCACCATCAGCAACTGGACTGTATTATGCGCCAGCGCCCCCAGGAAACTCACCCCCAGAAAACCCAGCACGGGAATGGCCCAGCGCACCGCCAGCGCCATCACGATAAAAGATACCGCACCGCCGCTAAAACTCAACAGGAAAAACGGGGTAAACAGCCCGCCGCGTAAAACCGCGCCGATCGTAATGCGCAGAAAATGCACGGCCGCCGCCACTCGCCAGCCCGCGCCCACCAGCAGAGCCAGGGTAACTATGTTGGCCAGACCGATCTTGATCCACGGAATCGGCCGCGGAAGCGCCGAGTCCAGCACGAACAGCACCAGCTCGAAAGCGGTGGCCGCCGCGATCAGGCTCAGGCGCTCGATCCGCTCACGCACCTCGCGTGGCTCGGGCCCCACAACGGCCATACCCTCAGCGGGAGATTGCATCCAGTGTCCCCTCCCGCTCTCCGCCCACTCTCTCCCGGCGGACCATCACCTTGTTCGGCGCGCAGACAATCACCTCGCCGGAGCGATGAATATGGCCCATGCGCTCACAGATTTTAAGCCGGCAGGGTGCGTCTTCCAGCCAGAGCTCGCCCGCCTGCTGCACTATCCGAACCTCGCCCAGCTTGCCGCTGACCACCAGCACGGTATCCTTGCGGGCCGGCAGCACCGCCACTCGCTCATCGCCCACCTGCACAACAGTGACCAACCCGCCCTCAGCCCTGTCTTCCAGCATCCGGAACCCGTAGAACGAGAGCGAGCAGAGGAACACCGCGCCCAGCATCACCCAGTCGGTTGCCGTTGCCAGGGGGGGAAGTTGGAATTCGGCTCGCGCCATCGTTACCCGCCGGAGTTAGTAGATTGGCCTGCCGTCGAGCTCCGGCTGCATGATGCTCAGAAACCCGCTGGTGGCGCTATAGGTAATTTCGCCGTTTTCCCGGTCGCCATCACTGGCGTATACGATCAATCCCTGCGCGCCCTGGCTCTCCAGGAAACGGATCCCCCCGGCCGGGCCCAGCACGAACGCCGCGGTGGCCATCGCATCGGCAAGCAGGCAACTGCTGGCGATCACAGTGGTACTCATCACGGCACCGCCGCTGGCCGGGAACCCGCTCTCCGGGTTGAGAATGTGGTGGTAGCGGTGGCCATCGAGGATAAAAAACCGCTCGTAGTCCCCGCTGGTGGCCACGAACATGCCCTCCCGCTGGCTGACCACGCCCAGGTGGCTGGCGGCCAGGCGGGGATGCTGCACGCCCACGCGCCAGTCGCGGCCGTTGGAGCCCACACCCAGTACGCCGATCTCCCCTCCCAGGTTAACCAACGCGTTCTCTATCCCCAGGCTGTCGAGAATCTCGATTGCCCTGTCAACCGCGTAGCCCTTGGCGATCCCGCCCACATCCAGCGCTCCCGCTCCGGAGGGCACCAGCACCGTGGCGCTGTCGGGGCTCAGCTCGATCCGGCCGGCAGCGGCCAGCTCCGCTGTCAGTCGCGCCAGTTGCAGGGTGTCGGGAATCTCACTTGCGGGGCTTTCATCACTGAATCCCCAGAGGTCGATCAGCGGCCCCAGCGCGGGGTCGAATCCACGGCCGGAGGAATTTCTCACGGCAATCGCCGCGGCCAGCACGCGGGCCACGTCCCGGCCCACCGGCACCGTGCCGCCGCCGCCGGCGGCCGTGCGGTTGAGCAGGCTGATCGCGCTGTTCTCGTCGTGGGGATCGAAAAGCACGTGCAACCGCTCGGCTTCCGCCTCCACGACCCCCACGGCCTGCCTGGCCGACTCACGCGATGCGCCCCGCACCTTGATATTCAGCACAGTACCCATCACGAAACTGTCGTGGACGTAGGAGCCCGCCTGTCTGTCGGCGCCCAGCCCGCCCAGGGTCCTGATTCCCACGGCCACCAGCACTACAGCCAGTATCAGGCCCAGGCGCAATATCCATCTACCTGTCGCGTTCAACTATCAGATCCACCAGAACCTTAAGACGGGTCGCCCGCTCGCTGTCCAGCCGCTCGATCAGGCCGGCCGCCTCGCCGGCGAGTTCCACCGCCCGGCTCCAGGCATAGTCCAGACCGCCGTACTCGACGACTATCTCCTGCAGCCCGGTGGCGGTCTCATCACTGAGACAACCCGCCGGAGAAAACGCATTTTTGAACTCGGCGCGCGCGCTGGAGTTCATGCGGGATAGGGAATATATCAGGGGAAGTGTCATCTTGCGCTCGCGCATGTCCTGACCCGTGGGCTTACCGCTCTTGTCCGAGAACCAGGAGTAATCCAGCAGATCGTCCGTGATCTGGAAGATGCAGCCGAACAGCACGCCGAAACGCTCGAGCTCATCGCGGTAAGCTCCACCGGAGACAGTGGCCGCCACCGAGCAGGTGGCGCCGAACAGGCTGCCGGTTTTCTCACGTACGAACATGAAATAATCTTCCTCGTGGGCGTCAAGATGGCCCTCGAGGGCCATCTGCCGCATCTCCCCGCTGGCCAGCGACCGGCACGCTCCTGTCAGTTTCCTGACCACTTCCAGGTTGCCCACCGAGGCGATCTCGCTGAAGGCGCCCGCCAGCAGGTAGTCACCGATAATAACGCTGGTCTTGTGGTTCCACTTTGAGTTAAGCGTCTCGACACCCCGGCGGTAGCTCGAACTGTCAATCGTGTCATCGTGGACCAGCGAGGCGGTATGGATCAACTCCACCGACGCCCCCAGGGAAATAAGCTGCTCACGCCCGGCGCGCGAACGGTCCGCCGCCATCATCAGCAACATGGGACGGATCATCTTGCCGCTCTTACTGAGCAGGTGTCCCAATACCTCGATGATCGGCTCGAAGTCACTGTCGAGCAGCACCTCAATCCGTGCGCCGACCTGCTCCAGATCATCGCTGAGGGCGATCTGGATTTGCGTCAGCGCTTCTATCCACTTCCGGGTGACAGCGGCTTCGGGGTTCAACACGGCTCCGGGTTTGCGGCCCTAAGTATCAGTCTCACAAGGTGAAAACCAAATAACGGTTCAAGCTAACAAATCGAGATTTATAAGTCAACAGTACTCGGCTATTTGCCGCAACCCTCTTGACTTGGAACAGCCGCGCAGGTAAATTTATCGTCTCCCACGCCGGAGAATTCAGAACGTGTCGTTGTGGTAAAAATTCGTTCCCAAAAACAGGTTAATTCTCTCTATGATCAGACTTGCGCTTTCCAATCTGAGCCAGCGCAAAATGCGCAGCGCTATCAGCATCCTGGCCCTCTCCGTCGGTATCTGCCTGTTCATGGTGCTCTGGGGCCTGGTCAACGGTGTACTCAACGAATTTACCGAACGGATCAGGGGGATCGGCGCGGACATCACGGTGATACGCAGCGGCAGCAACCCGCTGCTCTTCGGCTCCGGCGTGCTGCCCTACAAGATGGCCGAAGAGCTTCGCACTATCGACGGGGTGCAGACAGTGAGCCCGGTGCTGATCTGGAAGACCCAGATCGGCGGTGCGCCCTACAACGTGTTCGGGATAGAGCCGGAAAATTTCCAGGACCTGGGGGGCGAACTGATCTTTATCGACGGGCGGCCGCTGCAGACCCTGGACGAGATGTTTATCGACAGCCGGATCGCCTCCCAGGAGGGCCTGAGCGTGGGCGATTCGCTGGTGCTGGGACAACCGTTCGAGATCGTGGGGATCGTGCGGCCGGGAGTGGGCACGCGCGTGTTCATGCACTACGAGAAAATGGCCGAGCTTACCAGCCAGCCCGGACGGGTCAGCCTGTTTTTCGTCCGCGCCGACACGCCGGAGGCGGTCGACCGGGTGAGCAAAACGATCCTGGCGCGATTCAAGGGTGTGAACACCCAGTTTATGAGCAATATCGCCGCCTCGATGAGCAAGTACCTCAATTCCCTCAACCAGTTTATCGGGGCGATCAACTACACCACGCTGATCATCAGCGCCCTGGTGATCCTGCTCTCGATGTACACCACCGTGGTGGAGCGTACCCGCGAGATCGGCATCCTCAAAAGCCTGGGAGCCTCGCGCGCCTATATCCTCACGGCCATCATGACCGAGGCGTTCGCGCTCAGCCTGCTGGGAGCGATCCTGGGCATCGCCCTGGCCGTGGGCAGCAGCGCGGTGATCGAGTGGAAATTTCAGTTACTGACAGTGGAGATTACCGCCGAGCTGGCCCTGCGCAGCCTGGCCCTGGGGCTGGTTGTCGGCTGTATCGGCGCGCTCTACCCCGCGCTGTGGGCCGCGCGCCAGGACCCGCTGGAGGCGCTGGTCTACGACTGAGCCGCCTCCCCGGCGGAGACTGTGCCGGTAATCACCTCTCAAACGCGCCGACATCCACCGACTTCCCATTGATCTCGCCCACCAGGGCTGAGTGCAACCTCTGTCCATTCCACTCGATCCAGTCAACTCCGGAGTCAACAGCCGGACTGCCGGCGGACAGGCGATAACCGGCAGCGAGCAACGGATCGGCGTAAAGGTTTTTCTCCCGCCGGGCGGTGCAGCCGTCCTGGTCCCGCCCGTTGTCCCAGAACAGGTTGTTGGCAATCAGTGACTTAGCGGCGATTCCCTTGGCCGCGGCGTGAGTTGTGGAAACTATCAGGTTGTTGACCGCCGCCAGCCTGGCGCCGCCGGTAACGCCATAGTTGTTGTGGGCAATCGTGTTATTGAGCAGCACGATTTCCTCCGGCACGGGGAATGCCTCGTAGTTCTCCACCGTGTTCTCGTTGCCCATGCAGCCCACCGCCGCCATGGCGTTATGCGTGATGATGTTACGCTCGATAATAAACTTCCGGTCGGAGTCCGTGGAGTAGTCGATAAACTGGATCCCGTCCTCTGCATTGGCGTGAATCGTATTGCCCAGGATCATCGTTTCCAGTACCGGGCCGGTGTATGGATGCAACCTGATTTCAATCCCGTCGTCGCCGTTAGCCCAGATTCTGTTGCCCACGATCAGCACCGCAACCGGCCCGTCAAGATCGATCGCATCGTCCCAGTTCCCGGTAAAAGAGTTATTCCGGCAGACTCCGCCGCCGCCCTCATAGTCAATCGCGTCGCTATTGGCCTCAAAAAAACAGTCCGCGATCAGCATCCGGCAGGCGGCCATGATCCCGTCGTCGCCGTTGCGCACCGTCAGGCCGATCACTTCCGTGTCCCTGCCACCGGCTTCCACGTTGAGCACTGTTTCACCGGCTCCATCAAGCACCGTACGGCGCACGTAAGATGTATCGCCGGTGGTAAGAAACCGTGATGCGAGCGTTACCGCTTTATCACTGATGGTCAGATTCAGCTTGTAAACACCGGGAGCGATCATAACTGTATCTCCGGCGGCGGCCCGGCCCACTGCCAGTTCAATCGAAGGAGCATCCCCGGGCACGTTAATCACCCCGGCCGAGACCACACCCTGTGAGACAACCGTGATAATCGCCAGAATCAGCAGCTTGCGTAATAACATTTTCCAATGTTCTCCTTGTCACCATCCATTTTTGTTTAATAGCAACAACTGCTAGTACCCGATAAAGGTCAGTACCAGGCGCTTGATCATGCTCAGCACTAAAAAAGCCACAATCGGGCTGAAATCCATCCCGCCCAGCACGGGAATCAGCGCGCGGAACGGCTGGAGAAACGGCTCGGTCACCCGCACGAGCAGTTGCACCCACGGCTGACGGTAATCGACATTGAACCAGGAGAGCAATATCCTGGCCAGCAGCAGGTAGCCGTAGAGCGTGAACACCTTGTCCACCAGACCGTATAACATTGGCATCTTTATCCCTTCCTTTCCCTTCCCTGTTCGCCCGCGGGGCCTTGCCGGTAATTTGGCCGCCCTTTCACGGAAAACTATTGCACGTTCAAGTTTTATCCTGTTCTGCCGATAAAGATATACGCGGGAGAATAAAATACAATCTCCCGGCTGCGTAACGGGCACGGATGCCCGGACAATGATTCATCACGGAGGATGAGATGCCGCTCATGAAGTATTTCCGCTCGCTGCGCGGGAAATCCCGCCGCGGTGCCTGCTCAGGCAAGGAAAAATCCCGCTGCCCCACGAGCTACGACGAACCTTCCGGCCCGAGTGCCGCCGGCGATGAGTTGCAGGCGTCCCAGCGCTTCTACGCCGACCAGGAAACCACCCGCGACCTGGGCAGGAAAAACAGCCGCAAGGGCCTGCGCAAGCATATCTCCGGGATATTCACGATCTGATTTTTTTGCTGTGCTCAGCCCCCCCCGCGAAGGCGGGGGTCCAGCACGTCGCGAAGGCCGTCGCCCAGCATGTTGAACCCCAGCACGGTCAGCAGGATCGCAATTCCCGGGAACAGGCAAACCCACGGCCTGGTTGTCAGGAAATACTGGCCCTCGGTAATCATCGCGCCCCAGCTCGGCAGCGGCGGCTGCGCGCCCAGGCCCAGGAAACTCAACCAGGCCTCGGTAAGGATATTCGACGCCACCCCCAGGGTCAGCACCACCAGCAGGGTGCCCAGCGTGTTGGGCAGCACGTGGCGCAACACCACGCCCAGCGGCCCCACACCCACACTGCGTGCGGCCAGTACGTAGTCCCGCTCCTTGATCGTCATCACCTCCGCGCGCACCAGCCGGGCGATATTGGCCCAGCCCACCAGTCCCAGCACGATAAAGATCTTGCCGACAGTGGGGTCCTCGAACACGGCCATCACCGCCAACGCCAGCAGCGCCGTGGGGAACGCCAGCACGATATCCGTGATGCGCATCAGCACCTCGTCCAGCCAACCCCCGGCAAACCCCGCTATCGCGCCGACAGTGGTACCCACCAACCCGGAAATCAGCACGGCCAGTACGCCGATGGCAAGCGAGATCCTCCCGCCGTGCAGCACTCTCAACAACAGGTCCCGGCCCAGATAGTCGGTGCCGAACAGGTGGACCCCCGAGGGCGGGACCATCACGGCGTCCATGTCCACGCTGTAGGGGTCGTAGGGCGAGAACAGGTCGGCGCACAGCGCCCCGATAATCAGCGCGATTGTCAGCGCCAGACCGATCCGGAATGTCCAGCTGCGCACTCTCGCTCTGCCCATCATTCGCCTCCCGCGCCGCTGTAACCCGGCAGACGGATCCGGGGGTCGATCCAGGCGTAGAGCAGGTCGATTACCAGGTTGGCCGCCACGAACACGAACGCCAGAAAGATCACTCCGCCCTCCACCACTGGCAGGTCGCGCACCAGGATCGCATCGTAGATCGCCCGCCCGATTCCCGGCCAGGCGAACACGGTCTCCGTGGCCACGGCCCCGCCCAGCAGCCCGGCCAGGTTGGTGCCCACCACTGTTACCAGCGGAATCGCGGCGTTGCGCATGGCGTGCAGCAGCACCACCCTGCGGCCGGGAATCCCCCGGCTGCGCGCGGCCAGAATATAGTCGGTGCGCATCACTTCCAGAAAGCTGCTGCGGGTTATCCGCGCAAAGTAACCCGTGCTGATCGC
Organism: Gemmatimonadales bacterium; assembly: GCA_024278175.1. Lineage (GTDB taxonomy): Bacteria > Gemmatimonadota > Glassbacteria > GWA2-58-10 > GWA2-58-10 > JAJRTS01. The sequence continues at coordinate 20,474 of JAJRTS010000009.1, read as the reverse complement.
GCTCAGGCTCACCGCGGGCAGGATCAGGTAACGCAGGGAGCCGTCGCCGTAACCGCCCACGGGCAGCCAGCCGAGCCAGACACTGAACACCACGATCAACATCAGGCCCAGCCAGAACACTGGCGTGGAAATTCCCAGCAGACTCAGCGCCATCACGCCCCAGTCCAGTGCCTTGCCGTGCCAGAGTGCGGCCAGCACCCCGGCGCTCACTCCGAACAGCAGCGCGATCAGGATCGTGGCCAGGGCCAGCTTGAGCGTGGCCGGAAAGCGCTCCAGAATGACCTCGCTCACGGGCCTTCGCTGACGGTAGCTGTAGCCGAAATCGCCCGTGGCCACCCCGGCCAGGAATTTGCCGTAGCGCACGTGCAGCGGCCTGTCCAGCCCCATCCGGACCCGGATGGTCTCGATAGTCTGCTCATCGGCGTTCTGACCGGCCATCAGCCGCGCCGGGTCGCCCGGCACCAGGTACATCAGCGCGAACACCAGCGTGGCGATTCCCCACAGCACGGGAACAAGCGCAAGCAGCCGTCTGAGGATAAAACTCGGCACTTATTCTACTCCTTGGCGTTTCTAAGGTAAAAATTCTCCAGCGGCACGGCCCAGACTCCCAGCGCGGGAAACACCGCCCCACCCCACTCGGGCCTGAGCAGGGCCACCTGCCCCGGGTGGTAGAGGAAAATCCAGGGGGCTTCCTCGCTGATAACACTCTCCACCTGCCGGTAAAGCATGGCGCGGGCGGCCGGGTCCACCACCCGGACAGCCGAGTCGAGCAGGCTGTCCACCCCGGCCTTGGAGAAGCGGGAATAATTGCCGGCGTCGCCCCAGTTGGACGAGTGAAAAAGCGTATAGAGAAAATTATGCGCGTCCGGGAAATCCCCGACCCAGCTTCCGCGGAAGATAGCAGCCTCGCCCGCGCGCACGGCGGCCAGGAACGCCGCCCACTCCAGGCTCTTGAGCTTGAGCCGCACACCGATCTCGCCCAGGCAGGCCTGGACGAACACGGCCACCCGGCGGTCCGCCGGGTCGTTGTTGTAGAGCAGGGTCAGCTCCGGCAGGCCGACTCCGCCGGGATAACCGGCCTGGGCCAGCAGTGAGCGGGCGCGCTCCGGGTCGTAGCCGTAACCGCGCAGCGCCGGGTTGTGCCCCGGCAGACCCGGCGGCACTGCCCCGGTCGAGATTACGTCCACTCCCTCGCCCAGCACCCGGACAATCGCATCTTTGTTGACAGCGAAATTAAACGCCTGGCGCAGCTTGCGGTTACCCTTGAACGGCTCGCGAATAAGGTTGAACCCCATGTAGCGCACCGAGAGGCCCGGCCAGACGTGAAGTTGCTCCGGGGTGCGCTTGCGCACCAGTCCCACATAACCCGGCGGAAGCTGGTCGAGCAGGTCAAGCTCTCCGGCGCGGTATTTTTCGTAGGCCACGCTGATATTGGGCACCACCTCGAACTCCAGTTTTTTTATTGTAAGACCGGAGTCCGTCTCAGCTTTACCCGCAATGCGCTCCAGCACAATCCGGCTGTCGTGTTGCCAGCGGAGGAACCGGAACGGCCCGGAACCGACCGGGGCCTGGCCGAACATGTCCTCGCCGTTGCGTTCCACTTCCTCGCGGGGGACGATACTGGCGGCGGTCATGGTCAGTTGCACCAGAAACGGCGCATAGGGTTCCTTCAGGCGGATCACCACCGCGCTGTCGCCTTCGGCGCGGAGGCCCTCCACGTTTTTCGCCGTGCCGCCGCGAAACTCTTCGGCTCCGGCCACGGGTGTCAGGATCCACGGCCTGGGACTGGCGCTGGCGGGATTCAGCAGGCGGGTAAACGAATAGATCACATCGCTGGCCACCACCGCACGGCCGTTGTGAAAACGGGCGTCGGGGCGCAGCACGAACCGGAACGAGAGGCCATCGGCGGAAACGCTCCAGCGCGAAGCCAGCGCGGGCACAAGCTCGCCGCCGGCCGGATCGAGTCGCAGCAGGGGATCGAACAGGTTGTTGACCACGCTCTGGGAGACCAGGTCGGCGCTGTGGATCGGGTCCAGGCCGGGCGGGTCGCCGGGGATGCGGAACCGGAACGTGAGCGGGCCATCATTCTGCCGCGCCCGTTGTTCCGCTTGCGAGCAGCCCAGCAGAGCCGCCAGAGCAGCGAACAGCAATACTGCAAGCGAGTTGCGGCGGAGGCGGTAAAAAAATCCGGGCCGTGGGTTATGAGCGTTGGCAATGTGCATGTGGGAAATATAGCCCGGCGGCCGTGGCCCTGTCCAGAGGGGAAAGTCAGCGGGGCAGGGTCCAGCGCTCGGGGTCGTCCTTGAGGAAGTAGCCGGAGCGCTCGATCCGGCCATCGACCGCCAGCACGTAGTCGGTTGTATCGTGACGGACGAAATTGGGATCTTCGAGGATGTTGATCCCGATCACCGCGGCATCAGAGGGGCCAGTGTAGACCAGCAGATAGTGCTGATCGTTGCGGGGATTGGGCACGGCGAACACCAGTTGCCAGCCGGCGGTGATATTTTTGCCGTCCAGCCTCAGGGTATCGCCCTCGAACCGGAAGGGGAAATAATCCTTGAGCCTGCGGCTGACCCGGTTGGCGTCCACCGGGCCGTAGAGCAGAAGGGAACTTTCGCGGATCAGCCCGGAATCGACCTCGCGGTCCGGGTAGACCAGAATATCCCTGTCCAGCGTCTCCCCCAGCAGGCGGGCTACCTTGTGGGCGTACTGGCGAAGTCCGGCCGTGTTTTCGCCATCGGTACCGTAGACTATCAGCAGCGAGGATGGATCGCGGCGGAAAACGTCGTCGATCGGCCCGGTAAGCGGCTCATCGCCCAAGCCGAAAAAACCGGCGATCAGCATGCAGGCCGCCACGGCAAGCAATCCGTATTTGACTGACTTGTTACCGGCGAACAGCCCGCGGGGAGCCGGATATGTCCGCTGCGAGCGATCACGGCCGGTGCCGCCGGAACTCCCTGTATTTCGATAGGTCACGACGGTGCTCAGATCAATCCCTGCGACGAGAGTTTTTCGATCAACCGGCGCAGGCAGGAGTTGACCATTTCGGGGTCTTCCAGGCCCAGGGTAACGACCACGGCGCGGCCGGAGAGCATGGCCACCACCTTGCCGTAGTATGAATCCTGCGCGGTGAACATCGGGGAGTCCATCCCCTGATGTTCCTCCACGCCCTGGCTGTAGCGCTCCATGAACTGCTTGTAGACCTGATAGCTGTTGGCGGCCTGCTCAACCTCATCGTGGAGGATAAAAACCAGCTTGAATTCCGTGCCGTTCAGCTCATAATCAGCGCTGAACCCGTTTTTCAGCTCACTGTGGCCCAACACGTCGCTGGCCATGTAACGCTCGCTGCCGGCCCGCAGGCCCTGTTCGGGGAAAGCGGCGATCTGCGGCGGGTTGCCCACCGGAGCGTCGAGACCAGCAGCGATTGCGCGCGCCAGCACTTCCAGTTGCTCACCCTGGCCGGTTTCGAACGCGGTGACTTTAACGTAGTACGGCCCCTGCCAGAAATGGAGGGCGTTCTCGGTAAGGTAGCCCTCGCTGCCGATATCCACCCGTGGGGCCAGGCTGTTGCGCTCGGCGGAATAAATCCCGAACCCGCAAAGCTGATCAGCCATGCGATAGATATCCACCACCGCCTGCACACCGTCGGCGCTCTCGTAATCGGCGGTGATCACGGTTTTGAAATTATAGACCAGGTAGCCCTCGGCCCCGCCGTTGATATACTCCCAGAGGTTGTCCGCCACAAAAACCCTCGGCTCTCCGCTGATCTTCCAGCCGCCGGAGAGCTGCGGACCGGGAAGCAGGGCCTGCAAATCGGCGCTCTGGACGTCCGCGGCGGATTCGGCTTGCGCGGTTTCGCCCTTCGGCCCTCCGCCGCCGGAGCCGGAACACCCACAGAGCAGCACGAAAGCCAATGCCGCCGGAAACAGGACAACAGCACCAATCACAGTACGGAAACGGGACATTGCGCGGATCTCCTCAAGAATTGATTTTGCGGGTTAACATGCCTTCCCGCGTTTAATATAATCAACTTTACGCCTCACCACCACCTGCGCAGGCGGATATACTCGTCGAATTCGTTACGGTTGCGCAGATTCTGGCCGAAAAAGTGGAGCACCAGGCCCTCGTACTCGTAGACCCAGATCTGGTTCAGACGGCTACCGTAGATTTCCGTGGGCGGGCCGAGCAGGATATAGACCTCACCCATATTGGTCTCCCAGCCCTCGTGCTCCTCGGTTGTGAAATGCCTGTTGGCGTAGTCGATCCGCTCGAAATACTGGACCCGCAGTTCGTTGATCGCCGTGGCGGGCACCGGGTCGATCTTGGCCCAGAATTTTTCGAGAGCGGTGGCCTGCTCCTCTTCGGGAATCCCCTGCAAGCGCTCCATTTCTTCCTCAGGGATCAGGTAGCGAAGATACTTGATTTCGTTCTTGTAGTTTTTGGTCACCCAGTCGGCGCTGCGCACGACCCGGAACTTGAACGAGGTGGCCCGGGCCAGGCTGGTGTTGTTCTCATCGCGCAACTGCACGTCCAGCTCGTAGGTGCCCAGTCCCATCGTGCCCGTGGAGACCTTGATCAGCGCGCGCTGGCGCAGCAGCCCGTCCTCCAGCTCCACATCGATCCGCGGGAACAGCATCAGCGCCTTGACAACCTCCGCGGTGAGCTTCCAGCCTTCCGGCAGCGCGCTTGAGTCGGCATAAACCTCGACCATCAGCCAGATCGGTTTGCCGCTTGGCACCTTGAGGCTGCCCTCGGTGGGGATCGCTCCGCCGGGCGACAGATCAGGCTGCTGTCCGGGCTGCTGTCCCTCGGGCACGGCGTAAAAGAGCGGAGTACTGAGTTTGGGCAGGTCGGAGTTGAAATCGGGCACCTGCACGCTGACCCGTCCGTTGCCGAAAGTATTGGCCTGAATATCCTTGACCTCGACAAAACCCTCGTATTTGCCAGGCCAGGCCCTGGTGGTAACAGTCAGCGGATCGAAAAGTTTGGCCAGACTGGTCTCATCGTAGCTGGGCACGCGCACAGTTTTGTCCCAGAGGCCCTTGAGGATACTGCGTGTTTCGGTTTCCCGCATATTCAGAAACGCCTCGTATTGGGCCTCGTAATAGCCGCTTCCCCTGAAAAACAGGAGATTCTTGTTATCCACCGTAATCGTAATCAGGCAGAGCGTACTGTCCCCGCCGCCCTTGAAAAAGCTCATCCGGAAGCCGAACGGCACGTCGTTCTCGAACGAATGCAGGTCCTGGGCACATAGCCACCCCGGACCCGGCACAACAGCCGCCACCGCGGCCGCAAGCAGAGAGGCGATCAGTATCCGTGACCAGATTTTCGCGCTGTTCTTCACATATTCCCCCTCGCAGACACCGCAGGCTCAGCGCTCAATCCCGGACAATAAACCGCGCGTTACGCCTGTAGCTCCTGCCCCTCTGGTTGAGATCATCAATCCTGATCGAAAGTTCGTAGAGGCCGTTTTCGTTGTCGCTGATGTCGATAGCCAGATCCTCGGTGACCAGATCCTCGTCCAGCGGTGCTTTCGCCTTCTCCACGGTCAGGATCACCTTCTCCCTGCCCGGCCTCGCTCCCACCAGCGTCCGGAAACCATCGTAGATCCGGCCGAACACGTTACGCTCCCGCTCCAGGAGCGCCATCGAATAGGTGATCCTGTAATTACAAATCCCGCTCGTATCGGGAACCAGGTTGTAGATTTCCTGATAGGCGAATAATGTCTGCTCCGCGTGGAACGTACGCGAGGGCTGAGGCTGTACCTCCAGTCCGTGGCGCAGGAAAGTACCGGAGTCGGCCGGTGAGGGAAAAATCACACTGGCGGCGATAATCTGGCTGGCCTGGAGAGAATCCTCGCGGTAGCTACCCACGGACAAATTTCCGTTGAACACACCCACCGCTCCGCCGTTGCCGATCCTGATGAAATAGTGGTAATCGCCCGGCTCAAGTTCCAGCCGCCCCAGACCGACAATCTGCCGGTCGATCAGATCATGCGGGTTTATCGTGGTGGTGTGGCGATCCACCTGCTCGTACAGTTTTACGCGCTCCCAGGCCTGGTCATAGAGCTCGATCCGGCTTTTGATCTCGAAATTGTAGCCCGTGCCGGTGTTGAGGGAAGTGATCGCCCGGCCCGGAACACCCGAATAAAACTCCACTATGCTTTTCCCACCGTTGACACCGCGAAACTCCGCAAGGTCGTAGGAGCTTTCCAGCCTTTCCGTGTAAGGATACGGCACGCTTTCGCTGGTCAGAGCCCAGCGCAGCGAGTTGATATTCATCTCGTACTCGTCCAGATGGCTGAACGGGTCGTAGGGGCGGCTGGCCAGCCGGGAGTAGACTCCCCCGCCGACTTCCATCCGGGAATCATAAAGCTCGGTCATCCATCTGATCCGGTAAGATTCCTCCGGCGCGAAGTGGCCGATCCCGGAGAGCACGCCGCGATAATTGCGCACCGCCGCGGTGAGCGAGGTGACCAGTTGGTAGTCGAAATTACCTTTCAGGGCCACCAGGTTGACAACCATCTGTCCGCCGGGGCGCTCGTAAATCCATGATTCGTTGGGGTAAAGGCCCTCGCTGAGTTGCGTTATCACACGTTCCGGAGGGCCGTGGCGGATATAGATCATCCCCCTGTCGTCGTAGCGCGAGGCCTCCTCCGGCAGATAAGCCATCGATGGGTGCAGCGAGGGAGAACGCCGCAGAAACGGCACCCGGTAGAGCGAATCGGCGGCCTGGAGCCGGGTGTAGTGCTGGATGATCCTGATCCCGGGACTCAGGCCGAGTTCGTGGTCGCGCTTGAGCCAGAACGCACGGAAAAACTCCCCGGCCTGCTCCGGGGTTGTGCTGCGGTACTGCTCGTGCTCTTCCTTACTGGCCAGCATGGCGAGATCACTAAAATACGGCTGCATCTGCTCCCTGGTGACCAGATCCGCCACCCCCTTCCAGTAGTAGCGCAGACCGTCGGCGTATTTTGCCCGGTAGAAATTGACCCGCGCCAGTTCCAGCTCCATCACCGGGTCTCCCGCCGCGTCCTGATCCTGCCCGGCCTTGCGAAGAATCCGTTCGGCGTTCTCCAGGTCACCGCCGGCCTTATGCAGCACGGCCAGCTTGAGGATAACCTCGCGCCGGGGCCCACCCAACTCGTATGCCCGGCTCATGTGCTCCAGGGCCTGTTCGGTGTCGCTCTGGTCGAAACGACGCATGTAGGCGCTGGCCAGCCAGTAATGGGCCTCCCACCAGCCGGGGGCCAGTTCCACCGCCCGCTTCAGGTGGCCGATAGCACGGGAGATGTTGTCGCGGCGAAACAGGCGTTCCAGGGCCTGAAACACGATTATCCTGCTGTCCTTACGGATCAACTGGGCGCGCCCCAGACCCAGGTGGACTCTCGGATCCAGGGGGGCCAGCTCGCGGGCCAGCTCGAACGTGCGCATGGCCAGTTCGCTGTCGTCGTTCTCCAGTTGCTGAGTGCCCAGGCTGACCAGTGCGGCCAGCCGCATCCGCCCGGCGTCCGGCTCGATAAAATTCTCCGGCAGAGAATCCGGCTTCTGCGCCAACACAGGCTCCGCGGCAGCGAGCATTATCGCCAGCAGCGAGATCCCGGTCGCAAGGGTGGGGGAAATTCGCATCATCTATGTCCATCGCCCGAACATTTCCGGGCAGTCGGTTGAGAGCGGGGAATATAATGCTTTATACAAAATAGCCCCCGTAAAGGTTCCCCGCATTCCGATTCCGGCCGGGGGTCGCGGTTCCCGCCTGCTCTAATATTTATAATCAGAGTGGAGCAATTTTTCCACTCTCAAGCAGAAATGTCCCGGATTAAAAAAGGCGGACACATGTGCCCGCCCCAACATAATAGCGCCTGGCCGCCAGCGGGCTGGGCCTCAAACCTTTCCTTTGCCGTAGACATCGAGCAGGAGCTGGTTGTCCTTGCTTCTGCTTTCGCCGATCGAGGTTATGTACACGCCGGGCTTATCCACCAGCGGGCAGACATACTCGCAGATACCACAGCCCACGCACAGATGCGGATCGAGCCTGGGCTGCTTGATTGTCGAGCGCTTGCCGTCGCGGTCGGTGACCTCCACCTCTTCAAAATAAATCGCTTTCTTCGGCGTGGGGCAGACTTCCTCGCACACGATGCAGTTGCGGCCCAGCGAATACGGGATGCAGCGGTTCCTGTCGAACATCGCCAGGCCGATCACGGTCTTGTGCTTCTCCTCGGTGCTCAGGACTTCGAGAGCCCCGGTGGGACAGACCTGGCCGCAGAGGGTGCAGTTAAACTCGCAGTAGCCGAGCTGCATCTTGAGGTACGGGGTCCAGACCCCCTCCAGACCGGCCTCCATCAGGGTGGGATGGATCGCGTTCTTGATGCAGACTTTCATGCACTCCCCGCACTTGACGCAGCGCTTGAGGAATTCCTCCTCGGCCACGGCGCCCGGGGGACGGATCAGCAGCGGGTTGTATCTGCTCGAATCGCGGCTGCTGACCCTGGCCGAGGGGGCCACCTTGCGCGGATCGATCCTCATCAGGGCCAGCGCGCCCACCGCGGCTCCGGCCGAGGCGATCACGGCCCGTTTGCTGATATCCACTTCAGCATCCCCGCGGCCGGGCAATCCCAGGCCGATACTGATGGAACCATGCGGGCAGGCCTCCACGCAGTTCCAGCAGGGCAGGCACTCACTTCGCACCCAGCTTTCGCTGCTGTGCGGCTCGCAGGCGCCCTCGCAGTTACGGTTGCAGAGCATGCAGTCGGTGCAGGTTTCCTTGTTCACTTTCAGCTTTAACAGGCTGAAGCGCCCCAGCAGACCCAGCAGCGCGCCCAGCGGGCAGAGATAGCGGCACCAGAAACGCCGCCGCAACTGGTTGAGTACGGCGATAGCCGTGAACAGCAGACCGATAAACAGCCCCTGGTAAAAATAGGGTTGCTCGAAGGAGAGCACATAGCTGCGCATGAACGAGAACACGGGCTCCACGATAGCGCTCAGCCAGGGCCAGTCCAGCGCCAGCAGCGGGTAGAGCAGTGCGCGGGTGAGAAAATTGAACACCGGGTTGACCGCCAGGCCGAACGAGCGGATCAGCACGGAGAACGGATCGAGGAAGCCCACAATCTGAAGGCCCAGTGCCGAGACGATCAGGAAAAAAATCACGGCCACGTACTTCCAGCTCTGGCGCTTGTCGTAGCGGTTGCGGCGCACATTTTTGGCCGCCTTGAGCCTGTTATGGCTCAGCACGTGGTTCAGCGTCCCCAGCGGGCAGACCCAGGCACAGAAAAAACGGCCGAACACCGCCGTGACCGCCACCGTGAGCAGGCTCCAGAGCATCATCTTCGGCACACTGTGGGCGGCCAGAAACGCCGCGGCGGCCACCAGCGGATCGAAATCGAAAAAGACCTTGACCGGATAGCTGATCTGGTCGGTCCCGTTGTACTCGGTCATCACCAGCAGGAAAAGGAACAGGGCGAAAAACAGTATCTGGCTGGTCCTGCGTGCGTTGCGCATCAGATCTCAACCTCCACGCTCTGGATTGAATCGAGGTCGTAAGTGCCGAGTCCCATCTTGCTGCCGAGTTCCAGATGACCGATCGTGGCCGGATCGACCCCGAAGAATCCGGCCGCGCGGGCATCGGCGGCCACAGGGTCCAGCGAGGCGATCACCGTGTCCATCTGCCTGACATCGGCGAGGCTGCCGCCGGAGGGTCCGTTGGCGACAAGAATCCGCACGGCGTCGATAACGGTCAGCGAGGGGGCGAAAAAGCGGGTCATCTCCGCGATCGAGAGGTGCACGTCCTGATGGAGCTGGTTGCGCCTGCCGCCCATCAGGCCGTAGAAATTTTTCATCCCCAGCGTCAGGCCGCTCAGCGAGTGGTGCTTGGCGATCGGCACATTGATAATCCGGTCCACTTCCAGGGCCTTGCGATAAACCGGCCATTCCTTGATCAGATCGCCGCCCACATTGACTCCGCTGAAATTATAGTCCTCCAGGAACGGCACCTTTGCACCCACGGCCTCGGCGGCTTTCTTGATCCCGCTGCGCACGTAGCAGCGCCGGGGATCGTTGATCGTATTATCAAGCACTGTCACCTCGGCGGCCCCGGCGGCCAGGCACAGCTCGCACAACTCGGCCACCACGTCGGGGTTGGTGGTCGCAGCCTGGGCGGGCACCCTGTCCCAGCCGATATTGGGTTTGATCAACACCTTGTCCCTGTTGCCCACAAACGCGCCCATACCGCCCAGCTCCTCTATCGCCCTGCGGGTAATCGCGCGCACGTCCGCGCCCTTGACCACGGACATTGTCGGCCCGCCGCTGAGCTCCACGGGCCGGGGTGTGCGCCCGCCCGCGGATACCGCCTCCCGACCGGACGACTCCGGTCCGCCGCCACAGCCTCCCAGGGCGGCCGCGGCCGCGGAAGCCCCGAGTAGTTTGAGAAAGTTTTTCCTGTCGATAGACATTGTTCAGCCCTCCGATTTATTCCGGCTGCCGGGAGTTCTTCCGCAACCATTTTTCTGAGACCTTTGATTTAATCAAAGCATGGTGAGGGGGAGAGACAAAACCTTTTAAAAAAGGTTCTTTTCTCTCCCCCTCACACTCCCCCACTCTTTTTCCAAAACTTCTTGTCAAATGGTATATCTTTAATCAAACCGCACAGTTACAGCTAAAAGTCCCAAATTCTCTTTTGATCCACAAAGATGAGTGAGATGAAAAAACTTCCTCAAAACAATTCAGTCGTCCATTTTTTCAAAGGTCTCTTTCTCAATGATCAACTCAAATAGCGGTGCTACCATTTTTTCGGCTGCAGGTTCGTGATCTCCTCCACAACCGGCTCGCCCCTGGCCGGCCCGTGGAACACGCTCCCGCCGAAAGTGGTCAGGTAAATCATCTCCGGATCGTTGGGGTCGATAATCGGCCTGTGACCCCACTTGAAATCATAGCCGGGTATCCGCTCCCACGAATTGCCCCGGTCGCCGCTGCGGAACGCGGCGCTGTCGAACGTGTTGAGATAGACAACCCGGGTATCGCGGGGGTCGACAGCGATGCCCCAGACGTGCGCCTGCTCGTTGAAAACGCGCTGCCAGCTCCCGCCGCCGTCCTCCGTGCGGTAGAGCCCGCCGCAATGCTCCCTGTCCTGGCTGGTCCACGGCCAGGCTGCAAGATACATTCTGTCGGGGTCCTCAGGGTCGATCTGGAGGTCGTTGGGCGCGTTGACACCCTCGGGCAGCGCCACGGGGCGCCAGCTTTCCGCGCCGTCATCGCTGCGATACATAGCGCCAGCGGACACGACAGATTTCCGCAGGGCGCGCATTGTAATCAGGAAAAGAGTCCCATTATCCGGCCTGCGCGCCAGGCGCCAGGCGTTGGGACTGCCGCCCAGGCCATTGTTGGCCAACTTCCACGAACGGCCGTCATCGGTGGACTTGTACACTCCCTGCCCCACGGCAGTCACATACAGAGTGCGGTTACCCGGAGGACTTTCGGGATCGAGCACCAGGTGCGTGCAGACGGCGTTTGGAGACATCCCCCGCGTGCTGGGCCGCCAGTTTCTGCCCCCATCGACAGAGACAGCCACGCCTCCCTGGAACTCATTTTTCCGGAGCCTGCCGTCGCGGAACATCTTGGGCCGCGGCAGGTCGTGACAGTTGGAGCGTACCGTGAAAATCTTGTCTTTCACGTCCGGGTCGAACACGGTCCAGTAGGTGGTGTTTATCCAGCCCCGCGGCACTCCCTTGATCCCGTGGAACCAGCTCTTGCCACCGTCGAACGAGTTCCAGAGACCGATATCCGTGTAGGAGATAATCAGATGATCCTTGTCGAACGGATCGAAATGCACTCCATAGCAGGTGGTAACGTTAATGCCCCGGTTGCTCCAGGCGCCGTCGGGATGACGGTCGGTGTAGACCTGCTTCCAGCTCCCGCCGCCATCGCGGGTTACGTACGTGCGATTATCGGTGACATAGCAGACGTCAGGGTCATTGGGACTGACTCCGAATGAATGGGGAAACTCTCCCCACTCCGGGCCGTAGCTTTCATTCTCCCAGCCGTCCTCGAACGGCCTTGTATAGAGACTGTCCATGCTGGCCCGGTAAACCCAGCGCCAACTGTCTCCGCTGTTCCCGGTTTTGAAAGTTCCGAACTTGCGTTCCGGGCGCATCCTCAGAGTCGAAGACGGTACGAGGACTTCGTCAATGTACGCACGGACTGAAAGATAGGCGACCTCGGGATGGTTCTCACTGGTGGCTACGGTAACGAAATCGGGCAGCTGGGCCGTAATCGGATAATCCTCCAGCAGGCCGTTGTTGATCCGGGACCAGGTTCGTCCCATATCCTTTGAGCGAAAAAGTCCGCCTGTCACGCGGTCAGCCTTGCCCTTGCCCATCCGGGACAGGAGATAGATCACACTGCCGTTTTTTCCATTTCCGCCAGCGGCCGCCCGGATTCTCATGGCCGGCAACTGGAGTATTTTCACAGAGCCATCACGCCCGGAAACGACTGCTCCGGCGCGATCAGTGATTACCAGCAGCTCGTCGGACCGCCCCTGCCATGAGCCGGGGAACAGCCCCCGGACGGCCTGGCCCGGCACCTTTGCGACCGTTTTCCAGCTCGCGCCCCTGTCCGAACTGGCTATGATCCTGATCTCGGCGCCGGTTAACACCGGGGGCAAGCCTCCCCGGACCTTTCTGGCCGGCAGGACGCCAATGATAATGTGACGGCTGTCCGCCGGGTCGACAAGCACCTTTGCGATCACGCCGCCGGGCAGACCATCTTTGGTCCTGAAAGAATGCTCGGCGTGGTCGCCGACCATCGTTTCCTCGATTATATCTTCCGGAGCAGGGTAGATCAGCTCCCAGCTACGGCCTTTATCCCCGGAGCGATAGAGACCGGTCGAGGAGGCGTAGACGGTGTTTTCATCGCCCGGATCAAACTCGAAGTCCTCGACCAGCGTCCGCAGGTTGAAATGGCGCCAGCTCACGCCCCCATCCCATGTCACCTGAACACCGGTCATGTCGCAGTTGGAAAAAACATGGTTATCATCAAACGGGCTGACCGTGCAGTTGAAATGACCGCCGCCGCCGCCCGGGCCCAGAATCTCCCAGCCATCCCGCTGCGCCCACAGACCTCCGGAGGCAAATAACAACAGTACCGCACAGAACAGTAAAACGGGTGATTTGATTTTGTTCCGCTCACTGAACATCGGTAAAACCTCTGGTTAAATACAGCCGTAGCTTTCAGGATGGGTTACTTGAGACCTTTGAAAAAAATCCCGAGTGTCCTGCGGGGCTACCGGCCGGTCGCCCCGCGGTCGGCCCCATGGGTCCGCCCCCTACTTGATATTTCAGGTTGCCGCGGGACCACAATCTGAAGTGGAGCGCAGGATTATGCGTCTGCACCGGTCCGGGCGGGCGCTTCAGGCCAGCCGGCTCTCGAAATAACGAATGGTGGCGATCAGGCTTTCCCGCTGATCTGTCGATGGCGAGTAACCCAGAGCCCGCAGGCGCGAAATGTCGGCGAAGCTGGTGTGAATGTCGCCGGGACGCTCTTGCGCGTGGACGATCCTGCTGGTGGAGCCTGTCAGCTCGATAATCTGCCGGGCGATGTCGATGATCGTGATATGCTCGCCCCGGGCCACGTTGCACACCGGCCCGCCTTTCTCCGAGGCCAGCACGCAGGCGGCCACCACATCCTTGACGTAGACGAAATCACGCACCTGGGAGCCATCGCCGTAGATCGTGATATCCTCGCCGCGAAGGGCGCGATGGATGAAGATCGGGATGGCGGCGGCATACTGGCTGGCCGGGTCCTGACGCGGCCCGAACACGTTGAAGAACCGCAGGGGGGCCGCGCCCACGCCCCACTCATCCTCGAATATTTTCAGGTAGTACTCCCCGTCGAGCTTGCTCACCGCGTACGGGCTTTTCGGCTCGGGCAACATGTCCTCGCGCTTGGGAACATCCGGGTTCTCACCGTAAACGGCCGCGCTGGAAGCGATCACGACCCGCTTAACCCCGTGCTCGCGAGCGGCCTCCAGCACGTTGAGCGTGCCGGTCGTGTTGATCCGCACACACTCGGCCGGCTTATCGAGACTTTCCGGCACACTGATCATCGCAGCCAGGTGAAACACCCTGTCGACTCCCTCGAACAACGGGAGCAACTGCTCCCGGTCGGTAATCGAGACCGGGTGAAACGTGTGGCGCAGACCTTCGAGATTGCGCTGATAGCCGCTGCGAAGGTTATCGACAACCAGGACCTGGTGGTCGCCGTGGAAATGCTCAACGACATGACTGCCGATAAAACCGGCCCCACCGGTCACCAGTATTTTCATCCGTTTCGCTCTCCTGATAAGAGGGGAGGTGAAAAAATCTCAGCGCCCTCTAGATGGAATTGCCCGGCCGGTCGCCCAAGGGCAGGTAAATCATCCCTGCGGCTGCTCCCTGAGAAACGTTATTCCGCCGGCAACCGTTTTCTCAACACACGGCCAGCACCTCGGAATGGAAGCGCTGTGACAACAATGCACAAGAGGATAATTTGTCACTCCCGCGGCCATAAATCAAGCCCGCCGCAGATATTTCAGCCAGGTTGCCTTTATTGACAAACATGCTGATATGAACTATGTTACAAAACCTTGCCTGATTATTCCTGAGGTATTTATCCGGACAGATTCAAGACTATTTTATCACCGCAAAATAAGTCCGCAGGGAGGACCATTGGCTAACGTATTTTCCACTACTCCAAAAAGTGTTCCACCGGTTTCCACCGCCAACCGCACGATCAAAACCCGGATACCGGTTCCGGAGTCGCTGCCGGTAATCGAAAAGCTGCGCAAGTATGAGCCGGTCTCGATGAGCGGGCAGCCGCTGGTGCTGTGGGACAAGGGCGAGGGCGCCACGGTGTTCGATAAATGGGGCAACCGCTGGATCGACTGGTCGAGCGGAGTGTTGATCACCAACGCAGGCCACAACAATCCCAAAATCCGCCAGGCGATAATCGACCAGGCCGAGTCGGGCCTGCTCACCAGCTACTGCTTCCCCAACTACGCCCGGGCCAGACTGGCCGAACTGCTGGTTGAGGTTACACCCAAAGAGCTGACCAATGCGTTTATCCTCACCACCGGCAGCGAAACCGTGGAATGCTGCCTGAAACTGATGCGCACCAACGGGATCAAGAAACACGGCAAGGATAAAATCACTATCGTCAGTTTCATCAACGCATTCCACGGCCGCACCCTGGGAGCGCAGCAGCTTGGCGGGATTCCCAAGCTCAAGGAATGGATCGTAAATCTCGACCCCAATATCGTCCAGGTGCCGTTCCCCGACGGGTTCCGCAACACGGACACCAGTTTCGAGGGATTTGAGAAGGCCCTGGCCGCCAAGGGTGTCAAACCCGAGTCAGTGGCAGGCGTTATTATGGAAACCTACCAGGGCGGCGGCTCCAGTTTCGCCCCGTTCGAGTATATTAAAGCCCTCCGCCAGTGGTGCGACAACAATGGCGCGCTGCTCACTTTCGACGAGGTCCAGGCCGGATTCGGCCGTTGCGGCAAGATGTTCGGCTTCGAGCACTACGGCGTCATTCCCGACCTGACCTGTTTCGGCAAAGGTATCAGCAGCAGCCTGCCCGTGTCCGCCGTGCTGGGCCGCGAGGAAGTGATGGACCTCTACGGCCCCAACGAGATGACCAGCACCCACACGGGCAACCCGATCTGCGCGGTGGCCGCCGTGGCCAATATCGAGTCGATTATCGAAAACAAGCTGGTGGAGAACGCGGCCGCGATGAGCGAGGTTCTGTTCGGCGGGCTGGCCGGCCTCAAGGATAAGTACAGCTCCGTGGTCGGCGCCGTGCATGGCAAGGGCCTGGTGGCCGGCGTACACGTGGTAAAGCCCGGTGGTATCGAACCCGACCCCGACCTGGCCTGGAACATCATCAACAGTTGTATCGAAAAGGGCCTGCTGATGTTCTCGCCGGTTGGATTCGGCGGCGGCACGGTGAAAATCTGCCCGCCGCTGGTGATCAACCGCGATCAGATAGAGGAAGGCCTGGCCGTGCTGGACGAGGCATTCGAGGAAAATCTCTGAGTTCAGCCGATAAAGATCAAAAACATAAAGGCCGCGCCGGGATCGACCCGGTGCGGCCTTTTGCTTTTCAACTCTTGTTTGCGCCTTTCCGTTCACAGCCCGACCAGACTTCGGTTTTGTTGGCAAAAAAATCAATTACTCGACCTTCTTACATCCGGTACGCGGATTGCGGGGTTGGCCAGCAGATAGGTGCTGAACATGAACTCGAACCGCCCGTTGGTCAGCGTGATCAGGCTTAGATTGGCGCGCCAGCAGTGAAGGTCGCGGTTGAGGATAAAGCGCTGGCCCTGGAGACCGCGGGCATTGAAATTGAAGCTGCTGCTGTAGACCAGATGCCACTTGGCCGTGGGGTTAAAAGTGAACGACCAGCGAATACTCTGGCTGTTCTTCGCTGCCGAGCGGGCGCGGTTGAGGTTGTGACTGATATTGACACTCCAGGGCATGGCGCGGCTGAACGCCAGATCGCGCTGGGTGGCGTAGTCGCTCAGCCGGGGGTTGAACGCGCTGCCGGCCGTACCGGGATAACGCATGCTCTCGCGGTAGGCCTCCTCATCCAGGTCCGCCGCCGAGGGCTGACCGGTGTCGCCCTTGTAGGTTCCCCGCAGCGTAATCGTCGTGCTCAGACTGCGCATGAACGGCTCGAACTTCTCCCGGATTCCCTTTTCAACCAGTTCGTGATTCATCAGCAGTTGCACGTCGAGAAACGAGGTCGGGCTGGAGGTTATCGAGCTCGACAGGTTGCCCCAGCCCAGCGTATCCGGTTTGGCGGCCCGGGTAAAATCGTAGTCCAGGCTGTTGCGTACGCGGATGAGCTGACCGTTTCGCGAGGGCCGCTCATCCTCACCTTCCGCCGCGGGGCCGGTAAAATACTTATAGTCGATATCGTTGGAGATCGTGAGGGTCATCCTGCTCACTTTGCCGCGGTTATTTAGCTCTGTCAGGTCCGGCTGATAATTATAGGTCAGCGTGGGTCGGATCGTGTGCCGCCAGCGGAATATCGGTCCCAGCCTGGGGCCATCGAAAAAACCGTAGATCTGGGCAGCCAGGCTGCTGGAGAAATTGAGTGTCTGCTCACGATTGAAGCGGTCGCCGCCGGCGCGCTGGTTATCGTACAGGAGAGTGGTACTGTAACGCAGGCTGGGATTTATTTTCAGCCAGCCGTAGAGCGTCTGGGGAGAATCAATCTCAAACCGGCTGGTTGAATTATGCACCGAGCGGGTTGAGTTGTCGCCCTCGGCGGTACGGTTTTGCGAGTAGCTGGTCGATGCGCCCCAGGTGGTATTGTACAGCCAGCTGCTTGAAATCAACCCGTGGCGGCGCGGGACCGTGCGCGAGAGGTATGGGAACAGGTTGCGCTTGTTCAGGCTCAGGCTGGCCGAGGGCAGGATCATCACCGTGCGGTTGCGGCTGAGGAACTTCTCGTGGCGTGCGCTGGCGGTGAACGACCCCCACGAGGGCCGCCAGTAGAAGCTGGCTGTGGAGCGCACGCTTTGCCGCAGAAGATTCTGCTGGTCGTAGCCGGTGCGCCGCAGCAGGTCGCGGCTGGAGGTATAGTTTACTTCCGCGTTGAACCGGCTGTTCTCCGTGAGCGTCTGGTTGTGGCGGCCGAAAATACTGAAATCGGTGGAGTTGTTGATCTTGTCGCGGATCCGCCGGATGTCGAAATTACCGTCGTAGCTGTAGCGCTTGCGGTAGCGCGTGCGGCCCCGGAAAGTGGTCTGGCTGCTGGTGCGGATATCCATTGCGCCCAGGAAATCCACATACTCGTTGGGCGCCCAGAAATAGCCCAGGTTGCCGAATGTGCGGCCGGTGATCCTGTCGCGGGCAACACTGTAGAGGCCAATCCGGGGCTGAAGGATGCCCGACTTGCGGTTGCCCTGGGTGATCGGGAAAAACACGAACGGCAGGGCGAACACCGGCACCTTGCCCACCTTGAGAATCACAGGCGAGGCAAACACCCGCTGGTCGCGGATCACCTTGATCCGGCTGCTGGCGAAATGGAAATGCTTTGACTGCTTCAGGTCGCAGGAAGTAAACACGTTGCGCCTGCCGAACACACTGTCGGCACCCACCTTGGCCAACTCTGCGCTTTTGAGCTCCCACTGGTCGAACTGCGTGCCACCCTCGGAAATAATCCCGTGGTCGCGTCTCAAATTGTAGCGCACACGGCTGCCCTCAAGCTCCTGGGCGCCATCGGAGAGACGGGGCTTGCCGCTGACGAAAATATCGCCGGTGTTGCGGTTGTAGGCGATCAGCGAATCACTTTCCAGCTCCTGTATCTTGCTCGAAACCGAGGCCCGGCCCTGGATCACTATTACGTTGCGCCGCATGAAAAACACAACCCGGCTGCCGGCATAGCGCACTGAATTCTCGCGCGTATCACCCTGCTCCATCAGAGCCTGCATGACACTGTCCGGCTCCGGGATGATCACGGAGTCAGCGGAGACGGTATCGGCCGCGTAGGAGTCGGGAACCGGATTGACGGCGGGAATGGAATCGGTGGCCGGCAGGGCCGCTGACGTACGAGAGCTCGCGCACAGAAGCAACGCGGCCATGGCCAGGATCAACCTGGCGCAGCCGGGGCGGGCTGGATGGAGGGATGGTAACGGATCAGCCTGCCCGCTAGCTCTTCTCCTTTTTGCGGGCCACGACATAGGCAATCCAGACGCTCAACTCGTAGAGAAACACCATCGGCACGGCCACCAGCACCATGCTTCCCGGATCGGGCGGCGTAACCACCATCGACAACAGAAAAATAGCGACAATCGCATGACGGCGTTTTTCGCGCAGAAACCGCGGAGAAATAATACCCAGCCGGGCCAGCAGCATGATCGCGATCGGCAGCTCGAAAACGAGACCCGTGGCCAGAATCATCTTCATCGCCATGTCAAGATAGCTGCTGGCAGTGAGCATAAACTCGGTGGAGGCGAACTGGAACTTGCTGAAAAAGGCCATCCCCAGCGGTAAAGTGATATAGAACGCCATCACCGCGCCGAGCACGAACATGAAAATCGAGGCAAACAACAACGGGAAAACCAGCCGGCGCTCTTTTTTCAGCAACGCGGGGGCGATAAAAGCCCAGATCTGGTATATTAATACCGGCGAGGTGACTATCAGACCAAAACCGAATGAGAGTTTGAGCGCAATCATGAAGCCCTCGGTGGGCTTGATGATCATCAGCTTGCCGTTTCTCAGGTACGGGCTGACAGGTTCTACCAGAACCTGCAGCATATCGTACTGGCTATTGAGGTAAAATCCCGCGCATATCCCGACAAACAAAACTCCCAGGCACCAGATTATCCGCCTGCGCAATTCCTCCAGGTGGTCCAGAAACGGCATCTCGCTCTTGCGGTTAAGCTCGTCCTCATCCCCTTTCTCACTCTCGTCGTAAACAACCGGCGGAGGTGGAGGCGTCGCTTTGACGGGTACTGGCTTGTTGGTATCCTGTTCCATCTTCCTTGCACGAAAATAATTATCGCCGAACTGCTGGTTCCGCTCGGCCGCAGCAAAAATCATGTCGGGAAAATATACATATTTCAGGGGGTTACGGTCAAGGTTTACCTCTGCCGCCCGGATTACGCACCGTGTGAAAACCTCTTGCACGGGGGGCTTAAGCTGTTAACTTTCGAGCCGTGCAAGTAACATGTCACCGACGAAAGCGGAAGAGATGGCTCAGAGCGCTGAAAACGATTTCGGGACAATTACCACGGTCGAAAAACTGGTGCGGCTGGTGGACTTCCTGCGTAGCGAGCAGGGCTGCCCCTGGGATCGGCGGCAAACCAGCAAGTCCCTGCAACCCTATTTGCTCGAGGAACTCTACGAGTTGCTCGATGCTATCGAGACCGGCGAGCGGAGCAAACTGTGCGACGAGCTTGGCGATGTGCTTCTGCACCTGTGCTTCCAGGTCTCGCTGGCACGGGAGGACGGCCGGTTCGGCATGGAAGAAGTGGTGGCCGCAGTCCGCGATAAGATGATCCGCCGTCACCCGCACGTGTTCGGTGATGAGAAGTTCGCCAGCCGCGAGGACCAGTTATTCGCCTGGGAGCAGATCAAGCGCAGGGAACAGCAGGACAACACGGAGCCGCAACGCAAGTCCGTGCTGGACTCTCTGCCGCGCAGCCTGCCGGCGCTGCTGCGGGCTTTCCGCATCCAGGGCCGGGTGAGCAAGTATCATTTCGACTGGGACGGGCCCGAGGAGCTTTTCGGCAAGCTGGAGGAGGAGCTCGGCGAGTTGCGCGAGGCGATGGCCGCGGGCAGACAGGAGCAGATAGAAGAGGAGCTGGGCGATGTGCTGTTCACGGTTGTCAACCTGGGCCGCCAGCTTGAGGTTCATCCTCACATAGCACTGGAAAAGACCAACGCCAAGTTCATCCGTCGTTTCAAAAAGATGGAAAAGTTGCTGGAGCAGCGGGGGCTG
>JAJRTS010000008.1 GCA_024278175.1 Gemmatimonadales bacterium | reverse complement strand
CCCTGTCCGATGCGCTCCGGCGCCGCCCCGACCTCAACGAACTGGCCGAAAAGGACAAACGGGTGGGCAAGCTGATCGAGATCAGCCTGGTGCTCGAGGGCCTCTGCCGTCACGCCTCCACCCACGCGGCCGGTGTGGTGATCGCCCCGGACAAGCTCACCAACTACCTGCCGTTGTTCCGCTCCCCGCGCAAGGACGAAATAACCACCCAGTACGACATGGGCTGTGTCGAAAAAATCGGCCTGCTCAAGATCGACGTCCTGGGCCTGCGCACCCTGTCGGTGATCCAGGACGCGCTGGCGATGATCGAAAGCCGCACCGGGAAAAAGATCGACCTCGACAATATTACGCCTGACGACAAGGCCGCGTTCGGGATATTCGCACGCGGCGAGACCGTGGGCATCTTCCAGTTCGAGTCCTCGGGCATGCGCGAGTACCTGCGCAAGCTTCGTCCCGAGGTGATCGGCGATATCGTGGCGATGAACGCGCTCTACCGTCCGGGCCCGATGGACATGATCGACGACTTTATCGACCGCAAGCACGGCCGGGTGGAGCTCAAGTACGACCACCCCGTGCTGGAGCCGATCCTGAAAGAGACCTACGGGGTGATGATCTATCAGGAGCAGGTAATGCAGATCGCCAGCCAGATGGGCGGGTTCAGCCTGGGCGGGGCCGACATTCTGCGCCGGGCGATGGGGAAGAAAAAAGCCGAGGTGATGGAGGAGCAGAAGGAGCTCTTCCTGGCCGGCGCCAAAGAGAAGGGGATCGACGCCAGGGTGGCCGAGAACGTGTTCGACCTGATGGCCAAGTTCGCGGGCTACGGGTTCAACAAGAGCCACAGCGTGAGCTACGGAGTCCTCGCATACCAGACCGCCTGGCTCAAGGCCCACTACCCACGTGAGTTCATGGCCGCCACGCTGACCAGCGTGATGACCAACTCCGAGCGCATGGCGATCTTCCTGGAGGAATGTCGCCGGATGAAAATCCCGATCCTGCCGCCGGATATAAATTCAAGCCTGGTCGGGTTCACCGTGGTGGACGAGGGGATCCGTTTCGGGCTGGCGGCGATCAAAAACGTGGGCGTGGGCGCGGTGGAAGAGATAATCGCGGCCAGGGCCGGCGAAGCGTTCACCAGTCTCGGCGACTTCCTGGACCGGGTGGACAGGAAAGCCACCAACAAGCGCCTGGTCGAAAGCCTGATCAACGCCGGGGCCTGCCGCTCGCTGCGCGGGCGCCCCGAGCAGCAGCTCGCCGTGCTGGAGCCTACCCTAGAGCTTGTGAGCAAGCTGGAGGCCGAGCGGGCCAGCGGTCAGATGGGCCTGTTCGGCGATGCGGAAGAGGCGCTGCCCACGGGCGATGGACGTTTTCCCGAGCTGCCTGCCGAGTACGACGAATGGGACCCGGATGCATATCTTGAACACGAAAAGGAGTACCTGGGCTTCTATGTTTCCGGCCACCCGCTGGATCGCTACACGGAAGAGCTGGACGCGTTCACCACGGCCAACAGCGCTGATTTTGAGGAGCAGCAGGCAAAAAACGCGGGCCAGTTGTTCCTGGGCGGACTGATCGGCGCCCGCCGCATCTTTTTCGACCGCCGCAGCCGCGAAAGCTGCGTGATCACACTGGAGGACCGGTTGGGCACCGTGGATATCTTCGTTTTCGCCGAGGTGTTCGAACGCCACCGGGAAATAGTGGAGCCGGGCAGCAGCGTGCTCGTCAGCGGCAAGTTCAGCAAGCGTCCCACCGACGAGCGCGGGAAAGTGATCGCCGATTGGGTGATGAGCCTGGAGCGCGTGCGCGAGGACTCCGGGGTGGGTGTGGAGCTGGTGATCGAGACGGCAAAATCCGATGTGGACAAGCTGCAAAGCCTGCAGGAAATCCTGCTGAGCCACGGCGGTAACAACCCGGTGTTCCTGAGAGTGGTGGAGCCCAACGGCTCCTGCCTGCTCAAGAGCCGTGAGCTGACTGTTGCACCCACCGACGAGTTGCTGAGCCAACTCCGCGCCCTGCTGGGGGAGCGGCAAGTGATCCTGGGCTACCATCCCCGGCAGCCCCATCACGGCCAGCCCGACGGCGGCGGCGCCAACAACTACGGAGTGCGCGGGCTGATGGCCACAGACAGGGCCAACACAGGAGGCAACGGGGGAGGCGGAGGAAACGGCTACCGCAACGGTTTCAGGTTCGGGCAGTAACAAACCGGCAGACCAAACGAAGCAAAGGGCGGCCGAATGGCTGCCTTTTTTCGTTACCTGCCGGTATTTCCCCCGTAATCGGATACACTTTAGTCGCGGCTATGAAAAGTGATACTGCTGATTCATCCATTGGAGATAGTCCGGGTTTTACATGTATGAAAAAATGTGAATACTCCACCGGCTAAAGACGGTGGCTTCATGTAACAGCTAAAGCTGGTGGGATCGGCTACGCCGATTAATTTTCGCCCTCTCCATCAATTTTAAAACTGTCGTCGCTATGATGATTCTGACTCTCGACATACTGCTTGATTACTTCGTCCGTTACATTG
>JAJRTS010000002.1 GCA_024278175.1 Gemmatimonadales bacterium | reverse complement strand
TTGCGGGTGTGGGAGCTGTAGACATAGCGGATCATCCCGCCGTCGTTCTCGTTCTTCACACCGTCATCGCCGGGGCTGGTGCGCCGGAACTGCTCGTCGGGGTCATAGACGGTCAACGTATTGAACGCCAGCGATCCACCGGCATAGTAGTCCCAGTCGTTGTGGCCGGGGCCCGGAGCCCGGAGCGCCAGCCAACCTTTTTTGCTGATCAGGAAATGGCCCTCGTCGTCGCGGCTGTGCCCGGCGAACTTGGGGCCGGCCCCGAAAAAGGCCCAGGTGGCGTCGGGGTCGTTCCACGCCCCGCGCATGTAAACGTGCCCGGCACCGGGGTAGAACTCGGCCAGCGGGTAGCCCACCGTGCCCGGAGAAGCAGCCGTAACGGACGGATCGTAGGACAGCAGCCTGTTCCACGGCACGCTCTGCCAGCCCAGCCGGGCACTTTTGTCGCTGATCCAGTTCGCTACCGGATCGCTGAAACGCGCGCCCAGGATCGGGGCTACCCGCGCGAAATTGGATAACGGCCTGGCCCTGTTGTCATCGATCCAGGCCGTGTGACCGGCGAACGGTACGCTCAGGTATACCGCCCAGCGGGTCATCCCGCCCAGGTAGCTCGACGGTGTGCACCAGGAGAACAGGTCCTGCCCCGTGGCCGTGCGCCAGGCCTCGAACGCCCAGGGAATCACGATCAGCGGGCCGTAGCCCCCGTGGCCCATGCTCTCGCTCCAGACCGCGCCCATCTCCTCGAACGCCGGAATACACTCCTGGGGCACGCGGGTGGCCCAGGAGTCCAGGTAGCTTGCGGCGTCGGCCTCGTGGATCGTGCCCGCCCCGGCCAGGGCCAGGGCCACGAACAGCTTGGGCGTTATCCCGTCGCGGGTGTTGGGCGTATTAAGGTGCGCCGGTCCCCAGGTCTGGTTGTACCACCAGGAGCCGTACTTCAGCGTTATTTCCGGCTTGCCGGTGTACCAGCGCAGCCACGTGCCCAGCCGGTCGCCATACCGCTTGCGCTCGGCCGGGGTGAGCGCATCGTAAATCCAGTCGTACACCAGTCCATGGAACCCGAAATAACCGTCGCCGTCCATGTCCAGCACGCTCCCGTCGCCCCAGTAACTCTTGACCGCCTCGGCGTAAGGTTTGGCGTCGTTGCCCAGTTCGCGCTCGATCAGGTAACACAGTCCGGCGCTCACCATGTCCATCGGCGGACGGAACCGTCCCCGTGGCGTGCTGACGCCCTCGGCCACCGCCTTGTCGGCCAGTTTTTTGATGGCGGCGTACTCGGCCGCCAGCGGCCCGGTGGCCTTTGCGGCCAGCGCGGAGAGTCCCCGGGGGTTGACGAACATCCGCGGGTGCTCACTCAGCTTGTAATCGGCGGCGGAAAGTGCCGTGAACGAAAGCAGTAAGATAGCGATAATACTGAAGTAACGTATCATTCAGAACCTCGCGGAAAGTGGTGACCGGGCCTGTCGATTATAAGCTGAGCGGCAAAAGTGTTTTCAGCCCTCCGGCGATTTTCTACCGGGACCTTTGAAAAAACAAGTCCCACAACCGGTCCGGGATTAAATTAAAGGTCTTCTACTATATTCCCTCGCAGCCATGAGGTCAAATTCTTTTCATCAAAAGGCTGGAGGAGAAACTTACTCTGGCGAATGCGCCTGCTCTCGTTTATGTTGGAACCATCAGCCTGTCTTGCATTATCCGCGCATCTCCGTTTCCTCCTTTTATGCCCGGGAGTTCGCATGAGACTCATGGCAACGACCAGCCTCTTTATTCTTATTGCTCTGACGGCTATTTTTCAACCCGGCTGCGCACCAACGGCTGAAAAACCGGCGCCGTGGCCTGATACCGGCCATCCCCGCCTGATCCTGACCGCCGATTTCCTGGAGCAGGTCCGGGAAAACTCCAACGGGCGCAGCGCGGAAGTGTTCGGCAGGCTCAAGGCGGCGGTGGACTCTGTTATCTCGTGGGAGAACCTCGATTCGCTCTCCGTGCGCGATCAGGCCCGGCTGGCCCAGAGCTGCGGTTTTCTTTTTCTCGTTACGCAGGAGAAGCGTTACGCCCGGGCCGGAGCGCGGCTGCTGGCAAACGCCCTGGAGCATTATATCGAGATCGAGCACGATCCCGGAGGCGGCAACTGGGAAACAGTGGAGCTACGCCGGCGCTGCTGTTTCGCCTGGGACTGGCTCTACAACGGCCTGAGCGAGCAGGAACGCACCCTGTTCGGTAACAAAATACTGGAAGCGGGGCGGGCGGCCTGGGATACCTGGGAGCGTAAACACTTTTCCCCTTACAGGGGCGGCGGCTACGGGAGCCTGGACCCGGTGTTCTGGCCGGCGGTCACGCTCTACCGCAGCGGAATTGACGACAGCACGACGGCCCGGTGGTTCGCCTGGGCGGACAGCAGCATCCACCAATGGCGCAAGATGCAGAGTCAGGTGGCCTCCGATGACGGCGGGATGTACAGCGGGCTGGCCTATGCGGCCTATAACTACCTTCGCACCCCCATTTTCGATTTCGAGTGCTGGAAATCGATCACCGGCGAGGATCTGGCCCAGGACAATCCCTACCTGAAATATTTCAGCGTGTGGTGGACCTACTGCGTCAAACCCAACGGTGAGTGGCCCCGGATCGACGACACGGGCAGCGTGAAGGGAAGCATCGCGCCGTGGCATTTCAAGTACCTGGCCACCCGTTACCGCGACGGGATCAGCATGTGGCAGGTCGAAAATATGCCCTCCGGCCGCAGACCGACAGTCTGGGACGTGATCTGGGACCCCAGCGGCCTGGAAATCGAACCCACCGGGCCCGACAGCACCTGGCCGCTGGCCAGGCATTTCGAGGGCATCGGCTGGACCGTGATGCGCAGCGGCTGGGACAGCAGCGCCACCTACAGCGTGTTCGACTGCGGCGATTTCTACTACGGCCATCAGCACCCGGCCGAAAACGCATTCACCATCTTCCGCGGCGGCTCGCTGGCGATCAACTCCGGCCGCTACGAGTGGGGCAGCAACCATCGGCCCAACTACACCGTACGCACGATTGCCTCCAATTCGATGCTGGTCTACGACCCCGATGAGCGGTTCGCGACCAGCGGCGGCGGCGAGGAGATGAACGACGAGCCCGACGGCAACCTGCTCAGCAACGACGGGGGCCAGCAGTGGCCACGCCCGGGACGTGATGAGTACGGGCCGATGGAAGGGACGCAGTGGGATACGGGCCAGGTTATCGCGTTCGAGACCAACCCCTGGTTCAGCTACGTAGCCGGCGACGCCAGCGCCAGCTACAGCAAGCACAAGCTGAAAAAATTCGTGCGCCAGTATATCCACCTTCAGCCCGACATCTTTGTCGTGTTCGACCGGGTGAAAAGCACACGGCCGGATTACCGCAAGTACTGGCTGCTGCACACTGTAAATAAACCCCTGAAAGAAGGGGCCTGGCTGACCGCCGCTGAGCGCGAGGGAAAACTCTACCTTCGCACCCTGCTGCCACGCAAGGCGAACGTGGAGATAATCGGCGGGGAGGGCAAGGAGTTCTGGGTGTTCGGCAAAAACTATCCACCTGCGATGACCCATTACTCTCTGAAGGAAGGCGAGCAGTGGGGAGCCTGGCGAATCCAGAGTTCCAACACCGCTAAAAGCAAGACAACAAAATTCCTCAACGTGCTTTATGCCGCATCGGGCAGCTACGACAGCCCTCCGCGGGTGACGACAACAAACTCGCCCGGCGGACGGCCGGGAGTGGAAATAGCCCACAAGGGCCGCACGTACCAGTTGCTGTTCGATCCGGGCGAACAACCCGGCGGCGACATAATCATAACGGACTCCGGCGGCAAGGTGCTGCTGGAGAAACGGCTGACCTCGGTTGTGCAGCCCCAGCAGGGAACCGGGAACTGACTGTCACCGCAAAGAACGGAGCAAGTTCAATGTTGCCTGGCTTCAGAAGGATCTACCCGCTCTGTATTATCATCCTGGTTCTGGTGATGGCTCAGGTATCTTTGGCCGCTCAGTTGCGTCTTCCCGCTTTGTTCTCCGACCACACTGTGCTCCAGTTCGGCCAGGTCATCCCTGTCTGGGGCTGGGCGAAACCCGGTGAACGGGTTAAAGTAGCTTTCCGCCATTTCGCCGTGGAGACGGTGGCGGATTCCGCTGGCCGCTGGCGGGTGGAAATCGGGCCGCTGGATGCGGGCGGGCCCGACAGGATGTACGTTGTCTCGGGCAACGAGGTGGTTGTGCTCGACGATGTGCTCTGCGGCGAGGTCTGGCTCTGTTCGGGCCAGTCCAACATGGCCATGACCGTCTCGCGCTGCCTGAACGCGGAACAGGAGATCGCCTCGGCCCATTTTCCTCGAATCCGCCAGTTCGTCGTGCCACGGACCACCGCCGCGCAACCCCGGCTGGAGCTTCCCCTTCCGGACGGCTCCGGGGATAAAGCCCGCCATCGGCTCTGGCAACCGGCCAGCCCGGAAACCGTGGGGGCGTTTACCGCCGCCGGCTACTTTTTCGCCCGTGAGCTTCATAATCGTCTCGGCGGCGTCCCGGTGGGACTGATCAACAGCTCGTGGGGCGGCTCGGTGGCCGAGGCCTGGGTGAGCGAAGAAGCGCTGGCCGCCAATCCCTAGCTGGCCGGGATTATCGGGGAGTGGCCTGAGTACTCCCGTCACTCCGAGGGCTGGAGGCGAAGCTACAAGAGCTACCTGGCAGAAGCCGAAAAAGCCCGGACGAAGGGCGAAATACCGCCTCCCTACTACCGTCAGCCCTCCGTGCTGTTCAACGCGATGATCGCGCCGCTTGCCGGCTACGCAATGCGGGGAACAATCTGGTACCAGGGCGAGGCCAATGTCACCCGTGCGCCGCAGTATGCTCCCCTGTTCGCCGCGCTGATCACCAACTGGCGCGCAAGATGGGAGCGCCAGTTCCCGTTTATCTGGGTCCAACTGCCCGGCCTGGAAGCCTCCCTGCCCGGCTGGCCCCTGCTGCGTGAGTCGCAGGCAAAAGCCCTGAGCCTGCCCAACACCGCGATGGCGGTCACGATTGACGTGGGCGAGCGAAATGATATCCACCCTCGCAACAAGCAGGCCGTGGGCTATCGTCTGGCGCTGGCGGCGCGCAAGCTGGTATATCTCGAACAGGTTCCGCACATGGGACCGCTGCTGGTAAAGATGACTGTGCAAGACGGCCGCTGCCGGATAGAACTGAGCAACACCGGGGAGGGGCTGACCACCACTGACGGCAAGCCACCGCGCGGCTTTGAAGTAGCTGGTAACGACCGGCGGTTCGTCCCCGCCGAGGCATCGATCGAGGGCGGGACCCTTGAAGTCTGGAGCCCGCGGGTGAGCGCCCCGGTGGCGGTACGCTATCTGTGGACAGACTATCCGAACGAGTTGAACCTTTACAGCACTTTCCGCGGAGAGATCTGGCTACCGGCCGGTCCCTTCCGCACGGACGACTGGGAGGCCATGCCCGCGATAGAACTGGTGGATTGATTTTTTATCGTTATTACCACTTTCCTCAACCGCTGCAAGGAGACTCCCGGATGAAAAAGTTATCCAAACCCGTGATGCTGGCCGTTGCGCTGGCCTGCCTGCTGTCGTTCGCGCCGGCCGAGGCCACAGTGCGCCTGGCCGGGCTGTTCGGTGATCACATGGTTTTGCAGATGGGCCGCAGGCTGCCTGTCTGGGGCTGGGCGACGCCCGGCGAGACGGTCAAGGTCTATTTCGGCAGCCAGCGGGCCGAGACTGTCGCCACGGCCGACGGGAGCTGGAAAGTGGAACTCGGCCCGAGCGGCGTGGGCGGACCTTACGAGCTGGTGGTGGCCGGCACCAACATGATCAGCCTGAGCGACGTCTGGGTCGGCGAGGTCTGGCTCTGCTCCGGCCAGTCGAACATGGGCATGCAGGTCAAATCAAGCAATAACGCCGAAGCGGAAATCGCCTCCTCGGCCAACCCGATGATCCGTCACTTTTACGTCCCGCGCAACAAGGCGGGCGAGCCGCAGGACACGCTGGCCCACAGGAGCAAATGGCAGCTTGCCGGGCCTGAAACCGTGGGCGACTGGACCGCTGTCGGCTACTTTTTCGCCCGCGAGCTTAACGCCCGCCTCGGCGTGCCGGTGGGGATAATCAACTCTTCCTGGGGCGGAACCGTGGTGGAAGCCTGGACCAGCCGCCAGGCGCTGGAGCGCAATCAGTCGACCGTGGAAGTGTTGACCGACTGGCCGCAGTACAACAACGACGAGAACTGGCTGCGCGAGATGTATAAAAAGTTCCGGCAGGAAGTGGAACAAGCCAAAGCCGAGGGCAAGCCGGAGCCGGTTTATTTCAACCAGCCCACGGTGCTGTTCAACGGGATGATCAACCCGCTGATCCCGTACGCCATCCGCGGCACCGCCTGGTACCAGGGCGAGAGTAACGCCTTCCGGGCCTACCAGTACCGCGACCTGCTGCCCACGATGATCAACGACTGGCGCGGCCGTTTCGGCGTGGGAGATTTCCCGTTCCTGATTGTCCAGTTGGCGGGATTCGGTGGGGGCGACGGGGTCTGGAGCGAACTTCGCGAGGCCCAGACCATGGCGCTCAGCCTGCCCAACACCGGCATGGCCGTCACCACCGATATCGGCAACCTCGACGACGTGCATCCGCGCAACAAGCAGGACGTGGGCCTTCGCCTGGCCCGCGCGGCCCGGGCAATCGCCTACCTGGACGATATCGAGTACTCCGGCCCGCTGTTCGATTCGATGGAGATCGAGGGCGCCAGGGTCACTCTTTCGTTCACCCATACAGGCCAGGGCCTGGTGGCGCTGGGCGACGGCGACAAAAAGCTCGGCGGGTTCGAGGTGGCTGCGGAGGATAAAAAATTCGTGCCGGCGCAGGCCATGATCCAGGGAGAGAAGGTGGTGGTCTGGAGCGATAAGGTAGCTGCCCCGGCGGCGGTCCGCTACGCCTGGCGCGACTATCCCGGGGACGCCAACCTGTACAACGTCACCGCGGACGGGGTCAACCTGCCGGCATCTCCATTTCGCACCGACGACTGGAAGGGCATAACAGCGGATAATCGTTGAGATATGCGACACGGTATTCGTAAAAAAAGCCGCCGGGGGAATTCTTCCGGCGGCTTTTTTACCGTTTTTTGCCGTTCTTTTGCCGTCCGCATCCTGCCAATAGTTATAAAATTCAAGCAGTTAAAATTCTCATTCCTGATAGTGCTCTTGCAAAAATGAGAAGAAATCCCCACCACTCATATCTTAACCCACTGTAAACACGCAAGTTGTTGGCGGAGGTGCTTCCGGCACGGTTTTCCCGTGCAAATATCAGACCCCCCGCGGGACCATCTCACGTCCTGTCAACAACACACCATCTGCCGGAGAAAGGAACCCGATGCCGCTAAACCTCGTTAGCCACAGCCTGGTCCGCCGCTCGCTGCCGCTGGCGCTGGCCTGCCTGCTCTGCCTGTGCGCCTACGGGTTTTCCCAGGTCGACGCGCCGGACGTGCCGCGGATCGAGAGCGTGCGCATGGCGTTCAGTCAGCCCCAGAAGGACAGCCCCGCGCTGATCTGGTACGACACTTTCGACAGCGAAAAACAGTACACCGAGTCCAGCGGATCGCCTCTCGACGCCTCGGTTCGTTTCGGCAACTACGGCAAGGCCATGCGCTGCTTTTACGCCGCGGGCAGCCAGGGTACGGGAAACCGCAAGGTCTTTTTCGGCGACACGCCCTACACCGCCCTGAGCCGCACCGGGGAGAAATTCGATGAAATCTACTGGCGAATTTACGTCAAGCACCAGGCGGGCTGGACCGGCGGCGGACCGGCCAAGATGTCCCGCGCCACCAGCCTGGTTTCCGGCTCCGACTGGCGGCAGATGATGATCTCCCACGTCTGGAGCAGCGGCGAATCGCTTACCCTGGACCCGGCCAGCGGTGTCGATGCCGGCGGCAACCGGGTTGTCACCACCACCTACAACGATTTCAGCAAACTGCGCTGGCTGGGCAACAAGCCTGTGAGCGAGTTTAAAATCTCCAGCACCGAGGAGTCCGGCTGGTGGGTCTGCGTGGAGGCGAGGGTCAAGCTCAATACGCCGGGCCGGTCCGATGGCGAGAACCAGCTCTGGATCGACGGGAAACTGGAGGCCGAGCGGCTGAACCTGGACTGGCGCGGCAGCTACGACAAGTTCGGAATCAACGCCGTGTTCCTGGAAGCTTACTGGAACAAGGGCTCGCCGGTGAGCCAGAACCGCTGGTACGATAATTTCGTGATCTCCACCTCGCGGATCGGCCCGGTGGTCACAGGCCGCAACCCCGAGATTTTCAAAACCCCCTACGCCGGTCCCGGCAGCCAGGGAGCGTGGGAAGCCCAGATCGCGCTGGACCGCGACGGCACTCACGTGGTCTGGAGCTCAGAGCCTGTCACAGACGGGGACAGCGTGGTGGTGGGCACGGGAAGCGGAACGTTCGCCGGCGTTCTGGCCGGGGAAAGCAGGCTGGCCACCGGCACCTACTACTACTTCCGCGCCCGCCAGCAGAGCGACAATGGCCAGTGGTCACCCTGGAGCTACTGGCACCAGCAGATCCTGACCGAGGGCGAGGCCGAGCCGCAGGGCATGGGCTGCGATTTCAACGAGGACGGCCGGGTGGGCGTGGCCGACGCCCTGGCGTTGATGATCTTCCAGATGCGCAGTCCCGGCGACCCGGCGAGTGATTATAACGGCGACGGCGAGACGGGACTGGCCGACGTGGTAACTCTGATCACCGACATCATGACCGGCTTCTGCTCCACCGGCCAGAGTGTACTGGCCTCGGCCGGGGATATCCAGGCGGTTGTCGAAAACGCCGCCCTGAGCCGCGGGGAGGGCGAGAGCCTGCGGGAATCGCTCTCCCTGCTCGGACTGGGCCGGGGGCAGCTCAGGGAAATTGAAACTGTCCTGGAGCATTCGGCCTCACTGCCATCGGCCACCGGGCTTTTCACCCTGATGCAGAATCACCCCAACCCGTTCAACCCGCGAACCACGATCAGTTTCTCCCTGCCAGAATCCTCGGGGGGCGCTCATGTCAGCCTCAAGGTTTTCGACCTTCGCAACAAGCTGATCCGCTCCCTGGTGGATCGCTCCCTGCCCCCGGGCACGCACGCCGTATCCTGGGATGGCGCCGACGAGCAGAACAGCCCTGTTGCCAACGGGATATACCTGTACAGAATGCAGGCCGGAGGGTTTGTGCAGACGCGCAAGATGGTGCTGCTGCGCTGAACGTTTACTCGTGGAAAAGCCAACCCTTTCCTTGCTCCCGCCAAACCCAAGAGAATAACGAAATGTCCAAACGGGAAAATTTCCTGAAAATAACCGCGGCGGCCGTGTTTTAAGTTTTTGAAACGAGACAATTTTTTATTATATTTACTTTTTGAAATTAATTTCGGAAAAAGCTATCCGGCAGCTCCCGCCAGGCGCGGGACAACCACCAGCAGATCCGGAGTTGTAATGAGTTCCCAATCGAGCATGTCCCGTTTTGTCGTTAAGATAATCCTGCTTGCGCCCCTTGCGCTGTCCGCGTGTTCGGCCGGAGAATCCCAACCGGCGGCCGGCGAGGCGGCGTCTTTCGCCCAGACGATGACTGTCGCCGAGCTCAAAAAGATGCCCAAGATCGACGCCCACGCGCACGTGATCGGCGTTGAGGGCGGTGACGAGGCGGCATTTTTCGAGGTACTCAAACGGCACAAAATCAAGTGGCTGACTATTGCCACGATCGGCACCAACTGGGATGGGATGCAAAAGGAAATCGACACCGCGGTCAGGTTGCTGCCACGGCATTCGGGATTCCTGGCCTGGAGCACAAGTTTCAACCTGGAGAACTGGAACGAACAGGACTGGCTGCGGCAGGCCCTGAAGCAGATCGAGGACGGGTTCGACAGGGGCGCCGTGGCGGTCAAGGTCTGGAAGGAAATCGGCATGGTGCTCAAGGACCCGGACAGCAGCTACGTGATGATCGACGATCCGCGTTTCGACCCCATTTTCAAGCTGATCGAAACGCGCAACAAGACCCTGATCGCCCATATCGGCGAACCGCGCAGTTGCTGGCTGCCGTTGGAGGAGATGACTGACAACGACCGCGCCTATTTTGCCGGGCACCCCCAATATCACGCCTACCTTCATCCCGAGATTCCCGGCTACTGGGAACAGATCAACGCCCGCGACAGGGTGCTTGCCGCCCATCCCGACCTTCGCGTTGTGGGGGCGCACCTGGGCAGCCTGGAATGGGATGTCGATTCCCTGGCCCGCCGGCTGGAACTCTACCCCAATTTCGCCGTGGACATGGGAGCGCGGATCTGCCATCTCCAGGTGCAGGACCGGCGCAAGGTGCGGGATTTCATCATCAAGTACCAGGACCGCCTGCTTTACGGCACGGACCTGCTGGTCGACGCCTATGATAAGCAATATGACCTGCCGGCGCTGCTGAGTAAGATGGAACTCACCTACGACGCCGACTACCGCTATTTCGCCACCGGCCAGCAGATCACGGTTCCCGGGGGCAATGGCCCGTTCCACGGGCTGGCCCTTCCCCGGGAAGTCCTGGTGAAAATCTTCTACGAGAACGCACGCCGCTGGTTCCCGGGAATCGGGATCACCGACTGCTCTTGAAATCCTTTAAGATTAACACACGCGAATGGCGTCCCGTAGCGGAGGCTGCCCCCCAGCAAACACGGCCCGTGCTGTCAACTGATAACCCGGAGATTAATGTGCCGCGCCCAACCAGAATCAGCACCGCGTTAATTGTCCTGCTTGCGCTTGCCATCCTTGCGGGGGCCTGCTCCGCTCCCCCCACCGCGCAACGCCAACAGCAGCCCCGTACTCAGCCCGGCGACGAGTGGACCGTGATCGGCCCCGGCGGCGGCGGTGGAATGTTCCTGCCTACGATCAGCCCCCACGACCCGAACGTGGCGATGATGCACTGCGACATGACCGCCGCCTATATCACCCGCGATGGCTCCAACTGGCGGCTGCTCGATTTCTGGACTGTTCCCGAGGACTGCGAATTCGACCCGCTGGACCCGGACGTGATCTACGCCGCCTCGCGCGGCTACCGTTACAGCGAGGACCGCGGCATGGGCCTGAGCCTGCTGGTGCGCTCCGGCGATGGCGGCCGGACGTGGAAGATTATCTACCCGCTGGTGGACAACGCGATCTACCACGGCCGTGTCCAGGAACGCGACCTGCTGCCCAGCCAGATTGTAGCGGGTGCGTTCGACGGGACGATCAAGACGATCGAGGTGGACCCGGCGGACAACCGGGAAATCTATCTCGGCATGGCCCCGCTGGTCAGCTACATGAACCGCGGGGGAAAGGCCCCCTCGCGGCAGGCGTTCCTGGTCGCCACCGACGATGGCGGGGCGAGCTGGCGCAAGGTTACCGACCTGCCCGGACGCAACGTGCTGGCGATTTTTCCCGCGGCGCTCACCGGCCGCCTGCTGGTCTTTACCGACAGGGGCTGCGTGGCTGTGGACGAAACCAGCGGGAAAACCGAGGCGCGGCCCCTGCCCGCCCAGTGGATTATCGATGCGGACGGAGGGGTAAGCGCGCAGGGGCCGCTGCTCTATATCCTGGCCCCGCTCAGACGCTCCGGCACGGAGTTGAGTGGAGGCGTGTTCCGCAGCGCCGACGGCGGACGCAGCTGGAGCGCTGTCAACACCGGCCTGCTCCGCGATGTCCCGGACGGCACGCTGCCGATGATCCGCGACATTGCCGTCTGCGAGAGCAGGGCCGAGGTGCTCTACCTCTCCAGCCGCAACGCCGACGAGGCCAGGCAGGACACGTCCCGCTGGCTCTACGGCGTGTTCAAGAGCGAGGATGCGGGCCAGAGCTGGCAGCCCTCGTGGCTGGCCAACGGCACCGGCTACCTGACAAAAAATTTCACCCAGGGCTGGCTGGACGACCAGTGGGGTCCGGGCTGGGGCGGTAACCCGATCGCGCTGGGCGTGGCCCCGCAGAATCCGGATATCTGCATCGGCACCGATGCCGGGCGCTCGTATAAAACAACCGACGGCGGACGCAGCTGGCGGCAGATTCACAGCAGAAAAAACTCCGATGGCACTTTCAGCACCCGCGGACTGAATGTCACCACCTGTTACGGCGTGCATTTCGATCCCTACGATCCCAAACACATTTTTATCTCATACACTGATATCGGCCTGTTCCACAGCTTTGATGGCGGCAAGAGCTGGAGCCACTCGCTGCGGGGGGTGCCGCGCCGCTGGACCAACACCTGCTACGGGCTGGAGTTCGATCCGGAAGTGGAGGGCCGCGCCTGGAGCGTGTGGGGCAACGCCCACGACCTGCCCCGCGACAAGATGTTCAGCCCCGGCGGTTTTGGCCGCAATCAGGGCGGTGTGGCGATTACCGATGATGCCGGGCGTAGCTGGAGGGCCAGCATGGAGGGTATCCCCCAAAACTCGGTGGGCACCCACGTGATGATCGACCCCGACAGCCCCAAAGACTCGCGCACGGTCTACGCAACCATGTTCGGCCGGGGGGTCTATAAATCAATCGATGGTGGCGCAAGCTGGACGGAGGTCAACAACGGGCTGGGCGATAACCTGTTCGCCTGGAAAATCCGCCGTGGCGCCGATGGGATGCTATACCTGATCCTGGCCCGTGGCCTGGGCTACGAGGACGGCGACCGCAGAAAAGCCTTCCGGATCGACGGTGAGCTTTACAGCAGCGACGACAACGCGGCGAGCTGGAAAAAATTGGCCCTGCCGCCGGGAGAAAACGCGCCCCACGACCTGTTGACCGACCCGCAAGACTCCCGCAGGATGCTGCTGGCCTGCTGGGCCGTGGCAGGCGAGGGCGGCGACGTGGGCGGCGGTGTGTACCGTTCGACAGATGGCGGCGCAGGCTGGGAGCTGGTGTTCAACGATGTTAAGCGGGTCAACTCTATCGCGCTCGACCCCAACGAGCAGGGCACTGTTTATATCAACACGTTCCAGAACGCGGCGTTCCGCGCGGAGAACTGGGGCGATAGCTGGCAACGGATCAAGGGCTACCGTTTTAAGTGGGGCCAGCGGCCCATCCCCGACGTGAACAACCCCGGTATGCTCTACCTGACCACCTACGGCGGCAGTGTGCAGCACGGCCCGGCCAGGGGTGTAGCCGTGGAGAATCCCGATATCACGAACATGCCTGAAAACTGGTGGTAGACTCCTACTGACAAAGGAAAATATTATGTCTATGCGAACCTTGATTGTCGTCCTGTGCTGTCTCTGCCCTGGCGTATCGGTCCTCTTTGCGCAGGACGGCGCCGAACAGCTGGATCGCGGTCTGGTGGCCCTGGCCAAGGACCGTGGCGAGGTGTTCGTAAGCTGGCGTCTGCTCAAGTCCGATCCGGCCGATGTCGGTTTTAACGTGTACCGTTACGATATTTTCAACGACACTCTGGAGCAGGCCAACGACAAGCCTGTTACCAGTTCCACCAACTACCTGGACAGCGGGGCCGCACCCGGAACAAGCTATTACTATCACGTTCGTCCGGTTACCGGCGGCCGGGAGGGTGAGCAGTCGAAGAAGTTTTTCGTGCGCGCGTTCCCGTTCAATATCCCGTACGTGCAAATCCTGCTCGACGGCGATTACACGGCCCGCAACGTGGCTATCGCCGACCTGGATTCCGACGGCGCGTATGACTACGTGATCAAGCAGCCCGATTTCAACACCGATCCCTGGCGCGAACCCGGCTACTGGAAACGCAGCCGCGATACCTTTAAATTGGAAGCCTACAGCTCCGGGGGAAAATTCCTCTGGCGCTACGACATGGGCTGGTCGATCGAGATGGGCACCTGGTACTCGCCCTATATAGTTTACGACCTGGACGGCGACGGCCGGGCCGAACTCTATGCCAAGGCCGGCGAGGGCGACCCGCGGGAAATCGACGGGCATGTGGTCAGCGGCCCGGAATACCTGGTGAAGATAGACGGCCTCAGCGGTGAGCCCGTGGCGCGGATACCGTGGTTCAGCCGCAAGGGTTTCGACACGATGAGCCACGTGACCCGCAATTTTCTCACAATTGCCTACCTGGACGGCAAGCGCCCCTCGCTGATCATGCAGCGCGGCACCTACGGCATTATCAAAACGGGCGCTTTCGATTCCGACCTGCGGAAAATCTGGTACTGGGAAGCCTCGGGTAAGGACGAAAAGTACCAGGGCCAGGGCCAGCACGGGCTGATCTCGGCCGATATCGACCGGGACGGCCGCGATGAGCTGGTGATCGGCTCGGCGGCGCTCGATGACGACGGCAGGGCGATCTGGACCACCGGCCTGGGACACAACGATGTCGGCTATGTAGCGGATATCGACCCGACCCGGCCCGGCTTGGAAGTCTTCTACGGCCTCGAAACACACCATGAAAAAGGCGGCGTGTGCCTGGCCGAAGCCGAATCGGGTAAGATTATCTGGAGTTACCAGGGCAAAACCACCCACGTGCACAGCCAGGGTATGGTCGGCGATATCGACGCAGCACATCCGGGTGTGGAATGCTACGCCGGCGAGAGCGACCGCAGCCAGTTCTGGCTTTACTCCGCTGCCGGCGAGCGCCTCTCGGACAAACCTTTCGGCAACAACGTTCTGGCACCCAGGGCAATCTGGTGGGACGGTGACGCACAGAAGGAAATCAACTGCGAGGGCAGGATATTCGATTATAACGGGGAGACGATTACCGAGATCGAGGGCCGGGTGATCGGGATCGCCGACTGCCTCGGCGACTGGCGCGAGGAAATTATCACCAGCCTGCCCGGCGAGATCAGAATCTATTCGACCACGATCCCCACAGACACCCGCCGCATCTGCCTGATGCAGGACAGGCAGTACCGTCTGGGCGTAACCGCGGCTTCGATGGGTTATTTCTATCCACCGCAGATCGGTGGAGTATCAATGCCGTAACAACGGAGGGGTTTTTACTGATGCTGAGAAAATTTTTTCTGACGGCCCTGGTCGCTTCGTGCGCGCTGGGCACACCTGCTTTCGCGCTCGATTCGCTGGCCGGGCTGCGGGAGCGGCTTGTGGCTCCGGACCCGGCCGTGCGGCTCGATGCCGTCCGGCGGCTGTCCGTGGCCTACCACGGATACGCCCTGGACGCGTTGATCGACGCCACCGGCGACAGCGACGAGTATGTGCGCGAGCGCGCCGTGCAGGCGCTGGGCAGCACGAGCAACCGGCGCGCCCTGGACGCTGTGCAGGTTTCGCTCGGCGACCCGGCCGATTTCGTCCGCTGGCGCGCCGTGCAGGCCTGCCGTCGGCTTGGCCTGCGCGATGTCACGGACCGGCTGGCCGCTCTTACCGATGACCCGTTCTGGCGCGTGCGGCTGGTGACGTTCCGGCTCCTGGGCGATATCGCCGGGGAGTTGATTGTCAGTGGATCCTCGGAGTTGGACACCTCGCCTGCGGAAAAAACAGTAAAAAACCTGCTGATTGCCGGGCTGAACGACCCCGACGAGCGAGCGCGGGTTACGGCGGCCAGGGCACTGGCCACCTGCCACGATGCTGCCGCGTTCGAGCCGCTGGTGACGCTGCTGAACGAGGCCTCCATGTTCACCCGCGAGCAGGCCGCACGGGGCCTGGGCGAGTTGGGAGACAAGCGGGCGCTGGAGCCATTACTGGAAGCGCTGGAAAATCCAGAGAACTCGATCAGCAACGAGGGAGAAGACTGGGTGCGCTGGGGAGTGGCGCTGGCGCTGGGGCAGTTGACAGGACAGGACTACAAGATCGACGTCGGCAGCTGGCGTCAGTGGATTGCCGCAAACAAATAGGCATAACTTAAGCCGGAGAAAGCGATGAATCCCCGGATTTTTCTATACATGCTGCCCGTAATGCTGGTATCGGGCATGGCGGGTATCCTTTCGGCCGCCGCCGACCTGGCCCTGGCCCCGCGGGCGATGAGCCACACGGAAGAAATCCGCTCCGGCTCGGCGGAATTCACTATCGACGTGGCCGGTAAAACACCGCCGGTAAACGTTGGCATCACGATCGAGGGCCCGGCCCAAAACGCGCGCCTGACCCTTGAGGGCGCCCTGGATTTCAGCAGTATCGACGCCTTGGCCCGCAGCATTGTCCGCCCCGGCATGAGCGATGAGGAACAGGTGCGGGCGATTTTCTATTTCGCGGCCCAGAATCTTTACGACCGCGGGGGCAACGGCTGCGACGACCCGCTGGAATATGTCAGTCTGTGGGGGTTCAGCTGGTGCGGCAACTACGCCCTGCTGCTCAACGCCCTCTGGCAGTCGGCGGGCTTTCCGGCCGTGTTCCTCAACCCTGTTATCGGCATGCCCGTGGGCCACACGATCAGCGCCGTCTTCTACGACGACCAGTGGCATATGTACGACGCCCGTCTGCGCGGCTACTTCCTCAACCGCGACAACCGTACGGTGGCCTCGCTGGTGGAGCTTGACCGCGACAACGACCTGATCCTGCGGGGCCTGGACTACGAGGGCCGCCTGCAAAACCACTGGCCGTTCAGCACGATCATCTACACCTATATGAACGCCGCCAGCGACTGGTACGACGGCTACAACGCCCACTACGACAACAAAAAGCTGTTCAACACCCGCTGCCCGTCGTGGGACAACAGCGTGGACCTGCACTACGGTGAAACACTGGACCTGACCTGGGACAAGAGCGGCAAGTGGTGGAGCCGCAAGGACTTGTCTCCGCAATGGATCAAGGAGCACCGCGAGGGCCGTGAGGCGATGACCCTGGAGCCGCTGATCTACGCCAACGGCACGCTCACCTGCACTCTGGACCCCGCAAGGATCAAGGAACAGCCTGCGGAGCTAAACGGCATCCGCGTGAAAAACGGCGCATTCATCCCGAAAAAAGCCGGACAGGCGGCAAGCATTGTCTACCGCATCCGCACCCCCTATTTTATCCCGAGCCTTCGTGTGCAAATGGCGGGCAAAACAGACGGCAGCCCGGTCAACGTGAAAATCTCCACCGACGAGGGTAAAAACTGGACAATGCTCTGGCAAAGTCAACCAAACGGCAAAAAAAGTAAAAAATTCGAGATTGATCTCACCACCGAGGAAACCCAGCGGGTAACCTGGTACAGCGAGAACAAGTACGGCTGCCTGCTGCGGGTCGCCATGCCCCGGGGCGGCGACCCGGCCAAGGTTTCGCTACGCAACGTCACGCTCACGGCCGACCTGTTCTACCGCCCGATGACCCTGCCGGCGCTGCGCCCCGGAGTGAACAGGCTCGTCTGGCGCGATGATAGCCGGGGCAGGCACAAGCGCAGGGTCACGTTCCGCTGGCTGGAGGACACCAACGTGCTGCTCAGCAGCGACGACCCGGCCGAGGACGACCGGGTGGAGATCACCGCGCTGGTGACCAACAGCGGAAGCACGAGGGCCGAGAACGTGAAAGTGCGCTTTTTCGACGGCGACCCTGCTAAAGGGGGCAGACAGATCGGCGAGGATTTTACCGTGACCTCTGTCGGTCCGGGAGAAACCGCTAAGGTCAGTACAAGCTGGAACGCACTCCAGTACCAGCCGGACGCGGGCACCGGGGTCTCGATCGGCAGCGGGATCGAGCACAAGGCATACCTTCGCAACACGATCTACGTCATCGCCGACCCGGACAACGAGCTGGCCGAAACCGACGAGACCAACAACCGCACGAGCCGTCCGCTGGTGGTTTACAACAAAGCCGAGCTGGTGCTCAAGGACCCGTCGTTTATCACCTTCAGCCGCCGGGAAGGCGGCAAGGTTACGATCACCGCCCTGGTGCGCAACCAGAACCTCTACGGCCACATCACCCGCGCCCGCGAGGCCCGTGATGTGCGCGTGCGTTTCTACGACGGCCAGCCGGTTTACGGCCGGCTGGACGAGCATATGATCGGCGAGGCGGTTATCCCTTCGATAGCCCCCGGCGAGTTCGGCGTGGCCCGCGTGGACTGGGACGTGAGCGGCCTGAGCGGCGAGAGGCAGGTGTTCGTGGCCGTGGACCCGCTGGACGAGATTCCCGAACACTGGCAGAGCCGCCGCGGCGCCTATTCGCTGGCCAAAAAAGAGATCGATTTGAGCATGGAGGAGCCCGAGCAGTGATGACTTCCCGCCAGCGGCTGCTGGCCGCCCTGGAACGCCGCCGCCCCGACCGTCTGCCCGTGACCACGCACCACGTGATGGACTCGTACCTTGCGGACTGTCTCGGCGGCGCGCTGCGGATGGAGTTCTTTGCCCGCTACGGCCTGGACCCGATCCTGTGGACCGTACCCCATCGCCCGGACCCCGCTGCCGGAGAATACACGGACCCCGACCAGGGCCCGCCGGGGTTCCTGGAAAGCACCCGCGTTTCCAGCGACAACTGGCGCGTACTCTCCCAGCCGATCCCCGATCCGGATTATCTTACGACCCGCTACCGGTTTGTCACCCCACGCGGCGAGCTGACCATGGTGCTCCAGGACGACGGCAAGTCGTCCTGGGTCTCCGAGCACCTGATCAAGAACAAGAGCGATATCGAGCTGATCGCCCAGTTCGCCACCGCGCCCAAATGCGACGTGGACGAGGTCAACCGCCAGGCCGCCGAATTTGGCGAGAACGGGATCGTGCGGGGCCACATCTGCTGTTTCGACGTGTTCGGCCAGCCGGGCGTCTGGCAGGACGCCTGCTGCCTGACCGGCACCCAGGAGCTGATCATGGAGACGTTCGACGACCCGCAGTGGGTCCACGAACTGCTGGAGGTCCTGCTGCTGCGCAAGCTGACATTCGCCCGCTCGCTGGCCGGGGCCGCCTACGACCTGCTCGAGCTCGGCGGCGGCTCGGCAAGCTCCACCGTGATCAGCCCGGAGATTTTCGAGGAGTATGTGGCCCCCTGCGACAGCCGGATAATCGAGGCCGCCCACGGGGCGGGCCAGCGGATAGTCTACCACGTCTGCGGCGGAATCATGCCGCTGCTGGAGCAGATAGTGGCGATGGGCCCGGACGCGGTGGAAACTTTCACTCCGCCGGCGATGGGGGCCGATACGGACCTGGCCGAGGCCAAGCGACGGATCGGAGACAAGGTCTGCATGATCGGCGGATTCGACCAGGGACATTTTTTCAGCGGCTGCACCCCGGAGGAAACCCGCGCCGAGGTGCTGCGCTGCTTTGAGCAGGCGGGTGCCGGCGGGGGCTACATCCTGGCCCCCAGCGACCATTTCTTTGCAGCCGACGATAACTTGATGCACACATTCGCCGCCACGGCGGCTGAATGTACATACTAAATGCAGATGCTGAGAAAACAACTCAATGGAGGTTCGATGCACTGGGTAGAAGTTTTCAACTACGCGTTCGTTATTATGGTAATAATCCTGATCACGCGGGGCGCTGTCAAGGCGTTTCATGTTTTCCTGCGCGGCGGGCATCACGAGAACTGAACAGACATCTTTCGGAGCGCAATATTAATAAACGGCAAACTGGAGACTAAATGCTTGGTACTGTCGATCTGGTAATTATCGGCGTCTGGCTGTTGTTCATGCTGGGCCTGGGAAAACTACTCTCGCGCAGCGTGTCGAACACCGACGATTTCTACCTGGCCAACCGGGCCATGCCCACAGCCCTGGTAATCTGTTCGCTGGCCGCCTGCAACCTGGGGATGTACAATTTTATCTCCGAGGCCGGCCAGGCCGCCCACGAAGGCATCAGCATCATCTGGCACGAGTGGACCGGCAACATGGCGTTCGCTTTTGCCGGGTTATTCGTCCTGCCCGCGTTCCGCAGGCTCAACCTGACAACTATCCCCGAGTTCATGGGGATGCGTTTCGGCAGCAAGGCGCACTCGCTGACCGCGGTGATGTACTCGATCAAGAGCGCGGGAAAGCTGGGTTCGATGATGTACCTGGGAGCGCTGGCCGGCGCGGTGATCGTGCCGCAGGTCAATTTCTACTGGTGGATGCTGATTTTTACGGTGGTCGTGGGTATCTACACCTACGAAGGCGGGATGATCAGCGTTATTTTCGCCGACGCCGTACAGTTCATCCTGATCCTGATCGCCACGTTGATCGGCTACAGTTTCGTGGCCTCGCAGGTGGGCTGGCTGCCGGGAATTATCGACAAGTCCAGCCCGGAGTTTCTGAACTTTGTCCCCGCAGCCGGCGAGTTCGACTACAAGTTCATTTTAGCCATCCTGTTCCTTGGGATCAACGCGTTCACCTGCGACCAGGGCATGATTCAGCGCTCGTTCGGCTCCAAAAACGTCAAAACCCTGGTGCGCGGCATGGTGCTCACCGGGATTATTCTCACCCCTGTCAACCCGTTCCATTTCTTCGCCGGGCTGGCCGCCAGGATTATCGTACCCGGCGCCGCGGGCATGGACCCGGACGCGATCATGACCCACCTCTACATGAACTCCATCCCGATGGGGCTGCTGGGGATATTTATCGTCGGGCTTCTCGCCAGCCAGCTCTCCACAATCGACGCCGAGCTCAATGCCGGTGCCACCGTGCTGGCCAAGGACCTCTGGCAGCGCGTACGAAAAAGCAAACCAACGTCTGAGGAAAAACTGCGGTTCTCGCGTTACATGACCCTGCTGATGACCGCGCTGATGGTTGGCTGCGCCCTGCTGGTGCGGCAGTTCGGTTCGGTGGTGGAGTTCTTTCTCACGCTGGTGGGCATATTCGACACCCCCATATTCGTGGTGGCGATCATTTACGGCCTCAAGGGACGGCGGATCAACCAGGCCGGGGCTATCGCCGGCTACCTGGGCGGCGCTCTCTGCGGCGTGATCGCCCGCATGGTCTGCACGGTTTACAGCCTGCCGGACTACCTGTGGTGGATCACGGTTTCGGCCTTTTTGGGAGCGCTGATTATCACTCCGCTGGTGAGCATGTTTTTCGCGCCGCCGGACCGTGAGAAAATAGACAGACTC
Source organism: Gemmatimonadales bacterium (assembly GCA_024278175.1). Classification (GTDB taxonomy): domain Bacteria; phylum Gemmatimonadota; class Glassbacteria; order GWA2-58-10; family GWA2-58-10; genus JAJRTS01. The sequence continues at coordinate 135,793 of JAJRTS010000002.1, read as the reverse complement.
TACAAACGCGAAAAAGCGGAAGACGCCGACTGGTACCACATCATGCCGCGCTCGCTGCCCGGCAAGGTTACCCTGGGACTGATTATCACCGGAGCGGCGTTATTTCTGGGCGGGATCGTGCTGGGCGGTTTCGGCGGAGAACACGCTTCCGTGCTGGCTGTGGGCGGGATGATCACATATTTCGTGGGCTGCGGCGCCCGGCTGCTCTTTGACTGAATGAACTCGTTCCGAAAATGCTACAGATTACGCCGCAGCAGGCTCCGAGCGATAATTTCGATTACAGGTTATAATCGTAACTACTTGCTCTGATTAAAGAGAGGTCCCTTGATAAAAAGTTTTGGAAAAAGTGAGGGGGAGTGTGAGGGGGAGAGAAAAGAACCCTTTTTAAAAGGTTTTGTCTCTCCCCCTCACCATTCTTTCAATTTTCAAATTAAATAGAAGGCTTCTAATAATGATTCTCAAGGTAACCGCTTCCGAGCGTGGCCTGGTGGCCGAATCCGGACCGCTCAAATTGCTGATCACCGAGCACCTGGGCCTGGTGCCGCAACTGATGCACGCTGGCGGCGCGCTGTGCCTGGCCCGCGACAACGGCCAGAGTTCCTTTATCGCCCGGCTCGGCGGGTTCGATATCGACCGCTGGAGCGTGGACTGGAACCGTGTGGAGCAACTGGAACTCTTCGGCTGCGCGGTGAGCGGCAAGAGCCTGGTGCTTCACGCCTCGGCCAGCCAGTACGGCGAGGAATTCTACCCGGCGGTGGAGATCGGCCTCAAGCTGACGCTGGATTTCTACGACACTCTGCCCGGCGTGGTTACCGCCAGAGCTGAATACACCAACAACGGCACTCAGCCTCTCTCTATCGACGAGCTGGTCAGTTGCCGTGTGCTGCTGGACCGTCGGCTGGACGACCAACAACGGCGGCCGTGGGAATTCGCCTCCTATCTCGGCCCGGCCGGCCGCTGGGGCAACGACTACTCGGTGGTCTACCTGGACAGCGAATTCGACCGGCCTAATTTCGTGGGCGCGGACCCCGCCAAACCCGGTCTGGGTGAGCTGGGCGGCGCGCCGCTGGTGGATATCTGGTCACAATCGAGCGGGCTGGCCCTCGCCAGCGCGGAGACCCATCCGGTGTGGGCCTCGCTGCCGATGCGGGTCAACAGGGAGGGCCTGGTTCAGGCCTCCCTGTGCGAAACCCCCGAGGCCCGGTTCGGCCAGCGGACTGTTCTAAAGCCCGGCGAAAACACATGTACCCAGCGCACCGCCCTGATAGCGCACCGCCTGGATTTTCACGACGCCATCCGCTCCTGGGCCTCACTGCTGCGCGCGCGCGGCCTGGAAATCCTCACCGATTCGCCGCAGGCCTGTTACAAGCCCTACTGGAAAAGCTGGGGGTTCGGACATGATTTCACCCTGGAGCAGATTTACGGCGCACTGGAGGAAATCAGGCAGTTCGGGATGGGCATGGCGATGCTCGACGACGGCTGGTTCACCACCTACGGTGACTGGGAACCCAATCCGGCCACGGGCAAATTCCCCGGCGGCGACAAGGACATGCGCGAATTCACGGCCCGGATCAAAAAGAGGGGGTTCATGTCCAGCCTCTGGTGGTATCCGCCCGGAGTGGAGAAAGAGAGCAAGCTGTTCAGGGAGCACCCGCAATGGCTGGTGCAAAACGAGGACGGCAGTTATCCCACCTGCCCCCGCGATCTGTACCACCTTTGCCCGCAACATCCGGAAGCGGTGGAGTATGTGGTTTCTCTGGTGGAGAAATTCATGGGCGACTGGGGCTTTGACGGGATCTATCTCGACACCACCGGCCTGAGCGCCGTGCCGCCGTGTTTCAATCCGGCGCACAACCATGGCTCCGCGCTGGATTCGTTCACGGGCCAGAGCGCGATGTACAAGGCCATTTACGACTCAGCCCAGCGGATCAAACCCGGCGCGCCCGTGGAGATGTGTATCTGCAGCCTGCCCCACGACCCGTTCAAGATGCCGTATTATAACGTGGCCAACGCCTCAGACCCCACCAGCCTGCCGCAGATGCGCCGCCGGATCAAGGTGGAGAAAGCCTTCCGCGGCCCCTCGTTCTGTGTGGGCGACTGCTACCAGATTCCGATCCACGAATGGGAACATTGGTCCGTACCGGAATCGTTCGAGAGCGCGCTTGGCACCGGCGCCCAGTTGACCACGCTCTATTCCAACCTCAGCGAGGCGCAGCGCAAAAAATGGCAGCTCTGGTTCGGCCTGTATAACCATCTGATGCTCAGCAGCGGCGACTACCTTAACCTCTATGACCTGGCCTGGGATAAGCCCGAGGCGCACGTGGTCCGCAAGAACGGGCGGATTTATTACGCCTTTTACGCCGAGCGCTGGCCCAGAAACCGCCCCCTGGAACTGCGCGGACTGGAACAGGGTAAAACATACCGCGTCAGCGATTATGTAAATGGGACCGACCTTGGAGAGGTCAGTCCCGGGCAACAGTCGATAAGCCATGCGTTTGCCGGTAGCCTGCTGATTGTGGCCGAACCCGTTGGCTGAACGTGACGCACGATAAATTTCCTTACGGCGCCGCCCCTTGCGGGACGGACGCCAGCGACAAACCGGGAAGACACCTCCCGTGGCGTGACCAACCGCGCCCGCGAACCGACCAAACAATGGAGAAAAAAATGACTATAAACGACAACCTTTCACGCCGCGATTTCATCAAGCGCGGTTCCACCACGGCGGCGGCCGCCGCCGGCCTTGCGGTGATTGGTGCGCCGGCTGTCCTTCGCGGCCAGAACCTCAACAGCCGGATCAATGTCGGCGTGATCGGCACCGGCAGCCGTGGATGTTACCTGATCCGTCTGCTGAAAGGAATTCCCGGCATCACGGTCACCGACGTCTGCGACATCTATCCGCCCCACCTTGAGGCGGGCGAAAACGACTCGGGCAACGAACAGGTGCGCGGCCACGAACAGTGGGAAAAAGTGATCGAGCAGAAGGACGTTGACGCGGTGGTTGTTTCGCCCCCGCTGTTCCTGCACGTGCCGTGCAGTGTGGCCGCCCTGGAGGCAGGCAAGCACGTGTACAGCGAAAAGAGCATGGGGCTCACCGTGGAGCAGCTCAACCGGATGAAAGCCACGGTTGAACAACACCCAGCTCTGGTTTACCTGGTCGGCTACCAGAGCAGAATGATGGAGTCTTTTGCGCAGGCCAAGGAGCTGGTCCGCAACAACTCGTTCGGCGAGATTACGCAGTTCTACGCCCACTACGACCGGAACACCACCTGGCGCAAGGAAATCGAGGACCCCAAGTGGGAGCGTGTGCTCAACTGGCGGATGTACCGCGAGTACTGTGGAGGGATCCTGACCGAACTGTTGACCCACAATATCGACATGCTGCTCGATATTCTCGGCACCATGCCGGTAAACGCTTCCTGCCAGGGCAAGATTCGCGTTTACAATGACGGCCGTGAGAACCACGACAGCCTGATGGGCTACCTCGAGATGGAAAACGGCGTACTGGGCACGGTAAGCGGGCAACTCGCCAACAGCCGCTGGGGCAGCGGCTGGGCCATCCACGGCACATACGGCACGATTGAGTACATGGATTCGGGTTTTCGCATCTTCTGGGAGAAAGAGACCAGGCACCTCCAGCAGATTGGATTGAAACATAAATTCAACCGGATCAAGCTGGGCCAGTCGCTCAATATCAGCAATGCGCCGCTCACCGAGCCAGATAAGATCGTGGACTTCCGCGACAGCACCGAGAACGCATCGCGCAAGGCGCTGGAGCACTTCGTGGCCTGCGTGCGCAACGGCGACAAACCGGTGATGGACATGGAGAGCGCCAGACTGACCTCGATCGCGGCGCTGATGCTCTATACCAGTTCGTTGGATAACGGCCGGTCGGTGTCCGTAGAGGAAATCACGGGCTAACGGCCCTGGGGCTGCAAACTGAAAGAGACACAAACAACGAAAAGCCCCCTCCCGCATGATCCGCGGGAGGGGGCTTTTTGTGTTGCTACATCCTGTCACTAAGGGTCAGAAGCCGAAGCTGACGGTGAAGAAGTTGTCAGCGCTCAGGCGTCCCTTGTTGCGATAGGCATAGCTGAATTCCACGAACCTGCTACCGAAAGCACGCTTGATACCGCCGCCGAAACTCAGACCGCGCAGCGTCGGATTATCGCCGTAATATGCGTATCCGAACTCATCGGTGCCGTTGGTGTACTCATCGGTCTGGATTTTCCAGCCCCCACGCAGGGAGGCGGAGATAACCGGATTGAAACTGTAGGTCATCTCCGTTCCGGCCGCATAGCTCATCGGCAGGTTGTTCGGACGCCAGACTTCGCCTGTCACCAGCCAGTTGGTCTTTTCGCTGGTCAGGATGTTGTAACCAACCGCGATTTTGACCGAAGTAGGCAGACGATAGGGACGGGTCCGCAGGTCGGCCTCACGGTCGTTACGCCGCGAGATGGCCAGCTTGTCAGTCGAATAGTCAATGTATCCGTCCGGAAACACACCACCCGGGCTTTCAGGACCGACAAAGCGGGTCAGGTTGGAGCCTCTCATCGTGATGTTCGTTCCCAGGTTCTGGATCGAAACCGCGAATCTGAGTTCCCTGTCCGCGAGCTCGGTGTGATATATCGCACCGGCATCCCAGGCCATCGCGCTACCACTGGTGTTGCCGTAGACGTCCTGGTGCACATACTTCATGCTCACACCGGCCACGAACCTGTCCGACAGGTTGTAGGCCACTGAACCGCCCATCTGGAAATCGTAGGCGTTGAAATAACGGCCCGTACCATCCGGACTGTAAACCGTGGTGACTTCCATATCCGGAACATCAAGATAGCCGAAAAACCCGCCGATCACCACTTGTCCGTCCGCAACAGGCGTTGCGAACGCGCCGTAGCTGTAGGTGATGTCGAGAGTGTAATCGACCAACGTCATCATCGCTTCTTTCTGTTGGAGGAAACCCAGACCCGCCGGGTTCCACCAGATGGCGGTGATATCATCCGCTACCGCGGAATAAGCACTACCCATGGCGATACCTCGCGCACCGATCGGAATTGTCAGAAACTCCGCGGCACGCACGCCCACGAACGATGCATTGTCCGGCCTGCCTTGGTATAAGTACTTATCCAGACCGCTGTAATCCTGCCGTGCCACACCCTGGGCCAGAACGGCCCCCGTGATGGACATCAGGAATACGCAGGCGGCGATTAATACGCGTGTTGCCATTTTTATCGACATACGAATACCTCCGTATCTACTGCGGGGTTTAAGTTCCATGGATGTCATACTGAACTCCCAGGAATCAAAGTTAGTTGACGACATAGAACTTGCCGGTGAAGGTCTTACCCCGCTTATCCGTCACGTGGTAAAGATACAGTCCGCTGGCCACAACCTGGCCGAAACGGTTGCGCAGGTTCCAGGGCTCGGTTCCGGAATGGTTATCGGAACCGCTGTACACTATCGGCTCACCTGTACCAGCCTGCAGGCGGTCGTAATCCGTGTAGTTGCCCCATCCCTGGCGGTTAATTCCGATATGGTTCAGTACGTTGACCAGATTGCCGCTGAGCGTGTAAATCCTGATCGTGCAATTGCTCGGCAGGTTGACAAACTCTATCCTGCGGTTTGTCGGCGACAGATCAAGGAACGAGGAAGCCATGTACGGGTTCGGCACGACCTTGATACGGCTCAGGTCGGCGTCGTCCGCGTTCATCGTCATCGGATTGATGACTATCTTCCACCTGTCGCCCGGGAAGATCGGTTCCGGGACCTGGTTGAAGGTGTCATCACTCCAGCTGCCGTATGCCATGATTACCGTCATCACGGTACCGGAAGCAGGCATCGCACTGACATTGGTGAACTTCCAGGCATTACCGTTGACGTAGAGATAGAAGTCATCGGCGTTATCGGCCGCAACGGTCTCGGCCAGCAGGATGCTGCGCTCGCTCTGAGGAACGAGCACGTTGCTGGGGCCACCCCATGCACGGCCCGCGTCCGCGGTGATATCCGCAAACGTAGCGCCATCAACGATGAATCCCCAGTTTTCGTCATCAATATACGGGCTGAAGGGGATCGACTTGTTGTGGGTCAGATCCTGAACCGTACAGGTCAGACCGCCGCCGGAGGTGCCCCAGGTGATCTTGAACTCACCGGCCCGGGTATATGCCACATTCGTTCCCGCCCCAGAGTACACGGGAGTTCCGGTGCTACCTTCACTCCAGCGATAGGTCGCGAAACCAATGTCCGCACCACTGTAGCCCGCAGGGTCCAACTGGATCTGCATGCCTGGTCTGCGGATCGACCTTTGCTCGATAGTCAGGCCCACCGAGTAAGCGATACCGTCAGTGCCCATCCCGCCGGAAAAACCGAGGCTCTTGAGATAGGAGCCACCGCGGCCGTTGACCATGATTTTCTGCGCCATGGGATCGATAAGGTTCCCTGAGGCGTCCGTCAGAGCCACTGTTCTGGAGCCGGCCAGGCCACCGTGCGGCCCCATCCCGGTTACGGCCAGATAGACCGTCTGTTCCGTTGTCACCTTTTCATTGTTGACGATGTCAACAGTGATGGTATTGATCGGCTCAAGGAACTTGGGCGTCTCTGTGATCAATCCCCCGGAACCGGCAAGCGGCACGCTCTCGATCGGCAGCGCTTCGCTTGTCCCGGCCCATCCAACACTGGACAGTGCAGCCTCACGGTACTCACTGGCCTCGCTACGCGGGATTACCTGGTAAATCCCCTCACCGGGACGGTTCCAGGTCTTGCCGCTTTCTTCCAGCGGCAGGCTGAAAGCTTCACCGGTAGCCGGATCGACATTTGAATCGTAGGCCACGACAGCATACCAGACTTTCAAGCCGTTACGCATCCGAAAGTACGGATCATCGTCTTCCAGCTTGTCGATATAATGGAACTGCACGGTGCCGCTGGAAAGATTGAAATCATCCAGCAGTTCACTGTGGGAATCGCTGGGTCCCACAAAACTGCGGTACACCCTGAATCCCTCAAAATCGTACTGGCGGTAAACGCCGTCGGGATCGAGTGTGGGGTTGTCCTGCAGAAAGTCGTAATAAGGATCAGGCTGCTGCAGCGGCAGGTCACTCCAGGTGAGAGTTACCTGACGGTCACCCGGAACGATCGTCAGCGGAGGAGTGGTCGGCGCCACGGGCACCTGGAATCCACCGTTGACAATGACCTCGGCCACCTCGGCATACTGCTCGGCCGGAGCCAGCAGTTCCTGCATCATCGGATCGTCCATGTTCGCTTCAACCAGATCGGGTCTTACCCAGTCAGTGAGGCCGGGCATCGGCAGCATCAACGCGAAATCGAACTCCAATGAGTCGCGCGGTGCAACGTCGTGGAGTTCTCCGTAGCTGACGTAATGTTGCCAGGTACCCATACCGGCCCAGATCCACTGGTCGTAACGCTGGTCGCTGGGCTCAAGCCTGCCCGGGAAAGCGCCCAAAACCGGCCGGCCGGTCCAGGGATTGAGCTGGCCATCGTACAGACCCGTATCCCTGTCGACCATCACCAGGTAGGTCACGCTCCAGCGGTAACCGACCATCATCTGCAGGTGGTCCGAGAAACCGAACTCGGTGTTGGAGCCGGAGGTGTAGGTATGCAGCGAGCTCAAGTCCATCACCTCGCCGTTGTGCTCCGGCGGGTTGATCATCTTGAAAGCCAGCAGCGGCGCCGGAGGAGGACTCCAGCCACCGAACGAGGCGTTAGTGGGATACAGACAGAACAGGTCTTTCGACTGCTTCAGCGCCCAACCGGGACGGGAGCCGTTATAGCGCATGGCCCTGAAGTTCTGGGCACCTACCAGGCCACCCCAGGTAATACCTTCCGGCTTGCCCGCGGCAGCGAAGTTGTCCCGATAAGTGGCACTCGAGTTAAAGGGCATATATTCGCTCATGTTGCGAACATAGTTATGGACGTAAACCATGTTGTTGCTTTCCCCGAAATCCAGATAGCGCAGGGTCCATCCCTGGTAAACACCCAGCGGGAAACTTTCGGGGCCCCAACTGTTAAACGTGTCGCTGCTGTGAAAAAACTGCGTCTCACCGGCGGCGGCTATGTCGGGCTTACCGCTCCAGGTACGTGGAATCCGGCCCTCGGGCGGCCACTCGGCCACTTCGGAGGCATCCAGCGAACTCCAGATCCTGTTGTACTCGGCCTTGCCTGCCTCACCCTCGAGGCCGCTGGCGCCCATGGCCGCGCCCAGCGAGAGGATCAGGTCCCGTTGTTCGAGCGAACTCAGGGCGGGCATGTTGGACCGAAAGTTGTTCAGTCCCGAGGTGTCTTCGTAAACGCCATCACCGTCAATGTCGCGGTAGGCGCCGAAGCCGAAGGTCATGCCATCGTTTGTGATGTTATTGCCTGATCCCCTCGGATATTGCAGGGAGCCCCTCCAGGAGCCGGTCCAGGGCATGCCCCAGCCGGTTCCCGAGGTTAATCCCAGGTTGTTGCCCTGCGACCTCCTGGTAGTCAGCCTTTCAGCCGACGCAGGCGCTGCCAGCATCGCTGCAAGCGCAACCAGGGCAACCATGCTTATAAAGAATTTGCTTCTCGTCATAAGTAAACTCCTGCTTTTTTTCTGAGTACTGATCCGTTGTGGAAAAGCAGTATCTCCGAAAAAAGATTCAACGGATGTTAGAAATTGAAGTCGACGCCGAATCTAACCCTCCTGGCCAGACCCCATCTCCGCTTATCCATCATGCTGTTCATCGCGCGGAATGCGATCTCACCCAGTGAGGCTTCTTCAACCGTCAGAACGCCGTCGCCGTTGAAGTCAGCGTTAAACCGTTGCGCCAAGCCGGGGTCGGATTCCAAGAGCGCATCATCCCATGTGACGTCAACACCATTGGTAACGGTATTGATGCTTTGGGAGTCCAGCCTGTATCCGCTCGGGTAGGGAACATCAATCTCCTTGCGGTTGAGGAGGTTGAAGATGTCGGTGAAGAACGAGATGCTCCTGGTCGAGCCGAGATTGAACTTCTTGGTCAGACGCAGGTCGAGATTGTAGTACCAGCGGCCGCGGAAGTAGTTCAGGCCGCCGATGCGTCTGCCCGAGTTGTCGCGGGTCAGGCCGGGGTTGTCGCTGCGGGTCCAGAGACCGCCGCCGTAGTCAAGCAGAGGCTCACCGGAAATCAACGAGAACACGGTATAGATCCTTAAGTTTTTCAGGATCGTATTGGCCAGCGTCCCTTCCCTGTAGTCCTCGAGGAACATGTAGTTCAACTGGTAACTGAACTTATGCGTCTGGTCGCCATCCATCGGACGCAGCTCATCGGGCGGCATGTACGCCTCGCCGGTAGCCGGATCGATATTACTGGCGAGACTCGGCGTGTTGTAAGCGCTACCGGTCGTCCTGGAGAACTGCATCGTATAGTTCAGGTTGAACGAGAAGTTATCCGAAAAACGCTTGCGCATGGTAAAATCGAAACCCTTGATGTTACCCACGTCGCGGTTGGTATAAGCGTTCCTCCAGTAACGGGTCTGGTAACCCGACCACCACAGGTACTGATCGACAAAGATTTCCTTGTTGGCCACGTTACCCTGGATGTCGCGGTAGTAGGCCACAAGGTCGAACACCACGTCATCGGACAACAGGTAGCTCAGGCCGCTCTCGAACGAGTCGGTCCGCTGATAGGTCAGGTCACCCGGGTTGCTGCCGCGGCTGAACATCAGGTTGAACTGCGGCAACTGGGCGAACGCACCGTAGCTGAAACGGAACTGCGCCTTATCCGTAACCGGGAAACCCACGTCAAAACGCGGGGACCACTCGGTCTGGGTTTTCGGGCTTACCCTTTCAGCACGGGGGTCCATGCTGGTGATGCCCCAGTTGTCCATCGGCGAGAAACCATCGTAGCGGACACCGTAATCGATCACGAAATCACCGAGATCGGTCCGGTTCTGCAGATACGCGCTGTACATCTGGGGTTTGTACCTGAACTCGTTGAACGGATCGCGGATGGTCGTACGGTAGTCGGTGCGGAACGAGAAGTTATGGAAGGACGTGTACTGGAATCCCATTTTGGCCCGGTTGTAACGGTCCCACTGGAAATCCAGGTCGGCCTTGTAATTGTCCTGGTTCTCATTCAGGTAGTAGTAGTTCATGTAGTACGCGGTGTAGCTGTCGAGCACGTACGGAGTTACCATGGTGGCGCCTGTCTTCCATCCCACCTGGCCATCCGGCCAATAGCTCGGATCCGGCGGACCTTCGCGATTGGGATAAGTCTCGACTTCGAACGGCACGTCGTGCGGGCTCCAGCTCAGGAACGTATCACGCTTGTAGTTGGTCTTGATACTGGAGTTGTTGTTTTCCACCGCCCGGAAGTTCGTGTAGCGCACCTGCAGGGCGGCCGTGCGCTCGGCGCTACGCCAGATGTCCCAATCGGCGCCGAACAGGAGATTGGAGGAGCGGGTTTTGCGCGCGTAGGATTGCGGAACATAAACTTCAGTATCCGCACTCGAACCCCAGTTGCGATTCACCCACATAGGATCGTCCCTGGAGAAAATCCCATCCTGGAAGTAGCTGCCCTGTCCTGTCCATCCCTGCGGATAGGAGTACTGGGTACGTGAACGGTTCAACGACCCAATCAGCTTGAGGGAGGATATCGGTGAAGAGGTCAGTTTGACCGTACCGGTCGTCCTGTCTCCCCAGTTTCCGGGCAGTCGTACCGGGTTGGGAGCGCTGAACAGACTGGCGTTCTGACCGGTCTTGGAAGCGAAAAACTCTCTGCCGGTCTGGAGTTTCTCAAGCGAATATGGCGGTACGCCCGATGCGATAACCGAAGGATCGTTGCGCACCGCTTCGTTGAGCCGGTTGACAAACGACTGGTCGATAGCGCGGAACCCTTCGCTGGCATGCGTGTAGCTGCGGTCGGTCTCACCCTGGATTTCCCCGGAACCACTGAAATAGGTATTGGGGATCAACGGGATCGGCCCGCTGATGTCGGCCATCATCTGGTTGTAACCCCAGTCGGCCGTACGCGGCATCACCGCGTCAGTATTATAGCGCACCGCACCACGGAGCCGCGGTCCGCCTTCCTTGGTGATGATGTTGACGATACCGGACTGAGCATTTCCATACTCGGCCTGGTATCCGCCGGTGATGATATCCACCTGCTCTACCGAGCTGGTGGAGAATTCCAGCGGAGATGTATCTTCACTGCGGGATCCGACTTCGGTATCGAAAATCCAACCCTGTCCCTGGCGGAACGGGTCGGCGGTGAAGTTACGGACCATCACGCCGTCGACGATCACGGCTTCCTCACCGATACGTCCGCCGCGGATACGAAGACCGCGAGACATGGCGTCACGGCCGCCGATCTCGACACCGGCTTCGAGGATCATCATATCTTCGATCCTCTGGTTCGGTACCTCCACGATCCTTTCGGCCGTGAGGCGCTGCTTGGTAACCGTGTTATCCCGCGGCACCAGCACTTCGCTCTCGCCCTGGACAGTGATACCTTCCAACTGCACCACTGTCGAGCTGAGAGAAGCATCGACCGTCAACGTCTGACCGGCCAGCACCAACTGGTTAGCGACCGTGGTTTTCTGATAACCGGTATAAGTAAACGTCACCCCCCGGCGTCCGGGAGGAACGCTGAGGATAAAGTAGTACCCGTCGGCATTTGTCACGTTACCAAGCCGTGTACCCTCGACCACGACCTGTGCGCCCTGCAGGGGCTGTCCGGTGTCGGAATCACGCACCACGCCCTCTATCTTACCGGTAGTCATCTGGGCGAACGCGCTGACAGCCAGCAACATGAGCAGGACGAGGAACGCCGACATGCTCGTAATAAACGATTTTTGTTGCATAAAATCCCCCAAAAGAATTGTTCAGTCTGCAACTTATGAAAATCGCAGAAAGCGAAGAGTAGTTACATAGGCCGACCTCCCGTACGATGCGAGTGAATGGTAGTGGAAGCGAAAAAGCCAACTATGACCTCATTAAGCAACCTTGCACCTCCTTTCGAAAGTTTACCCGGCGGCCAATCAGGCCGCTCTTCGGGGCTCCGGATAATCATATTGTACCATAAATTGCTATTGTATACAACTCCTCAGCCATAATATTTGTTTCATGGCGCCTGCTCTTTGAGCGAGCCGGTTCCCGGTGGCTGAACCATCCGGCCGCCCACCTTTCCAGCGACCGGCATCACACCAGAGATGGTCAAAGCCTCGCGGATACGGTTGGTACTGACCGGCTTCTCGAAATAATGATCGGCGCCAAGCTGATACGCCCGTTCGCGTATTCCCTTGTTGCCGTGAGCTGTTATCATGACAATTACCGTTTCAGGATGTTTGCCTTTGATATGCCGAAGAAGCTCGAATCCCTCCTCCGACAACTCTCCTCCCAGGCGCAAGTCCAGGATAGCCACATCGTAATTGTTGCTCTTGAGCAACTCGTATGTGCCAGCCATGCTATCTATCGCGTCAACTTTGAACTGCTCACGCTGGAGCACCTTTTTATAGGCGAACAGTACGGCAGACTCATCATCGACAAGCAATATTTTTTTTGCCATCCGGAGGTTCCCAATGATTAGGTGCTTTTAAGGTCGTAAAGTCATCCGCAGAATGAATGCCAAAGGTCCTTGCTTCCCTAATACTTTGACATTCATGGCATTGTGTTTTGAGACGCTTAACGGCGATTCTCATTTCCGCAAAATATAAATATCACATTTGAGAATGGCCGGAAACATGAGTGCTGTCCGGCTTCTTGCACTTTTATGGATCCGGGAATTCCGGATTGCATCCGGGGGAATGTTAAAAAGCGAATTACCCAGCCCACAGAGCCGTGTACTCTGCGTGATTTTCATAAAACCTGACGTATTATTATCAAGGACCTGCCGGGCTTCAAGCATAACCGGCACTGCAGTGGGCGGCGGTGATGGATGGCGTCATACTGCAACATCAGGACTCTATCACAGGAGCGGGAATAGCAGATATCAGTCGTCGGGAATAATGTTTTTCAATAAGGAGTTGTAAGGAAATTTTTCGCGCCCCTGTGTGAAGATTTCGGTGGCAAGAGAATCATCCCCCATTTTCAGATATAGTTTCACCAGGTTGGCGTATGTGGCGGGAATACCCGGGTCGGATTCCAAGGACATTTTATAGTAGGACTCGGCAAGTTGGAAACGACCTGTCTCCACGTACAGATTTCCGAGATTTAATTGAGCCAGTGCGTTTTTGGAGTCCAGTTCTATTGCCTTGAGAAATTGTTTTTCAGCCTTTTCCGAATCGTTTAATTCATAATTGATATTGGCCAGATTATACCAGGCATCGCTGCTGGCCGGATTCAGCTCAATGGATTCAAGGTAAGCTTGCCCGGCCCTTTGGAACATCCCGCTCATGGCATAAACATTACCAATATTCAACTGGATATTCGCATTGTCCGGTTCGAGGCGTCGCGCCTTGAGCAATAATCTCATCGCCGCGTCCGTGTCTCCTTTCCGGACCAGCACCATACCATAATCACCCAGAATCTGCGCATCATCAGGAAACCGCTCAAGTCCTCTTTTTAGCAGAACTTCGGAACTGTCGGTCATGCCCGCTTTGTTGTATAAACTGGCCAGTTCGATAATTATTATCTTCTCATCGGGAGCAAGCTCATATGCCTTCCGGTAATGCTCTATCGCCTGAGTTGCCCCGCCGAGAGACTGCATCAGTTCGCCTCTGAGAAACTGGGCGCGGGGGGAGTCGAACAGTAGATCCCACTGTTCGTCCAGAACGCTCAACGCCTCAGCGAACTTTTTAGACCAGAACAGAACCCTGGCCAACTTGACGATTCCGTTCCGGGCATAGTCCCCGGGCAAACTGCCGTATACGCTGCTGGTCACGTCGGCCAACCGGCTTTCCGATTCAGGATATAATTGTCGATCCGCGTAACCGCTGTCTATCATCCACTCGAGGATAAAGAGAGCTATGCGGAGATTGCTCTCCGGCAAGGGGTGAACATGGTCGATCAGTAATTCCCGGCCAATCAGACCGCCGGGAGCGAATCTTTTAAAAAGCTCCGGCAGATCGAGCAGGGGCGGGGCATCGGTGCCGGCCATTTCCTCGCCCAGTATCCGGTGGATGGGCGACTGGGCGCGCAAGGGACAGACATCCAGTTCACGCGCCTTTAAGAGATAGCCGGCCGCGCTTGCGGTATCTCCGGCGGCAAGGCATGCTCTGCCCAGCATAAACCAGTGGCCGGCGTAGAGTGAATCCAGCCCGGCCGCTTCTGCAAACTTATCAATTGCCGCCCGGGGTCTGCCGTCGCGCAACCGGAGCTCGCCCTCGGAAACCAGCCTGGCGGTCCGCTCCGAGTCTGATTTACTTAAGGCCGGATTCCCCTGGCTCTTAAACGGAGAGAAGTCCTTGATATTATCCACCGGATCGAGAAAAATCAGCGGCACACCCGCCTGTTTGCACATCCTTTTGATCGCCTGGATATTATAGCGGAAATGCTCAAACACGCCCCTTGAAAAGAGAGTATCCCTCACGTAAAGATCAAGGCCGGCACTGCTGTCGAGCATGGTTCTGACTTCAGGAGCAAGGATAGAGCGCTTGCGGCTAATGTCCGGTTCACCGGCGGCGGCAGCTCCGATTGTTTTTTTAAGTATTTGATAAATTTTCATCCCGGAGAGCAACTTGCGGGCCTTAAATACAAGTGAGGGCTGGTCCCGCAGATTTTCGTAAGTGCGGGCTTCCAGAAATTCGTTGTGGCCCGTGTAGATAATAAACAGGTCTGGAGAATAGTTCAGTAACTCTTCCGCTATTACCCGGACCCGATAACTGGCGTAACTGATCCCGCCCGCATTGACCACCTCGTAATGTCTGCCCGAAGAGCTGTCAGCATTGAGCAATGCTCTCGTCCAGCCGGAAAATGACGTCGGGTCCGCGTAGGGACGACCATAAGTGGTCGAGCCGCCGAGGGTGAAAATGCGGAACGTACCAGCCTTTTTCTCCAGAGGGAAACCCTGCTCGTTGAACCAGGTCAGCTTACCGGGCGAGGTTTTCATCCTCACGCTGCCGTCATCGGCAACGTATTGCACGAAAAGCGGATTGATAGAGGAAAAACCCACAAATGGGTCCCTCTGAGAGGTGTGTTGCACGGAAAAGGAGAGCAGCCTGAGCGCCAGCTCAATCAACAGGATGATCGCAAGGCCCGTCAAAACAAGCAATACTTTTTTGCCCCGGGATATTCCGGTGGGGCGATGTTTTTTATTACGGATGCCTTTTTGCCTGTTCAGATAGTTGACCATCTGGTATTCCATGGCGTTGAAGATGGCGTTTCAGCTCACATTCCCCGGCTATGATAAAAATCAAGGGCAGTATGCCGACGGGGATTCCTGACGGGGCCTCTGTGTTAACAGGATTATTGGGGACCTGAGCAGGTGATGATTTTACAGCCGGCTATTTTTTGGTTTTATGGTTCGGTTTCAGCATGAAATACCGCATTACAGAGGAATACCCCGAACAGCACTGGCGCAAGAGGGGCGTTGAACAGAACTCTCAACGCCCTCAAATAAAATCTTTTGCCCGGGCAAGTTTCCAAGGGTAAAGCAAGCCGTTTTTTACCGGTTCTGCTATTCGTTTTATTGCAAACAGTCAGCTTGCTCATGCCGGCTTTCGACAGCCATAACGGGAAACGGCCCTTGACAACAAGATTCTCATCCCTTCGTTTTTTTGGCACGCTGCCGGCCGCGGATGAAACACAGCTCTGCGTTTTGATGGAGATGATTTTGCATCCGGCCGCTATTACACCGTGACGATTTTCTTGAGTTTGCGGTACAGAGTGGCAAGCGAAACACCCAGAGCGTCGGCCGCCTGGCGGGCATCCCCATTGAAACGGTCCATTACCGATTTGATATGAATCCCTTCCATCGCCTCCAGATTCATCACATCACCGCTTCCGGGAATCCCGACAACCCTGTCCGCACTCAAACCGCTAAAGTGCCCGGGCTTTAACTCACCACCCCTGGAGAGCAGCAAGGCTCTCTCCAAAATATTTTTCAACTCGCGGACGTTTCCCGGCCAGCTGTAGGATTTGAGCAACTTCATCACATCCGGCCCTATTTCCCGGGCACTGTTGTTCCCGGAGCGCAACAGAAAGGTTGCCAGCCCCTCCAGGTCCTCCATGCGCTCACGCAACGGCGGGATTCTGATCGGGAAGACATTAATCCTGAAATAGAAATCCTGCCGGAAAGAGCCGTCCCTGGTTTTCTCAAGCAGTTCTCTGTTGGTGGAGCAAATCAGGCGAAACTCGCTGCGGCGCAGGGAAACCTCGCCCAGGCGACGGTAGTTGCGCTCTTCGATCACGTTGAGGAACTCGGCCTGCACCGGCAGCGGCATGTAGCTGATCTCGTCGAGAAACAACGTCCCGCCATCGGCAACCTCGATCAACCCCGGTTTGTCATGCGCGGCGGAAGTAAACGCGCCTCGGGCGTGTCCGAACAGTTCGCTGGCGAACAACTCCCCCTTTAGCCCGCTGCAGTTGATCTCGACAAAAGCGGCCTGGCTGCGGGAACTGTTGTCGTGAATCCAGCGGCCAAGTACGCCCTTGCCGGCACCTGTCTCGCCGATAATCAGCACTGTCGAGTCGTTCTCGATCGCCAGCGAGGCCAGTTCAAGCACCTTGCGGATCGCCGCGCTGTCGCCGAAATACGGTTCCGCCTTGCTGCGCATCCGCTGGTAATTGACATGTCGGCGACGGAGTGAGCCGATTTCCAGGCTTTTTTCCAGAATAACCTTGAGGTCTTTGAGCGAAACCGGCTTGGTAAGAAAGTTATCGGCCCCCTCCTTGACTGCTTCCACCGCCTCCGGAACATCGCCATGGCCGCTGATCACCACGATCGCGGTGCCGGGAAACTTGTCCCGCACCTCGGGGATCCAACCCACACTCTTGCCATCGGGAAGCATCAGGTCCAGCAGCAGGGCGTCGTACTGGCATTTCTCCACGGCCTCGCGCGCCTCGGCCAGGGAACCTGCCGTATCGATACCGAAGCCGTGCTTGGTAAAATACCTGGAAAACCCGAACTGGATAGACTCGTCGTCATCGACCAACAACAGGTTATTCTTCATTATCTGTGTCCTCGAACACCGGCAGTACGACATCCACCCTTAATCCGGGCGGGGGGTCGTTATTGATCAACTCAATCGTGCCACCGTGGGTTTCCACGATATTCTTGACAATGCTCAGGCCCAGTCCGGCCCCCCTGGCCCTGGTAGTGAAAAACGGTTTAAACACTTCTGGCATCACCTCTCCGGAGATCCCGGCGCCACGGTCCGTAACCCGGATCAACACCTTGCCCTTGCCCGGATCAATGAGCTTGAGTTCCACGCTTTCGCCTTCGGGGCTGTGTTGCGCCGCGTTTTCCAGCAGATTGAGAAACACCTGTTTCAACTTCGTACTGTTACACAGCACCAGCAATCTTTCGCCCCCGGTTGCATTATCTAAAACCACCTCCGTATTCTTGAACGCGGAACTCTGGTGCCACAACTCCAGAACGCTGCTGCAGATATCGAACATGTCCGCGGGCACGAATTCATCCGTTTGAAGCGGCTTGCCCAACTCCAGCAGGTCTTTCATCAATGTCGACAGACGGTCCACCTGGCTGCAGATATGATAGAGATAAGGTTTGTACGCCTCCTCGTCGCCGATTTCCTCGCTCAGCGCCTCGCTGATCGCCAGGATCGCATTGAGCGGATTGCGCACTTCGTGGGCCACACCCGAGGCGATTCGCCCGATAACCTCCATCTTCTGTGACTCTTTCAGCTTGGCTTCCATCCGCTTACGCTCTGTGATGTCGTGGATGCTGCCCAGAATAAAATACTCGCTGCCGTCGGTGGCCGGATGGATGCTGGAAGTGATCATGCAGTCCATCGGTGTCCCGTCTTTCTTTTTGAAAGCGATTTCATAATCCCGGACGAACGTATCGCGTTCGAGCTGATCGAGATACTTGCGGCGCACGGATGGGTCGACATAAAGGTCTAAGGCCTTAAGCCGGGAAAATTCCTCCCGTGTATATCCGGCCAGATTAAGCATCTCCTGGTTGGCGTCGATAAATCTGCCGTCGGAAGTGGTGGTCGAGCGCGCTACGCGGTCTTCCTCGAACAGTTTTCTGTATTTCTCCTCGCTCTCGCGCAGACGGATTTCGTTATGCTGGCGGGTGGTGATGTCGTTGAAAATCAACGTGTGCCTTGATGCCCCCATGATCTCGTTGCGAACATACTTCAGTTCGAAAACACGGTCTTCCAGTTCATTTGCACAGGGCGTAATTTCGATCTGAAAGGGCAGAATGAACTGCTCGATTTTAAAGCGTGAGGGACGGGTATATATCTCAATATCGTAAAATTCGGCTTCACCGCTATAAGTGTAGAACCCGATATAATTCTCACTCTCGTAAATTGCGTTGAAATCGGTAAAATAAAGCAGCGGCATTTCCTCGCCCGATTTCAGATTAACCACCCTGCGCGTAATCCTGCCGCCGATCCGCTCCACTTCGACCAGGTAATCGGTATCCGGCTCCAGTTTTTCCTGCCTGCTGACCACATCGGCTCCCTGTTTCTGAAGCCTTCCAAGTGCATTATAATTGGAACCGAGTGCAACCGTGTAACCGTTTATGTCCGGCAATACATCTTCCCGGCCCGAGGAAACCGAGATGAAACAGGTATTGTCCCTGATATTTTCCTCTTTTGGGGCGGTGCGTGTCTTGAATACCAGCCGCACATCCTCGGTGGAACCACCGTACTGCTCGACAGACAGCAGACAGCAGTCTTGATTATCCTGCGGATGGGCGTTATGCCGAATAAAATATTTACCATCCCGATTGATGATCTCCCACTTATCATCTCCGGTGTGCATAATCCATTGGCCGCCAATTCTGTCATCCTCGTTTGGACCGCTGTATCGCAACTCCCAGGGTTCACCGTCCTTATACGGCAGCTCTTCCAGTTCATTGATCCATGCCATATAAGCCCTTACCTTCTTAACATCCGCATCTCTCATCAAAACGTTCAGCCCGGCCCTCTGCCGGGCATATTCAGCCACTTTGTTCGTCAGCCTGACAAAATCCGCCGAGTGCCCGACAATCCGCAAATCGTCGTTCAGGTACAATTGCGGCATATTAACTATCCAACGGATCATGTATCCCTCGCGCGTCAGGCTGTCTACATCCCGGCAAGTCTTGACATAGAGACGCTCGAGTTCCCTCAGTTTCCCCTCTGCTTCATTCGCTCTTGCAAGCTGTTCGCGCAGACGATGAATTTCCTTGAGGAGTTGTTCCGGTTTTTTTTCCGTCTCGATCATGCTTTTCCCCCGCAAGGATTATCCGGTATTGAGTAAACAACTCTTCATACAGTTGCTGCCGGGCCCCTGTTCCATGGACACCGGACGAGCGTTCGCCGCAAAAAAACACTCAGGTAGCTATTCCTACCTTGTGATCGAGTTTCAGCGAGCCACCCCTGTGCTTGATCCAGTAAGCCTGGGCGGCGAGCAATTCCTCCAGCGAATCCAGGCAACCGCCGTAAATGCTTCTGATCCTGGTATCATCGGCCAGCAGATGCAGGCTGCGCATCGTTCCGGTGTAGCTAACAGGCTCACCGAACATCTCGGCCGCCACCTCGGCCGCGGTACGCGCGGCCACGGTGTGGCCGGAGAGGTTGAGAGTAGTCACCGGGTTCGAAGCGGAGTCCACGGAAAGTATGGCCAGGATACTGGCGTCGCGATGGCTGATGATGTTGAACACGCCGGCCTGCTCCAGGTCGACAGGTTCGCCCTTGAGCACCGCGATCATCGGCTTTTCCAGACCGCCGTAAGTCAGATTGGTCATATACATCGCCCGCAGGATCACCGCCCGGGAACTTTCCCCCCCGCCGTCTTCCAATATCAGCTTGAGGATCTCTTCCTTGTTCTTGATCGATTCGCCGTAAACCTGCTGGGGTAGCGGAACCAGCGGGGCCTCGTCGGAGGCCTGCCGGTCCACGGGAGTCGGCGGGAGGGCGTTGCCCGAGCCGATCATCACAATCTCAGAGTTCTTCCTGTGGTAGGTAAAAATCAGCGATGGAATCACCTTGCCGTACAGGTCGCATAAGCGGCGGTATTCTTCCACGGTCTCGTTGGTGCGGAACTTGTAACCCAGTCCGTAGAACATCCAGCTCGACTCCGCATCGAGCGCCACCAGGTCGCTCATCGTCAGATTGAGGAAATCCACCTTGTGCATCCGGTACAACCCCTGATAGGGGGCCAGCCGCGCGCGGGTGTACTCTTCGTTGCTGAAACGGGCAACCAGGTGCACTCTGCACCTGGTGACACCCGTTTCCCGCATGGCGCGCAACAGCATTTCCGTTATGTCCAGCGTCCACTTGCCGGTTGCGCCATAGATCACTATCTCCCGATCTGTGCGCCGCCGGACCAGCTCCAGTACCCGCTCGTCGGGACGGGACATGTATTCGTTAAGATCGCCCGGGTCCACACTGTCGATACCGGCGAGATTTTTCCACGTCATCTAGCGCTAACTCCGTTCATACTATTCCCATTTCCTGCTTCCACCGCTGTATTCTTGCCGGATTGACAAACGAATCGTCGCTCAACTCCGGCCGGGAGCAGTACGCGAGAGCGATCTCCTCCTCCAGACCCGGCCGTCCGGTTTCCAGCCGCAGAGCGCCATCGGGACCGAACCAGCGGATATCGGTCCGCTCGTAGATCACGCCCAGATGACGCAACCGATGTTCCACGCCGATCACACAACACTCGAACGGCGGGGACCCGGGCAACTCGGCCGTGTCGAACAGCGCATGGTTCATCGCGGTAACGGCACCGGCAAGCTTGAGGATTTCATCCGAGGGCCGGCTCCGGCCAGCCCTCGCGCCGGCGTCGCGGTATTGCTTGACCTTGCGCACCATCTTTACCGCCGCATGGGTGTCGCTGGCGAAATGGCCCAGCAAACCTGCCGAGAACCTGAGGCTACGCGATTTATCCGCCGGGTCGTACCACGTTTTCAGCAGGTCGCCCACAATGTAGTCGTCATTGCCGGTAACCATCACCAACTCGTCCAGGCGCGGCGAGGTAACAGCAGCGCGCATCATCACATCGGTCCTGGCCCTGTTGAAAGCAGCGGCCTTGGCCCCGTAGGCGATCTCGAACAACCCGCTCCAGAATTCGCCGCCCAGCTCCTGTCCGCCCACCGCCTCCTGAAGGTAAAATCCGTAAAGCGGAGCCACTTCGGCCATCTCGGCCAGCATCTTCAGAGAGTCGCTCTCACTGAGCTTCCCGCCCCGCGCGTTGACAAAAGCGGTCGGGGCCACGAGCACGATATCGTAACCGGCAGCGGCGGCAGCGCGTAGCATCTCGAACGCTTTCGCTCCGCCCACCGCGGCCATCTTGAACGTGCGCTCAGCGCTGCCCCACGTGTCGATAACCTCCGCGTTCAACTCCAGCCAGCGCACGTAGAGCTCAATATCACCGCGAGCGAACTGCCCCGTATGAGCACCGGGGATAACCGTAGCCGCACCGGCCTCCAGGTAGTAACGGGTTAACAGCTTCTGCTGGTCCTCCAGCAACCTGCCCCGGCCATTCACCGCCAGCACCGAGGGCACCATCACATCGGCAGCCCTCATTTTCTCCAGCACCTGAGAGCCGAGTACCGCTCTGGACATCGGCGCTTCCCTTCCCGTTTCACGTCTTGCCATTCGAACGGCGCCACGGCCGGTCAAGCCCCGCCCGTTATCATCCGACTTCAACCCCCGGCCGCCGGTGTTGTCCCACCTGACTCCAGAGAGCATCCCCGCCGAGGGCTACAACAGGCCCGGCCGCTTTCATCCTGCCGCTACGGGGAGTCCGCCAACGGTACTCATCAATACGCTCGAATTCCGTTTTCGTTCCACTGCGGCCGCGGACCAATTACCGAAAGTCTTAATCTTTATGGACTTAAACATATGCATCCCCCCAGCGGATGTCAAGCGCACCTCGCAGCGCAAATCCCCGCGCCCTGCGGATGAGGTGGTCATGGCCGCCCGACAGGGACGATGTGGAATCATCGGGATCGAATCGGAGGAAAGGGGTTGGGTGAACCTTCAGGAAGCAGCCGCGCCGTTCTGAAAAAACGCCATGCGCGTGCTGCCGCGGAAAAAATACACCGCCCAGAGAACGTGCCAGATCAACCCGGTAACGTAGGAGCCGATTTTATGCAGGTCAAAATATCCGCTGCTGATCAGCGAAGCGATTCCCGCCAGCAGAGCCAGAGCACCGGACAGCGCCAGCAGCAGGCAGACCCTGTAGCCCCAGCGGTCCAGCTTCCAGGAGAACCGGCCCACCAGCAGGTAGAGCAACGCGGCAATAAGCAAAGGCCAGCCCAACGCGGCGTTCGTCCAGACGAACGCGTTGAAATCCCAGCCGCGGAAAATCTTGATCACCAGGGTCAGCAGCGCGTTGAGCACCAGCACCGCGGGCAGGATATAACCGTAGACCGCACTGAAAAACGATACGCCCACCGGCCGCCGACGCCAGAGTTCGTTGTGGTTGTTGTTGCGCTGATAGACGATATAAGCCAGCAACATGCCGAAAAAACTGACCGCGTAAGCCAGGGTCATTCCCACGACAACACTGTAGCCCTTATCCATCTTCGCTCTCCGGCGGCAGGGTTCCAATCACCCCCATATATATTAATGACATATCGAAGAAAATTAATCCGGCCCCGCCGCTTTGTCAATTAAACAAGAAATCTTGCAGGTGCTGCTGACAGGCTCGCTTATTGCCCTTTACCCCGAGTACCTCTGACGGTTATTATTATTTGTGAGCACACGGCAACCCCGCGCCACGCATTTTCACAATATCCGGAGCAGCGAGTTGGCCGACGACAGCATATTCCGTACATTGCGCAAACAGCTTACCACCGGCATCCTGGTGCTGCTGCCCGTTATCACCACCGTTTTCCTGGTCAGTTGGCTGTTCCGGGTGCTGGATGGGATCCTGGGAAAGTATTTCGCCAGGTTTTCCGGCGAATATATCCACGGCGCCGGGTTCATCAGCCTGCTGCTGCTGATCTGGCTGACCGGAATAATCAGCCGGACCTATATCGGCGGCAGGCTCAACGCGCTGAAAGATATGGCAATCACCCATATCCCGCTGGTGGGCGCTATTTTTGGCGCGATCAAGCAGGTCAGCGACGGGTTCCTGGAAATGGACGCCAGCAGTTTCAAGCAGGTGGCCCTGATCGAATATCCGCGCAAGGGATTGTTCGCGGTGGGCTTTGTTACCAGCCGCCGCAAAGTGCCGTTCCGGATTAAGGGGGAAAACAGCGACGGAAACTTCATCCACGTTTTCGTTCCCACCGTGCCCAACCCCACCTCCGGTTATATCATCCTGGTGCCGGAGCAGGAGTTGCTTCAACTGAAAATATCCGTGGAAGAGGGTTTGAAGCTGGTATTGAGCCTGGGGATGATCCATCCGGACAACTACGACCTGGGCCGGATGCCCACGGCCCGGCCGGCGACGATCAAACCGGAGAGCCTGCCGAAAACCGGGCAGGGTGATGAAAGCCGGGACGGCTGAGCGCACTCCGCCGCTCAGGGCGTAACGGTTACGGAGAGCGTGTCGGCGGCCACAGCGCCCACGTTGTCCGTGACCCTGAAAATCACCGTGAAAGACCCCGTGTTGGGGAAAGTACGGTAGTCCGGGATTGCCACCGAGTCCGGCGGCAATCCGCTGCCCGCCCCGTAGGTCCATACGCTCAGCACAACACTGCCGCCCAAATCGGAAGCCGTGCCCAGCAGGCTGATACTGTCCCCGGCCGCGATGGAAACGTCGCCCACCGGCGAGAGAATCATCGCCTGGGGCCGGTTGTTGGCCAGCACGGATACCGCAATCGTGTCCGCAGCCCTGGTGCTTTTGTCGTCGAATACCGAATAGATCACGTTGTAATCCCCGGCCGTCGAATAATATACATCCGCCGGAGCGCTGCTCGTATCGCCCTCCACACTGAGTCCGCTCTGGCCGAAATCCCACTTTCGCGATGCGATTGTCCCGTCGGCGTCCGAATCCGTCCCGGAAAACGTTACCGGCACCCAGGCGTAGACCGTGGTGTCTGTCGAGGGGGCGGCAATCGTCGCCAGCGGCGGCTCGTTGTTCGAGACCGCTACAGTTATCGTATCCTCGGTCACCAGCCCCTTATCGTCGGTTACCCGGTAGATGACCGGAAAGGTGCCCGTGACCGTAAAAGTGCGCGTTCCGGCCACCCTGGCGCTGTCGGCCGCGGAGGCCGCGATAGCGCTGGCCGGGTCCCAGACCCAGACCCTTGTCAACTCCCGGCCCTCCGGGTCGGAGTCGTCGCCCTCGAAGCTGAGTTCTCCGTTGAGCCCGATTGCCATATCCCCGGCCGGACTGACAATAGCGGCCGTGGGCGGCTGGTTGGCCGTTACGTTTACGTTAAGGCTGTCCGGCGTTCCCCGCCCGGAAAGATCGCGGGCCAGATAAACCACCGTATTAGTTCCCGGCACGTCAAACACCTTCCAGCCCGGCTCGCGCAACGAGCTGGCGGGCAGGGCGCTACCCTCGCCCCAGGTCCAGAGATGGCTCAGATTGCTCAAAGTAGCCGGGGTGACTTCTCCCGAGAAAAAGATGCTGTCCCCCTCGACAACCGTGGTGTCGGCGGCCGGACGGACTATCCGGCCCACGGGCGGTGGCAGCGTGTCGTGGACAGTCACACGCAGCGTGTCCTCGGACGCCACGCCCAGGATATCGGAAACGCGGAAGCGCAACTGGAAATCTCCCGGGCGCACGAACACGATCCAGCCCGGAGTTTCGAGCGTGTCGGCCCTGTTTTCAAGCCCGCTGCCCTCGGGATAAAGCCAGCTTGTGTATGCTATTTTGACCGCTCCCTCCCCCGCCTGGGCCTGGAGCCACAGGCTGTCGCCGAGCGAGATAGTCGTATCCGCCCCGGGAGAGATTATTCCGGCCTCCGGCGGCTGCGAGAAAGCGACTACTTCCACGCGCACCGTATCGGCGGCCGTGCGCCCCTGGGAGTCGAAAATCTGGTAGCTGATCGCAAACACGCCGCTCTGGCTGAAAACCACCTCTCCCGGTTCCTGTTGTGTTGACTGCGTAATCCCGCTGCCGCCGAAATCCCAGAGCCTGCCGACCACGCTGAAGCCCTCGGGGATATATTCCGCCGCCTGGGGCGTCAGCCGCGTACCCACGATAAACGCCGTGTCCGCCGAGGGCACCAGCAGTTCCACGCCGAATTCTGTTGCCGAGCGGATCTGGACCAGCAGCGAGCCGCCCCCCTTGCGCCCCAGGCTGTCGCTGACAATAACCTCGATCCGGTGGGCGCCCGCGGGCAGCGAAGCGCTGAATTTGCGCTGGCGGGAAAGAATACCGGAAATGTCGCTCGTCCAGAGGTAGGTATCGCCGGCCGCCTGGCCGTCGTAACCGGTGCGCGCGGCCACCTCGAATGTAATCGGGCGCCCGGTGGTAAAAGCACGCCCCTCCGGCGGGGAGAGCACCTCGACAATCAGCACCTCGCTCTCGGGGTCGAACGGGTTATCGCGCGGCGTACCACGGCAGGTCAGGAACAGGGCGGCCGCCGCCAGCAGGAAAACTGCTCTTATGGATTCGCGGCCGCTCAAAACTCGGTACTCATGCTCAGTTTAATCCTGCCGCTGCCGGGCTGTGCGCCCTGGACACTCACTCCGGCCATCGCGCGGGGCAGGAAGAAGAAATAGTCCAGCACGTTGAGCGCATACATCCCGGCCGCCGCGTACAGCAGGGCTTCGCTCACCTTGCGGCGGTTGTCGGCCTTGTCGAACAGCGTGCTGAACTCTTCGGCCTGCGCCGAGGCGTCCAGCGCCCGGTAGTCGTCCCGGTAGCCGCGGTAGCGGTCGTGGAAATAGTAACCTCCGCCGGCGCAGGCGGCGCTAAGACCCAGCAGCCCGTAGCCGCGAAGCCTGTCGCCCGCGGCCAGCCGGGGGCCGCCGGGGATAAAAATCCAGGCGGGTGAAACCCTGACCACGGACAGTTTCTTTTTCCGCGGACGCGCCGTCGCGGTGATCGTCGTTTCCGGTGGCGGCGCGGGATAACTGCGCTGCACAACCTCGGCTGCCTGTTCGATTTTTCCGGTGAGTTGGTCAAGACGGTTGTTGAGGTCGCGAACCTTCAGTTCCACCCGGTCGATTTCCGCCTGGCTCGGCCCGGTGGTCTCCAGGCTGACCAGCTTGCCGAAAATCCAGGCGCCGCGGCCGCGATAAGCAACTTCGATCCATTCGGCGCGGATATCGGTCACCGGCAGGCGCTCGTTCTGGTAGACCCTGCCCAGCCTGGTATAACCAATGCCGGGTCCGGAGCGAATATTGGCGTAGCGGCTGGTGACCACGGCCACCGTGCCGCTCTGGGCGAGGGCATCGGCGCTCTGCACCGCGCTCGCCGCGAAGATCAGTGCGAGAAAGAATAAAGTCAAGCGGAAATAGCTGCCGGATTCCGACATACTCTCACCCCCCGGTGTACTTTCAATACGGCGGCGACAGCACTTCAGCCGCCACCGCCCATACAGACTTAACCGCCTGCTATTATTAGCTCTTACGCCAAATCATATCGACAGGCATATTTTGCCTGTTGGTCATTCGACATTATCCGTCAGCCGGAATATGCATAATTCAGGCCAGCACAATTTATTACCGCACTTGCCCTTTGAATCAGGACGCGGTTATTATTAGGGGCGTTGAAATAAAACTCTCAACGCCCCCGAATAAAATATTTTGCTTAGTTGGTTGTCAAGGGCAAGGCAAGCCGTTTCTTTTGCTGATCCCGTTACTTACGTTATATCAGGCAGTTGCATCGCTCACGCCATTTTGGGATGGCCTAGCGGAAAACGGCCCTTGACAACCCTTATTCCCATTCTTTTGTTTTTTTCAACACGCTGCTGTTAGTATCAACAAACTGGCCTCAGCTTGATCGAGAGCGACTTACGATTGCAACCGCCGGCAAACGGCGGAGCACCGGGGGAGACATATCACGATGGATACATTGCTGCTGATCCTGGTTACTTTTCTGGGCTATATTCTTGCTTACCACACCTACGGCCGGTTCCTGGGGCGCAAGGTGTTCGGCCTGGACAGCGCGGCCGAGACCCCCGCGCACACCTTTCGCGACGGGATCGATTTCGTGCCTACGCGCAAGAGCGTCATTTTCGGCCACCACTACACCTCGATAGCCGGCACGGGCCCGATTGTCGGCCCGGCGATAGGGATAATCTGGGGCTGGGTGCCGGCGCTGCTGTGGGTGTTCCTGGGGGCGGTGATCATGGGCGGGGTGCACGATCTGGGCGCGCTGGTGGTTTCGCTTCGCAACCAGGGCAAAACACTGGCCGAGGTTACCAGCAAGTATGTCAACCGCCGGGTGCGGATGATTTTCTTTCTGATCATGTTCCTGGAACTGTGGATCGTGATCGCGATTTTCGGACTGGTGATCGCCCTGATTTTCGACATCTTCCCCTCGGCCGTGCTGCCGGTGTGGCTGCAGATCCCGATCGCGGTGGGAGCGGGATTCGTGATGTATCGCACCACCGCCAGTATCGCGCTCTCCACAGTGGCGGCGGTGGCGACGATGTACGTGACGATCTGGCTCGGCACGCTGCTGCCCATGTCGCTCGGCGCTGTTGCCGGGATTCCCGCCACCGGAGTGTGGACGATCCTGCTGCTGGCCTACGCGTTCGTGGCCTCGATCCTGCCGGTAACGGTGCTGCTTCAGCCCCGCGACTATATCAACGCCTGGCAGTTGTTTATCTCGATGGGCCTGCTGAGCGTGGGTGCGATGGTGGCCGGCGGCTGGGGCGGGATGGAGATAGTGGCCCCGGCGTTCAACCCGCACGCCAGCGGAGCGCCGCCGATGTGGCCGTTCCTGTTCGTGACTATCGCCTGCGGGGCGGTGAGCGGGTTCCACTGCATAGTGTCGAGCGGCACCACCAGCAAGCAGACCTCCTGCGAACCTGACGCGCTGTTCGTGGGCTACGGCTCGATGCTGCTGGAGTCGGCCCTGGCCGTGCTGGTGCTGGTGGCTGTCAGCGCGGGAATCGGGCTGGGTTACACGGGCGAGGGCGGAGTGATGCTCACCGGTGCGGCCGCCTGGCAGCACCACTACCAATCCTGGAGCGCCGCCGGCGGGCTGGCCTCCAAGATCGACGCCGTGGTGGTGGGCAGCGCCAACATGATGCAGGCCATCGGGATCCCCCAGTCAATCGGCAAGGCGATCATGGGTGTGTTTATCGCCAGTTTCGCGGGCACCACGCTTGATACCGCCACCCGCACCCAGCGCTATATTCTCAGCGAGCTGTTCAGCGAATTCCGCCTGGAAAAACTCTCGGGCCGCTACGTCACCACCGCTATCGCCGTGCTGAGCGCGGCAGCTCTGGCGTTCGCCAGCGGGGCCAACGGCGCGGGGGCCCTGGCGCTGTGGCCGATGTTCGGGGCGGTCAACCAGTTGCTGGCGGCCCTGGCACTGCTGGTGGTGACGATCTATCTTCGCGCCAGGGGCGGGCGCTACTGGATGATCAGCGGCATTCCCTGCGCTTTCATGGTGCTGACAACCAGTTGGGCGATGTTGATCAACGAGTGGCGCTTTATCTCCGGCGGGCAGTACCTGCTGGCGGCGATCAACGCTTTTACGCTGGTGCTGGCCGGCTGGATGGTGGTGGAAGCGGGAGAGAGAATTTTCCGGCCCGCGGGCGGCGAAAACGTCGCGGCGGCATGAGCACGCCGCAAGCCGGCTGTGGCGTTTTTGGCCGTGAATATTTGCGCGGACGTACGCATCCGGGGAGTTTATTGTATCCGCGCGCGGTATCCGCGCGCGAAGTGCTCTTGAAATCCGGCGGGATAAATGCTACCCTTGCGCACGAGACGGATTGAACATGCTTTCGCAGCGGCGCCTCAGTCAGGTCCAATAGCGGCAGTCAGGCAAATACAACCGCATTTACACGCGCCCGAAAGGAGACAAGGTGGGAATCAAAGCCAAGGACATCATGACCCGCAACGTAATCACCGTGCGCGGGGAGTTGAAGGTCAACGACCTGATCGACCTGTTTATCGACAACGGGATCAGCAGCGCGCCGGTGGTAGATAAAAAAGGCAAGCTGATCGGGATCGTGACCAAGACGGACATTATCGGCCATTTCATGGACCTGGACCTGGACCTGACAGTGAAGATGGGCCTCAAGGACCTGATGGACTCCACGCCCGACCTGGAAAATCTTTCGATAACCAGCGAGATCCAGCTCGACGTGGGCCAGATCATGACTCCCGACCCGATTACCGCCAGGGAGAGCTGGACCGTGGAGAAACTGGCCGAGGCGATGTTGGATAACCGGGTCCATCGCCTGGTTGTCACCAAGGGCAAAAAGCTGACCGGCATAGTCAGCACGATCGATATCATCTCCTACGTGGCCGGCAGAAAGAAGAATGACTGATGGTTTCATAAAAAGTCCATCCACTTCGTTGCGTAAGATTATCTCGTCACTACAGCGTACCGCAAGTACGCTTCATTTCTCGTGCGTCTGCGCGCCTCGTATCTGAAGCTTTTTACTTTGCCATCGGCAAATCAAACTTTTTACGACATCATCATGACTGAAGCGAAAAAACAAAACAGCGGCAACGCCGGGCAGACTCCAGAGCCGGACGGGGAAAAGAAGGGTGAGCAACTTCAACTCCGGCTGGAGATAACCAAGGACAAGCTGGCGGCCTACCTAACCCTGATCACGCTGAACAAATCGGCGAAAGCGCCCCTGGAGAAAATCAGGGCGACGATGGCCGAAAAGGACATCGTCTACGGGATTCAGCAAGACGTCCTGGACGAACTGGCAACAAAGCCGGTGTTCAACGAGCGGATCCTGATAGCCCAGGGCAAGGCCCCCAAACCCGGCAAGGACGGATGGATCGAGTACGCGTTTGACTCCGGCAAACCCGCCAAGGTAGCGCCGGGCCAGCGAATCGGCGAGATCCATCCCGCCGTGGATGGCGAGGAAGGCACCGATGTTTTCGGCGTACCGTGCGAAGTGGACGACGTGATAGCCGCCACGGTACCGGTACTGGTCAATGTGGACTACTCCCCGCAGGAGAGCAAGGTGCTGGTGGCCACGATCGACGGCTATCTGCATATCGAGCCGGACAGTATCAAGGTCCAGCCGTTTTTCAGCATGGAAAAAGTGTCCGACCAGTACGAGGCATCGGTTGTGATCACGCCCCGGCTGGAGGTGGATGATTTCGGCCCCGACGATCTTCGCAAGTATCTCCAGGACAGCGGAATCGTTTTCGGCGTGCTGGACGATGTCATCGAGTGGGCGTTCAAGGAGGACAAGTTCGAGCAGCCGTTGCTGGTGGCGCGCGGCCAGCCGCCGGTGAACGACACCAACGGAGAGTTGAAGTTCTATTTCGCTACCGAGATCAGGCCCAAGTTCGACGACGACGGCAATGTTAATTTCAAGGAACTCAACCTGATCCAGAACGTCAGGAAGGGCGACAAGCTGGCCGAAGTCACCGAACCGGTGCCGGGCAAGGAAGGTAAGACGATCTACGGGGAAACGGTAAGCCCGGTCCAGGGCAAGAAGCCGGAGTTGCCGATGGGAGAAAACACCTCGCGCAGCCCGGACAACCCTGACGTGCTGGTGGCCGATATGGACGGGACCGTGAAAAAGGTGGGCGAAAGCGTGTCGGTGGATCAGGTATTCGCGGTCAAGGGGGATATCGACTACTCGGTGGGCAATATCGACTTTGTCGGCGCGGTAGTGATCAACGGCGATGTGAAAAGCGGGTTCCGGGTCAAGGCCTCGGGCGATGTGGAAGTCAACGGGATAGTGGAGGACGCGGTAATCGAGTCGGAGGGCAACGTGCTGCTCAAGATGGGTTTTATCGGCCACGGCGAGGGGAAAATCAGCGCCAAAGGCAACGTTTCGGCCAAGTACTGCGTCAACCAGCACATCCTCTGCCAGGGAGATGTAAATATCGGCGAGTATTTCATGCACAGCAATGTATTTGCCGGCGGCAAGCTGGTGGTCACCGAGAAAAAAGGCCTGATAGTCGGCGGTGAGTACTGTGCGTTAAAGGGTATCGAAGCCAATATCATCGGCAACGAAAATTTCGTCCACACCACGGTGATCGCCGGAGTGGACCGGGAAATCGGCAGGAAAATAAAAGAGATCCGCACCAGCCTGTGGAAAAATGCGGAACACATCAAGGAAATCAATAAAATCCTCAACAAGTACTCCCGCAGGCGGTTGGTCAAGAAGCCGCTGCCGCCCGACAGGCTGGAACTGATCGAGACACTGAGCAAGATCAGGGACAAGAAGCAGGAGATCGCCACCGCACTGGGAACGGAACTGAAAAACCTCGAAAGCGCGGATAATATCTGCGAGGATGCCTCGATCAAGGCTTACAACGTTGTCTACCCCGGCGTGGCGGTCACCCTCTGCAACAGACATGTCGGGGTGGATGACCCGCTCAAGAGCGTGGTTTTCCGCTACGGTGAAAACGGAGTGGTTATGGAAAGCCTGAACGAGGAGGAAGAAAAAGAAGGGAAAGAAGAGCAGTCCTAAGTGCTTAGTTGCGGAAGTTAGGATACCACTTCCAGGGGAAACCGGATTCCGCCAAAATGCTGTATGGTGGCAGTTTGGTTAATACTGATATCAAAAAAACAGAACATCGATTAAAGCAACCAAGCCCTAGTTGACTCTGACGCCGGTCAAATCATCCGCCACCCGCTGCCACCTGCCGAACTCATCGCCGTTCGCTTTCAACTCCTGCCGTTTGGACGCCCACATGCCGGGCTGAATCGAAAACGAGAACCCATCGGTCCGGATGAAATCATCCGATTTCAGGCAGGCCAGCAACTGCGAAAAGGCTTTTTGATCGTTGACCAACTCCTGCATTTTCAGATTGGGAAACGCGGCGAGTTTATCCAGAAAATACAACCGGTTGAGCTTGATTACGGTATACTCCCGCGGCATAGAGCATATCAGCGCCTGAAAATCCTCCAAGGTTTCCTGATCAAACAGGGTCGGCTGAATCTTTCCGCTGCCGGAATCGACGGGCAGGGTTTCGTGCTCGTTGGCAATAATTACAATACTCAGGTTCTGGGTCAGCACTTTGGCATCCTCCCAGACCCTGAACACACAAACAACTACCATCCCCGAGTAGCTGGTGACAAAAATCGTGGTGGCCACGGCCTGAGGAGCGGCAAAAAACGATTCCGCCGCCATGGCGAAACCCTGGGCGATAAAATAGGCTGATATTCCACCCAGCACGTTCAAGCCCATTGAACGCAAGGCATTTTTAGCCGGAGCCACCAATTGCACAACTCCTTATCAGAAATATAATTTAAAAAAGGACTCATCCTTTCTGTTATTCTACTCATCTTTAAGCCGTAAAGCAATACTAATTCCTAAAAAATTCTTTATTGCCGCAGATAAATTACAAAAAAAGTCGCAACGTTTTTCTTGATTTATTTTTATCCTATAATTTCTCAAGAGAATAAACAGAATTTTAAAAACCTGCATCCGTGCAATGGTAGCTGATTTTTTCTTCGAGCATTGATAAAATGTATTTTTCTTATTTACATATTGAATTTTCTCAGTATTACATTAATATTATTAAAGATTCATTTTGCTTTTGCCCTGAAACGAAAGATACGACTATCATGAAAAAAAACCTGCCAAGTATCTGCCCTTGCTGTGGGGGCCTGATGAAAGCGAAGCGCCTGGAGTGCCCCTCGTGCTCCACATCTGTCGAGGGTTCATTTGAACTGCCGTTGCTGGCGCGGCTGGATCAGGAGGATCAGGGATTCATTTTAAACCTGCTCAAAGCCGGAGGCAGCCTGAAAGAACTCTCGGCAATCTACGGGATCTCCTATCCCACTATCAGAAACAGGTTGGATAACCTGATCCTGAAAGTCGACCGGCTGACCGGGGAAAGCGCCTCTAACCCGGAGAGTAGCGATGAATAGAACACTAACTGCGCATTCTCGGAATCGATACGACTTCTCCCGCTGGCTGTTCAATCCGTTTTACTACCTTGCGGGCGGCAAGGCGCTGGCGGCGGGAATTGTACTGATTCTCGCAACCGGCGCGCTCTCTTATACCGGCGGATTCCGTTTCGACGGTGTTCTGGACGTTCATACAACTGCTTCCAGCAATATCCCGGCATGGGTGTATTTAGCCGATGGCTTTATAGCCTGGATAATCATGTCCGCCTTATTGCTCTCCAGCGGTAAAATAATCTCTATCAGCCGGGTCCGGGCAATCGATATTTTCGGCACCCAGGCGCTGGCCCGCTGGCCGGCTTTTGCAATTGCTTTGTTCTTGAAGATACCGGTTGTACAGAGCTATCTGCGGTTCATATATCCCAAATTTGCCGGCGCCAGAGTTTCTACCGTTGAATTTATGATTTCACTCGCTTCCTACCTGATCATCGTGCTGCTGATAATCTGGATGGTCGCGCTGATGTACCGCGCGTTCACCGTTTCGTCCAATGTCAAAGGCGCTAAAGCTATACTCACCTTTATCGGCGTCATCCTGGCCGGAGAAATACTCTCGAAAGTAGTCCTGTTATACATTGTTCCCTGATCCGTTTTTTTCATTGTTCCGAAAGGATATTGCAGTGAGGACCTTGCTGATGCTGCTCTTACTCTCTGGTGTTGCCGCCTGTGGGGCATCCGGCCAAAACGCCGATGAAGCAACACAGCGGGAACTGAAAACCATCGCCGTCGGAGTGATGGAAAACCTGGAAAAAGGCGAGTTTGGAAAAGTCACGGAAACTTTCAACAAACAGGTGAAGGATGGCCTGAGCGCGGACAAACTGGCCGGGGTCTGGAACAGCCTGCCTTCACAATTGGGAAAGTATCAAGACCGGGGAGATGCCGCTTATACCAGAGATAAAGGGTTTGATACAGTGAGCATAGTCTGCCGGTTCGAAAAGCAGAAAATCATCTTCAAGTGCATGTTCGACAAGGACAAAAAAATCGGCGGTCTCTGGTTCTTACCGGAATAACCGCCTGATATTTCTATCAATAACACGGGTCAGATAATCTCGTCCGCCCGCTTGCGGAGCTGCTCCCAGGCATGGTCCACATGCCGCTGCACCAGCTCCACCTCCTGCTCGCTCAGGCCATGGAACCGGCCCTGCAACTCCATGTACTTGCCAACCGGCACGGGGTCCGGGTTGTCGCGCAGCACCAGCCGCTCGCCGTCGAATACCTCGTAGAGCGGGTAGACGTTGCTGCGCACGGCCAGGCGGCTGATCTTGACCGAGAGGCTGGGCTTGCTCTTCCAGCCCGTGGGGCAGGGAGCGAGGATGTTGACGAACTTGCTGCCGGGCGTACTCTTTGCCCGGCGCACCTTGGCCACCAGATCGTCGGGATACGCCACCGTGGCGGCGGCCGAGTATGGGATCCGGTGGGCGCTCATGATGTCGATAATGTTTTTCTTGGGAGCCTTTTTGAGGTCGCCCTCGGGGGTGGTGGTGGTCCAGGCCAGCAGCGGGGTGCTGCTCGAGCGCTGGATACCGGTGTTCATGTAGGCTTCGTTGTCGTAGCAGATATAGAGGAAATCCTCGTTGCGCTCGACTGTGCTGCTGAGCGCCTGAAGGCCGATATCGTAGGTGCCGCCGTCACCCGCCCAGGCCACCACGGTGGTGTGCTTGTTACCCCGGCGCCTGAGTCCGTGAAGAACCCCGGCGGCGGTGCTGGCCGCGGTGGCGAACGGGGTGTGCAGCACTGGAACGCGGGCTTTGGAGAAGGGAAACAGCCCGTCGATAATACTGCCGCAGCAGGCTGGGATCACTATCACCGCGTCGCCATCGAGGGCGTTGAGCACCCCGCGCATGGCGATCGTTTCACCGCAGCCCGGGCAGGCCAGGTTGCCGCAGCCGAACGACTCCGTTTTGAGGTCTTTGTTTTTGGTGTAGTCAGTGGTTTGCATGGTTCCTCACTTGATTTCCTATTCCTTCAGCCCCAGCCAGTTGACTCGCTGCAGCTTGTCGGCGCCATTCTCCACCAGCTCCAGCATCCGCTCGATATCCTCCGGCACGATATCCCGCCCGCCCAGGCCGGCCACAAAGTCATAGACCTGCGGGCCACCGCCCGCACTGTACGCGGCCGAGCGAAGTTCCTGGGCCATAGTCCCCTCGCTGCCCGGGGATATCGCCCGCTCCAGCACGGCCACCCGCTTTGCCCCGCTCACTATCCGCCTTACCTCGTCGAACGGATAGGGCCGGAACATCCGCACGCGCATCATGCCCACTTTTTTGCCCTGCTCGCGGTACTTGCGCACCACATGGCGCACCGTGCCGGCGGCCGTGCCGCTGGCAACCAGGATCGTCTCGGCGTCCCCGCACATGAATTCTTCCGTTCCAGGGTAATTGCGCCCGAATATTTTGCCGAATTCCTCTGCAACTTCTACGGACACCTTTTCCGCCCCGGCCGCCGCCTGAAACTGGTGATGCTTGAACTCCATAAAATGGTCCGGGCTGGTAACCGCGTGCAGTGTGCGCGGGTTCTCCGGATCGACCAGCGCGGGAGGGCTTGGCCCGCCGCCCAGCAGCGAGTCCACCGCGTCGGGCTCCGGGATCTGAACCGGCTCGGCGGTGTGGCTCAGGATAAACCCATCTAACATAACCATCACCGGCGTGTTCACTCTCTCGGCCACGGCAAACGCCATCAGGGTGGTGTCCAGCACCTCCTGGCAGCTCTCGCAGTAAAACTGAAGCCAGCCTGTGTCGCGCTGAGCCAGGCTGTCGCTCTGGTCGCCCCAGATATTCCACGGTGCGCCCAGCGCGCGGTTCACGTTGGCCATCACTATCGGCAAGCGCGCCCCACTCGACCAGTGCAGCAGCTCGTGCATCAGGGCCAGGCCCTGGCTGCTGGTGGCGGTAAACGTGCGCACGCCCGTGCTGGCCGCGCCGATAACAGTGGCCATGGCGCTATGTTCGCTCTCCACCTTGACAAAATCCGCGTCCAGCGTACCCTCGCTGCAATACTGGCTCAGCTTTTCGGAGATGCTGGTCTGGGGGGTAATCGGATAGGCGGCGATAAGTTCCACCCGCGCCAGACGCACGGCCGTTGATACCGCCTCGTTGCCTGTAATGAGCGCCCTCACTTGTCCTTCCTCTCCATCGAGATCACCCCGCGCGGGCATTCCTCGGCGCAGATGCCGCAGCCCTTGCAGTATTCGGTCCGCACCACGTAGGAGCCCTCGCTACGGCGGATCGCCAGATCTGGGCAGAACACCAGGCAGACGTCGCAGTCAGTGCAGGTCCCGCAGCTAAAGCACCGGCCCGCTTCCTCGCGGGCGGCGGCGTCGGCCAGCGTGGCGCTGGCCTCATCGGTTCCAGCGGGGTTGGCCTTAAGACTGGTTGCCGGCTCAATCCGCGGCGCTTTGGTAAAATAATCGAAATTGATCTTTTCGGCCGGGACTCCCTCATCAAGCGCTTTTTTCAGGTTTTCCGGGCCGAAACTCCGGAGCATGGCGGCCATGTTGCGCCCGGCTGCTATCCCATCGGCCAGGGCGTGGCTCACCGAATTCTCGCCGGGAACGATATCTCCGCCGGCGAACACGCCGGGGATGCTCGTGCGCCCGAAAGCGTCCACGGCCAGCCGTCCACCGTTCAGCGCCCCGTCGCCCCTGAGGTAATCAAACTCAGGCTGCTCGCCGATTGCGAACACCACCGTGGCGGCCTCCACCTCAAAACCGCTGCCCGCCACCGGCACGGGCCGCGCCCTCCCGCTCTCGTCGGGCTCCCCCTGCTCCATACGGATCAGGCGCACACTCCCGACCCGTCTCCCATTACCATCTGAATCAGCAAAAATTTCTTCCGGGGCCACTTGGAAATGAAACCGCACGCCCTCGGCGCGGGCTTCCTCGAGCTCCTCGGGATGGGCCGGCATCTCGGCTTCCGTGCGACGGTAATAGAGGTCCACCTCGGCTCCCAGGCGACGGCTGGCGCGGGCCACATCGATGCTGGTGTTGCCTCCGCCGATCACTGCCACCCTGCCGCCGGTGTCATGGGGTTTGCCGCCGTTGTAGGCTTTCAGGTAGTCCAGGCCGAAATGCACGCCTTCCAGGTCCGCCCCCGCCACCCCGGCATCGCGCGAACCATGTGCGCCGCTGGCCAGGAACACGCCCATCACCTGCTGGCTGATACTCTTAATGTCCTCCACCTTCTCCCCGCAGCGGAACCTGACCCCGATCCGCTCCAGACGGGTCAGCTCGGCAGCGAGCAGCTTGCGCGGCATGCGGAACTCGGGCACACCCACCATCAGCATCCCGCCGGGGCTGGTTTCGCGCTCGAATATCTCCACCGGGTAACCGGCCAGACGCAGGGCGTAAGCGCAGCCCAGGCCCGCCGGACCGCTGCCCAGGATCGCCACCGGCGCGGGCGCTGCGTCCGCCGGCGGCACGGGCAGCTCCCAGCCCTTTTCTATCGCCGTGTCACCCAGGAAACGTTCGATAGCGTGGATGTTCAGCGTCTCGTCGAACCCGGCCCGGTTGCAGCCGTTCTCGCAGTCGTGGTAGCAGACCCGGCCCGTTACCGAAGGCAGCGGGTTGGCTGCCGCCAGAATCTGCCACGCCTCGCGGTGCCGCCCCTCGTTGACCAGGTGCATATAGTCGTTGACCGGCACCCTGAGCGGACATTTCACCGCGCACGGGGCCGTGCGGCTTGCATAAACCGGGGCAATAAAACTCCAGTCTCCGGTGTGGTTCCAGCTCATATCCGATGTACTGGCGGAGACTTCGGGAAGGGACTGCCGCTTATTTTTATCCTGCCTGGAACTCAATAAATCACCTCTCGCACCACCTGCTGGTCAAGCTTCCGCCGCCAGGCGGAGGCTGTCGTAGGAAGCCCGTACCGCGGCTACATTCGCGTCCTGCTTGCGCTTGATCAGTTCCAGCACCGCCTTGATTACACTGTCCAGGGCCACCACGGCTGAAAACCGGGCGAACGCCCCCAGGATTGCCGTGTTGACAATCGGGTTGGCGGGCTGCCCCAGCCTGTGCCGGAGCGCGATTGAACTGGCATCCACCGTGGCGGTGCGAAATGCGCCGAACTGTTCCAGTTCCTCGGGGCCACCCGGCGCATTGAGCAACACCGAGCACCCGGGCACAAGCCCCTTGGCAACCGCCGCCTAATCTGAAAGCGTGGGATCAAGTATGATAACGTAATCTGGATGGTAAATGTGACAGCGGAGTTCAATCGGCTGCTTGTCGAAACGGACGAACGAGGCCACCGGCGCGCCTCGCCGCTCGACACCGAAATGGGGGAAAGCCTGCACGTACTTGCCCTCGGCAAACAGCGCCATTGCAAGTACGTGGGCGGCGGCCACCGCGCCCTGGCCGCCTCGTCCGTGGATTATTATTTCCGTCAAAGCCCTTACCTCGGCTCATTGTCCGCGTTTGTCGCTGGCTCCAGTCCAACTTAGCAATGCGAATAATACAGGATGGCTCCCCCGTTGGCAAGCCGATTTTTTTGCAGTACCGCTCCCCGGTTTCGCGATATATGGAAGAAGAATTCATGGGGGCGGAAATTTATACCACTCGCGGCTAATCTTACCCGGCCATCGGCGAAAATGCAATTCGCGGCCGGGGCTAACCCCGCAACGGCAAACCGTTTTCCGCACCCACCGTCCACCGCTTCGGGGTGGCATATCTCTTGCTCTTTCGTTAAGTAAGCAAAGTTCTGGTATCCCCTAAATATTTTCACCTGGGAGGAATGATGTTCAGAATCCTGATCGCGGTAATGATCGCCGGTGTTATCGCCACCGGTTGCAGCCGCCAACAGCTCAGCGTTGTCGGCAGCGAGAGGATAATCGAAAACAGCGGGAACAAACCGGGCTGGGTCAAGAAAATCCCCGGCGAAAGCGACGAGTTTTACTTCTTCCGCGGCTTTAAGACCGGAGCCCTCTCGCTGGAGGACGGCCTGACAGACGCGCGCAGCAACGCCATCCGCCAGGTGCTGGAGATGATCCAGGCCCAGGGGCTGATCGACTACAAGAAAGCCAGAGTGGAAACCGGCCTGGCCGAAAGCCGCGAGGATGTGGGCAGCGTCACCGAGGACGGGCTTAAAATCCTGAGCAAAACCGTCGCCAGCGGGGTCAAGGAGTTGGAGAGCTACACCGAAAAAGTGGAGCGCTACACTCCCGGCGGCATCCGCTATTTCTTCAACGTCTACACCCTGGTGCGCTACCCCAGGAGCGAGTACGACAAGGCCGTGGCCCTGGCCGCCCGTGAATCCAACGCCGTCGGGCGGGCGCAGAGCAACGCCCAGGCCCGGGAAGTGTTAGAGGGTCTGGATAAGGGCCTGCCCACGTATTGACGGCTATCGACGCGGGTGACGTTACGCGCGGGAGGGAGAAAGGGCAGATGCCGGGCAGATTTCGATTTACCTGCAACCGCCGGCTGCTGCTGCTGGCCGTGGCGGGGCTGACAGCGGCCGTTGCCGCCGAAGGGGCGGGCAACCCGAAGGTGGTGGAGCGCTCCCATCGCTCCGCGCCCGGCTGGACAGTGCGCCCGCCCGAGACGGACGGGCGCTATCTCTACTTTGTGGGCCGCGCCGGCGGGGCAGCCAGCCTGGAGGCCGCCGAGAACGACGCCGCCGCCGATATTATCCGCCAGATAGTCTCGCTGATAGGGCTGGAGGCCTCGTTCAACTACGAGCGCGTCCGCAGCCAGGCCGGCCTGCTGCTTACCGACAGGATCAAGCTGGCCGGGGACAGCAGGATTGTCGGACTCAAGCGGATTGAAACTTACTACGAAAAACAGACCGCCCAAGAGGGTAACTCGGTGAAAAACAGTTGGAACGCACACGTACTTGCCCGCTACCCCGTGGAATCGCTGCAAAACGAGTCCGACCGCCTGGAACAGCTCGGCCAGGCACGGGTATCTACAGCCGAAAAGCTGCTGGCCCAGGGCCGGCGGCTGGCCGCTTCAGGATTCAGCGAGCGAGCCTGGGGGCGTGTAGCCCGGGGCCTTGAAATAACGGGCACGCCAAGTGTGGTGGCCGATCCCTCCACTTCCAGCCGCCTGGCGGTGGTCCGTCAGCGGCTTGTGGATTGTGCCCGTGAACTCAGCGTACCCTTGCGCAGAGTGAGCGTAGGGGTTATAGAATTCCCCGATGGCGCCGGCCGGGACGGACAGGCCATGTCGCATGCGCTGGAGAGTGCGTTGCGGAACAAGGGGTTCGCCGTGGAGCGCGGCACCGAGGCCGCCGCCGCCGGCGCGCTGAGCGTTGTCAGCGTGAGGCTGAGTGAACTGAACGCCTACCGGATGCAGCCGGGATTTTATTTCAGCCGCTGGCACGCCGCCCTGAGCATCCGCGATCCGCGGGACCGTGATATTCTTTTTTCGGCTGAATACCCTGTCAAAGGTTTCGGGGCCGACCCGGAGCGCGCCGCGCTGGACGCCATGCGCAAACTGAACACCGAGGTGTTCACGCAGTTCGCCGCGCAGGCCATGGAGCGATTCGATTACCAACTGGCCGGGGAGGGCAGCGCCAACGCCCACGGATCTTTCTGACAAATCCATTTCCCGCTACCGCCCCCGGGCAGAGTGAAGAGAATGACGATGAAAGCTGATACCAGATACATTCTTCCGCTGCCGGGGATTTTTATCTTCCTGTTATTCCTGTCCGTAAATACCTGTCCCGCTCAGTCATCCCAGCCCAAAGTATTGCTGTCGGTACAGCAATTCGAGGCGATCGGCACGGCCGGGGCGCTGGCCGCCACCGTAAGCGAGCTGGTGCGCAATGAGCTGGCCCGTTCCAGCCGCCTTTCCGTGCTGGAGGAGACCGGCAGGCTCTACCGTATCCAGCGCCAGAGCGTGCGCTGGCGCGACCTGTTCCGCGAGGGCAGCCTGCGCCGGCTGGGCGAGCTGCTGGAAAGCCGCTACGTGCTCACCGGGTCGGTTTCCACGCCGGGGGACGCGATTATCCTGGCCGCGCGGATAGTGGACGGCGAAACCGGCCGCGTGCTTGCCGCCGAGACAGTGGAGCACACCGGCGGGGTTTCCACGATAGCTGCGGCGGCAGCCACGCTTGCGCGCAGAGTGCTGGCCTATTTTCCGCTGGCGGGACGAGTGATCGAGCAGCGGGGCGACACGTTGATCGCCGATATCGGCCTGGACGACGGCGTGCTGCCGGGGCAGGAACTGACAGTGGCCGACCTGGAACCCGGAGCACGGGGATTTGAGTCCAAGCGGGTCCGCAGCGCGCGCTACAGGGCCGAGCAACCCCGAGGGAACCGTTGCGCGCTGGTGCCGCTGCTGGAGAGTTCCTCGCGCTGGTTCGGGGTGGGCGCCACGGTGCTCTCGCCCGGCGGAGCGGATGAACTGCTGGCAAGCTCGCGCAGAAGCGGGGAGGTGCCCGAACTGGAACATCAGGGCTTCGGCGCGGTCTCAATCACCTCGGACCCTCCCGGCGCGCTGGCGATAGTGTCCGGGCTGGACGTGGGCCGCACTCCGCTGAAAGTACCGCAACTGGCGGCGGGCCGTCACGAGCTGCTGCTGGGCCTGGAGGGCTACGAGCAGGTCTGGGACTCGATCCTGGCCGTGCCGGGCGAGGTCCGCGAGTACGACTTCAAGCTGGAGCGTCGCACGGGCCGGCTGACAATTGTCACCAGCCAGCCGGATGTGAGCCTGCGCGTGGACACCCTGGAGCTTAAGCTGGAGGGCACGGCCACGGTGACCCTGGAGGATTTCCCGGCGGGAGAGCACCATATCACCGCGCGCAAGCCGGGTTACGAGACCTGGCGCCGCAAGGTGGACGTGGACCTGCGCGCCGACAGCGTGCTGCATATCGAGCTGGTTCCCTATCCCGGCAGCGTGCTGGTCACCAGCAGCCCGCCGGGCGCGAGTGTTGTTCTGGACGGGACGTTCCTGGGTAAAACCACTCCCTGGCGGATGGTGCGCCTTCAGCCGGGACCGCACGTTGTGCGAACCGTGATCCCCGGCCAGGGGGCGGCGGTGGATACGGTGCTTGTGGTGCCGGGGCAGGACATTACCCTGGAACAGGAAATACGCGAGGGCTGGTTCGGCTTCATCCCGGCCGGGATGAAGCTGATACCCGCTGCAACGCTGGTGGCCGGCGGCGACTCGGTGTGGGTGGACTCATTTTATATCGACACCTACGAGGTCACCAACCGGCAATATGCCCTTTTTGTCGAGGCAACAGGGCGCAAAGCACCCCGGCACTGGAAAGACGGGGAATTCGCCGAGGACGAGGGAAACCATCCGGTGACAGGAGTGAGCTACGAGGACGCCGCGGCGTTCGCCGCCTGGTGCGGCAAGCGCCTGCCGACCGAACCGGAATGGGAACTGGCCGCGATGGGGCCTTCGGAGCGGATGTACCCCTGGGGCGACAACTACCGTCCGGGAGCGGCCAACATCTGGAGCGAGGGCCGGGGCGCCGCCGGGGCGGTGGGAGAATATACCGAGGACGTCAGCCCGTACGGTGTCCATGACATGGCGGGTAACGTGGCGGAATGGGTGGATGGCTGGAGCGACGAGCAGCGGACCTACCGGGTGTTCAGGGGCGGGAGTTTCTATGTGAACCAGCAGGAGCCCTCGCTTTACAGCCGCGATGGACTCTACCCGGTGAGCGGCAACAGCTACACGGGGTTCCGTTGCGCCCGCAATCTTCGGACCCGGCGCTGATCAGGCCGATACTGACCGCACCAGCGGAAACCAGCCCCAT
Organism: Gemmatimonadales bacterium; assembly: GCA_024278175.1. Lineage (GTDB taxonomy): Bacteria > Gemmatimonadota > Glassbacteria > GWA2-58-10 > GWA2-58-10 > JAJRTS01. The sequence continues at coordinate 93,103 of JAJRTS010000002.1, read as the reverse complement.
CGCCAGCCGGCCCACGGCCAGCAGGCCGGTCGCTTTTTCCCCGATTGCGATCACACCTTTAGCCGATCCGCTGGAAATGTGCAGCAACGGAATACCCAGGATTTTCTGCCTGCTGACGAAATCGGCTTTGAACTGATCGATGGTGCCCTCCCCTGGACATCATCGTCCTGCTTAAAATAAAACGAATAGCGGAAACGGTAAAAAACGGTTTGTCTTGCCCTTGACAACCCGCCCAGACAAAATATTTCATTCGAGGGCGTTGAAAATTTTATTTCAACGCCACTCTAAATACTATAAAACGACTGTGGTTATACCGCAACATGACAGCCTCCGTGCTCACCGTGCCGCGGACGCTGCCCTTTCCCCGCTGTCAGACCTCCCAGCCGTAGTCGTGGTAGCGGTAATGCACATCGGCCCCGTCCACATCGAACACCCCGAACCCTTCCTGCGTATCGAGGTGCGGGCCTTTCCACCATTCGCCGCTAATTGCTCCACTCATCACGAACTTGCGGCCCTCGAGCCGAAGCTGCTCATCGCGGTGCAGGTGGCCCTGGAGGACCAGTTGCAACCTTTTACCCTCGAACAGCTCCAATACTTCAAGGCTGTTGGTAACGCCAATTTTTTTATTTAAAGCGACATTGGCTCCGCTGCGCAGTTGCTCCACAATCGAGACGAACGCGATATGGGTCATGACGGCGATCGGGGTGTTGCTGTCCACGCCGGCCAGGTCGTCCTCAAGCCAAGCCATTTGTTCTTCGCAGATCATCCCGAGGTAATCTTCACTGTCCTCATCGTACTCGATACTGTCGAGCAGCACGAAATGCCAACCCTTGTGGTCGAAACTGCGCCAGGTCGACCCGTCGCCCAGCCTGTTGGCGAACATTTTTTTGCCGTACTCCGGGTGGCTCTCCGCAACGTCGCTCTCCGGATACCAACCCAGGATGTCGTGGTTGCCGATACCGTGATACACGGGACAGTCGAGCTGACCGATGCATTTTCGGTAGAGCTTGAACAGCATGTCCGCCCGCTCGAAATCCACCTCTAACACGTCGAACACCAGGTCCCCGCCGGTGATCACGAAATCCGGGGCCGGGTCGAGAGCATTAACCGCGGCGACGGCTTTGAGCACACCCTGCTCGGCTCCGTCCTCGGGTTTGAGGTGCAGGTCGGTGAGATGGGCAAACCTGAATTTATGTTCCGCTGCTCCCTGCAGCCGGTCTATGTTCAATCCGGCCGCCAGCAACCCAGCCCCGGCGGCGCTACGGAAAAAATCTCTGCGTTGCATTTTCACTCCTCGAGTTAAAACAATGGAAAACCGGCCGCAATTTAATAGATTCTAATACTGTCGGTCTATCTCTGGCAACTGTAATGAGACCTTTGATTAAATCAAAGGATTGAAAAAATAGTGAGGGGGAGAGACAAAACCTTTTAAAAAAGGTTCTTTTCTCTCCCCCTCACGCTCCCCCACTTTTTTTCCAAAATTTTTTATCAAGGGGTATATCTGCAACAATATCATGCAGTTACAATAACAGGCATGAATTTTCTTCTGATACACAAAAATGAGTGCTCTGAAAAACTTCCTGATAACAATTCAGTCGTCCGATTTTTCAAAGGTCTCGTAATATGATTCGGATCAGGTTAGTTTTTTTCAAACCCGGTCTTTCAATATCTAATTGGAGCGTGTGACATGGCGGATTTCGAGGGTTTTGCAACCGCTGATTTCGGCTTCATGGATGAGTTGCAGATCAACAACAACAAGGTATGGTTCGACACTCATCGTGAGCGCTGGGACAACCTGCGCGAAAAACTGCGCGCGCTCTGCGTGGAGCTTACCCCTTTCGTCTCCGATCTGGACCCGGAACTGGAAACGGCTCCCAAAACGAGCCGCTGCCTGGGCCGGATCAACCGCGACACCCGCTTCAGCAAGGACAAGCGCCCCTACAAGGAGTATATCGACATCATGTTCTTCCCCCGCGAGCACCGCCGCACCACCGCGCCGGGGTTCGCCGTGGGCCTCGGGCGCAAGCACTCCTATATCGGCACGTGGATCGGGGCGGGGATGAGCGAGTTCAGGGACCGGTTCGAGGCCAATATCGACGCCTATCGCGACCTGTTCAACCGCTACCTGGCCGCCAACGATAATTTCAGCGACATGGACCTCCACGGCGAAAGCTACGTCAGGCCCCGTGTGGAGGGCCTGACCCAGCCGGCTTACGGCTGGGCGCAGCGCAAGTTCTTCTACCTGGGACTTCTCACTCCCCCGCGGGAAGTTGCGAAGCTGGGAGCGGAGTACACCGGGCTGATCGAGAAAACCTTCATCCGGCTCTACCCCCTGTTCCTGTTCGCGACTTCGCTTTCCCTGCCGGCGGACATGGAGAATTTCCGCAACAGGTTTGAGTGAACATGAAAACACGTAAGCGAATAATAGTGGCGGACAGCCGGCAACTGAGCGAACTGGCGGAGGGCAGCGTGCAGCTTATCGTAACCTCGCCCCCCTACTGGCAGCTCAAGGAGTACGGCAGAGAGCCGGGACAGATCGGGTTCGGCCAGAGCTACGAGCAGTATGTCAACAGCCTCAACCTGGTATGGAGCGAGTGCGCGCGGGTGCTGCACGGCGGCTGCCGTCTGTGCGTCAATATCGGCGACCAGTTCGCCCGGGCCGCCCACTACGGCCGCTACAAGGTGATCCCGATCCGCAGCGAAATAATCCGCTGCTGCGAAAGCGTGGGGCTGGACTACATGGGTGCGGTGATCTGGCGCAAGGTGACCAGCACGCACACCACCGGCGGCGGCACGGTGATGGGCAGCTACCCCTACCCACGCAACGGAATCCTGAAGCTGGACTACGAATTCATCCTGCTGTTCAAGAAGCCGGGCAAAGCTCCAATAGTCAGTAAAGAGCAAAAAGAAGCCGCCCGGCTGAGCAAAGAGCAATGGTCGGAATATTTCAGCGGCCACTGGTCTTTCCCCGGCGAGAGGGCCCGGAGCCATCTGGCCGCGTTCCCGGAGGAACTGCCCCGCAGGCTGATCCGGATGTTCACCTTTGGCGGCGAAACCGTGTTGGACCCGTTCGCGGGCAGCGGCACCACGCTGGCGGCGGCGGCACGGCTGGGGCGCGACTCCACGGGCTACGAGATCAACGGGGAGTTCGTGGATGCAATCCAGGGTCGCCTTGGCGGGCTGGATCCTCCGGCGGCGCTGACCGTGGAGCGTCCGGGCCGGGGGCCGGTGGACCCACGAGAACTGGAAGGCAGTCTGCCGTACAGTTTCCGGGACCCGGTGGGCCTGACTGTCAAAACCGACCAGCGGGGGGAAAACTACGGTTCACGGGTACACAAAGGCTCCCGCCCGCGCGAGGATTTTTACCGTGTTGCCGGTGTCATCTCCGCTACCGAATTGGAGCTGGACAACGGCGACACGGTAAAACTGATCGGGCTCAGGCCGCTCAAGAACAAACAGAAACAGGCGCTGGAGTATATCCGGCAGCTTACCGCGGGCAAAAAAGTGTACGTTCGTCAGGATTCATTGCAGCCAACCCCGGACGACGGCAAAAAACCGGTCTATCTTTACCTGGCCAACAGAACCTTTGTCAACGCGAGACTGCTGCGCGAGGGGCTGGCGCGGGCGGAGCGGGAGGGGAGCTATGCCAAAAAGAAAAAATTCCTGGCTGTGGAGCGGTGAGACGGGTTCAACGACAAAAAACCGCTCCCGCCGCTTCCCTGGCGTTGATGAAAAACCGGTGGAACACGCCACCCGCTAAACCTAACACACCGGCCCGCTTATAGCCCCTTCATTTGTGATATTTTTCCAGTACAACTCCCTGTTTTGCTCAGGCCCGGCTCAACTATTGACATTACCGATGAGAATGATTATTATATGTCATCGAATATGGGAATCTTTTGTCCAGAATCAAAAGGACAAAAGTTTTACCTGGAATCGAAACAAAAGCTATTTTTAGCCGTTTTAACTTTTTTACCTATTGAAAACCGGTTGAAAGGAGGGGTTTTTCTCTGAGATAACGTTGTGCGTTCTCATCAATTCCAGTTGGCTCAAATAAGTCTCATTAACAAAAGAGTAAGGAGTGTCCGTGTTGTCAAAGGCAAAAGTATTGTTTTATTCATTCATAGCAGCCATGTGCCTGTTCCTTCCTTCCGGATTGAAAGCCGAGCAATTGTCCGACGCCGTATCTATCAGTGGCCAGGTTCGGTTGCGCTCGGAAGTGGACGACAGGAGTTTTAATTCAGCGAATAAGGCTGACAATTACTCCCTGCTGCGCACCAGGATAGGCTTGAGCATGGAGCTTGCGGATAACGTAAAGTCATTTGTTCAGTTTCAGGATTCACGCAGGCTGGGTTCGGAGCCATCCACCCTTGGCAGTACAAGCAATCTGGACCTCCACCAGGGTTATATCCAGTTGGACAACCTGCTCGGGGCGACCGGCCTGACCATGAAAGCCGGACGGATGGAAATAGCTTTCGGAGGGGAACGCCTGATCGGTCCGGTGGGCTGGAGCAACGTAGGGCGTTCATTCGACGGCGCCAGGCTGTACTATGAAAATCCGGATGTCCGGGCTGAAGTCTGGGGAGCGACTCTGAACGACAGATATGAGTCGAATGAGAGCCGTGATAATTCGATTGCCGGTCTCGATCTGGAGATTGGCCGCAAGAAGGCGTTCGCACCCCGGTTCTACCTGATAGCCGAACGCAACAACAAGCGGAACCCGGCTAACGACAAAATGCTCAGCAGGCAGACCTTCGGGGTACATCTTATTGGCGAATCAAGTGGTTTTAATTACGACATCGAGGCCGCCCTCCAGCGTGGCAGCCTGGGGGCCGCCGATATCAGCACCAGTCTTTTTGCCCTGGACGCCGGTTATCGTTTCAATGACCGGAAGTCCCGGCTGGGTTTTGGCCTGGACTACCTCTCCGGTGATGACAACCCCGCTGATAACAAGATCAATACTTTCAACACCCTGTATGCCACTAACCATAAATTCTATGGTTATATGGACTATTTCACCAATATCCCCGCCCAAACGAATGGCCTTGGACTGGTGGATATCATGCTTAAAGCCCAGACCAAGCTCCATCCCAAGGTTTTGCTCAAGGGAGATTTCCACATTTTCCGCTATGCGGAGGATAATGCCGCCGGAGAAAATTCACTCGGGAACGAGCTGGACCTTACTCTGGTATTTAATACCAGGAAGAATTATAACGCAGTTCTGGGCTTTTCAGTCTTTTCTCCCGGCGATGCTTTCAAGAGCCTAAAGGGAGATGAGACAGCATATTGGCTCTACAGTATGCTGACCGTTTCTTTCTAGCGGAAACAACTCTGCTGGTCCCCGGATTATGATGAGTGGGTGGTAATCCGGCAGCCGCGACGGCATGGATTGCCGCCGCGGCTGCCGCAAACCAAGCTGGAACGATATCTCAGAGCTTATATAAGGAACGTATAAAAACTTTCAACACCCTCCCTGTTAGTAGTTTTATCCCTGGCTGTTGTAGGATACCGGCTGCACGATCTGTTTCTTCCACACGGACTGATAACAACCGCTCCCTCTGAGCACTCCTCGACAAATGCATTAGCAGCGCGGATTTCAGCGTTAAGTCTGCAATCCCCGACTATGCCCAGTACGTGTCCCGTTCCGTGCGGGAACAATATCAATATCCCGATGAGACGGACGAGGGTGTAAACGGCGCGCAGGAACGTTAAATTATCTCAAGCCGGGCCAGGGTGGGGCCGAGAATATCGGAACGAACTATTGGTTATCTGCTTTTTTACATACTCTTGATGTTTTTGCGCAATTTGACTAATCTTCTGTTCTGGCAAACTATAACTTGAGCCGATTATCAGATCTCCAACAGCTCAATTCAGCAATTACGGACTATTACCAAAAGGAGACTTCTCAGATGTATCGTGAGGAAATCAAGGTTCTCGACTGTACAATCCGCGACGGAGGATTGATAAACAATTATCAGTTTTCAATCGATTTCGTCAAGGCGGTGTACCGCGCAATTTGCGAAGCCGGCGTTGATATAATCGAGCTCGGGAAAAAACTGGAAGAGAGTGATGAATACACCAGGGAAAAATACGGCAAGTGGAATTTCTGCGATGAGGACGACCTCAAGGAAGTTATCGACTCCTGCGAGTCTGATTTTCGCCCGGCCGTGGCCGTGATGTACGATGTGGGCCGCGTGGATGTCTCGAAATTGAACCACGCCGATGAAAGCCCGATGGACATGATCCGCACGGCCTGTTACGTGCCCGACATCGACAAGGGTATCGACCTTGTTAAGCGCTGCAAGGACCTGGGCTACCAGACCACGATCAATATCATGGCCATCTCGGCGGCGATAGAAAGCGACCTGATCGAAGCGCTGAGCCAGGCCAATGAGATCGAGGAAATCGACTACCTGTATCTGGTGGACAGTTTCGGAGCCTTCTACTCTGAACAGATTACATATTACCTGGAATTATATCGGAAATACGCCCCGGACAAAGAGCTCGGTTTCCACGCCCATAACAATCAACAACTCGCTTTCTCCAACACGCAGCAGTCGATTATCGACGGGGTCAATCTGCTCGACGCCACGGTTAACGGTATCGGCCGGGGAGCGGGCAACTGCAACCTGGAACTGCTGCTGAATTTCCTGAAGAATCCCAAATTCGACGTGCGCCCGGTATATAAGGTTATCCAGGAACAGTTCGTGCCGCTGCGCAATTCTATCGAATGGGGCTTCAACGACATCTACGGCATCAGCGGATACCTGAATCAGCATCCGCGGCAGGCCATGAAATTGAGAGCGGACAAAAAGAATAAGGACAACTGCTATAACTTCTTCCTGGAGTCTACCCGGTCGGACGATGTGTCGATAGCATGACCGGGAGAGAAAAACCGGCTTGTGGTCAGGGCGGTCGGTCTTTCCGCGGACTGGACTCTTCTGTTCCGGTCAAGGAGTTAGCTTCCCTTCTGCCGGGAAGCGGCCGATCGCCCTTATCGCCCGCTCCCCCGCCACGTTTTCCACTAATGCGTAAAGATATTCCACGTTAAATTCGCACTGGTTGAAAAAAAGAAGAAAAAACTTTGACATTATAAAAAACGTATGTTATATATCGTATGTTATCTAACGATTGTTATCCTATTGCGTCAACGAGGAAAACCAGATGCCCCCCCCGGAGAGGTTCAGCAAAGACGCAGTCGCCGCCGCCGCGTTCCAGATCGTCCGCAAGCGCGGCATGGCCAGCCTGACCGCGCGCAATATCGCCAAAAAGCTCAACTCGTACACAGCCCCGGTCTACCAGCACTACGCCTCGATGCGGGAGCTGAAACGGGAGGTGCTGATCATGGCCGGGAACCTGCTGCTGGAGTACACGGCCAGACCCTACACGGCCATGGTGTTCAGAAATATCGGCACCGGCTATGCCGTGTTCGCCCGCGAGGAGCGGGAGCTGTTCAGGGCCATGTTCCTGGAGCGTGATGCGCTGAACGGGAAAGTCGATGATTTCATGAAAGTCTTTATCGGGCAGATGGGCCGGGACGAGCGGCTGACCTCGCTGACCACCGAAGAAAAATACGGCTTGCTCTCCAAAATGTGGACATACACTCACGGCCTTGCCACCCTGATCTGGTCGGGCATTATCACCCGGAACAGCGATGAGGAGATTGTCGATGCACTGACCGAGGTGGGGGGTGTGGTAATCGAAGCTGCCCTGAAGAACAGCGGTAACTAGGGGCTTATATCATAACTATACAATTTTTATCCATGGACGAAAAAGCAGGGCAGCAGTGACAACCTTCGCCGGAGTGACCGGCACCTGAGGAAGCCAACCAACTACACTAAGGAACTTATCGTGACGCTAAGGACACATCTTTTCCGGGCGGTGGTGATATCGCTGCTGCTGGCGGGGCAGGCGCGGCTTGCCCGCTGCGAAGTGCCGGCCGCTGACGCTGAAGGCAAAACCCGGCGAAGCACAATTTCCGGGCGCGTGCTGGACGCGGAAACAAGTTACCCCCTGGCCGGGGCCAGCATAACGATGGCCGGTACCTCCTTCGGCGCGGTGGCCGACAGCGGGGGCCGGTTCCGTATCGAGGGCGTGCCGGTGGGCAGCTATTCCGTGCGGTTTTCCTTCACGGGCTACGAAACTCTGACGCGCTCGGACGTGATCGTGCGCTCTGGCCGCAGCACGGTGCTGCGCGCCGTGCTGCGGATGACCGTGTTCGAGATAGAAGGGATCACCGTGGAGGCCGGCTATTTCGCTCAGGCTGAGCAGGAACCGGTGAGCACGGTCAACTTCTCCCACGAGGAAATCCGCCGCGCACCGGGCTCTGCCGGTGACGTGAGCCGGATTGTGAGCGTATTGCCCAGTATCGCCAAGGTCAACGACAATGTCAATGGACTGATCGTACGCGGGGGCAACCCGGCCGAGAACGCGTTCTATCTCGATAACATGCAGATTCCCAATATCAACCACTACCCTCAGCAGGGCAACTCGTCGGGGCCGATTGGATTGCTCAATGTCGACTTCCTGCAGGATGTCAATTTCAGTGCGGGCGGATTCTCGGCCGCCTACGGCAACCGGCTCTCCTCCGTGATGGAGTTACGCTTTCGCGAGGGCAACCGCGAACAGTTCGACGCTCAGGTGGACATGAACCTGGCCGGGCTGGGTTTCATTGGAGAGGGACCGCTCTCCGGCGGCCGCGGCTCGTGGATGTTCTCGGCGCGTAAGAGCTATCTGGACCTGCTGGTCGGTGCGATCGGCACTGGTGTGGCGCCCCAGTACAGCGACTACCAGGGCAAGGCCGTGTTCGATCTTTCGGCCAACAACCAACTGGCGATAATCGGCGTGGCCGGAATCGATCACATCAATTTCGATAAGGAAACCGCGCTCGATGAGAGCGACCAGGCCTACGGCAAAACAGACAACGTGGAGAACCTGATCGGAGCCAACTGGCGCTGGAGCGGAGGACGGAACTGGCGGATGGAGACGAGCCTGTCCAACATGTACACCTCCTATGAGGACACGTACCGCAAGACCGCCGGCGACAGCCTGCTGTTCCGGGACAACACGAGCGAGCGTTCGCTTAACCTGCGCAATGTTACTTAATTACCGGTTCGACAGCGCCAACCGGATCAAGTTCGGCTTCGAGGCCAGCCATGTGTCCAACGACTATGACTCGTACTCCAAAGCCTACCGCGACCAGTATGGAAACGTGTTGCCATCGCTGAATATCGAGCGCAAAATTACAGCGGTCAGGCTCGGCGGGTTCCTTACCTGGATCTACAACCCCACCGACAGGTTCGAGCTTAATCCCGGTCTCCGGGTCGATTATTTTTCACTGGCCGGCAAAACGCACGTCTCCCCGCGTTTTTCGTTCAACTACAAGTTCACGGACAGGACCTCGTTCACCGGTTCGGCGGGAGTCTACTTCCAGACCCTGCCGCTGGCCATGCTTTCGGTCAACCCTGAGTTCGAGAAACTTCGCGACCCGGTGGCCTACCATTACATAGCCGGAATCAACCATCTGCTCACCGAGAACACGAGGCTGACCCTGGAGGTCTACGATAAGGAGTACCATAACTTTCCGCTGGATCCGGCCAAACCGGCGCTGTTCGTGGCCGACGAGGGCGGGAGCTACGAGAAGCTTACCGATAACGGGCGGGCCTCGGCCCGGGGTGTGGAGCTGGTGCTGCAGAAAAAACTGGCGAAGGATTTTTACGGGCTTCTCAGTGGCTCGCTCTATCAGTCCCGTTACCGCGGATACGACAAAGTCTGGCGCGACAGGGTGTTCGGCAACAGATGGCTGATGAGCATGGAGGGCGGCTATATCGCCAGTGAGAAGTGGGAGTACAGTGTGCGCTGGGTGGCGGCCGGTGGACGGCCTTATACACCCTTTGACATCCAGGAATCGACTGCGCGCAACTCGGGGATCTACGATCTGAGCCGGATCAACGGAAGCAGGCTGCCGGCCTACCATTCGCTGAACTTCCGGATCGACCGGCGCTTCAACTTCCGCAACTCGAACCTGATCGTCTTTCTGGACATCTGGAACCTCTACAACCGGAAGAACCTGGCGGCTTACTATTGGAACGAACTGGAAAACCAGCGTGACAGGTATGACCAGTGGAGTCTTCTGCCGGTGTTCGGGTTCGAATGGGAGTTCTGATGGCTGTTTGTCCGGTGAATTGTATTGCCTGTAAGCTGATCGTTGTTTTCAGCAAACACCTTCCCATCCGCAATTGCGGCCGCCCCGGAGCGGAACTCAGGCTTGAATTGAAAGAGACCTTTGAAAAATTGGACGACTGAATTGTTTTGAGGAAGTTTTTTCATCTCACTCATCTTTGTGGATCAAAAGAGAATGCAGGGGTTGTTAATTATAACTACATGATCTGACCGAAAGATATGCCCCTTGATAAAAAGTTTTGGAAAAAGAGTGGGGGAGTGTGAGGGGGAGAGAAAAGAACCTTTTTAAAAAGGTTTTGCCTCTCCCCCTCACCATGCTTTGATTTAATCAAAGGTCTCTGAAAAATATTTGACACGGACTGTAGCGCATGTTAACTATTGCATTCCTACTTGATCAGCCTGTCCGAATCCATTCAGTTACGCATATCACGGAGAAACGAAATGCCGGATTTCCGAATTACCCTCTCTCAGAACGAGATGATACAGAGTTGGTACAACGTGGCCGCCGACCTGCCCCAGCCGCTGGCCCCGCCGCTCAACCCGGCCGACGGTAAACCGCTGGGCCCCGAAGCGCTGGCGCCGATTTTCCCGATGGCGCTTATCGAGCAGGAAATGTCCGCCGAGCGCTGGATCGATATCCCCGACCCGGTTAACGAAGCGCTCAAGCTCTGGCGCCCCACTCCGTTGCACAGAGCAGTAAACCTGGAAAAGGCCCTCGGTACCCCGGCCAGGATCTACTACAAGAACGAGAGTGTCAGCCCGGCCGGCAGCCACAAGCCCAACACCTCCATGGCCCAGGCCTATTACAACAAGGAAGCCGGTATCACGCGCATCGCCACCGAAACCGGCGCAGGCCAGTGGGGCAGCGCGCTGGCGCTGGCCTGCCACAGGTTCGGCCTGGAGTGCACGGTTTACATGGTGCGGGTCAGCTTTGAGCAGAAACCGATGCGCAAGAACCTGATGCACATCTGGAACGCAGAGGTTTATTCCAGTCCCACTGATCGGACCCAGGCCGGACGCGCTTTCAACGAGCGTTACCCCGGCACCACCGGCAGCCTGGGGATGGCGATCAGCGAAGCGGTGGAGGACGCGGCCACCCACGATGACACCAACTACTCACTGGGCAGCGTGCTCAACCACGTGATGCTCCACCAGACGGTGATCGGCCAGGAAGCGAAAAAGCAGTTCGAAGTGGCCGGGGACTTCCCCGACATCCTGATCGGCTGCGCGGGCGGCGGCAGTAATTTCGCCGGGTTCGTGTTCCCCTTTGTGCCCGACAAGCTCGGCGGCAGGGACATTCGGATTATCGCCACCGAACCGGCCGCCTGCCCCACGTTGACCAAGGGCCCCTTCCGTTATGATTTCGGCGACACTGGCCAGATGACTCCGCTGCTGAAGATGCACACGCTGGGCCATGTGTTCGTGCCGCCCGGAATCCACGCCGGTGGCCTGCGCTATCACGGCATGGCTCCGCTGGTGAGCCATCTGAAAGACCTGGGGCTGATCGAGGCAACGAGCCTGCACCAGATCGAGTGTTTCGAGGCCGGTACGCTGTTCGCCCAGACCGAGGGTATCATTCCCGCGCCGGAAACCACCCACGCGGTGCGCGCCGCAATCATCGAAGCGCTCAAATGCAAGGAAAGCGGGCAGGAAAAATGTATCGCCTTCAATTTCAGCGGCCACGGCCACCTGGACCTTTCCTCCTACGAGAAGTTCCACGAAAATAAACTCGAGGACTACGCCTATCCCGAGGAAATGATTACCGAGGCGCTGAAAGAAGTACCGGAAGTAGGTTGAAGCTAACTGGTTGAGTCTATTGCACGAGGGGGTCCGGCAGCGGACCCCCTCGCTGTTTATTCTTTGCCGGACTTACCAGCATTCCAGATCAATACAAGCCAGGAGGCTTAAATGACAGACCGCCGAAAATTCATGCACACACTGGGCGCGGGAGCGCTGGGCGCACTGGCGCTGGCGGCCACGGGCCGGGCGCGGAGCGCACCGGGAGCTCCGGACAAGGGAACGGGTAAAAAAATCCGCATCGGCATTATCGGCGCCGAGAACAGCCACACGATCGGGATCGGCAAGACGTTCAACGAGCAGAAGATGTTTCCGGGAGTGGAAGTGGTGGCGCTCTGGGGCGAGACCGACGAGTTCGCGCGCAACGCCGCCCAAAAAGGCGGCATCCCCAAGATAGTCAAACACCAGAGCGAGCTGATGGGCAAGATCGACGCCCTGATTGTCGACCACCGTCACGCCCGGTACCACGTCCCCGCGGCGATCCCGTTTGTCGAGGCCGGAATCCCCACTTTCGTGGACAAGCCGTTCTGCTACCGGGTGAGAAACGGGCTGAAGCTGATCGAGATCGCCGAGAGCAAGGGCACCCCTGTCACCTCGCTGAGTGGAGTGGGTTACGGCCCGGAGGTTGACGACATGGCCGCCCAGGTCGCCGCCCTTGATCCGGACGAGATCCGCTCGGTGGTGGTCACCGGCCCCAGCGATATCACCAGCAAGTACGGTGGGATTTTCTTTTACGGCATTCACACGGTGGAGAGGCTGTTCAGGATTTTCGGCGACGACGTGGAAGCCGTGCGGGCCACCCGCAACGGCGGCCGCTACACGTTCCAGTTCAAGTACGCGGCCGGACAGATTGTCACCTACGTGCCGGTGCGCAACTGGGACGTTCATGTGGCGATGAGCCAGGGCATGCGGCAGATCAAGCCCCGTTTCAAGGTGGAAAACGGCACGGCCTACATGTATTCCGCTATTGTCAAAATGTTCCAGACGGGAGTGGAGCCTCGCAGCCACGCCAGCCTGATTCCGCCTATCGCGGCGCTGGAGGCGATGGAGCGTTCGGTGCACAGCGAGGACTGGGAATTGTTGCTGATCGGCGGCTGACCGGCAGGCGGCGGAACAGCATGATACCATGGCAGAGGGGCCGCGGCTCGCGCGGCCCCTCTGTGTTACTCAGCCGGATACTCGAGATACTGATCAGCTACCACCCTGTCCGTCCTACTCCAGCCAGCGCACCTTGTAGATTCTGCGCTCCGGCAGCCTGATTTCATTTTCCGGCCCACGCATCCCGAGCCGCGTAGCCCACCAGTTATCACCCTCGGCCTGTGTCCAGGCCAGTTGCCCGCCGCGAGGATTGACGCTCATGGATTTGACTCTGGCCTGTCCGGCCAGTTCCGGATGAGGTAAGATTTCGCCGGTATCCCTGTCCAGCAGCCAGCATTTTGTACCGGTGCTGATGCTCAGGTAGCGCTGGCCGGGCAGCGGGTAAAGGTCGTGGCCGCCTTGCTCCGGCAGCTCGATCCGGCCGGCGTCCTCAAGCAGCGCATGGTCCGGGCCGTCGCCCACAAGCCGGAACACGCGCACGTAGTCGTCGGCCAGGGCGTAGAGCAACTCCCGGCCGCTGTCCCAGACAGCGCCGTGGCCCCGGTTGAGCTCGTAATGGGCGATCTCCCTTCCCGGCGTTCCGGGAGCGAACAGGATCAGCCTGTCGCCGGGCTGCTCCGGGCGGTGCGAGGCGGCCACGGCCACCAGTCCGCCGGGCAGCAACGCCGCGCTGTGGGCGTTGACCGCCGAGGCCCAGAACAGGATTTTTTTGCTGGAGCGTTCCACCAGCGCCACTCCATCGGCTGATGAAGTGATCAGGATCGCCCGGCCGTTATCGACCGGCTTGCACTCGTCGGTGGTGGCGAATTTAGCGCGCATCGAGTCCGGCAGTCCCGGCGAATCTTCCGCCCGCCAGCTCCAGGTTATTGTGCCGACACTGTCCGTGGGACCGCTCAAGCTCAATACAAACACCTCGTCCCAGCCGCAGACAGCCAGCTCGGACGATTCCGCACTCTCGGAACTTGTCTTGTCTTTGCCGCAGGCGGCCAGCATCAGCAACAGAAAAAACGCCATGGAGAAAAAACGCATTTCGCCCATAGGTCTATACTCCATATAAAGTACTGAATTTGCTTTCGAGGTAATCCAGCAGGTACGACGGCGAAAGTTCGTGACCGGTAACCTCGCGCACCAACTCGCGCGGGGGAAGGCTCATTGCGCGCCGGTGGATCTGCTCCCGCAGCCATGCCAGCAGCGGCAGGAAATTTCCGTCTGCAAAACCGTGTTCCAGTAACGGAATCTGCTCCTGCGCGGCGGCGAAAAACTGGGCCGCGTAAAGGTTGCCCAGGCAGTAAGTGGGAAAATAACCGAACAGCCCGGCCGACCAGTGCACGTCCTGCAGCACGCCTTGCGCATCGTCGGGAACCGCCAGACCCAGCATCCGCTCGAACTGCTCGTTCCAGGCAGCGGGTAAATCCGCCACAGCCAGCGTACCCTCGATCAGCGCCCGTTCCAGCTCGAAACGCAGGATGATATGCAGGTTGTAGGTCACCTCATCGGCTTCCACGCGGATAAAAGAGGGCTGCACCTGGTTGATCGCCCGCAGCCAGTGCTCGATACTCACGCCGCTGGTGGCCCGCGGAAAGGTTTCGGCCAGCCGGGGGAAGAAAAACTCCCAGAACGGCCTTGAGCGGCCCACGCAGTTCTCCCACATCCGCGACTGGGACTCGTGGATTCCCAACGAAACGCTCTCGCCCGTGGGCAGGCCGAAATCAGCGGCAGGCAGGCCCTGCTCGTAGAGCCCGTGGCCGGTCTCGTGCATAAAACCGAAAAACGCCTCGTTGAAAAAGTTCTCGTTGTAGCGGGTCGTGATCCGCACATCGCCGGGGCCCACCGTGAGGCAGAACGGATGGACCACCGGGTCCACCCTGCCGGAGTTGAAATCGAACCCGATTGCCCGGGCCGCCTCGATCCCCAACGCCCGCTGGGCAGCGGCCGGGAAACGGCGCCGCACGACCGAGCCATCGGGCCTTAGCGGCGCATCCGTGATTCTCCGCAGCAGGTCGGTCAGCTTTGGAGCCAGCGCACCGAAGAGCCCGGTCAGCCGGGCCGTGCGCTCTCCCGGCTCGTAGTCGTCCAGCAGGGCGTCGTAGGGGCTGTGCTCGTAGCCCACGGCCTCGGCCTGCTCGCGCCTGAGCGCCACGATCCGCTCCAGGTGCGGACGGAACAGGGCAAAATCATTTTTCTCCCGCGCCTCTACCCATACCGGGTGGGCGTTGGCCGTAACCCTGGCGATTTCCCTGACCAGCTTCGCGGGCAGGCAGGTTTTCTTGCGGTACCTGCGGCCGATCTCGCGGATATTGACCGCCTCCGCGCTGCCCGCGCGGTACTCGGCCTGCTCGCACACGGCCAGCAGCTCGCCAATTCGCGGCGAGGTGATTTTCTCGTGAACCATCCCGGCCAGCAGCGCCATCTGCTCCGCCCTGTGGGCGTTGCCGCCGGGGGGCATGCAAACCTCCTGGTCCCATTCCAGCAGCTCGGCCACGGACTGGAGAACGCCGGATTCGCGCACCAGTGCTGTCAATTCCCGATATGCTTTTTCCGCCTTGCCCACTTTATTTCTCCTCCCCCGGATAATCCTCTCCCAGCAGTTCCATGATCAGGTAAATCAACTCGCCAACTTATTCAAATATGTTGCCCGGCTCGATCTCCAGCAGGATCAGGTCCTCGCGGTTCCACTTGCCCTGCACCAGGCTCATCCCGCCGGCAGCGGCGGCTGTGCTGAGTCCCTCGAAGGTATAGCCGGTCCACGGCCCCTTGCTGATCCGTCCCACCAGGTTCGGCCCGATCACCGGTGCGCCGAGAGCGCGGGCTGTAACCTGCACCCGCTGCACCAGGCTGAACGAGTGCTCCGGCCATTCGTCCTGCTTTGCGGCCCAGCCGTAGGGGATATAGACCAGGTCGGGTTTCTGTTCCGCCAGCCGGGCCACCAGTTCCTCACGGAAGCTGTCGGCGCAGATCAGCAGGCCCACCCGCCCGAACGGGGTCTGGACCGTGCCGATATCCTCGGGCCGTCCCGGTGTGTACGGCGGGTCCATCAGCCAGTCCAGCAGGTTGATCTTGCGGTGTTTGAGTACGACCTTGCCCTCGCTGCTGACCAGTATCACCGTATCGTACAGTTTGCCGCCGTCCTTCTCGTTAAGCCCGATCCCGATCCAGATCCCGTGCACGCTGGCCATCGCGCACACGGCCCGGGCAGCCTGGCCATCGGGCACGGGACCAGCCAGGGCGTGGGCGTCGGGGTTGACCCATCCCAGGTCAACCGTTTCGGGGAAGAATACGATTTTCGCGCCTTCGTCCGCCGCCTGCTTTACCAGCGCCGCGATCCGGGCCAGGTTGCCCTCCAGGTCGCTATCCGTGCAACGCGGCTGTGCGATCGCGATTTTAATCTTTTCCATGGCATGTCCCTCACTGGCTGGCACCGCCGCGGCACAAAACAGCAGCAGCGGCGATAATGAACACAAGCTCCTGAAAAACGAATTCCACGCCTTGTGAATACTCATCTCGGTTCCCTTCGGGGACGGTGGATGCGGCCATTGCGCGGCAGGCCAACAGATTTTATCGCTTCATCTTAATTTAATCGCGGAAACCGGCTGGACAAGGGCTCCGCCACAACGGGCCCCGGCCGTGCGCTGCCATCTAAGAATTCACACAGGGGATTCCGTTGCGGGAAAAGCGGCTGAGGCTTATAATAATTGGATTCAAAGGGTGTTAAAATGCCTTCAGTGGCATTTTTCAAAGCACCTGTTGCCAGTGTTGTGAAACAGTATTTTTTGCCAGTTTTCATCGTATAAGCAACAGCACCACAAGGAGAACACATGCCTGTGAAAAATCAGCCGGGACCACTAACGAGGTATTTTGCCGTCTGGATAGTCACCGCTCTTTTTTGCCTGAATTATGCTATTCCGGCACGTGCAACAACTGATGATTCACTTTACGAGGTAAAGGCCAGGTTCAATGTCAAGGTACCGATGCGCGACGGGACCCTGCTCTCGGCCGATATTTATCTCCCCGACGCCCAGGGCACGTGGCCGGTGCTGCTGATGCGCACTCCGTACGGCAATTTCGATCCCCAGTCGGGCTATTGGTTCGCAAAGCGGGGTTACGCCGTGGTGCTGCAGGACGTGCGCGGCAAGAACGACAGCTACGGCGAGTTCAACCCGTTTGTCAACGAGGCGTTTGATGGTTACGACACCCAGCAGTGGTGCAGCAGACAACTGTGGTCCAACGGCAAGCTGGCCACGTTCGGCGGCAGTTACGTGGGCGCGACCCAGTGGCTGACCGCCTCGCTGGCCCACGAAAGCCTGACCTGTATGTTCCCGGTGGTGGCGGCCAGCGATTTTTACCGTCACTGGATCTACAGCGGCGGCGCGTTCGCCCTGAGTTTTAACACGATGTGGGGCGCACTGAGTATTTCCGCGCGCGTGGGCCAGAATATGGAAGCGGAACCGATCGACTGGAAAGGGCTGTTCAACGTTCTGCCCCTGAGCGATATTCCCGCCATGCTGGGACGCGAGACTCCCTGGTACGGTCAGTGGCTGTCCCACCCGAGATACGATGAATACTGGAAAGAGCTCAGCATTGCGCGCAAATACGAACAGATCAAAGCGCCGGCATTCAACGTGGGCGGCTGGTACGACATTTTTCTCGAAGGTACTCTCGAGAATTTCTCCGGGATGCGCAGCCGGGGCGGCTCACCGGAAGCCCGCGAGGGCAGCCGGCTGGTTATCGGCCCCTGGTTCCACGGCAGCAGCGGCACCGAGGTCGGCCAGTTGGACTTCGGGCCAGCCTCGATTATTGACAGTCGCCAGCTTCAAATCGATTGGTTCGATTACTGGCTCAAGGGCAAAGAAAACAGCCTGCTGGATCGTCCGCCCGTGCGGCTGTTCGTGATGGGCGAGAATAAATGGAGAGATTTCCAATCCTGGCCCCCCAGGGGGACCGAACCCACCGAGTACTTCCTCCACTCCAACAAAGGGGCGAACAGTTCTTTCGGCGACGGTACGCTCGATACCACACCCCCTGCTGGCAAAGAAAAAGTGGACCGGTTTACATACGATCCCGCAAACCCGGTTCCCACCCTTGGCGGCAACGACTGCTGCCGCGAAAACATTGTCCCCGAAGGCCCTTATGACCAGCGGCCCCTGGAGTACCGTGACGATATTCTGATATTTACCGGTGAGAAACTGAGCAGCCCGTTGACCGTTATCGGTCCGGTGGAGGTTAAACTCTGGGCGGCGTCGAGCGCGGTAAACACTGATTTTACCGCAATGCTCGTGGACGTTTATCCCGACGGGAGGGCGATCAATATCAGCAGCGGAATTATTCGCGCTCCCATGCGCGAGGGGCTGGACACCTGGAACGAACTTACTCCGGGCAAGGAGTACGAGTTCACTATCACCCTGCGCCCAAGCGCAAACACGTTTCTGCCCGGTCACCGGATTCGCCTTGAAATCTCCAGCAGCAATTTCCCGCGCTTCGCCCGCAACCTCAACACGACAGGCGCTGATATCGCTGATAAAACCGAGATCGTCGTGGCCCGGCAGCAAGTACTGCACAACAAAGGGATGGCCAGCCGGATTATTTTGCCGGTTCTGCCGGTAATGCAATAGAGCAGCACAGAATACGACTGCCTGCGCCGACAGCCCTGATCGACAGGGCTGTCGGCGTTTATGCACCTGCAAGGGATTTAAGCTCGTTC
This sequence comes from Gemmatimonadales bacterium, assembly GCA_024278175.1. Taxonomy (GTDB): domain Bacteria; phylum Gemmatimonadota; class Glassbacteria; order GWA2-58-10; family GWA2-58-10; genus JAJRTS01. The sequence goes on along the minus strand of JAJRTS010000002.1, from coordinate 74,328 downwards.
CCGATTGGCGACAGGGGAAACGGCGGGCGGGCCGGCACGTTCATTGCGGATCAGCGGACTGCGGATTTAGCCCCTGCGCCTGATGCGGGCAATGAACGTGCCGGCCCGCCCCGACTCAACCCCCGTAGAACGTCATGCAGTGAATACCTTGTACATGCATTTCTGTGGGATATGGTGCACCGGTACCGACGGGAAAGCCTGTTTCAGCCTGAAGGCCAGTTGCTTCATCCCGTTTTCCTCTGTCAGCGGATGGTTGACGATCGCCACCGGGAATCCCGTATCCACCGCGAACGCGCCATCGCGCCAGTAGGTGAATCCATCGTCTGAGCAGATTGCCATCTCCGCGCCCAGTTTCTCGATAAACTCGAACATCGGGGTAATCGCGCCGCAGCCGAGCACCAATCGCTCAACCGCCCGGTCCTCCTCGCCGATAAACTGCACACCCGGCTGGCCCATCGCACTCAAGCGGCTCGCCATGTGGCGCGCTATATCCGCGGCTTTGCGCCCACCACCATCGTATACGTAGTAGTACCCTCCGCCCTCAACAGGTTCTCCCAGGTCCAGGGTTTTGCCCCATGAGGTCGGGATGCCCTCCACGGGAAACTGGTCCCAGAGGTCGTGGCAGCGAAGGATCGTCAGGCCGCTGCTTTCGATAAACTCACGTTTGCGCCTGGCCTGCTCGAAACGAATGATTACCTTATCGCTATCGCGGTGATTGTAGTAAGTGGGCTCGTGGGTGATAAACAGATTGCACTCCAGTTCCAAAGCCTTTTCCAGCGCCCAGGTGTACGACATCCAACCCACGGCTATTGCGCTCACCGGGTTATCCGGACCGCCCGCCTTGAAAGTGTCGACCGTATCCTCGGCGTTCACCCAGCCTCCATCCAGAGAGCTCAGATAATCCCGTACACTACCCGCGGTCAGTGGATCGCTACTGCCATCGGTGGCTTTCATCACGGTCGGCGCCGCAGCGATAGCCGCCGCCAAACCGGGAACCGATGCAATAAATCCACGGCGTCCGATAGCACCCTTTTCTCTGTCCGCTGTCATCTAAAACTCCTTCCGGGCGTCAACTCTGAAAATGCGGAATGTGCAAATGCTGTAATTCATTATATTCCAACACAGGTCGCAGGATTATTTTCAGCAGTGTTTGCAACGATTTTAACATAGCACAATGCTTTATACAAATTCTTCTGGTGTTCTGAAGCTAAGCGACAATAAACACACCGAAACCCGACCAGGAACTATGCGAGATAACCAAAGTCTTTCGGCTTGACCCGGCGGGCCACGTGATGCTAAGATTGAACTGCCCATATACCTAAACCAGCGTCCTGTTTTGCCGGGAAACCATCCGCTGCTTTTAGCGGTAATAAAATCGGCTGACGGAGAAACGGCGCTGATGGCCGCGGCGTTCCGCAGGTGCGCCCTGAACGGCCTGCCGCAAAGCAGAATAATCGGTATTTGCCATACTCGGCTATGCTTGAGAGTCAATTTCCAGGAATTTTTTTGCTTGGAGAAAAAATGAAATCCGCTTTCGCATTTTTTGCTTTTTTTGCATTCTGTCTGCTGGTATCCATCGCCGCTATATCCGTGGCCGGCTGCTCGGCGCGGGACGACGGGTTCGTGGCGCTGTTCGATGGCCGGACGCTGGAGGGCTGGTATGCCGACGGCGGAGATATCGCCACGTGGAAAGCCGGGGACGGGATCCTGCGTTGCGTGGCCGGCGGCGGCGGTTGGCTGACCACTAAAAAAACCTACTCCGATTACATCCTGGAACTGGACTGGAAAATCCCGCCTGGAGGCAACAGCGGGGTTGGGCTGAGATTTCCCGCCGGGTCCCACGTTTCCCGGGCCGGGATGGAAATCCAGATACTGGACGACGATGCCGCCGGGCACCGCGATATCAAGCCCGCCCAGCACACCGGCAGCATCTATCTGCAGGCGACGGCCAAACAGGGCGTGGCCAATCCTCCCGGGCAGTGGAACAGCTACCGGATCACCTGCGACGGGCCGCTGGTGGTGATCGAGCTTAACGGTACGGAAGTGGTCCGGACCAACATGGACGAGCATACCGTGGGCCGGGAGGGCCTGACCCCGCTCTCCGGGCGGCCACGCAGCGGACATATCGGCCTGCAGAACCATCAGACAGGTGTGGATTTTCGCAATATCAGAATCAAGGTTCTGAACAACAACTGACAAAAAAGGCCGCTGCTCCCTTATCCGGGAGTGCGGCCTCCGTGCGAAGCCTGTTGTTCAAGCCATCCCGACTGGAAGATAGACCAACCCGAAATAGATGGTTATCATAACAGTCGCGTGCCAGATCACTGAGGAATACTCGCGCTTGTTCATAGCGCCTCCCTTGCATCCGCGTTTTTCCAAAGGCCGGTTAACATCAGTTGTCTCTGCCTGTTATGACGCCGGCGGAGGGCGTATTGGTTTCATTATTTTCACATCGGTCCGGCAGGCCGTGCCGATGCGGATTTCTTTTCCTTTCCCAAGAAGGAGCAGCCGATGAGCAGCTTTGTTCAATCCGAACCTTCCCGGACCGCCCTGGCGGTCCGGATTGGCACACTGGTCATGCTGGCGATCCTGCTGGCTCTTGCCCGCCCGGTGCTTGCGCACCAGGGTAAAGCCCTGCTGGATCAGGATTCGTTTTCAGTTGACTCTCCCGGCTGGGAAATGCACAGCCAGCGCCCGGAAATCAGCCCTGATTTCAGCGTGGACCCGAATAAGAGCCTCTCCGGCGAAGGCAGCCTGTACCTCTACGGGGCCTCCAACAACGCGGCCAGAGGCTGCTGGCGCAAGAAAGTGGAGGGAATCGAGGGCGGAGCTTTCTACCGGTTCGGCGCCGCGTTCACCGTGCAGGGAGTTCCGCAGACCCACAACACGGTGTTCGCCAGGCTGGAGTGGCAAGACAGCGCGGGCAACAGGATCGGCAACACACGCGAATACGCCGCCCAAAAGGGAATCACCGCCGACCGGTGGCGCACCGTGGAAATGATCCGCCAGGCCCCGCCGAATGCAAAAAGCGCGCTGATCGAGTTGTTCCTCAGCCAGGTCCCCCAGGGACGCGCCTGGTGGGACCTGATCAGCCTGATTCAGATTCCCGCTCCGCCAGGCCGCAAGGTGAAAGTGGCCACTGTCAACTGCCGTCCCGGCGGCAACCCGTCGGTGGCCGAAACGGTCGCCGAGTTCTGCGCGGTGGCCGACAGGGCCGGTGAGCAGGGCGCGGACATAGTCTGCCTCGGCGAGGGCGTGAACCTGATCGGTGTGAACCGGTCCGATGGCAGCCCCAGCAAGTATTATGATGTGGCCGAACCGATCCCCGGTTCCACCACCGATGCGCTGGCCGAGGTCGCCAGGAAACACGAAATGTACATTGTCGCCGCCCTGGGCGAGCGCGAGGGACACGTGATCTACAACACCGCCGTGCTGATCGGCCGCGACGGAGAGATCAAGGGTAAGTACCGCAAGACCCATCTTCCCGAGGGCGAGTACGACCAGGGAGTAACCTCCGGCGACAGCTACCCGGTGTTCGAGACCGATTTCGGCAAGATCGGGATCATGATCTGCTGGGACAGCTGGTTTGTCGACCCGGCCCGGGCTCTGGCGGCCGCCGGCGCTGAGATTATTTTCCTGCCGATCTGGGGCGGCAACAGCACGCAGATCGCGTCACGGGCGATCGAGAACCACGCCTATCTGCTCAGTTGCGGCTACGACGTGGAGAGCAGGATCTACGACCCGTGGGGTACCGTGCTGGGCGAGGCCAAAGAACGCCCCGGCGTGGCGCTTGCCGAGATCGACCTTAACTATCCGCCGCCCTGCCCCTGGCCCTGGCCGATCAGCGATGCGCGCCAGGTGTTGGTGCAGGGCAGTCGCTACGATATTAAAATCCCCGAACTGGAACGCTGATAACAGGCCGGTTGAGCTAGATATGCATCCAAAAACAGGGGCACGGTACGCCGTGTCCCTGTTTTTGTCCCGAAACCATGTAGCGACGCACGCACGGCCCCGCGGATTTATCGTTTACTCCGGCACACTTCCCCGCCAGTTCCCGGCCCGTTCGATCAGACCTTCGATCGATCCCTGATGGAACAGCACCACCCCGTACACTGTCACCGAGTCCCGCGGCGGGCAGTCGGGGATAGAGGGATCGGAGTGGAAGCAGGGGTTTTGCGGGTTGCTGAACAGCACCCGCGAGGGCTGCCAGATTGTCGCCAGCCAGCGATCCTCGTGAAACTCATCCCGGATTGCGATAACCGGCGGGTCGGCGATCTCTTCCACGATCCGGCCCGGGTTGTTGTCGCGGAACCAGTTGAGATCGTTCAGGGTACGGTTGTCCAGCCCGCCTTTTACGTTAACGCCCCAGTTGATCCTGCTGCTGATTTCGGACTCGGCCCAGCCCCTGTCAGGCATATCACCGTGATAGGTAGTCTCCCTGCCAAGCCGTACCGGGCGGCCATCCACCGCAATCCATGTCCGGCTGAAACTCGTGTCGTGGAACGCGACCATCGCGTCCGCCCGTCCCATCGGACCCTTATGGAAGTTGGGTTTAAGGCAAACGAGCGAGCGGATATCAGTAATCGGCTGATCTGTGCGGTTGACAATCGTGGCGCTCAGCCGCACCGCCATCGAATCGGCCCGGGCCCGGGCGCGATAGGTAACACCGGCCCGGGGCGTGTTCCCATACCATCCCTCGGTGGAGTCCGCGTTGAAACGCCACGGCGAGGCCATCGGCTGCTTGCTGTCGTGGCTGGTATTGGGCAGGCCCACTCCCCAGCAGTGCTCGGGGAAGCTCAGCGAAAGATAACGCTCCGGCTCCCAGGGCGAGTGGATAAAGATATCCCGCACTCCCCCTGTCCGCTTTTCCGGATAGGTGGATAACCGCGGCCGGGGATTTGTTGCATTTGACGAAGCGTAGACCTTTGCAATGCGCGCGTACTCCGAAACGGCGCCCGGCGAAAAAACATCAAGGAAGCCGGTGAGCAAGACTGCCGTGGCGATGATTATCACCGGGAAAAATATCCGGTTCAACGTTTTCATTGGTCACCATCCGTTTTCAGGGTTTCGAACGCGTCGTAAATGTGCCGGGCCAGATAGCTTTCGATCATCTCCAGCGCCTTTTCTCCGAATTCGGCGCTGATTTTGCTCCTGATCTCACTGCCCCTGTACCAGCCGGCGCGGCCTGTGCCGTAATCGACAATCGAGTCCAGCCGCACACCACCGGGAACCAGCACGGCCCAGATCGAGCTCTCCCATCTGGCCCCGTGGTCGCCCTCGCCACAGGCCAGCGGTTCCCAGAACGGGATCACCACTGTCCGCCCGCCCGAGGCCTCGGTGTAGGCTTCGGCGGTTTCCCGCAAAACACGGGTCTGGATTTCGGGGTAGTGGCCGCTGTAGGCCACAATCACGCGGAAACCCAGGTTGGCCAGGCCATCGAACGACTGGTAGAGAAAAGCGCGAAGGTAGTCTTGCGTGAACATGAAATCTCCGGCCCGGCGCTGGGAGTCGCGGAAATCACGGGCGCTCCGGCGCGGGGAGCGGTCGCCGTGGACACCGGCCAGGTTGTTTGTCGGCAGCACCACCCCGCCCAGCCTGCCCGCCAGCCGCACACAGACCAGGTGCGCCTTGTCACCGTCGAGACCCCAGGGCAGGTGCTCGCCGTGACGTTCCAGCACGCCCACAGGCAGCCAGGCCAACGGACGCTCCTCGACAAGCTCGAACAGACGGTTGCCGTAGATTTTCTCCCACTGGCGCTCGGTATCCATGTACTGCCCGGCCCGGCACAGCGAAACGGTAAGGAGCATCAGCAAAAGCACACAGTGGAAAAATTTCATCGGCCAGCTTCCTCTATTCTGATGGGACTGCTACTCTTTTGCCGGCCCATGGTTGCCGGCCCATGGATAATCCGTCCCGGCAGGGCGCCCGTGTGACTTCCGTTGTCGATAACCACGGTCCCGTTGACCATCACGTACTCGATCCCGTCCGGGTACTGGTGCGGATCGCTGAACGTGGCCCGGTCGACAACGGCGGCGGGGTCGAACAGCATCAGGTCTGCGGCCATGCCGGGCCTGATCAGCCCACGGTTTTCAATTCCCAGCTTTTCGGCGTTCTGCCAGGTCATTTTGTGCACGGCCGATTCAAGACTCAGCACCGCCTCGTCACGGGCGTAATGGCCCAGGATACGCGGAAAACTGCCGTACCAGCGGGGGTGGGGCTTGCCCTTGCCCAGCGGGCCGTCCGGGCGCACGGCCACCCCATCGCTGCAGAACGAGACCAGCGGATGGACCAGGGCCGTGCGGACATCGTCCTCGCTCATCAGGAAATAGACAGTGGGCACGGAGCCGCCCTCCTCCAGCAGCAGGTCGAACAGGACGTCGGTTGGCTCCCCGCCGCGAAGACCGATCACTTCGTTCATCCGCAAACCCACCAGCTCCGCGTTCTGCTCCGTTTTGACGGAGACCACCAGCATGCTTTCCCAGCCGGCGCTGGAGGTATAGTGATTGTACCAGTCGGGCCGCCCGCCGGCGTAGAGCGCGCTCTTGAATCTCTCCCGCCAGACCGGGTCGCCCAGCCGCTCCAGCATTTTCGCCCGCCCCCCATCCTGGCCCTCGGGCGGGATCAGCGCGGCCAGATCGTTCTGCCCGGCGATGTACGGGTACATGTTGGCGGTGGCCCTGATTCCCTCCGCCCGCGCACTCTCGAACCGGGCCAGCACGCTGTCCATCCTGCCCCACAGGGCGCGCTCGGCCACCTTGAGATGGATCACGTCCACCGGGATATCCGCCTCGCGGGCAATCCGGAACGCCTCGTCCAGCGAGGGAAAGATCAGCGCGCCCTCATCGCGGATATGAGTGCTGTAAATACCGCCGTGGCGCGAGGCCACCCGGGCCATCGCGATCAGTTCCCCGGTTGTGAGCGGGCTGCCCAGCAGCGCCGAGGACACGCCCAGCGCTCCCTGGCCCATGGCCGCTTCCACCAGCGCGGCCATGCTGTCGATTTCCCCGGCGGTGGCTTTGCGGTTGGTGTCGCCGATCACATAACGCCGCACGCTCATCGACCCGACAAACGAGCCGATATTGATCGAGATACCCTTTTCCCGGAGCACCTCGAAATACTCGCCGAGGGTGTTCCAACTGATACCGGCACCCCACAATGGGGCCTCGACCCGCTTGAAATTCCTGCCGCTGCCGCTGATCGGTCCGGCGCTCAGGGCCTCGCCGAGAATCTCGGTGGTCACGCCCTGACGGACCTTGCTCTGCGCGGTGCCGTCGACCAGCAGGCTGTAGTCGCTGTGGCCGTGGATGTCGATCACGCCGGGGACTACAATCAATCCCGCAGCGTCAATCGTGCGTACAGCGACAGCACCGGTAAAAATACCCACCGCGGCAATCGTATCGGCGACTATGCCCACATCGGCCCTGATTCGCGGCGCGCCGGAGCCATCGATTACGGTCCCGCCGGTAATCAGGATATCGAAGCGGGGACCGGGCCGGGGCGCGCACCCTGCCAGCCCCACGGCCAGAATCAGCATTCCTGACACGATCAGCCTGGACTTCATCTATCCCTCCGGTGGAGGTTGCCACGATAAAAAATCAGCCGCCCAACCGCTCGATACCAATCCCGGCGGCCGGGTCCGCCGCCACCGCCTCGATCTCGACATTGATCCCCAGCGGCAGCTTTGCCACCTGGACCGTGCTGCGGGCGGGCTTGCTTTGCCCGAAATACCTGGTGTAGACCTCGTTCATGGGCGCGAAATCGTTGATGTCGGTCAGGAACACCGTGGTCTTGACCACATCGGCCAGCCCCGCGCCGGCATCGGCCAGCACGGCTGCCACATTGTCCAGAGTCATCCCGGTCTGCCGGGCGATATCGCCCAGGAACGGCTCGCCGGTATCGATATCCACCGGCCCCTGGCCCGAAACATAGATAAAACCACCGGCCTTGACCCACGGCGAATAGGGTCCTTGAGGTGCGGGTACCTTGCCCATCTTCAGTTCCTCCTGCGCTCGTTACGATAGTGTTGATCAGTATCCTGCAAGTTTGCAATCGAATCAGCTTCCGAAAACCCTAACACCATCAACCCCGTCGTGTCAACCGCCCCGATGTTTCCTGGACAGTTGACCTTCACCGCGGCCCTCCGTATTTTGAGCTTAACCAAGCTGCTATGGAAGGACAGGCAATGAAAGCGCTGCTGCTGGCAGAATACAACAAGCTGACAATTGTCGAGCGGCCCGAACCGGAACCGGCCGCCGACGAGGTCCTGATCCGGGTGCGGGCCGCGGGTATCTGCGGCAGCGACGTCCACGGGGCCGGCGGCGGCACAGGCCGCAGAGTGCCGCCGGTGGTGATGGGCCACGAGGCCGCCGGAACCGTAGAGGTTTGCGGCAGCGAGGTCAGCGGCCTGAGGCCGGGAGAGAGGGTCACGTTCGATTCCACGATCTACTGCGGAGCGTGCGAGTACTGCCGCTCCGGGCTGGTTAACATGTGCGCCTCGCGGCAGGTGCTGGGCGTGAGCTGCGATGAGTACCGCCGGGACGGAGCGTTCGCCGGGTTTGTTACCGTTCCCGCGCGCGGAGTATACCCTATTCCCGAAAGCGTCACGTTTGAGCAGGCGGCCTGCGTGGAGCCGCTGAGCGTAGCCGTACATGCGGTGAGCCGGGCGGGCGGCGGCGGGCGCAATGGACCGGTGGTGGTATTCGGCGCGGGGATGATCGGTATTTTTGTCGTTCAGGTGCTTAAAGCCCGAGGTGTCGAGGATGTCTGGGCGGTGGACCTCGACAGCCACCGGCTGGCGTTGGCCGCCAGGCGCGGCGCGGATAAAACGTTCGACCCGCGGGAGACGGATATAGCGGCACACGTCCACGCTCTCACCGCCGGCAACGGGGCCGCGTTATCGATTGACGCGGTGGGTGTGGACCAGACGCTGGGCGCGGCGGTTGACTGCCTGGCCAAACAGGGCATCTGCGTGATGGTGGGAAATTTCCGGCCGGTTGCCGCTCTGCCGCTGCAACGGACGGTGGTGCGCGAGATAACACTGCGCGGAAGCTGCGCCTCCGCCGGAGAGTATCCCGAATGCCTGGAGCTGCTGGAATCCGGCGCGGTAAGGGTGGACCCGTTGATCAGCGCGGTGGCCCCGCTTGATGACGGCCCACGATGGTTCGAGCGGCTCCGGAACGGCGAGCCGGGATTGTTGAAAGTGATCCTGAAACCCTGAAAGAGCCTGTGGGCGACGCATGCGCCGCCCCTACACCGAATAAATTCCCCGCTAACAAGAGGGGTGCCTCGGATTGCCGGGGCGGGGTGTGTCTTTCTTCACGGGCGGACACGAGGTTCGTCCCTACGGAACCTTACAAACTCGGAGAACTGTCCTTATGACTGACGAGAAACACTCCGGATTGTTCGACCTCACGGGCCGGGTGGCGCTCGTCACCGGTTGCAGCCGCGGGCTGGGCCAGTATTTTGCGCGAGCGCTGGCCGGGGCCGGGGCCGACCTGGTGGTTACCAGCCGCGACCTTGATTCGCTGGCGGAGTTCGAAGCAGAGGTAAAAGGAACCGGCTGTCGGGTGCTGCCGCTGGCACTGGACGTGCGCCGGGAGCAGAGTATTGCCGCGATGGTGCAAGCGGCGTACGACCACTACGGCCGGATCGACATCCTGGTGAACAACGCCGGCTGCAACGTGCGCAAAAGCTCTGTCGAAATAAGCTGGGACGACTGGAACCTGGTGCTGGACACCAACCTGCGCGGCACGTTCTTTACCGCCCGGGAAGTGGCAAGGAGAATGATTCCAGCCGGTTACGGGCGGATTATCAATATCGGCAGCGTGACCAGCGTGTTCGGCTACGCGGGGCTGGCCCCCTACTGCGCCAGCCGTGGCGGAACCCGTCAGCTTACGATGAGCCTGGCCGACGAGTGGGGCCGGTATGGGATCACTATCAACTGCCTGGCGCCGGGCTGGTTCAAAACCGCGCAGAACGCCGTGATGTACGAGGACTCTCAGTGGGTGGACTACCTGACCGACAGGATTCCGCTCAAGCGCCCGGGCAATCCCGATGACCTCGACGGCGCGGTGGTATTCCTGGCCTCCGAGAGCAGCCGCTATGTTACGGGCCAGACCCTGCTGGTCGACGGCGGGATATCCACCGGGGCCACCCGGGCATTGCCCGGGAGGGATTGAGTGCTATCGTTAATAAGAAACTCCGCTAAGTCCAGCGTATTGTCCGGTTTGAGCAGGATGACCTTTGATTTAATCACAGAATTGTGAGGGGGAGAGACAAAACCTTTTAAAAAAGGTTCTTTTCTCTCCCCCTCACACTCCCCCTCTCTTTTTCCAAAACTTCTTATCAAGGGACATATCTTTAAGTAAGATCATGTTGTTACAATTAACAACCTCTGAATTTTCTTTTGATACACAAAAACGAGAGAGCTGAAAAACTTCCTCATAACAATTCAATTTTCAAAGGTCTCTATAGATGATGACCGCCAACAAAAACCCCCCGCCCAGCGGCGGGGGCCTTTTCCGAATAGCATTTGCTCTGTGCTGATCAGTACTTGCCGTACCACTTCTGCCAGGTTGGGTCCAGAATGTCCTCGAACGCGCCGGGCACGCCGCCAGCCGGGCCGTAAAACACGCTGCCGCCGAACGTGGTCAGGTAGATCATGCCGGGGTTGTGGATGTCGAACACCGGGCGGTGACCCCACTTGAAAGTGTAACCCTCCAGCCGCCGCCAACTTTCGCCACGGTCATCGGAGCGAAACGCCGCGCTGTCGAACGTGTTGATAATCACCGTGTTCGGGTTCTCCGGATCGACAGCCGCGGCGTACACGTGAGCATCCTGCCGGAACACCGGCTTCCAGCTAGCCCCGGCGTCCTCGCTGCGCCACAGTCCGCCGCCGGTCTCGGCCCCGCCGGCGGTATCCGGCCAGCAGCTCAGGTACATCCGGGCCGGTTCCGTGGGATCGTAAACCAGATCGTTGGGAGCGTTTGTGCCGGGCGGCATGGCCAGCGGCCGCCAGCTTTCGGCCCCGTCGCCGCTGACGTACATCGCGCCATCGACCACCCGGCCCTGTTCCAGCCCACGGGCCACCAGCAGATACAGCATCCCGTCCGGAGTACGGGTGATCCGCCAGGCATTGAGGTTCTCTCCGATCCCGCTGTTTTTCAGCGTCCAGCTCCGCCCGCCATCGGTGCTCCTGAATACGCCCTTGCCGAACCCGCAGACATATAATGTACGCGCATCGACCGGGCTGTCGGGGTCGAGCAGGATATGGGTACATACCGTATTGGGCGGTAGGCCCTCATTGCTCCGGCGCCAACTGCGGGCGGCGTCGCCGGAGACAGTAACCCCGCCCACGTAACGGTCGAAGTTCCCGCTGCGGAACATCTTGGGCCGGGGCAGATCGTGGCCCGCCCCCCAGGCTCCCCAGGCACGGCCTTTTACGTCCGGGTCGAACACCATCCAGTAACAGGTGTTGCGCCAGGAGGACGGCACGCCTTCGATTGAATGGACCCAGCTCTGGCCACCGTTGAAACTGTGGAACGCGCCGATATCGGTATAGGAAATAAACACGTGCTTCGGATCGAACGGATCAAAATGGATACCGTAATTGGTGGTCACATCCAGGCCGCGGGAACGCCACGAGCCATCGGGCATCCTTTCGGTGTAGACCTGCTCCCAGAGCCCGCCGCCGTCTAACGTACGGTAGGTGGTGCCCCAATCATTGGCCCAGCAGATATCCGGATCGGTGGGGCTGACTCCCAGGCTCAGCGGGTACTCGCCCCACTCCGGCCCGTAGTCTTCCATCATCCAGGCCGCCTTGTGGTTTTTGCTGAGCATCTCCTCGCTGGTGGCGCGGTATACCCAGCTCCAGTTCCGGCCGCCATCGACTGTTTTGAAGATCCCGAACTGACGCTCGATTTGACCATCGGTCAGCGGCCGCGGGTAGTAGCCGCAGGACAAATAAGCCACGTCCGGAGCGCTCTGGCAGACCGCCAGAGCATAAAACCTGGGTACGCGCATGCCGCTCTTCCAGTCCGCCGCCAGCCCGCCGATCACTTGCCGCCAATTTTGGCCGAGGTCATCGGAGCGATACACGCCGCCAGCGAGCTTACCGTTTTTTTCGCTGATGTTGACTGCCAGGTAGAAAACAGCCTTGCCCTGTGCGCTTCCACCCTCGGCCGCCCGTATCATCTCTGCGGGCAGCGTTATCTTTTCCACCTTGCCCGATTCGACATTGATTCGCCAGCCCGCTTCAGCTGCGAACAAGATTATTTCCGCGGGGCTGCCGTACCAGGCGCCGGGGAAAATGTTGAGCACACCGGAACCTCCCACAGTGGCCACCAACCGCCAGCTCTGGCCGCCGTCCGGGCTGTGCATCACACGGATCCCATCGGGACGGACATCGCCGATATAGAGTTTGTCGCTATCGTCCGGATCGACCAGCACCTGGGGTATCGTGCGGATTTTCCGGCCATCGGTGGTGAGGAAATACTGATCTGCATGGTCGCCCGTCATCATCTCTTCGGCGATATCCGCGGGCCGGGGATAGACCAGCCGCCAAGAATCTCCCCGGTCATCGGTGCGGTAAACTCCGCTGTTGGAGGCATAGGCAGTGTTTGGATTGGAGGGATCGAACTCGAAATCGCGGACCACGGTGCGAAGGTTAAACATGCGCCATTTCTTTCCACCGTCGGTGGTTACGTAAACGCCGGTCATGTCGCAGCGGACGAACACATGATCGGGGTCCTGCGGGTTAATTGTCGAAAGGTACTGCGCGCCCCCCCCTCCCGGACCCAGTACGCGCCAGCTTACAGCATTCGCCGCAACCTGCTCTGTCCGTGTTTCCGGTGTTGTCCGGCCGCAGCCGGCAAGCGCCATTGAGAGCAAAACAGCCACCAGGATGGACCGCATTTTTTTTGACAAAGTTCTGGTCAACTTATACCTCCGGAAGTGGGTAAGAGAGCGTGTTGAAAAAACGAAAGTGTGGGCATTGAGGTTATCAAGGGCGGTTCCCCGCTATGCCGGCCGAAAGCCGGCGGGAGCAATCTAACTGCTTGGTACAACATAAATAGCAACACTATAAAAAGGGGCTTGTCTTGCCCTTGGGCGACCAACCGTACGAAATATTTCATTCGGGGGCGTTGAGAGCTTTATTTCAGCGCCCCTAATCGTCACGCATCAATTGCAACCTGAGAAAAAGAGACCATGCAACTTATATATTAGCAAGGAGTTTTACAGTTTAATCATTTTAAAAACCCTTCTTCAGGGTTGCCTGAACGACGTTCGACAATTACTTTCCAATTCCCCTGTTTAATATTTTTTTGTTTTGATCGCTTGACATTACCGCTATTAAATGATAATATATCTATAACATTCTTTCCGAAAGAATATTATAGCAAGCGCAAACCATTTCAAGCTGCTGCCCCCTTACTTTTTGCCCGGCCGGGTAATGCCGGGTGAAGGATCCAAAGCCAGTTCTTATTGACGGCCCTTACTGATGAATGGAGTCCGCTTACACGAATCTAACTTGTCCGGTTAGCAGGTGTAAATGCCTCATGCTCATAAAAAAATCCGAGCACTCAACCGCTCGGCTGTATTTAATAATATCATTACCCATGGTCCGATTTCGCGGGTAAAACTCTCGCGGATAACCGGACTTAACCAGAGTACGGTATCGAAGATTACCAGCGAACTGATCGGCGAAGGCGCAATTTACGAGGCCAGCCGTGACGATGCCAACGCGCTGGGCCGCAAGCCGGTCAACCTGAAGGTCAGCCCGGATTACCGGATTTACGGATCGATTGATGTAACCCTTCGCCACGCCACCCTGTCGGTCTGCGACCTTTCAGGCGGAGTCCTTTCCCAACAACAAATCGAAATTTTCCCCAACGACGCCGACAAATTCTTCGATCTCTGCGCTACCAGACTCGCGGAAATGGTCGCTGAATTCACGCAGCCCCTTGCCGGCGTAAGCGTGATCGTACCCGCGGTGCTTAATTCCGAGACCGGCGTGATCTTCTGGCACAACTCCCTGGGCTGGAAAAACGTTTCCTGCCGCAAACCGGTCGAGCGCCATTTCGAGTGTCCTATATTTGTTGAAAATGACGCCAAGGCAGGTGCGATAGCCGAGCTTTGGTTCGCCGACGAGGTCAAGGGCCTGAACGATTTCGTGTATGTTCTGGTCTGCGAAGGCGTGGGCAGCGGCACGGTAATTCACGGGAAGCTCTATAACGGAGCCCGGTTTATGGATGGTTATTTCTACTCGGGGGGGGGGGGGGTAGAGATCGACGGGGATTACGAAGCCCCCTCCAAAGGCGCTACCTGGGAGGACAAGGCCTCGTTCGATGGTATTGTCGGCTGTTATTGCAAGCTTACCGGTGCCCCGAGGGAAGACGATCTCGGCAGCCAGGCGATCAGACTGATCGATATGGCTGTCGAGGGAGATTCCGCTGCGCGCAAGGCCTTGCGGGAAACCGCGAAATGGCTGGGAGCGGGCCTGGCCAGTATCAACAACGGACTCGACCCGGAGCGGATCATTCTGGCCGGCCACCTCGTCAAAGCCTGGAAACTGATTTATCCCGAGCTACTGGACCAGCTTCGCAGCAGGGCGCCGCACCCGATGGAGCACCTGCCGGACCTGATTGTACCGTGCTCCTTGCATAATCCTACGTTCAGCGGTGCACGCGCCCTCGTCCTGCAGCACATGCTTGGGCAATACGGCGACGGGAGGCAGCCAGTGGCCAGGGCGAGGAAATCGAAGAGCAAAACATCCAGACAGGAAAGTGTTTGCGCCTGAGTGAAAAAAATAACAGAGCAGGAGAAGGAATCCAGAACATAGCCCACTGAAGCGCAAATACAACCGGCCCATGCCGTCAGTTCCGCCAAGAATCCTCCGGTATGAGCCACAAACGCAATCGCCTGGAAAAATAAAGCTTGCAAAGAAGCTTAAAAGGCCCATGCCGTCAATTCCGCCAAGAATCCTCCGGCATGGGCCACAAACGCAACCCTTGGGGATTGCTGCGTCAATGTAATAGCTTGAGAAACGAATGTCAACATTTATTTACAAAACGGCGCACAATCACATAAATGCGACTTGAGTTCCTGCGGAAAAAATAAAGCTTGCAAAGAAATTTAAAAGGCCCATGCCGTCAATTCCGCCAAGAATCCTCCGGCATGAGCCACAAACGCAACCCTTGGGGATTGTTGCGTTCAGCCTACAATTCCGGTACTCGTGGGTCGATATTGTTCATGAACGCGCTCTTAATCACAATAAGCCGTCCTGATTCATCGCCGGAGTTCCCGGGGAACGCTCCCGTACTCCGGCCTTACCGATAAATCTCAATACTGAGAAAGGAGGGTCAATGTAGCAAAGCCACCGAAGGAAGGCGAACATGGATTGGAGCTTTTTCTCAGAATCTCGATCAGGCTGATAAAAGACAGATTTACCTACATTCGCAAATTGATCTGAAGGATCCTGAAGGAGGATCTATGTCGATTAACAAACGTCTTTTCGGAAGGTCCGGCATATTGCTGCTTTCGGCAATGCTTTGGGCTCTGCCGGCCCTGGCGCAGCTCAACACCTCGAAGGTGGAGGGCGTGGTCCGGGATGCCGACACGGGCGAACCATTGCAGGGTGCCCAGGTAGTGATTGAAGGCACCAGGCTGGGCAACGTAACCAACTCGGATGGTTACTATTTTATTTTGAATGTCCCGCCGGGACGGCGCGATATCACCTTCACGTTCACCGGCTATCAGAAGACGACTGTCGGTGGCCAGTTGCTGCTCTCCGGGCAGACCACCACGGTTGACGCCAACCTGAGTTCCACCGTGGTTCAGCTTGAGGGTATCACTGTCCAAGGTGAATCCGATGTGCTGATGCCCAGGGACAACACGGTCAGTAAGCAGAGACTGACCGCTGGGAAAATCGCCGAGATACCCGCCACCAAGCTCGAGGACATGATGCTCCTCGAGGCCGGTGTGCAGACCGGCGGTCCCGGCGCTCTCAGCCGTGGCCTGCGTATCCGCGGCGGCCGCCTCGGCGAGGAAGTGATGATTGTCGACGGCGTGGCCGTGCGTAACTACACCGCCGATCCGTTCCGCAGTGGTAACGGCTGGGTCTGGGAGCAGGAACTGGGCTCCAAGGCGGAAGATGCTTCTCCTCTTGAGTTCTCCGCCAACGCGGTGGAACAGGTTGACATCATCACCGGCGGGTTCCAGGCCGAGTACGGCAACGCCCAGTCCGGTGTGGTCAATATCGTAACCAAGGAAGGCGGCGCGCAATGGCGCGGTAACCTCAGGTACACCACCGACGAGACCAACCCCCGCACCGCCGACTACGGCTACAACCAGATGACCGCATCTGTCGGTGGCCCCGTGCCGGGTATTCCCAACCTTTACATCCAGGGTTCCGGAGAAATTCAGGGCCAGGCCGACCGGACGCCAACGCACGGCGACGAGGGCTTCCGGGGAGTCAATCAGCAATTCATCAGCCGCCTGAACTACGCCGTGCGTAACGACCCGGTGTTCGGCAACCAGAACCCCGCGTTCTCGCTGGAAGACTTCAAGGCAGGCCGCGAGTTCTACGCCGGCAAGACCGGCAAGAGCGCTGCGCTGTTCAATCCCGGCAACCCTGTGCGCGTTCCGGGCAACTGGGGCGACAGGAGCCTTGCCACCAGCAAGGTGACTTACTACCCGATCCAGGGTCTGAAACTGCTGGGATCGATCAACTACAGCCGGGTCCAGAACAGCTATCCCGTCAATAATAACGGGGACTACTTCACCGACGGCATTGCTACTATCAGCACCCTGCCCCTGCGGGCCTGGGAGTATGATGCTCCGGATACGACTGTTTTCATCCCGCAGTCCTATGCCAGAAGGACCCGCACCACCAACCTGCTGCTCGGTGCCGACTGGGACTTCTACCGCAGCGCGGACAAGAGCGGTTCATTGATATTCCGCTACACCAGAATGAAAACTCAGGACATCACGAATTCGAGCCTGAGGGACAATTACGTCCGCAGCGAAAACACTACCTTTGGCGGCTGGTCGCTGCACGACATCCCGTTCGAGGTCGAGACTTTTCCCGGGATGAAGCTGCCGCTGGAAGATTCGCCCGAAGCCCGCCGCTGGTACCCCAACGGCCAGGGACCGTGGGAACGCACCTGGGATGTTGAGTATCCGTTCAGGCTCATCAGGGGCAACGACCTCTACTGGCTGAGCTACTTCTACAGCCGCGAATGGCAGAACAACTACAAGGCCGACATCGACTTCCAGCTCAACCGCTACAACAGGGCCAAGATCGGTGTACAGTACTCGGACTTCGAGAACCAGAAGTACGAGCTGCACAACATGAACCGCAACCGTGACGTGAACAACGAGTTCAACTACGAGCCCACGATTCTGAGCGCCTACGCCCAGAACCGCACCGACCTCGGCGATTTCGTGTTCAACTATGGCCTGCGCTACGACAGGTTCGACCCGGTCGACAACTGGGGCTTCAAATATGGCGATGACTGGGGTGAGAATTATTTCGCCAAAACCCTCAGCGAGTGGTCGCCCCGTTTCGACGTCGGCTTCCCTGTCACCGACAAGAGCCAATTGCGCTTCAGCTACGGCGTGTTCAAACAGCTGCCCAGCATGAGCTACATCTTCAACGGCGGCAACCCCGGCGGCCTGCAGTACAGCCGCACGGACGCGTTTGAGGGCGGCCTGAGCTACCTGTTGAGCGACGACATGGTCCTCGACATCGTGGGTTATTACCGTGATGTGATGGGTAACGTGGCCCGCAAGGAGTTCTTCCGCGACTACTACCAGTGGCGCGAAGAACGCCGTATTCGTACATGGACCAACGGCTACACCAACAGGGACAGCGGTAACATCAAGGGCATGGACTTTACCATGCGCAAACGTTTCAGCAACAACTTCTCTTACAACCTGATGTACACCATGCAGTTCTCCCGTACCACCGGTAGTGACTACAGCTCTACCAGCGGATGGGATATTTTCATGGATCCGTCAACCGGCGCGGTATTCTCCCCGCCCGATGAGTTGCGGCCGATCAACGGCGATGTGACTCACAAGTTGACCGCTACCCTGAACTACCTCTTCCCCGAGGACTTCCAGGCCGGCACGATCTTTAACCCGATCCTGAAGAACGTGCGCGCATTCGTACTGTTCCGGTTGAGCAGTGGCCAGCCCGCCTACGACAGGATTGTCGCCGGCGGATCCACTTATTTTATGAACGCGGCTCAAAATGTCTCCTGGCTGACCAGGCGCAATGGACGTCCCATCGGCGGTTTGAACTACTTCCGCGGACGCTGGGACTACAGCATGGACCTCCGTTTCACCAAGGAGTTCCGTCTGGGCCGTGCCTATCGTCTCAGCTTCTTCAGCGAGATATTCAACCTGTTCAACAAAAAGCTGCCCACTCCGTACCCCTCCGGCCTGAACTACGAGGGTTACTACAGGGCAGCCGGCGGCGGCGTTCCGATAGTCTGGGACGACAACGCGCCCAAAGAAACCAAGGTCTGGTTCAATGCGGACTTCAACCAGGACGGAGTCCTCTCTCTCGAGGAACAGGCCAAGGGCAACATCGCCTATCGTGTGATGCAGTCCACGATGGACAAGAGCCAGTATGGTATCGCCAGGCAGATTCGTTTCGGTGCCGAGTTCAATTTCTAAAGCTTAGCGGACGGAATTTATTACCTGGTAATTCCATGGACAACTCACAGGAGATAACTTATGCTTCACAAATTTATCAATCCGATCAAGCTGGCGGTTGTCGCCCTGCTGGTCGTCTTTGTTTCCAGCGCTATGGCTGAATGGAAACAGGCCGTCCAGTCCGCGGGAAACAATATCGGCTTAACGGTAGCCCTGAGCTATGGCGGCCCCTTGCGGAGCTCGCCCTGGCCTCACCAGTTCCCGCGCGGCTCGGGTAACACCTATACCGCCGGACGCTGGAACTGGGGTCTGAATATCGCCCGCGACACCAACGGCGATGGCGTGGCCGATGACACCGCGGCCAACCTCTCCAGGGGTGGCCGTTTCCAGGGAGAGCTCTGCGCCCTGGAAGACTATGACCAGCTCGCCGCCCTGTACGCGGCCGGCGAGGACATGTATGATGCCTCCACCCGCATCTCGGTCAACCGGGTCTACGCATCCTCGGATCCCGGGGACGTTGCCGAGTGGCCGGCGCGTTTCCGCGAAGGCCGCACTCTGGCCGGCGCCCCGATCTTCCACGGCGCCGAGACTATCGTCGCCAGCCAGGGCGATTGTTTTTCCGATGACGGCAGGACCATGGGAGCATCGATCGAGTACCAGTTCTACTTCCTCAATTTCGCGGAAAGCAACAACATGGCTTATATGCATGTGTTCATCCGCCAGATGAGTGAGTACAACAAGTGGAACCCCAACGCTGACTTTCTGGCCAAGATCGCCGGCACGGCCGAAACCGGTCAGATCTGGCAGGGAATGCAGTTGGTCTATACCACGGCCAACGGCTTCAGGATCGGCGGCCGTGACGAGGCGTGGGCTTATCTGTTCCCGCGCCAGATCATCGTCCAGGCCGACCGTGACGGTGTGGAGAATTCTTTTACCACCCCGCCGGCGATGATGGGCATGATGCCGCTACGCATGCCCGAGCTTAACGGTCAGACCCTTACTTTCACCAACTCTCTGGCCCATGGCTGGTCCACCGAGTACGGATTGATGGAGCCGGAAGAGGTGCTCGAGGGCGGACGGCCCAACGGCCGCGCTTATCGCTATGGCAACGGCCGCTACGATGCGACCGCGCCGTTCTATCCAGGCTACACCAACCCCTGGACCGGCGGGCCGGTGTACGGATGGCCCGGCGTGCCGCTGCCCGACGAGCCGCGTTACGACCAGTGGTGGTGGGGTACCCGCAACGCGAACAACTCCTATAACTTCTGGGGTGAGTTCAAAGACGTGGCGCCGCGCGACAGCTTCAGCCTGGACGCGGTGATTGCGTTCGTGCCGCCGAAGAATCCGCCGTTCACTTTCCCGCCTTCGGATCTGCCTAACATAGACAATCCCGAAGTGCAGGACCAGTTGAGCGCGGTCGAGGCCTACATGGACGTGGCCGAGATTGTCTCCGCGGGTGGATTTATCCTGCCCGAGACGCCGGCTCCGCCGCCGCTGACGATTATCCCCGGCGAGAAACAGGTGACGATCACCTGGAGCGACGTCAACGTCAACACGCCGGACGCGTATTATTACTTTCTGCAGGACAACCCCACCCTCGATCCCGACGGCCGGTACCGGGAGTACGATTTCGAAGGCTATCGCCTCTACCGCTCGTTTGTCGGACCCAGCGACTCGCACTCCGAGTTGATCTGGGAGGGCAGCATCAGCGGCGGCGACCTGGCGTTCTTCTATACGGACACGCGTGACAGCGACAACCCGCTGTTCCGGATGAACAACGGCATGCGCGTATGGTACGCTCTCGTGCCTTACGACAACAACTACGATCCGGGCGAGCAGCAATATTTCAGCCTGCCCGATCCCGCCAGCGGCAAGCTCTGGAACCGCCTGGGCGCGCAGCTCTATACCGTGCAACCCCGCAGCAACGCCAGCAATTTCCGCGAGGCCAAGCTGGCCAGTGTGGGATGGGCGGGAACAGGTGAACCGCTGTCGATCGAAACGGTGCCGCTTACCGGTTCCGGGGGACTGATTACCGAAACGCCCAAGTACCTTGAGCCATTCACTGACATCTCTGTCGACATCGTCAACAATGAAAGGTTGACGACGGAACAGACGGCTTATCTGGCCGTGACCGGCATGGGACCGCACGGTGGCATAGCCGGCTCCAGGACAGTGGCTCTGACCGACGCGTCAGGGAACCTTATCGATCCCATGGCGCAGAACATCATGGTCAACGGCCGCGGTGGCTCCTATCTCAAGAGCCTCGGCTTTTCCGGCGGGATGGGCACTGACGGTATTACTTACTCGGTCGGTTTGTCGATCAACCAGCGGACTGTCAGGACCATGCAGACCCAGATGGACCTGGGCGGTTACGGTGGTGATGTCTCTTTTGCCACTTACCGCTGGGGTGAAGGCTCGGGCGGACTGGTCCACAACAGCGGCAACTCAAATGCCGCCTACACCAGGGCCGGTGAATTCAAAATCACCTGGGGCACTTCCGGCGGTGGTCTGACCTGTACGGTTCAGGACCTGACCCACGGCAAAGCGATCCCCTTCAGCCCGTATATCGATGATGAGAACTGGGGCTTTATCGTCGGTGGCGCTACGTATGCGGATATTACCGGAGACGCGGGCCGTAAATGGGGCGGCCCCAGCAACGTGCTGGTTCCGCAGAGTGAACGCAGCATCCTGCTGGCCGAGACAGTCCCGGCCGATAATACGGAGGACTTCTACCTCTATGTTAACGGGCAGGCCTGGAAGTTCACCAATCTCAGCGCAATGCCGGCCTCCGGTACAGTTATGACGGTGATTACGGCATACGGCAGCTGGGACGGTGATACATTCAACCAGATTCCAGAGCCGATCTTCCCGGGCGACAAGTGGAAGATATTGATCAATCCCATGTCGATGAACCCGGAAGACGCCGACCTGAGCAAGGTCATGGTCGTGCCGAACCCGTACATGGCCTCTTCGGCCCTCGATCTCTCGCCCAGCCAACGCCGGATCGAGTTTGTCAATTTACCCGCCCGCTGCACGATCCGGATTTACTCGCTGGGCGGACACCTGGTCAACGTGCTCAACCATATCGGCGCCAACCGCTTTGGCTGGGGCAACTATAAAGACTGGGACAGGCTCAGTTCCACGGGAGAACCACGCGAGTTCACCGGCTGGGACAACCATGGCGGAACCGAAGCCTGGAACCTGCAGAACCGTTTCGGACAGACCGTGGCAAGCGGACTGTACTTTTACCACGTGACGGACGAGAGGGGAGAGACACATACCGGTAAGTTCTACGTCATCAACTAAATTAATAAGGAGTACAAGATGATGACGGCTTACTCGGAAAATTTTCTCTCCCTTGAGACCAAATGGAGGTTGTTTATGTTCACCAAAACGGCCACACGCGCCTTGATTATCCTCGGCGTACTCGTGTCGTTCGTCGCCGTGCCTTTGATGGCACAGGGTGTCACGCGGCAGGAGTATACCGGCCTGGATAAGTATCTCTCCCAAGGACGGCCGGATAATGCTTCCTTTGTCGGTGTCAGAGCCGCTGAGTTCCTCGAGATTCCTGTCGGGGCCAGAGGTATCGGCATGGGTAGCGCCTATTCGGCCGTCACCGACGGCATCAGCTCAATGTGGTGGAACCCAGCCGGACTGGGTTTCCTGCAGCAGAAGGAAGTGATGCTGACGGTTGTCGATTATACCCTGGACCTCACCTACAGCTACGCTGCGGCGGCCGTGCCTATTGGCGACGGCAACCTGGTGGTTGGTGGGTTCTTCGGATATCTCGACGTACCTGAAATGGAAATCACCACGTTCAACTCACCCCAGGGAATCGGACGCACGTTCAATGCCTACGATTTCCAGGCGGGTGGTTCGTTCGCCTACACCTTCAGCGATCGTTTCGTTGCCGGGATGAACCTCAAATATGTCCACCAGGACATGTTCGGGAACGTCGGCGGCAGCGCTTTCGCTATCGATGCGGGCGCGATCTACCACACCGAGCTGGCCGACCGTGAAATCCGTTTCGCTTTCGCGATCCAGAACCTCGGTACCAATATCACCATGTCCGGTCCCAACCTGCTCTACGAGGTCGGGCCCGAGGACATCGGCGGCAATATCCCCTCGGGTTATGTCGACTACAGCACGGATCCCAACGCCCTGCCCCGCAGGGAAAACCGCTGGGCCTACCGCCAGACCCACACCTACCGTCTGCCGACGGTGGTTAAGCTGGCGCTGTCGTATAACCTGTTGACTTCCGAAAAGACTAACTGGCTGGTATCGACCGAGCTGTGGCGCAATAGCAACACGCCCATCAGCTACGCTACCGGCACGGAAATCAACTACAACTTCACCCCGTTCATGTCCGCGGCCTTCCGCGCGGGCTGGCTGATCCAGTCCGATGAGTACACAAGATCAGCGGACGATTTCGGTTACGCCTACCTGGGCGATAATCCCACCTTGCGCGGTCTGAGCATTGGTGGTGGTGTCAGGCGTGATATTGGCGGCAAGGCGATTACTTTCAACTATGCCTATCGCAACAAGGGCCGCCTGAGCGCCGATAACTTCTTCACCTTGAGCTTCGGGTTCTAAAGTCAGTACTGAAGCTCCAAGTGGACACAAAGCCCGGTCCGGTAAATTGCCGGACCGGGCTTTTTATTAAAACCGGGTTTCCCATTTTTGTTTTGAATTAATTGCCGCTGAAACAAAAAACAGTTAGACTGGCTGAGCCACAAAAAACAGCTCCACGGCCTGCGCAAAAAATATCTGAACAAAATCACCAGATGCCTCGAATTTAAGGGAGCATTCCCGCCATTTATCCATGAGGAAATCCGTGAGAAAAAAACTTCGTTCGACTTCCGCCGTGAACTTCCTCTCGAAAACCGGCTATCTGCTACTCGCATTCTATTTGCTGATCCCCGCCGCCGTACTGAATGCCGGCAGCCCGGATGCTTTCACCGTCATCGCTCCGCCAGCCGACTCCGGCCGCCAGATTACCCCGTTCCTGCGCTATCAGGTGGAGATGGCCTGGCGCCAGGATGAACGGCGTCAGGCGGAGTTGGCCGTGATCCGCACGGAGACCGAATTCCTCCAGTACCAGCGCAGCCTTCGCGGCCGTCTCCTGGAGATTATCGGTGGCCTGCCCGAGGAGAAAACCCCGCTCAACGCGCGGATCACGGGAACCATCGATATGGACGGTTACCGGATCGAGAAGCTCGTGTTTGAGAGCCTGCTCGGGTTCCACGTCACCGCGCTGGTCTATGTTCCCGACGGCGTTAAAGAACCTCGTCCCGCCGTGCTGTTGGCTTGCGGGCACTCTCCGATTGCCAAGGCGTTCCGCAACTACCAGGAGATCGCCGCCAGGCTGGTCCAGCGCGGCTACGTGGTCCTGTGCTGGGACCCGGTGGGCCAGGGAGAACGCAGCCAGTTCTGGGACACCGGCAAGGGAGAGAGCCGCTACAACCGCGTTTGCGGTGAGCACGGCATTTTCGGCAACGTGGCCTACCTGGCCGGCTCCAGCCTGGCCCGTCAGGAGGCGTTCGACGGCATCCGTGCACTGGACTACCTTTCCACCCGGAGCGAAGTCGACCCGGAGCGCATTTCGATCACAGGTACCAGCGGCGGCGGAGTGCAGAGCGCGCTGGTGATGGCCCTGGAGCCCCGGATTTTCGCCGGGCTGCCCTCGTGCTACCTCAGCAGCCTGCCGATGAGAATGGCCAACCGCATCTTCCTCGACCCCGACAGCGACCCCGAGCAGGACGTCCACCGGATGGTGTCCTCCGGCGTGGGCCATGCCGGACTCTGTCTGCTCACCTATCCCCGCCCGCTGGTGCTCTCCGTGGCGGTCGAGGACTTCTTCCCCATCGAGGGCGCTCGCAAGACCTGGCGCGAGGTCGAGGCCGCCTACCGCCGTTTCGGCCACGCGGACAAGGCAGCGATCACCGAGGGCTACCACCCCCACAGCTTCAGCGATCACAACCAGCTATTCGCCTTCGGCTTCCTCGACCGCCAGACCGGCATGCCGGAGCGCCACGGCTTCGAGCCGTTCAAGCTCCTCGATTTCAAGGAGCTTAACTGCACCAGGGCAGGCCAGGTAAGGCTGGAGTACCCTGACGGCAAGGATTTTCTGGACGTGGTCCGGGACTATTACCACACACGCAAAAATTCGATCAGTATCGACATTGCCGAGATGTACCACGGCCGCAACTATCCGGGAATCAACGGCTGGAGCCTGACGCCGTTCAAACACGGCAACTCACAGCGGGAGATCGGCTGGGAGGCCGCGGGCAGCGCTTCGCATGACGGTTACGCTATCGACAAGTACGTCCTGCATCACAGCGGCCTGCTCGCTATCCCGTTGCTGCACATTAAGTCCAAAGGCAAGCGCCCGGAGGGCAAAGCCGTGCTCTGGTTCGACTTTCGTCGCAAGCTCTGCGCGGACAATTTCGCCGAGGTAAAGCCGCTGCTGGAGCAGGGCTACGATGTGCTCAGTTTCGATTTCCGCGGCCAGGGCGAAAACATGATGCGCTACGCCGTGGCCAGTATCGACGATCCCCGGCTGGCCGCCGTGCCGCTGGAGGAGCAGTACTACAGCCAGACCTCCGGCGTGATGGCCAATTACGTCTACAACACGCTGCTCACCGGGCGGCCCTATTTCCTGCAGATGGTGGAAGACGTGGAAATCGTGGCCAGGTTCGCCGGCGGACGGCTTGGCATCGACAAACTGGCGATCACCGGCCGCGGCAAAGCGCACACCGTGGCCGCCGCCGCAGCCGGCTCGCTGGACGGCCTGGAGTTGCTGGCAGCCCCGGACGCCGAACTGGTTGACTGGGCGGCTATCGTGGACGGCAAACAGGAAACCTGGCCGATTGAATTTCTGCTGCCCGACGGAGCGTATGTGGACCTGAACTAGCGTGTTGAAAAAAGTCGCCATGGGAATGTAGTTGTCAAGGGTCAGCCTAAGGCTGATTCACATGCCCTTGACAGCAAAATAAGTAATAAACCTGATTAGAGGGCCGTTGAATGTTTTTTTCAACGGCCCTCTGAATCGTACCTTTTGTCGGAGGTTGTCTAATGTCCGGTAAATGTTTTCCGCAGGCGGTTTCCGTGGTTTTGATTCTGCTTGTCCTCTCGTTCTCCGTTTTGGCTGCGTCAGTTGTCGGCGTCTGGGCGGTGGGCGATGGCGAGAAGGTATTCCGCTACGACCAGCAGCATCCATCCCAGGAGCAAAACGGGATCTGGGACGGACGCAGTATTTCCCTGCGGGGGCTGTATAACGAGGTGTTGGCCTTCCAGGTGATCGTTGTGGCCGACAGCCTGGGTGCCGAGGGTGTCGATATTTCAATCGACCCGCCGGTACACCAGAGCTCGGGTGTGGCGCTTGCAGCCGGTGGCCCGCTCTATGGCCCCGGCGGTACTATCGAGCTGTTCAGCCAGCACTATATCCGCGTGCGGCGGCCCACCGAGCCGCTATGGTTCTATGGCTCCAAGGCCAGCGCTCCGGCCAGAATGACCGGCTGGATCCCCGACCCCCTGATCCCCGCCGATGCGCGGGCGGGCCGCGGCGGGTTCCCGCTGGATATTCCGCCCACCGCCGAGGAAATCAACCGGCGGCAGAACACGCTGGAGGTCATCCCCCGCCAGGCTACACAGAACCAGGGCTTCTGGGTGGACCTCCACCTT
Organism: Gemmatimonadales bacterium; assembly: GCA_024278175.1. Lineage (GTDB taxonomy): Bacteria > Gemmatimonadota > Glassbacteria > GWA2-58-10 > GWA2-58-10 > JAJRTS01. Next base: position 47,985 of record JAJRTS010000002.1, on the reverse strand, counting down.
CCCCGCGACCGCCGCTGGCCCGCCGGGGTCTACACCGGCATGGTGCGAGTGCGCGAGAGCGGCCGGGAAGTGGCCAGTATCCGCCTTAACGTGGAGCTGCTGCCGGAGTATCTTCCCGATGAGAACCACTCCAACATCTGGCTCTTCTCCACCGTGAGCGCGGTCAAGACATATTTTCCGGAGTTGACTGATGAGGAAGCGGAGAAGCTGCTCAAGTTCACCGCCCACCGTCACCGCATAGACGTCATCGGCGGCAGCGACGCCCATCGCAACCCGTTCGATGAAGCCGACATGGACTCCTACAAGCCCTGGCTCGACGGCAGCGCCTACACCCCCGCCAACGGCTATAACGGCCCCGGCCAGGGCCAGGGCGAAAAGATGTTCACGGTCGGCATGTACGGCTCGATAACCGGCCGGGTGATGAACAGCCGGGAAAGCGCCCGGCTTGAGAGCGACAAGTGGGTAAACTGGTTCGACAACAACGCTCCGGATGTGACTTATTTCTGGTACATGATCGACGAGCCGGGCGAGGTGCAGTTCCCCTGGATCAGGGAACATGCCGGCTGGGTCCATTCCAACCCCGGACCCGGCAAGCGCCTGCCCGTGTTCACCACGCGCAAATACACACCCGAGCTGGACCAGGCGATCGACTATTGGGCCGGTTACGATGGGGTGGACCTGGAGGCGCTGCCCAAGCTGAAGCGGCAGGGCAAGAACCATTGGTTCTACAACGGTTCGCGCCCGCGCTACGGCTCGGTGATCCTCGAAGCCGAGGCCGTTGACCCGCGGGTCAACGCCTGGATCAAGTACCTCTACGGGGTGGACACCTGGTTCCTCTGGGAGGGCACACACTGGCAGCACAATTCCCAGGGCCCCAAAGGCAAACTCCACCAGCGCGTTTTCACGGAGCCGCTGACCTTTATCGGTTGGAGTATGAATTTCGGCAACGGTGACGGGATCGTGTTCTACCCCGGACGCATGCCGTTCTACCCGGAGGAAGACCGCGGCCTGACCCGTATCCTCGGCTCCGTGCGGCTCAAGAACATGCGCCGCGGTCAGCAGGACTACGAACTGATGTGGCTGGCCGAGCGGAAAGTGGGCCGGGACAAGGTGCTGGAACTGATTAAAACCGTAGTGCCCAGGGGGCTGGAGGAAGTAGACAAAGATGCCCCCGTGCCCTGGAGCCAGCGCGGCGACGACTACGACCGTGTGCGAAACGCACTGCTGGACATCATTGTCAAGTGACAGGAGACCCTTATGAGTGTGCAACTGAACTACGAACCGGTGCTGCCCCGACGCCGCGATGTGCCGGTCGGCCTGATCGGGGCCGGATTCATTGTCGCCGACTGCCATCTGGTGTCCTATCGCGACGCCGGGTTCAACCCGGTGGCGATCACCTCCAGGGGCGAGAGCGCCCGCGTTGCCGCCGGGCGTCACGGAATCCCCAAAGTCTACGACACGGTGGACGAGTTGCTCGCGGACAGGGAAATCGAGGTGGTCGATATCGGCGTGCCGCCGGACGTGCAGTTGGAGATGGTGCGCAAGACCGTGCGGCACGCGGACCACGTACGGGGAATCCTGGCCCAGAAGCCGCTGGGCGCCAGCTATGCCGAGGCCGCTGAGATCGTCCGGCTCTGCCGCGAGGCCGGGATAACCCTGGCGGTGAACCAGAACATGCGCTACGACCAGAGTATCCGCGCCTGCAAAAGCCTGCTGGAGCAGGGCGTGCTGGGAGAACCCGTGCTGGCCACGATCGACATGCGGGCGATCCCCCACTGGATGCCGTGGCAGGCGCGCCAGGGCTGGTGCACGTTGCGGATCATGTCGATCCATCACCTCGATACGTTCCGCTTCTGGTTCGGCGACCCGGACCGGGTGTTCGCCTCCACGCGCCCCGACCCCCGCACCAGCTTCGAGCACACCGACGGGGTTTGTCTCTACATCCTGGAGTACGACGAGTCCGGCCTGCGGGCCACCTCCTGGGACGACGTCTGGACCGGTCCGGCCCGGGAGGGCGCCGGCGACGACATCCGGATTCACTGGCGGGTGGAGGGTACCAGGGGGCTGGCCAAAGGCACTATCGGCTGGCCGAGCTACCCCGCGCGCACTCCCTCGACTATCGACTACACCACTGTCGATGACAACGGCCGCTGGCACAGTCCGCGCTGGGAGAAAGTCTGGTTCCCCGATGCGTTCGCCGGGCCGATGGCCGAACTGCTCTTAGCCCTGGAAACCGGGCGGGAAGCCGACCTCTGCGGCACCGGCAACCTGGGCACGATGGCCCTGGTGGAGGCCGCCTACGAGTCGGCGGTCTCCCATGCGGCCGTTGCACCATCCAAATGGCTGAAAGGGGAATAACCATGAAACTGGGAATCATCAACAGCGCTTTCGATCAGGTGGGAATCGAGTTCAGCGAAGGCATCCGTCATATCGCCGAAATCGGCTTCGACACGGTGGACATCCAAACTGAAGCGTGGGACATCACTCCGCGGCAAATCGACGAAATAATCCGCGTCTGCAAGGAATACGGCCTGCCGATTGCCTCCGTGCCGGTCTGCTCGCTGGGGATCGCCGATTTCGCCGAACCCGTGCGGGCGTTCCACGTGCGGCGCACCAATAAGTTTGTCGATCTCGCCCGCGCAATCGGTGCGCGTAACGTCCTGCTGGTGCTGGGCGAGTACATGTGGCAGCAGGAGGTTGTCCCGCCAGAGGCCCAGTGGGACTGGGCCGTGGAGGCCACGCGGGAGATCGGCCAATACGCCGCCGACAATGGCATTGAGATTGTGCTGGAGCTTGAACCGTTCAAGCTCTCGATTGTCAACAACGTGCAGAAAATGGCCCGGTTCGTGGACGAGGTGGCCAGCCCGGCCGTGTTCGCCAATATCGATATCAGCCACGTGGCGCTGGTCGGTGACCAGCCGGAGAGCCTGCGGCTGCTGGAGGGCAAGGCGCACCATGTCCACTTCTCCGACTGCGACGGCAAGGTCCACGGCGACCTTCCCCCCGGCGACGGCGTGATCGACTTCCGGCCGTTCATGAAAGTGCTGGGGGAAATGAATATCGACGGGGTGCTGAGTATCGAGCTCGAGTACTGCCCCCAGCCCGAGAGGATTGTGGAGTGGGTGCGCAAGGCTTACACCGAGACCGCCCGGCTGATGGACGAGGCGGGCCTCAGGTCGTAAAAACCCGGGGCTTTTACCGTGCCGGGTTTTTTGCCGTACCGGGCTCCGGCTCCTTTGCAGGCTTTGTGGATAAGCTCCTGGCCTGAAAAACTCTCGAATCACCCGCACCAGCGGGAAAACCAACGCCTTAATTCTCCCTTGGCAAAGGGAGTGTCCGCGCAGCGGGCGAGGGTTGTAATCCCCTTTGTAAAAGGGAGATCAAGGGGTATTGACTTTATGAAAAATCACTGCGTCCGTCAGTTGGTCCTTGCAATTCTGCTGCTGTGTCCGGCTGCGTCCGGCCAGGCCAAAACAATTTACCTGTCCACAACCGGCGACGACAACGTGGCCTGCGAGGCCGGGGCCGAGTTCGCTTCGCTGGCCGCGGCTCTGGCCTGCCTCCAGGCCGGTGACACCCTGTTCGTGCGCGATGGGGTCTACAGCGGCGGTCCGCTGGTATCCCTTACCGGTACGGCCGAGGCCCCGATTGTGATCCGCGGCCAGAGCCTGGAGGCCGTGTTCGACTCCACCGTCCGGGCCAGCAGGGATATCCTGCGCCTTGACAACAGTTCGCACGTGGTGGTCGAGGGTCTCACGTTCCGTTCTTCCAACCGCGCGGGGCTGGGCATTATCCGCAGCGACCATATAACCGTGCGCAACTGCGTATTCGCCGACAACTACAAGTGGGGTATTTTTACCGGATTCGCTGATGACGTCCTGTTTGAAAACAACGAGTGTTACGGAGCAAAGGACGAGCATGGGATCTACCACTCCAACAGCGGCGACCGTTTTATCATCCGCGGCAACCACATCCATCACAACGCGGGCAACGGAATTCATCTCAACGGCGACCCGGAGCTGATCTACCCCGGTGAGGACGACGACGGGGTGCTCAATTTCGGCATTGTCGAGCGCAATATCATCCACGATAACGGCACCAGAGGCGGGGCCGGGATCAACATGACCCACGTGCGGGACGTGATCGTCCGCAATAACCTGCTCTACAATAACATCGCCGGTGGCTTCACTTTCTACGCCGACACGACCGACCAGAACTATACCAGCAGGCGCGCGCTGATCATGCACAACACGGTTTATTTCAGGCCCTTCTCCGGCCGGGCGGTGGTCAATATCCAGAACACCAGCGAGGGCGTGGTCATTGTCAACAACATCCTGGTAACGGGGGGAGGCCAAAACCCGGTATTGCAGGTCTGGGCGAGCAAGTATAACTCGATCCTGAGCGACTACAACGTGCTCTGGGGCGTGGACAGCTCCGGGATCGCCACTGTCAACGACAGACAAACCTACTCGCTCGGCAACTGGCGCAATTCCCGTAAAAGCGACCTGAATTCTTTCTATGCCGACCCGTTGTTTGTCTCCGTGGCGGACTCCCTTTTCTCCCCCTCCGACGCCAGTCCGGCCGTTGACGCCGCCGCGCCGCTGGACACCGTGCGCGCGATGGTGGCGCGCCTGGACAGCTCCGGCTGGCTGCTGGGACGGCTGGATTCGCTGGAAAACGATGACCTGTACGGCAACTCTCGCCCCGCGGGCGCGGCAGCGGACATGGGCGCGATCGAGCTGGGGGCCGACCCGCAATCATTATACGATTTCAACCGCGATGGCCGTTTCGGCGTGGCGGATGCGCTGGCCCTGCTGCTCAATGGCTGGCGCGACCCGCTGGAGCAGTCGTACGATATAGACGGCAGCGGGGCCTGGGGCGTGGCCGACGTTGTCGCTCTGGTCAGGCTGATGATCGCGCAACCATCCACACTACCGGCAGCGGGAGGCGACGGAAATGTCTTCAACTAACCGTTTTTTTGTCTATCTGTTTCTCTTTACAATCGTCTTCGCCTGTCCTCTTTCCGCCCGCACTCTCCATCTCGCGCCAGATGGCGACGACAACGCCGAATGCGCTGCCGGGGCGGTATTCGCCACACTGGGGCGGGCGGTGGAGTGCCTCGCCCCCGGCGACACGCTCCTGATCGCCAACGGCGTTTACGCCGGAGGAGTGGTGATCACGCTCAGGTCATCGCCCGAGGCCCCGCTGGTGATCCGTGGCCAGAGCCTGGAAGCAATTGTCGAGGGCAGCGGCGACAAGGTGGACGCTATCAGGATTCAGGAGTGCTCACACGTGATACTGGAACATCTGACCGTGCGCAAGGCCCGGCGCGCAGGTGTGTCCGTGCGCTTCTCCGACCATGTGCGGGTGGCGGATTGCCTGCTGACCAACAACGAAACCTGGGGTATTTTCACCAGCTTCGCCGACGACCTGACCATTGAAAACATCGAGGCCAGCTACAACAGGGTCCAGCACGGGATCTACCATTCCAACAGCGGCGACCGTTTCGTTATCCGCGGCAACCACGTCCATCACAACAACGGCAACGGGATTCATCTCAACGGCGACCCGGAAATCCCCGGCGGCGACGGGGTGCTCAACGAGGGCCTTGTAGAGCGCAACCTGGTCCATCATAACGGAGCGGGCGGCGGCGGGGCGATCAACATGACCCACGTCCACGATATAATCGTGCGCAACAACATTCTGCATCACAACCGCGCGAACTCGGTGACGATCTACCAGGACACGGGTACGTTCGAGCAGGGCTCCAAACGCGTGCTGGTCACGGGCAACACGATCTACTACGCCCCCGGTGAGGGCCGCAGCGGGATCAACGTCCAGACCACCAGCGAAAAAGTGGTGATCACCGGCAACATTTTCGTCTCGGGCGGCAGCCGGGGCAACCTGCAGATCGAGTCCGAGCACCTACCCTCTATCATCAGCGACTACAACCTGTTCTGGGGAGTGGATCAGAGCATACTGGTCGAGCGCAATGATAATGTAATCAGCCTGGACCAGTGGCGGCAGCTCAGCGGCAACGATCTTCACTCCCGGCGCGCCGACCCGCTGTTTGGAGATATCGAGGGATTCGACTTCATCCCGGCGCAGTCCAGCCCGGCCGTTGACGCCGCCGCACCGCTGGACACCGTGCGCGCGATGGTGGCGCGCCTGGAGGGAACGTCCTGGCTGCTGGAACGACTCGATTCGCTCTCTGCCGAGGACTTCGCCGGCAACTCCCGGCCGGTGGGAACGGCTCCGGACATCGGCGCGTACGAATTCCGGCCCAGTCTGGAATCGATGTACGATTTCAATGGAGACAGCCGTTTCGGCGTGGCAGATGCGCTGGCCCTGCTGCTGAAAGGCTTGCGCGATCCGGGTAACTTGTCTTACGATATAAATGGCGATGGGCAGTGGGGCGCGGCCGACATTGTGTCCCTGGTGAGGATCATGATTGAAAACTTATCGATGAGTGTGGCGTTGGCGGGTGGGTTGGAGCTGGAGTAGACTGCTCCGGCGCGGGAGTAACACGGCAGCTGAAAACGTTTATTATTCTTGCTTTCCGAAACAACGTTTTGCTTACCGGGTTATCAGGAGCCCACGGGAGAGATACGCTCCCGCGGGATATCTGTGGAGTGCGCCGGATGCGATTAAACAGGTCGGCCCTCGAAGGGTCTCTCTACCTGCTGTTTCTGTTCAGCGGCGTGTCCGCCCTGGTGTACCAGGCGGTCTGGCTGAGGATGTTCGCCCTGGTGCTGGGCAACAGCCTGCACGCGGCGGCCACTGTGTTCGCCGCTTTCATGGGCGGGATTGCCCTGGGCGCATGGCTGGTTGGCGCATATGTCCGCAAAGTGCGGGACCGCCTGCTGCTCTACGTACTGCTGGAAGTTGGAGTGGCGCTCTCGGCCATTTGCGTCAGCTGGCTTATCCCCCGCCTTGATTCTCTGGTAATCCCTCTCTGGCGGATGTTCGCCGGCAACCACCTGATTATCGACCTCTACAGGATCGTGCTGGCGCTGGCCGTGCTGGCCGTTCCCACCGCGCTGATGGGCGGTACGCTGCCCGTGCTGGTAGCCTACACCACCCGCGACGTGGAACTCTCCGGCAGGCGGGTCGGAGCGTTTTACGGCTGGAACACCCTGGGCGCCGTGGCCGGCTGCGCGCTGACCGGCTTCTGGCTGCTGCGCACAGCCGGAATAGCTTCCTCACTGCATTTCGCCGTGATTCTCAACCTGGCGGTGGCCTCGGTGGCGCTTTTCCTGCGCCGCGCTCCGCTGGAAAAGGCTCCCGGCAAGACCGAACCCCCGCCGGCGCAATCGATTGCGAGCGCCCCCCACCCGGTCCGCACCCATCGTTTGCTGCTTTTTGCCGCCGCCCTTACGGGGATGGCCGCCCTGGCGTTCGAGGTAACCTGGGCGCGGTTGCTGAGCTACATCCTGCACAACGATATTTACGCCTATTACCTGATGCTCTCCACGATGCTGTTCGGGATCGGCGCAGGCAGCCTGATCTACTCCCGCTACCTGGACAGAATCAGGAACCGCTGGCTGCTGCTGGCGTCGATGGAGATCCTGCTGCCGGTTTCCGTACTGGCCTGCTACCTGACCTGCTCCTGGCTCTACCTTCGCGACGACAGCCTGCTGATCAACACCGCCATGCGCGAACTGTTCTCATTGCTGGGCGCGGGAGCGTTCGGCTCGCAAATCCTGGTGCGGCTGGTCTACACCCTGCTGACCATGCTGATCCCCGCCCTGCTGCTGGGCGCTCTGCTGCCGGCCACCTGCGGGCTTTACGTGACCGACCGCGGCAATATCGGCGGGCAGACCGGAGAGTTGTTCGCGCTCAACACTGCCGGGGCGATAGCCGGCTCACTGCTGGCCGGGTTCCTGCTCGTTCCGGTGCTGGGCGTGCAGCATTCGCTGATAACCCTGTCGGCGCTCGTGCTGATAGTGGGGCTGCTGCTGCTGTTCCACCAGGTACAGCCGGCCGCGGACAGGCGGCGATGGAAAAAAGCGTTCGCGGCCGCGGCCGTGGTGGCGTTCGTGCTGATGGCCACTCTGCCCGCCAACCAGGTGCGCCGTTTCGCGCTCAAGGACCGGCCCTACACCTCCACGGTGTTCTACCGCGAGGGACTCTCTGGCACGGTGGCCGTGCTGGAGGACCGGATCAACGGGATCAGGAGCCTGTACATCAATTCAATCGGCGAGGTGGAGAACTCGTTCACCGGCATGCAGACTTTCAAGGTACTGGGACACCTTCCGCTGCTGCTGCACGAGGGAGAGCCGCGCGATGTGCTGATGGTCACGTTCGGCGGCGGGATCGCCAGCGGCGCGGTGGCTGTCCACCCGATCGACAGGCTGGACGTGGTGGAGCTGGAACCGGCGGTGGTGGAGGCCGCCTCGGTTGCCTACCGGAGCGAAAACCGCGCCGTGATCGAGGACCCCAGGGTGCATGTCCACCTGGAGGACGGGCGGCATTACGTGGCCATGACCGCCGAGAGCTACGACGTGATCATCTCCGACGCCACCAACCCGGCATCGGTGGACAGCTGGCTGCTCTACACGGCCGAGTTCTATGCCCTCTGCGCCGCCCGGCTCAACAGCGGCGGAGTGATGGCCCAGTGGCTGCCGGTCCACTCCGGCTCGGCGGAGACCTACAACACGGTGGTGCGCACGTTCCAGAGCGTTTTCCCGCACACCAGTATCTGGCAGACCAAGGACTACACCGTGCTGCTGGGCACACCCGCCCCCCTGCGGATCGACTACCCGCTGCTGGCCGCCCGGCTGCGGCAGGGCAACCTGGCCGCAGACCTCTCGCCCTGGTGCCTCGATGACCCGCTGGAGTTGCTGGACTGCTTCCTGATGGGACCGGAGGCCGCCCGCGCCATGAGCGCGGCGGAGGCCGTGAGCACCGACGACCTGCCGTTTTACCAGTTCAGCGATTTAGGCGCCGGTTCCCAGGAGATCCTGTCGATGCTGGCCGGGCACCGCGAACCGATTGTCCCGTACCTCGCCGGACTCGACAGCACGCACACCATCGCGCTCTCCGACAGCATGCAAAGCTACTGGAGAGCCGAGGCTTACCTGCTGCGCCGTGATTTTACCGCGGCCGCCAGAATGAACCCGGAGAGCTGCAAGTACAGCCGCTACCACCAGGACTATCTGGCCGAGGAAGGCTATTACGAGCGGATGCGAAGTTACGCCGGGGACAACTATAAGCTGAGACTGCGTGTCGGGATGGGACTGGCCGAGCACGGCCGGATGGAGGAGGCACGCACGCTGTTTACCGAGCTGATCAAACAGAATCCCGGCGATGCCTCGATCCACAGCACGCTGGGCAATATCGATTTCAAGCTGGAGAACTACCGCAACTCCATCCGTCACTACCGCAAAGCCCGCGAACTGGGAGGCGAGAACACGGACATGCTGATCAACCTGGGGCTGGCCCTGCTCGCCGAGGGGTTGGACACCGAGGGAATGCAGGTCCTTCAACATGCGGCCGACTCCGACAGCACCAGCGCGGAAGCCTGCTATTGTCTCGGGCTTGGTTACAACAGACTGGGAGAGCGCCAACTCGAACAAAGGCAATACGAACTGGCCCTGGCCCGCGACCCTCTGCACCTGGAATCGCTGTTGAATCTCGGCACCAGGAACCTGGAGCAGAGGAATTTTCCGGCGGCAGAGGAATTGTTCCGTCGGGCCCTGCGTGTCGACCCCACCCAGGCGCGGGCGTGGCGCGGGATGGGGATCGTAATGTACGCCCAGGGAGATGTTGAAACGGCGCTCAAAGCCTTCCGCTCCGCGCTGGCCCAGGACCCCGCCGACGAGCGTTCGCAACGCTACCTTCAGATGATCGGCCAGCAGGAATAATCCGTCCTTAGCGCCGTCGGCGCAGGAAATCCCGGTTCTCTATCGACTCCGGCGCTCCGGGCGCTCCCGCGGCCGGACCGTAGTGTACTCCGCCGCCGAAAGTCGTCAGGTAAAGCATCCCCGGATTGTGCGGGTCGAACACCGGGCGATGTCCCCACTTGAAGTCGTAACCCTCCAGCCGGTACCAGCTCTCACCCCGGTCGTCGCTGCGGAACGCCGCGCTGTCGAACGTGTTGATCACGATAGTGGAGGGGCGTCCCGGATCGAGAGCGGCCGCGTAAACGTGGGCCGACTCGTCGAACACAAGCTTCCAGCTGGCACCGCCGTCTTCAGAGCGGTAGAGCCCGCCGTTGTGATCGCGTCTGGGCAGAGCCGACCTGTCGGTCTTGGGCCAGCAACTGAGGTAGAGCCTGCCGGGATCGGTGGGGTCCACGACCAGGTCGTTCGGCCCGCTCACTCCCTCGGGCAGAGGCAGGCTTTCCCAACTGGCCGCGCCGTCCCTGCTGCGGTAGAGGGCTCCGGGGATCACCTCGCGCTCGGTTCCGTTACGCACGACCACCAGATAAAGCGTGCCCTCCGGGGCGCGGGTAATCCGCCAGGCGCTGCGGTTTTCGCCCAGGCCCTCGGAAGCATCTTCCCAGCGATTCCCGCCGTCGACGGACTTGTACACCCCTTTGCCGAAAGCGCAGACGTAAAGAGTGCGGTTATCCACCGGACTCAACGGGTCAATCAGGATGTGAGTCTGAGGAGCGTTACCCGGTATGCCCCAGTTCCTCGCGCTCCAGGTACGGCCGCCGTCGGTGCTCAGGGCGGGCATTCCCAGGGCATTCGGCCAGTTCTCGTTGAACATCTTCATCCGGGGAAGATCGTGCCAGTTGCTCCAGACCGACCAGATTCTACCCTCGACGTCCGGGTCGAACTCGAGCCAGTAACAGGTGTTCCTCACGCCGCCGGTTATCCCGCCGATTGAATGGACCCAGCTTTTGCCACCGTCGTAGGATTGAGAAAGGCCGATATCGGTGTAGGTGGTGAAAATATGCAGGCTGTCGAAAGGATCGAAGTGTACTCCGTAACAGGTGGTGACGTCAAGTCCGCGGCTCGTGTAGGCGTCGTTACCCATGTCGTTGCTGTAAACCGTCTCCCAGCTCACCCCTCCATTGACCGTGCGGTAGGTTCTTCCGCTGGAGGCGAAACACACGTCAGGGTCCGATGGCCCCACTCCCAGGCCGTGAGGTCTGCCGGAATAGCCGTGGCCGTAGCTGCGGGTATGCCAGGATTCGGTGAAGTTATTCGTGATGTAGGAATTCCAGTCCTCGCTGAACGACCATTGCCAGCTGTCCCCGCTGTCGGTGGTCTTGAAAATCCCCTCCCTGTTCACCGGGAAAGATTCGCAGGAGAGGTAGACAACCTCGGGATGGTTCTGGCTGACCGCGAAAAGGTTGTAAACGGGCGTCTGGGAAGTGGCGGTCAGGTTGCTGTCGATAGAGGTCCAGCTTTCGCCGCCGTCGGTGGAGCGGTGCATCCCGCCGACAAAGTCCTGCCCCGACTTCCTCAGCTCGCTCAGCAGGTAGATGATCGGGCCGTTGTCGCCCTTGCCGCCATCGGCATGGATGACCGGCGTGTCGGGCAGGGTAAGGTGAGTGGTATCGTCGGTATCCTCTGAAATCCTGATACAGGCTGCATCGGTTACCACTGTCACTTCCCGCGGCTTGTCCCACCAGCTTCCCGGAAAGATCGCCAGCACATTAGCGCCGGGCAGGGTGGACAGGATCCGCCAGCTCGCACCCCGGTCGTCGGATACCATTATTTTGGCCGGGCCGTTCCACCAGCGCTGGAGACCGAGATAGATGTGGCTGCCATCGGCAGGGTCGACCCGCACCATGTCGAGCCGGGCGTCCGGCAGCCCGTCCGTGGTTTCGAAAAATTGTTCGGCATGGTCGCCGGCCATTCTCTCGAAAGTGACGTCAGCCGGATCGGGGAAGACCAGGTTCCAGCGCAAGCCCCCGTTTTCGCTGCGCCAGAGGCCGCTATTGACGGCATAGACCGTGCCCTGGCTGGTGGGATCGAATTCGAAATCGAAGACGCGGGTCCGGAGGTTGAACATCTTCCAGCTTACGCCGTCATTGAAAGTGACATAGGACCCGGTCATGTCGCCGGCGAGAAGGACGTGGCCCGGGTCGAAAGGATCGACCGTGGGGATGAACATCCCTCCCCCTCCGCCCGGCCCTACCCGGCTCCAGGCCAGCCCGGGAGCCTGGAGTGTGGTCAGCCGCCGCGAGACTATATTACGGCAGAGCAACATGACGTCATCTGCGTTATACACCCCGTTCCCGTCGAAATCCACCCTGGGGTCCGCCGGGTTCTGTTGGCCGATCAGCACCAGCTTGAGCACGTCGAACAGGTTCACGTAGCCGTTGTCGTCCACGTCTTCGCGGTACACCAGGCCGGCAAGCTGCTGAGCCGGGGCCTGGATCGCCACGACCATTGCGAATAAAACTATTACCGGTAGAAGCCGTAAATACTTGCAGGCACGGGGGTTAGTCATCGGTAGCTCCGCCAGAGAGGAAGTAATCGGATCGGCTGAGTATGACATGTAGTAAATATACCGCTTTGAGTGCGGACGGGCAATTGGAATAGACTGACGGGAAGCTCTGATAATCATCTTTTGGCTGCGCCGGTGCTACACTTCCGGCTCGGAAACGACTCTTTTAAAACTCCGGGGAACACGGACGGCAAAGGGCGGACCCATGGGTCCGCCCAAAAAATATGTAATACATTTGAGTTAGAGCTCATTTGATGAGACCTCTGAAAAATTAGACGACTGAATTGTTTTGAGGAAGTTTTTCAGCTCACTCATTTTTGTGAATCAAAAGAAAATTCGGGCTTTTTAGCTGTAACTGTATGATTTGATTAAAGGTATGCCATTTGATAAGAAGTTTTGGAAAAAGAGTGGGGGAGCGTGAGGGGGAGAGAAAAGAACCTTTTTTAAAAGGTTTTGTCTCTCCCCCGCACAATTCTTTCAATTCTCTGGTTAAATCAAAGGTCTCAAACAAAAATATTCCGTGGCCGCGTTTTACCTTTTCCAGCAACCTGCAGCCGGTTATATTTTACTGTAGCCAAACCGGTTACATACTACAACCCTCCCGCCGGAGTGTTTTCATGCGCCACATAACGTTTATCGCTGTACTGCTGATGTCGGTTTTCACCTTGCCGGCGGCCTTCCCCGCCGCAGCCGGGGTAACGATGTGGGAAGAAGACGTGGAGTTGCCCACCTACCTGGTCGGCGCCCCCGAGGACGAGCCGATTTTTTACGCCGGCAGGGTTTACCAGGGAGCACAGGGCCGGGTCTATCCGTATCCGCTTATCGACAATATCGCACACAGCCGGCAACCGCGTCTCCACAGGATGGTGTACCTGGAGAACGAGTACGTCAAAGTGGGCCTGATGCCCGGCGCGGGCGGCGGAGGAAGGATATTCAGCGCGGTGGACAAGACCACCGGCTACGACTTTTTCTACCGCCAGCACGTAATCAAACCGGGCCTGATCTCCGTGCTGGGCGCGTGGCTCTCGGGCGGCGTGGAATGGAACGTCCCGCATCATCACCGCACCTCCACGTTCCTGCCCGTGGACTACCATCTGGAAGAGAACCCCGATGGCAGCAAGACTGTCTGGATGGGCGAGATCGAGTGGCGGCACCGGATGAAATGGATGGTGGGGGTCACGCTGAGGCCGGGACGCAGCCAGGTGGAAGTGACCGGCAGGCTGTACAACCGCACGCCGATGGTGCATTCGTTCCTGTTTTTCGCCAACGTGGCGGTCCACGCGGATTCCTCCTACCAGATCATTTTCCCGCCCTCCCAGCAATGGGGCACGGGCCACGGCAAGCACGCATTCACCCGCTGGCCGTTTACGCCGGGTGAGACAGTGCTCGGGCGCGACGGCTACAGTCCCGGCGACGACCTGAGTTGGTGGAAAAACCACCCCTCGCCGATCTCGATTTTCGCCCACAACTCCAGGGAAGATTTCCTGGCGGGCTACAGCCACGCCCGGCGCGCCGGGGTGGTCCACGTGGCCGACAGGCACCTGGTGCCGGGCAAGAAACTCTGGGAGTGGGGTCCCGGCGACGCCGGCCGGATGTGGGACAACGTGCTCACCGACGACGACGGGCCGTATATCGAGCTGATGATCGGCGCGTACAGCGACAACCAGCCCGATTACAGCTGGATCCAGCCGTTCGAGACCAAAACTTTCACCATGACCTGGTGGCCGCTCTCGGGAATCGGCGGAGTGAAAAACTCCACGCTGGAGGCCGCGGTCAATATCGAGCCGGCCGGCGATGGCAGGACCAGAGTGGCGTTCAACACCTCGGCCGCCTACGGCGCCACCCGCGTAAGCGTCCGCGCCGGAGAGCGTGTGCTGCTCGACGAGAGCGCCGACATATCCCCGGCCGCCCCCTTCAGCGCGGAGATCAGACTGCCCGGTGGTATTAAGCCGGAGGATATCGAGGCCTCGCTCCATGACCGGACCGGCAAGTTACTGGTCAGTTATCAGAAGCAGGAGTTGAAAGAACTGCCGGAGCCGGAAAAAGTGACCCCGCCGCCGGCGCCCGGCGATATCGGGACCATCGAGCAGCTATATCTGGCCGGGCAACGCCTGGAGCAGTTCCACAACGCAGCAGTGGCCCCGGCCCCCTACTACGAGGAAGCCCTGCGCCGCGATCCCGGCGACTACCGCAGCAACACGGCGATGGGTATCCTGGCGATCAGCCGCGGGATGTACGATAAAGCCGAAAAGCACCTGGAGCGGGCGGTGGCCAGGATTACGGCCCAGCATACGCGGCCCCGCGACGGCGAGGCGCTGTACTACCTGGGCCTGGTTCGACGGGCGCGGGGAAACCTGGACGGCGCTGCGGACGCCCTGTTCGACGCCAGTTGGAGCGCGTCATACTACGCGCCGGCATTTTATGAAATCGCCCGGATCGACACGTGGAAAGGCGATTATGGCGCTGCCCTGGAACATCTGGAACGCAGCCTGAACGCCAACCTGCTCAACAACCGGGCGCTGTGCCTCAAGGCGGCAGCCCTGCGCAAAACCGGCCGCCCGGACGTGGCGGCCGAGGTGGCGCGTCTGCTGCTCGAAAACGACCCGCTGGAGCACTGGGCCGCCAACGAACTGGCCCTGGCTTACCGCCGGATGGGCCGGGTGGAGGAAGCCGCGGCGGTGCTCGATTCGCTTGCCTCCCGAATGCACGACTCCTTCCAGAGCTACCTGGAGCTGGCGGCGGACTACGGCGGCTGCGGGTTGTGGGACGAGGCGAGCGCGGTCCTGGAGCGGTCGCTGGCGATGTACGGGACTTTCGCCGGTTACAATGCTCTCGGCGTATCCGACGCGCTCAGCCTGACCGACGGTTCCAAGGCGATGGCCTATTACTATCTCGGTTACTGTCACAAGATGCTGGGCAACGAATCGCTGGCGTCCCAATACTACGAACAGGGTTCCAGAGAGCCGACCACGCTGGTCTTCCCGTTCCGCTTGGAAAGCATCGTGGTCCTTGGCGATGTGATCGCGGCCCGGCCCGCTGACCCGCTGCCGCGTTACTACCTGGGCAACCTCCTGTTCGACCATCAGCCCGAGCGGGCGCTGGCGCTCTGGGAACAGGCTGCGGAGCTGGGCGGCGATTTCTCGACCCTGCAGCGCAATATCGCCCTGGGTTACTCGCGGGTGAAAAACGACCAAACCCGGGCTGTCGCGAGTCTTGAGCGTGCCCATGAACTGGAACCCGACGATGCGCGGATCCTGCTGGAACTGGACCGGCTTTACGAGAGCACGGGCAAGGATCCCGCAACCCGTCTGGCCCTGCTGGAAAGCCGCCAGCCGGTGGTGGACGGGCATGACGGCGTCCTGGCGCGGGAGATAGTGCTCCACGTGCGCCAGGGAAACCTCGACCGGGCGATTGAGCTACTGACAAGCCACACGTTCGCGGTCTGGGAGGGCAGCGGCAATATCCACGACGTGTGGGTGGACGCCCTGCTGGCCCGTGGCCGTACGCGGCTGGAGGCGGAAGACCACTCCGGCGCGCTGAAAGATTTCCGGCTGGCGCTCACCTGGCCGGCGAACCTGGCCGTGGGCCGTCCCCGCGACGGCGGCCGGGAGCCGGAGGCCCGCTACTATCTCGGCAGGGCGTATGCCGCGATGGGACAAAGCGCGGAGGCAAAGAAACAGTATGAACTGGCTGTGCAAAACGTGCGGCCCCCTGTAAGCGAACTGGCCTATACCCAGGCGCTGGCGTACGTGGAACTGGAGCGGCGGGACAAGGCCGCGCGGATATTCAAAGCGCTGGAGTCCACCGGCAGGGAGATCCTCGGCGGCGGCGGCGGTGTGGACTATTTCGCCAAGTTCGGCGAGCGGCGCAGCGAAAACCAGCGCCTGGCAGAGGCACATTACCTGCTGGGCCTGGGTCTGCTGGGGCAGGGCAACGAAGAGGCAGCGAAAGCTGAGTTCACTAAAGCACTGGAGCTCAACATCAACCACCTTGGCGCGGCGGCCAGACGGCTGGGGCAGTAACCCGGATGAATCGCGGGGATACCGGGCTGTCTGTTTTCGTTGACATCCTTGTAAATTACTTGCATACTACCGCCAGAAACTGTGGATATCATGGGATTGATGTTAATTTTATCATCAAAGAATACCAAGAGACCTTTGATTTAATCAAAGAATTGAAAGAATGGTGAGGGGGAGAGACAAAACCTTTTAAAAAAGGTTCTTTTCTCTCCCCCTCACGCTCCCCCACTCTTTTGCCAAAACTTCTTGTCGGGGAGCGTATCTCTACTCCCATCAATTAGTTATAATTAACTGGCTCGAATTTTCTGTTGTTACACAAAAATGAGTGGTATGAAAAATTTCCTCATCACAATTCAGTCGTCCATTTTTTCAAAAGTCTCATCAAATAATGCCAATTTAAACTTGGAGAATCGATGCCGCTTAAAATGCTGAGAGAGTTTCTACGGCTTGAATCTTCAGGCGGGATCTTACTGATAGCCTCGGCCGCCGCCGCGCTGCTGATAGTCAATTCTCCGCTGGCGGAGTATTACGACAGGTTGCTCTCCACCTACCTGACTGTCGAGCTGGCCGGTTACGGCGTGGACAAACCTCTGCTGCTTTGGATCAACGACGGACTGATGGCGCTGTTTTTTCTGCTGGTCGGTCTGGAGATCAAGCGTGAGATACTGGAGGGGGAACTCTCAAGCCGGGAACAGGCCTCCCTGCCGGTGATCGCCGCGGTGGGGGGGATGGCTGTTCCGGCGTTGATCTATTTCCTTATTAACCGAGCCGACCCGGTGGCGGCCAGAGGCTGGGCTATCCCGGCCGCTACCGATATCGCTTTCGCCCTCGGGGTGATCAGTCTGCTGGGCAAGCGTGTCCCGGAATCGCTGAAAATATGCCTGGTGGCGCTGGCGATTATCGACGACCTAGCGGCGATCGTGATTATCGCCCTGTTCTACACGGCGGAAGTCCAGGGGTTTTACCTGCTGATGGCAGCCGTGTCCTTGGTTGTGCTGGTTGTGCTTAACAAAAGGGGAGTCACTGGTCTGGCCCCGTATATGCTGGTAGGTCTGGCGCTGTGGTTATTCGTGTTGAAATCCGGTGTCCACGCCACTCTGGCAGGCGTAGCCACTGCCCTGGCGATTCCGTTAGAAACAGGCGACAGCGGATCGCCGTTAAGGAAACTGGAACATGGCCTTCACCCTTGGGTGGCGTTTGGCATCCTGCCCGTGTTCGCGTTTGCCAATTCCGGGGTACCACTGAGTGGAATCTCGCCGGCCAGCCTGCTGCAGCCTGTCACCGCGGGGATCACCATGGGGCTGTTCGTTGGTAAACAGCTTGGTGTAATGGCGATTACCGGGGCGGGGATAGCTCTGGGCCTGTGCTCCCTGCCGGCAGGAGTCAACTGGCGGCAGTTCTACGGGATGGCCCTGCTTACCGGGATCGGTTTCACGATGAGCTTGTTTATCGGCAACCTGGCATTCGAAACCGCCGACCACGCCGGTTATGTCCGGATAGGTGTGATCTTTGGATCTTTGCTTTCAGGACTACTGGGGTACGTTGTACTGCGTTTAAGTTCCGGTAGCAGGACCAACAACGGGCTAACCGACTCATAGCCGTTAAACTTAACCCGGAAAGCCCCGGTGGGGCTTTCCGGGTTAACCCATGAAAAACCGCTTACTTGATTTTCCTGTTCACCAGCTTGCCGAAATCAACCAGCCCGGAATAGTCGTCGCTCCAGGTGGTGTACATCATCCCCAGGGCGTTCTCGGTGGCATCGAGCGACTTCAGCCAGCCGCGGGCTGTGTCCAGATTGCCCGCGCTGGAACCCAGGGTGCGAAACCCGTTGCTGGCAAAGTGCGCCAGGCTCTTGTCGCGCACATCTGTGTACCAGCAGACAATCACCAGATCTTTGGGAATATATTCCCAACTGTTCTCGAAAAGCTCGTAGTTGAGATAGTAGTAACCTTTGCCCCGCCTGTCGCCCGCATTGTGATTGGGGTCGAACATATCGCTCCAGATGAACATCTCTGCGTCGGGATTGAACTCGCGGATTATGTTGACCTGCTTGTGGATACAACGACCCAGCATCTCCGAAAGGCTCAACCCCTGGGCCTGACAGGTCTGGCAGGTACCCGCCAGGCGGAGTTCGTCCGCGCTGAGGAAGTATTTATCGGGATGGATATACTCGTGCAGGAACTGTACGCTTTTACGCCACCAGTCGTAAATCGCCGGGTCGCTGAAACACGCCGGGGTCTGGCCGTGGTAGATCGGGTGGTTGTTCCAGTAACTCACGCGAAGCCGCTCGCCCTCGGCGATCCGGCTGTCCGGGGTCAGCTTAAGCGCCGGCGGTTCGTGGTCGAACAGCATGGTCATCACCGGGTCGATCAGGGTCTCAAAATCACGACCCTCCACATAAACGACACCGTTTTTCTCGCCCCTGACCACCAGCGGCGTACCCTCGCGGCGAAGAATATTGACCGGGCCTTCCTCGCGGATATTGTAGTCATCGATCCAGAACGTGCCGCTGCCGCTGGTGGGAAAGCCGACCGAAACCTTGACCCGCTTGTAGTCGCGGCTGTTGAACGCCACCCGCGCCTCACTCCAGCCGGCGGTGGCCTGAAGCGGAGGGATGTAGTACTGCAACCGGCGGCCGTCATGCCCCTGCACCAGAATCGGGAACATGTCGCCGCGGCTTTCGATCCCCTCGGTTTTGACCCTCAGGGTCAGACGGTAGTTGCGCCACGGGGCGACAGTAATCTCCTGTGACACCGGGCCTGACTCCTCGTCTTCAACCTCGACTTCCATTGTCACTTTGAGCGAGGCGTTGCCCGAGAATTTTTCAGTGCGGTCAATCTCCACCCTGGCTCGCCCGGAGCTTACGGCCCAGCCCGATGTACTACCGCCATCCTGCTCGAACCCTCCGTTGACAAGCTCCACCGCCGGGTCGTCGGCCACCCGCGCCTGACCGCCTTTAACCACAAACAGGGCATCTTTTACGGGCAGGCCCTCGATCAGGTTCTTGTCGTTGCAGAGCATCGGGGCGTTGTAACCCATACCCATCAGCGCGGGAATCAGCTCCACTCCGTTATCCCGGCAGGCATCCGCCATCTCGCGCAGGAACTTGTAGCTGTAGGGCGGCTCGCGGGTGATCCTGTCGAAATAAGCATCGAGCACTATGCCGTTGATCCCGTTCTCCCGGGCCGTGACCGCCAGCTCCTTGACCCGCTTGGTCAGGGTGGCGTTATCCAGCGGTTTGCCGGTTACATAGACGAACTTGTAAGGATAATCTCTCTGCGCCAGCAGTCCTCCGGCGCAAATCATCAACACGACGGCAAGCAGCAGGATTTTTTTACCTGTGTTTGTCATCCGGGTTTTCTCCTTCAACAGTAAAGTTAATCTGTAACCGGGTAGCGATCCCAGCTCGCGACAATTTCCTCAGGGACGATATGGGCGCTGAGCATGTCGCCGAACTCGTCCAGCAGTTCGAACTTGTTCAGCCAGCTCGTGTACATCAGGCCCAGCGCGCCCGGGGTGGCGTCCAGGGCCTCGATCCAGGTGCTGTCGTTGGCGATATCCTCCTTGTCGTAGTAGCCGCAACCGAAAGTGCGATGGCCCAGCCGTGAGAAATGGCTCAGGCTCTCGTAGCGCATCTTGTGCCACCAGCAGGCGACAATCAGCTCACGGGGGATGTTCTCCCAGCTACCGTCGAACGTGCCGTCCACGTGGTAGTAATAGCCGTGACCCATACGGTCTCCGCCATTGTGGTTGGGATCGATCATGTCGCTCCAGATCACGCACTGGGCCTCGGGTGAAACTTCCTTGACGATTTTCACCTGCTTGTTGATACAGTCGGCCAGGATCTGCCCCATGGTCATCTTGCGGCTTACGCAGGCCGCGCAGGCGCCGCCGGCGCGAACCTCGTCGACACTGATAAAATAATACTTCGGATCCAGGTGCTTCTCGATCAGCGGGATCGTGCGCCGCCAGATTTCGTAGATCTGCGGCTCACTCATGCAGGCGGTCACCTGGCTGTCGTAGACCCGCACACCGTGGTAGAACCCGACCCGCAGGCGCTCGCCAGCGGAGATGCGGCTGCCCCCGGTGAGCTTGATCTCCGGGCCGTCGTGGTCCCAGTTGAAATCGAGATTGTTGTCCTCCACTCGCTCGAAATCGACACCCTCCTCGTAGAGCGTGCCGTTATCCTCGCCCCTGACTGTCAGCGGTGTACCGGGGCGGCGCAGCAGGTTGACCATGCCGATTTCCTCCAGGCTGAAATCGTCGAGCCAGAACGTACCCTGCTGTGCGCCGTACATCCCCACGGCGATCCGCACCGATTCGTAGCCCCGGCTGTTGAACCCGACCACCACCTCTTTCCAGTCGGTGTTCCGGCCCACTCGGGGGCGAATGTAGGTCAGTTCACGCTTGTCCTCGCCCCCCCGCACGTGCACCTGGAAATTGCCGGAGCCAAACGCGCCGGACTCGTCCATGCCACTGGTCTTGACCCACAGCTTGAGGCGGTAGAGCCTGTCGGGACTGACCGCGACGCTGCGAATCACCCGGCCGGGATTGTCCTGCCTGCCGCCGAAATTCTCGAAACGCAGCGCGACCCTGCCCTCGAGAACTTCCTCGCTGTCGATAAACGTGACCTGTCCCGGCGCTCCGGCCAGCTCCCAGCCGGGAATCTCTTGCGCGCCCGCCTGCTCGAACCCGCCGTTGGAGAGGCTGACCGGCGGGTCAGGCAGATGCCGGGCCCATCCGTCCTCTGCCACGAACAGGGCTTCGCGCACGGGAATTCCGGCAGCCAGGTTCTTGTTATGGGCCAGCATCGAGCCGTTGTAGCCGATATCCATGCAGCGCGGGATGATGTCCATGCCGTACTGGCCGGCGATCTGTTTCACTTCGCCCAGGCGACGGAAATATTCCTCGCCCTTGAGATCGATCCCGTCGAAACCGGCCGAGAGATAGATTCCGTTCATCCCGTGCTCGCTGGCGGTTTTGGCAATCCGGCGGATATCCTCCACGTGCTGGTCATCGCTCAGGCTCCGGCTGATATAGACCCAGCGAATCGGATATTTTTGCTGCCCGGGGCCGCAACCGGCCAGTACCGCGCTCAGCAGTACCGCTGATACAAACATGGCGGTCGCTCTCATCGGCTTGCTCCTTGATAAGTTGAGGACAAACCACTGTTGCGGGTGAATGGATTTCCGTTCATCATCTTTTCACCGGGAGTAAAACAACCCCCGCCCGCTGTTACAACCACCGTCCGCCAGAGGGTACATCCTCCCACGTTAAATCCGACCCGGTCACGACTGCTCGATCACGATCAGGTCGTAAACTTTCAGCTCCGGGACCACGAAATTCACCCGGCCGTTCCCGACCGTATAATCCAGGTTCTGCTCCGCTACCCTGTCCGGGCTGAGCACGCGCACGGAGCGCACCTTGCGGCCCTTGTCCAAGCGCACGTCCAGCGGGATTGCCGCTTGCGTGTCAGCCTCGCGGTAGTTGACCAGGTGGACCATGATCAGGTTGTCCTTGCCGGTCTGCTCCACAACCACCCAGTCGGGAGCGTCAATCTCCACGCTGAGCTTGCCGCCGCAGGCGTTGCGTACGGCGCGCTCCAGGTCACGGCTGTTGGCGGGTAGAATCCACGGCCCGCTCTGCTCGTCGCCGTCCCACGAGCCGGTCCAGCCCGCTGCCAGCTCCGGATCGGGGGCCACGATCTCCGGGACGTACACAACCCGTCCGCCCCGGCTGCTTCTGACCCTGTCGTTGTAGCTGGTGGAGGTGGCGTTCCAGCTATCGTCCATTTCCATAACTTCGGCCAGGCCGGGTCGCGGGCGAAGGCGGCCCCAGTGGTCGCGGCTGGCGGACATGCCGGTAAGCACCAGGCCCCCGCCGTTCTGCACGAACTTCTCTATGCGGGCAATATGCTCGTCGGCCAGATTATTCTGCCCCGCCAGCACGATCACCCGGTAGCGGTCGAGGTTATCCATCTGCTCGTCGAAAATCAGGTCGAACGGCACCTGCCCCTGGATCATCGCCTGCTCGAACATGCACTGCTCAAGGGCCGCGCGGTGGTTGTCGTAGGCCATGCTGGCGTAGCTGCGCAGCAGGGCGGCGTCCTCGCGGTTGACCGTTCCAGAGTAGTAATCGCGGTACTTGAGGTAGAACTTGTGGTAGCGGTTGCCGGGAGAGTCTTCGCTGCCCAGAATGATATTGCCCAGGGTCTGGTTGAACGCCAGGTTCTCGGCGTGCTGACGGTCGCTTTCCTTGTAAGTCAGGATCCAGTTGTCCAGCGTGCGGCCCAGCTTGAAAGTGCGGATCTTGGAGACCACCACGCCCTTGTCGTTGTAGTCGGCGGTATTGGCCTCCTCACTCCAGATCACCTCCGTGTACTTCATGAACCACGGGTGCCAGAGAGCAGTCTGGTAGGCGCGGTTGCGGCCGAACAGGCCGTGGGGGTTGACATCGATCGCCACCGATGGCTTGAGCTCCCTGGCGAACTCCACCATCTCGCGCAGCCAGTCGGCCATGGCCCAGCAGCGGAAGTCGATCCACTCCTGCTGCACGGGGTCGCGGATCACCTTGATCCCGGACGGGGGCATGGGATTATTGAACCGCGGGGGATCGACATAGCTGAAGTTCGTGTGGCCGAAGCGTTCGATCCGCAGGCTGTCAGTGGGGTACTTGTGCTCCAGGTAAGAACGGAAAGCCTTGACCGCCGTGGGACTGCGGTCGCTCTCGGGCTCCGGGTTGCAGTCGAAGTTGTCAAAATGCAGCAGGTCGGTGTCGCACTGCTGAAGCAGCGTGCGCAGGATTTTTTCCTTGTAGTACTCGCGGTAGCCGGGATGGATCATGCTGGGCTTGTAGCGGTAGGACTGCTGGTAGCCGTAGGTCAGCAGGATCGGCGTGCCGTCGGGCATCCGCTGGATCCAGTCGACCGCGCGGGGTTCCTCGACAAAAAACGTTTCCGGCACCACGGTCATCACCTGGCTGTAGGTGTCGAGCTTCATCCCGTACTTGTGGACCAGCTTGCCCAGGCCGGCCAGCAGCTTCATCTCGCCCTTTTCCGCCTCGTAGCCGAACCCCTTGTAACCGTGAGTGTGGAAAACCTCGATCCCGGCCCGTTTGGCGGCGGCAACAGTCTGCTCGCTGTGTTCGGCGAGCCACTTGCGCCATTCCTGGTCGTATGGCTCCGCGCCGCCGCGGCGGATCCGGAAGATGAACGACTCGTGGTTGCCCCAGCCAAGCACCAGGCCGTTGTTCACCCAGTTTGCCCGGTTGAGCTGATAGTAATCCCTGTCGGCGGCCTGCGCCGCAAGAGAGACGCCAAGCAAAAGGGACAGCAACACCAAAATCACGCTACGCATGTCTTACCTCCGTCATTAGGGAGCTGCGAACGCTACCTGTTCAACTCCGCCGGCGACTCCATCGCCGCCAGGCGCGCCAGCACCATCCCGGTGATTTTCAGGTGCGTCGTCGGGTTGAAATGGATCATGTCCACCGCGTAGACCATTGCGGGCTGCTCGGCGTCGAGAATTTTGGCGATATCGAGCCGGCTTGTTCCCGGCGAGTCGGCCAGCGAGTCGAGCTGAGCGCGGATCGCCCGGAAAACCGCCAGGTCGGCCCCTTTTACCGTGGGACTCAGCGGATAGGTCATCAGCACGGCCCGCCCGCCCGCCTGGCGGATGCGGCGTACGATCTCCGTCATGTTGATCCGGAACTGCTCAGGGGTTACGGCCGGGTCGGGCCTGCCCCAGTGCCGGGCGTCGTTGCCGCCGAGCAGCACGAACGTGATATCCGGTTTGCGGGCGAGCAACTGCTCGTCCATCCTGGCCAGCGCCTCGCCGGAATCATCGCCCCCCCTGCCCGCGTTGATCACCTCGATCCGGGGATTAAGCCGCTTGAACACCGCGCCCACGATATCAGGGAACGGCGCGGGAGTGGACCAGTGCCTGGGGTCCATCTGGCTGTCGCCCAGGAAACCGATCCGCATGGCGCTTTTGGCGCGAAGGTGGCCGTTCACGCGCTTCGAACCCTCGATGGCCAGTAACTGCGCGGCCAGGGTATCGGCGTTCATCTGATTGCTGAACCTGCTGGCCCAGTTATTGAGCTTGATAAACGTGATGAAATAGTGCTCCTGGGCCGTGGGGTAGGGCATCGGTGCGGTGCGCCCGGCGGCCTCGGCGGTCAGCTCCTTGAGCCGGCCGATTTTGATTTCCTCAAGCCCCAGGTCCCTGAGTGTGAGCGGGCAGCCCAGGGCTACCAGAAACGGCAGAAAATCCTGCATCAGGGTCCCGTCGCGCTCCATCTCCAGGCAGAGCTGAAACGCCGCCGCGTACCCGTCGAACAGCGGCCCCACATGGGCGCTGCTCTCCGGCGCTCCGGAGAGCAGTGCGCGCACCACCGACGCCGGATCGTCGGGGGCGGCAAAGTTGTCCACCGCCGCGGTCTCCCGCAGAAAAGCGGTCAGCGCCGCGGTGCAGGGGGCCTCGCCGCTCTCTACCCAGCGCTTGACACACTCCGGATCCTGACGCACCGCGCGGTTAAATGCGCTGTCGGCGGCCACCAGTGTGGGCGTGGCCTCCTGCCTGCCGGCCATTATCATGTGCTCGGCGCGGATCATCTTCAACGACGCCGCGCAGAGCGCCGCCGCGCGCTGCTGCGGGGTTTCGGGCTTACCGGCACCTCCGGAACATGCGGCAACGAGGGCCAGGGCTAATCCTGCCAACGCAATCACCAATCTCTTCATGAGATCTTCTCTCCTTCTTTGGACTAACGGACAATCAGGTCCAGCAGGCGGTCACGCGCCAGGTCGAATTGATTTCCCCGCAACGGCCACGGAAGAGTTTCATCACGGCTGACATCCTCCAGCGCCCGCGGGACAACGTCCCAAACGATATTCTTCACCGCTTCCGATCCCGCTTTCCCGGCAGCCAGCCACATCAGTTCGTAGTCCTGCTGGCCGCGCCGGATGTTTTTCAGACGAATCGAGCCAAACAGCCCTTCAACGCCCCGGTCTTCCTCGGGATAGAACGGCATCCGGCCGGGGTAATACACAATTCCATTTCCATTGGCGTAATTCATCGTCCAGTTAATGAAAGTCGCCGGCTCGCTGAACAGGCGCTGGTGAAGGTTTCCCTTGGGCCCCTGCCGGTTATGCCGCCACTGAGTACCCTCCCAGAGGAACCAGGTATCCAGTCCGTAGCGGTATTTGATCCAACCCTTTACCCTGAAATCCACAGCCTCCGCCTCAAGCGTCACCGTGCCGTCCAGCGGGCGAAGGCCGTTGTAGAACCAGATGTCGCCGCCCCTGCCGCGGGCACCGGGCAGGGCGTCCATGTCCACTCCCTTGTTCGAGGCCCACAGGTCGATTGCATCGGCCAGTTCCGGCGTGAAATTGCGGGTGGTGAACACCGGTAAGCGGCTGCCGGGACCGGAGTTGCCATGGACCCAGCCCGCGCGCTCGGTGATCCAGGGAAACTGCACCGGGCCCGGTTCATCCACCAGGTACCAGAAATACCGGACCTCCGGCGCGTTGCGTTCAAACCAGTTGACCCATTTGTCGGACTCCGCGCGGACCGCATCCCGGCCGGTCATTACCGTGTTGGTAATCGAGCCGTACATCCCAACCGGGAACAGCTTTTCGCCATGCCCCTCGCCCGGCCCGCGATAACCCATTGCAGGAGTGAACGCGCTGCCGTCCAGCCAGCCACTGTAGCGCTCCATCATCGACTCATCGAACCGGCTGGAATGCACGGCGCTGCCACCGGTGAAATCTACCCGGTGACGGTGGCTGATGTGCTTGAGCATAGTTTCCACCTGCGCCTCGGAGAGGCCGGGGAAATAGAGGCTGTTCTCCCCAACGCTGCCGAACAACCAGACAGTCGAATGGTTCTCATCCGGCAGATAAGCATCGAGCAGAGTGACTTCCAGCGGCAGTTTTTTTACTATTCGACCTGCGGAAAATATTGTTACCGTTGAGTTGTATGTCCCCGGTGAGAAACTCCTGTCACGGGGAAGGTGAACGTCCACCCAGAACCCCTGGTTCCGGGTCGCCCGGCGCGGTATTGTTTCCAGCGTGTTCTGCCGCCGGTTGACTTGTGCAGCCGTGGGCGGTATATCCAGCGGCATGCCTCCACTGCCCGGCCGGGCGTCGGCAGTAATCAGCGCGTCCGGAAACCAGCCGGTCAGATGTTCGGGGACCGAGGTGCTTCCCCAGAACCAGCATTTTTCATTGGAACGGGCCACGTGAAGGTAATGCTGGCTGAAGATTTCGATCGTACCGGAGGGGCCGTATTTTAACGTACCCTGCCCGCCAATAAGCTGCCCGTCCTTATTTGCGGGCGCTGTGACTGCCAGTTCCACGGACCGCGCCCCCACGCTGTCAGCAACCACTATCACCTGGAACCCCAGGATTTCGTTATACAACCCGCGCAGGCGGATCACGCTTCCATCCCAGACCAGGCTGCCCTCACGGGCGGGGTGGTTGTCCTGGTAGCGCAGCACTTTCTCGCTCTCCCCCAACGCCCAGACATCGACAATTCCCGCACGGACCCGGCAAACGCCGACTGCCAGAGTTGCCAGAGTGAGTAACGATACAGACAAAATTTTCATCAGTTCCTCATAGGCAATTTACGGTTTGAGCAGTGGAATATTGATTTTATACTCGATTCCCTCGAACGTGACTGTCAGCGTTTCGTCGTCCGAGGACACACGCACATCCGGCGAGGCTATCGAGCGTCCGCGTGCACCCTCGACAAACACCACCACCGGCGTGTTGCTCGGCACGGCCTGCTCACTCTGCCACCACGGGAACGCGCCGCGCCCCCCGTGGCTGTGGGTGTGCAACCAGCCCTTACGCGGTTCAAGCACCCGCCAGGCAAGCTTGCCAGCCGGGGCCTGGATTACCCGCATCATCGAGCTGTTCTCCCCGCCACGGATGGTCAACGCTCTGTCGGCCTGTTCGGCGGAAGGCTCACTGCCGTGGGGTACACTGATCCCGTAGCCACCCAGGTACAACCACATCGGCCGGCCGTTGGTGTGCCAGAACACGTGAACCTCGCCGCCGTTGCCTATCAGCGTATGAGTCATGATCTCGCCGAAATCATCGATCAGCGAATCTTTTTCCTCGGGAGTGGGCGCGGGAATCGCTTCCCTGCTGATCAGGTGATGCGTATCGACCTGAAGCGGTTCCGGGCGCTCGCGGAAATGCCAGCTTGAGCCGTCGAAACTGACCCCGTTGCGGCCCGCGCCCAGGTCCTGGCCGCCCTCGCCCGTAACGCACCAGCCCAGATAGCTGGAATAGGCAAGCTGGCAGTACTTGACCCCACGCTGCCAGTTCCCCCAGTGGCTGAACGGCTGGCCCACCGGGTAAAGCCGCGCTTCGCCGTCCACCGGGCTGACTTTTACAGCCATCTGCGCGCCGGGCAGTGCTCTGCGCCCGCCCACGCCATCGGCCGGAATCGGCTGCTCGGGCTCGGTCCAGAACGGATCGTCGGCCGGAATCATCAGGCTGATCATCCCCTGCAACGCCCAGTATGGCGATCCCCGGTCGATATACGGCTCGGCGATAGCGGTGTTGGGCCCCCAGAAACCGGGTTCCAGCAGACCGCGTTCACTGAGCGCGCCGTGCTCCCAGAAATACTTGAGATTACCCGAAGCGATTCTTCGCGCCTGGCCAGGAGGCAGCGTACTCGTCCCGTTCCAGACGCTCCAGCCCACAGGCGCCACCGCGGCGAAACGGTAGGTTGTCGAGCGTCCCCAGGCGATATGACCGCCATCGCGGCCAAAAAAGTAGGGGTAGCTTTCCAGGAATTTAGCCGTGGTTTTTTCCACCATTGCCCCGAACTGCTTCTTCCAGAGCGGGTCGAACCGGGTCAGCGCGTTATTGTAGAGCTGGAACGCCCAGAAATTGTAGAGGTCGAAACTGCGGTTACCCCCGTCGATAAACCAGCCGTCGCCGCGATACCAACGCATCTCGTGCTCTAACATTCCCGTCAGGAATTCGCGGTTGGAGTCTATGCCGTGTTTCTCGAGCAGTGGGACCGTAATCTGATGGAAGTACCAGTGGTTGCAGTCGTAGGCCTGCGTGCGGGAGAGGTCCTTGAAATAGCGCAAAACGTTGGCGCGGGTGCGCTCATCCAGCGGCTCCCAGAAAAACCGGGGGCTGAGCTGGATCCCCATCGCCAGATTGGTGCCGAACACGTCGTAGGTGGGATGGTCGCCCCAGTAGTGTTCGCTCTGAGGGTCGGAGCCGCGCCGTATCTCGCGAAGGTATGGTTCGGTAATCGAGCCTTTGTAGCCCGGGACGCGGTCGCTGCCGGTGGCAGCGGTATAGACAGCCACCAGGAACAGGCTGCGGTCGAACGCCTCCTTGCTCCCGCCGACATCGAACAGACGGGCGAAATGACCCGTTTCGCCGGGATCGCCCACCAGCTCGGGCATCCCGCTTTCCCGGCTGAAATAGGGCAAAATGCCGCCGATAATCTGCTGGGCTATCTCGATCCAGTGTTCGCGGGTATAGCCGGTGTAGGGGCTGAGTTGTGCGTCTTCGGCCGTTTTAAGCCTGGCGTTGGGGTTTACCATGCTCTCTGCTGCCGCCACGGGCGAAAACGCGACGGCTGAGATAACTATCGTCGCCAGGGCGACCACCGCTGGTTTGATTTTTTTTATCATCTGTCACACTCCTTGTCAACAGGCCGCCTGAAAACGTTCAACGGCCCTTGCCATACTCCGACACGGTTAAAACGTAAACTCAATTATCGTCCAGTTGCACGGCGCGCGCGCGAAGGTCCCAGTTCAATGTGTATGATTTGCCGCCGAGCCGCCAGCCAATCTTAGCTGTGAGAGCTTCATCCGAGTTTTCCAGGCTGGAGCGCAGGTCCACGATCCCACTCTCCCCCGCGGCACGGGCATGGAACAGGTTGATCAGCACCACCCGGTCGCCATCGAACTTTGGTGTGAGCGAAATTCGTTTGGTAGCGTCAATGTCCGTATCAGGCTCCAGAACCTTCCAGTCCTCGACTGCTATTTCCGCCGTTCCGGCATCGGGAGAAACAGTAAAGATATCAAGTGCGCCGGGGCCGTTTACTATTCTAACCGTGGCTGATTTTTTGTCGACTTCCACCCGGGCGCTCGTTTCCGTGTGCAGCAGCCAGCTTGCCGAACGCCGGGAGAGTGCATCACGACTGAACGCGGCCATGCGCATCAGGCGGCAATTGTAGGGCATGTCCCGGCCCACGAAGCTGATCCTGCTGCCGGGAGCCAGGCGCACGGGCGGAGTGATTATGTAGTGGTTGTCGGAGTCGCGGTTGACGCTCTGCCACTGGTGGACCGTTTTGCCGTCCACCTGTACGGAAAACGAACCTTCGCCCGGGAAATTGTCGAGATAGTTGACCGCGATCCTGTACTGGCCGGGGGAGCCGCTGAATGTTACCGTTGCCTGCCCCTGTTTGCCCACAACGTAGTCGGCCCAGCCGAACTCGAGACCGCCGGAGAGTTTCATATCCTTCGAGGGATAGCTGTGCAGCTCGCCCCGCTGGTCCAGGCTGAACTCGTCGGCCACCAGCAGGATTCCCGGCTTGAGATAGAGATAGTGCCGCTCGTAGCTTTTCAGGCCCAGCGCCGGATGGTAGGCGCGCGCCAGGTCGGCCACAACGTAGCTGTAGTCGCCGGTGTCCTCGCTGTGGACGATATGCGGATACTGGTGGAATTCAAGACACTCGGCCACACCCATCCACGGCATGTCCTCGCCCAACTGGCCCTGTCCCTTGAACAACATCGTGTTGTGGTTGGCAGTGCGCTTGAAAACGGTGTAGAGCGGATCGATTGCCAGTTGCGCCCCGTGGGAGAAAATCTGGAAGCTGCCGGCGTCGGGCTGCTGATGGTTGGTGCCCCAGTCCCAGCGGGCCTGCGGGGAGAAGGTGCGGCCCATGAACGGCCCGGCTTTGAGTCCGACCAGGGTGGCGTCCGGGTCCTGCCACGAAGAGCGCATCATCACCTGGTCGTTTTCGCTGAAATGATGGAACGTGCTGAACGCGGAGGGGTCCGCCTCCGGGACATTGTCATCGCAGAACAACAGCGCCCACCAGCTTGCCGAACCCAACCCCTGTGGTTCAAGTTCTATCAAATGTCTGGCAAGCCACTGCGCCTGAGTGTCCCGATAACGGGAGGCGCACCAGAACAACTGCGCCTCCGGACCGTGCCAGTTCACATGACGGGGCGCGTCGCCGAAAGTCATCGCCCACTCGGCAGGCTGCTGCACGGGCAACATCGAATGCAGCACCCAGCGGGGAAAATTACGGAGGCCGTCGTTGTCGGTGTAGTCCCTCGCCAGTACCGTGCGGGCAAGCTCCACGTAGCGGATGATAAACTCGAAATCGTAGGCCCCGTAGCTGATTCCCTCCAGCGAGGTGCCATCGGCGGGAAGGGTCTCCAGCACCACGTCCATGAACTCTTCGCAGAGCCGGAGCCAGCGGCCGGCACGCTCGTCCTCGCCCCACAGGGCGCAGGCGGCGAATGCCAGACCGCTGAAATTTGAAATACCGTGGTTCTGGAAATACTGGTTGCGGTACCAGACCCGCCCGGTGGTCATGCGCTGGTACTCGTTCCCGGCCTCGAGTTTAAGCCGATCGGCCACGGTGCGCCGCTCGTCCTCTGTGAGCCGGGGGTAGAGCCAGTCGTAAGCCAGGGCGATACCCTGCAGCAGGTGGCCGTGGATCAGGTCGTTTTCCGGGGGCCAGGGGTCGCTGCGGGCCAGGGCAAGAAGGTGGTCGCGGGCGGCCTGGAAATGCTCGTCGTCACCGGTAACCGTCCAGATAAACGCCAGCTCCTGTGCGTTGTTGGCAATCCCGCGGTCCAGTTCCCCGGCAGAACCCTTCCGGGCGCTCTCCAGCCTTGCCGGGACGTCCTGGCTGTAGCGTTGCCAGAGCCACTGACGGCTTGACCCCAGGTCGTCCCTGAGCGCTTCCTGCACATCAGGAGTAAGGATCAGCCGCGGGTGGGGTGAGCCCAGCAACTCATCGCGCCCGGTGTACATCCGGTCGTCACGGGAGGGCGCTCCCTGACAGGCCGCCATTATAACGGCAAGGGACAGAGCCGCCAGGCGAACGACGAGTGCTCTCATAATACCTCCGTTACAGGTCGTTGCTTTTATCCTCCGCTTCCAAATTCCAGGCAGCAGGAGACTTGCGAACGGCGAACCGTTCGGCCACAAGCAGTACAGCGCCGGCAGATCCAATAGCCACTCCGATCAGCAGGTTGATCATTTTGTCCTCGAATCCCAGGTCCAGCAGCGCCAGGCCGGCCGCCCCCGCGCCCATGATAACGGCGGTCCAGCCGGTGATCCTGAAACTGCCGGTGTCGGTGGCTTTTGTGTCGCCGATCTCGAAACCGGTCACCGGTGTTTTCATCTTGGCGTAGAACACGGCCAGACGGCGGGCGTACTCGGGGGCGGGATGGATGAACAGGCCCGGCAGGATAAACACGGCCATGCTGACGCCGCCGGTGACAAACACCTGGGTGGTAAACGAAAGCTCCACACCGAACCACAACATCCCCGCCCCCATCAGCACGCCGCTGAGGTAGGATGCGATAGCGGCCCAGGGGGGAGTGCGATGGTAGAACAGGCCCAACACGATCGGAATCCCGGAGGGCATCACCACCACCCCGGAAAACGTCATCATCAACTGGAATACCCCGACATCGCCATTGGCCTGCATCAGCGCCGCCCCGACCACCATCGCGCCGAACGCCAACGTGGCCAGCCGGCCGATCAGCAGCAGTTTTTTCCCCGACGCTTCTTTCCAGAACAACTGCTTGATAATATCGTCGGTTATCACCGCGGAATAAGCGTTAAAAACGCTGCTGAGCGAACTCATCGTGGCCGAGAGCATCGCGGCCAGCAGGATGCCGATCGCCCCGTGGGGCAGGATATGCAGGCAGTAGGCCACGTAGGCGGCCTCTTCCGGGGCGGACAGTCCCAGGGTGATCGAAGCCAGATCCAGGCCGCTCAACCTGGCGAACAGCGGAGGGAGAAACCAGAGGAACGGAGCCAGGAGAAACAGCACCATCGCCAGCAGGGCCACTTTTTTAGCCTCGCGCTCGTCCTTGACCGAGAAATAGCGCTGGGCCATCGCGCCGGCGTTCATCGCAAAAACCATCATCACGCCGAACGCCAGGATATACCACCAGTCGTACTCGGCGGTATTGACACTCCAGAAACCCTCGGGCACATCGGTCACCAGCGCGCTCAGCCCGCCGGTTTCCCGGATTCCGAGAAACATCACAACCAGCGCGGTGGGAAACAGGACCATGAACTGCAGCGTATCGGTGACCACCACCGCCCACAGCCCGCCGATCAGGCAGTAGAGCGCGATTATCGCTCCGCAGACGATCACGGTCAGGCGCAAGTCGGTGCCGAGCGCCACGGAGATAAAGGTGCCCAAGGCCAGGAGCTGGATTCCGCCCTGGAGCAACTGGAGCGGTAACATGGTCCAACTGTAGGTCTGGTTGGTGGCCAGGTTATAGCGCTCGGTAAGATAGGAGAGGATTGTGCTGGCGCGGGTCCTGCGCCAAAGCTTGGCCAGGAACCAGATGCCGAAAATCATCCCGGCGGCGGTGGAAAAGTACATGGCAAACGCCGCGCCGGGCGCGCGGTAGGCCAGTCCGGCCGCACCGGTAAAAGTCCAGACACTGAAACTTGACATGAACAGGCTGAACCCGGCCAGCCACCAGGGCATCTTGTTACCGCTGCGAAAAAAATCGGATTCATCGCGGTTGAAAAAGCTCAGCGCAACTCCCACCAGCACCATCAGCAGGAGATAGGCGCCTACAACTGCCAGGTCAACTCCAGAGGCCAGATTCATCCGGGATGTCTTTGGTCGAGTTATGGGTGGGCACGATTAATAAACACAACTAAAACTTTCCTCAGACTCCCTTGAACATACCGAGCACCTTCAGCATGTTCTTGTTGTATATCTTCTCCAGAACCTCGTCCGGCAGGTAGACACCGTATATCATCCAGCGTCCCTGGAGGTGATGCCCTCCTGAAGGGTCGAAATATTCGTCGTCGGTTTCCAGAAAACGGTAGTAAACCTGGTAGGCTTCCTTGCTGGGCGGGGTGTCCGTGCCGAACATCATGCGGTCCTGGTAGCGCAGGAAAAACTTGCGCGCCGTGCGCGGCTGGCGGCCCAGCTCACTGATGCGGGCGTCGATGTCCACGTAGAAATTGGGATAGAGGTCCAGCCAGTTGGCCACCTGGTGCAGTTCCTCGGGCAGAGTGCCCATGTGCGCACCGATAAAAATCGTGTTGGGGTGGCGGGCGAACACGCGGTTGCGGGCCGCCAGAATTTCTTCTTTCGCCGGCCACTGCTCTCCGTAAAACGACCAGTGGGGATGGCTCCCCAGCTCATCGTAACGCTCGTTATGCTCATCCAACGGGGTGAAAAACGCTTTGGGGTCCGAAACGTGGATCATCACCGGGATACCCAGCTCGCCGCACTTGGCCCAGATCGGGTCGATCCGCCGGTCGTCCACCGTGATCAGCTTACCCGTGCTGTCGCGCGCTCCCAGGCCCAGTTGTTTGAAGATCTTCAGGCCCCGGCAACCCTGCCTGACCGCCTGCTCCAGCCTGGCGGCCTCCTTCCGCCCCCAGCCCGGTTCATCTATCTTGCTGAAATCAGGTGCGAAAAAAACCAGCATCCGCTCGGCGCTGACTTTTTTTACCGCGGCCAGGTGCTCCTTGTAGAAATCATCCTTGCTCCGGCCGTCCAGGCTGACCACTTTCCACACCCCGGCCTGATCCATCTGGTCAAGGTAGCTTTCGAGTTCGTTTAACCTGCGAAGGTGGTTGTGGACATCGATAACGGGAAATTTCGGTTTGAGCACCCGGGTCTCCCTGACCACCAGCATCGATTTCGGGCGCCAGTCCAGCAGGCGAAGGTCGCCGGTCTGCGCATCGGCTGCAAGTGGAATAATCATAGCGACAAGCAAGCTGAATAAAACTTTTCCGGCTGAGAGCATCGCGTGTTCTCCCTTCAAGATCAATGACCGTCCAAAGCCCCTTAAGCGGACAGCGTACGCAAAGGGACGGTTGATATTCTAAAAGCGTGTTGAAAAATAACAAAAGCATGGGAATCCGGTTGTCAGGGGCCGTTCCCGTTATGCCGGCCGAAAGCTGGCATGAGCAATCTAACCCGGATTATTCATAAAAAGTCTACTGCGACTTTGAACTCCACGGCTGCAACGCTGGTTTCACGATTTTTCCTTTCAACGTACTTCCAGTACGCCTGCAAAGAAAAATCCCTCCAACTGCGCGTTTCACTAAGGGCTTCTTTGTCTCGCTACGGCCTTTTATGAATAATCCGGGCTAACTGCTTGGAATAAAACGAATAGCAGAACCGGTAAAAAAACGCCCGTGCCTTGCCCCTGGGCGACCAACCAGACGAAATATTTCATTCGAGGGCGTTGAACGTTTTATTGCAGCGGCCCCCTAAACTATTTATTCTACGCGCCAATCAAGGATTTAGCAACTATTTATTTCTACTGGAAAGTTATCGCAAAAAGCTGTGCGCCCCGGCGACGCCGCGCCGGATCGACTCACTGCCCGGCAGCGGTGAAAACGCAGCCGCTTTGCATAAGCAGACGGATGCCGGGGAGCAGGCAATACAGTAAACGGGCAGAATGGGAATTTTTCATCTCTCCAAACTCGAAAGTGCGATATTCAGGAAGGAGTGCATATTCAAGATTATACCAGAGAGGAAGCAAAGCAACGCTATTCAACCCACGGGTGGGTGAAAAAGAGCGTTGCGCGACAGGCGGGGCATGACTAATTTGGCTCACGACAGACACTTTTTCAACATAACGGAGCCCCTCGATGACCCGACTGACCGACCCATACAAACAGGAAGCCGATAAATCCGAGCTCGACCAGCTCGCCCAAAAGTGCCGCGACGCCCTGCGCGACGGTAAAACCGTTAATCAGGCGGTATCCGCCGCTGAACTGTAACGATTGCAGCGGCGCTACGGCAGTTTCGCCGACACCCGCGACCGTGACGGGTTCGTGGTGGACAGCACCTACGTGGTCCAGCGGGTAACCACTCCCCGCCCCTTTATCCATCTGCTGGCCTCCGGCCACGACAAAGAACACGGAATCTGGGGCAGCCTCTGGGACCAGTGCGGCAGTGGATTCAGTTGCCTGGAAACACCGCTTACCGGTCCGGTTACCCGCCGGGATGACAACTCCTACGTACCCACCGCGCCGGGAAAACTCGAACACCGGCTGTTCATGATCCGCGAGGAAAGCTCCGGGGCTCAAGCCGTCATCTGGCATACGTTTCCACAGATGGGACTGGAGGAGGAAACCTACGCGGGCTTTGTCTGCGAACAGGGCACCAGCTCGCTCAACCTTGCCGCCACCCGTAACCAACTGGACTCGGAGCTTACGGTTTTCGTGCCGGTGGACGATCCGCTGGAAGTCTGGCGGCTGAACCTGAGCAACCGCGGGGACTGCGCGCGCAGGCTGAGCCTGTTCGTGGCGGTGAACTGGGGTATGGAGTCGTTTCCCGGCCATTATTTCGACCCGCGGGTGGTCTGCAGGGGAGTGGTGCTGGAAAACGTGAGCGCCCTGCTGGCGGTCAACAGCGACAAGAAAAACAGTAATCCACGCCATGGATTCCTGGCGGTCGACAGACCCTGGACCGGGTTCTACATGAGCGGCGAGGCGTTCCGGGGTAACGGCGCACAGACCGGCGCGCCAGAGGCGGTGCGCGAGGGCGCCTGCCGCAACTCAACCGGAGAGCAGCCGTTTCGCGGTCTGGTGAGCGCCATGCAGTTCGATCTCGAATTCGCCGCCGGAGAAACACTCTCGCTGACCTTTCTTCAGGGCACGGCCAATGAAAACCCATCGAAGGCTGAGAGTCAGATCAAAGGCTGGCGGGAAAAATATCTCGGCGAGGATAGTTTCGAAAGCGAGCGTCTCCGGGTCGAAAAACGCTGGCGCTCGATGTTCGCCACTCAACTGGCCCGTACTCCGGACGGGGAGCTGGACCGCTTTTTCAACGTCTGGTTCAAGTACCAGGGCCGCAACTCCCTGCGCATCCCGCTCTCGCTGGACATGGTCGGCTACCGCGACAGCCTGCAGTATCTGATGGGAGTCACCCCGTTCAACCCCCGGTATGTGGCCGCCCACCTGCCCACCGTGATACGCCATCAGTACGAGGACGGCAGCGCCATGCGGGGGTTCGCCCGGCACGCGGGAGCCCCTCACGACCTGCGAAACTATCTGGACTGCTGCTCCTGGATGTCCGACACCCTGGCCGGTTACGTCCAGCTGACAGGCGACCGGGAGTTCTGCTTCCGCGAAGAAGGTTTTTTCAGCCGGGTGGCAGGCAGGGTGGACGAGACGAACAAGGCCACACTCTACGAGCACGCGCGAAGAAGTATCGAGGGCCTCTGGAGCTACCGCAATCAGCACGGCCTCTGCCTGATCGGCCACGGCGACTGGAACGACTCGCTGGACGGGGTTGGCGCCGACGGCCGGGGGGTGAGCGTGTGGCTGTCGATGGCGTTCGTGTTCGCCGCCCGGCGGTTCGCCGGGCTGGCCCGCTGGCTGGGAGAAGAAACGGACGCGGCCTGGGCGGAAAAGCTGGCCGCGGAGATGACAGAGGTGATCAACGCCACCAGTTGGGACGGTCACCATTATATCTATGCGTTCATGGGCGACGGGACCCCGGTGGGGGCCACTTCCTGCGCCGAGGGCAAAATCCACCTCAATGTCAACGCCTGGTCGCTGTTCAACGGGGTGGCCGACAAATCCTCCCGTGTTGGGCAGGTACTTCAGGCTCTGGAGAAAATCGACACGCCGTTCGGCAAGCTGCTGATCAGCCCCCCCTACACCGCCGCCAGCCGCCAGGTGGGACGGATCGCGGATATGGTCCCCGGCCTGTTCGAAAACGGCTCAATCTACACCCACGGCCACAGCTTTCTGGCCTATGGGCTGGTCAACCAGGGGATGGGCGAGCGGGCGTGGAAAGAACTCCGCAAAGTGCTGCCGTCGTCCACAATCCCGGATATCTCAACCGGCCCGGCGCACCAGGTATCGAACTTTGCCGTGGGACCCTCGCACAACCAGTTCGGCTGCAATTTCTACAGCAATTTCACCGGCGCGGTCAGTTGGCTGCGGCGCACGGTGGAGCGGATGCTGGGGCTGGTGGCCGATTACGACAGCTTGCTGATCGACCCGGTGGCGCCGCCGCAGTGGGACGGATACCGTGCCGTGCGCGAGTTCCGCGGCTGCCGGATCAGCGCCACGGTGGAAAACCCGCAGGGCGTGGAGCGCGGAGTAGTGCGGGCCTTGTTCAATGGCGAGGAGTTGCCCGTGTCCGGCGGCAAATCAGCGCTGCCGGTGGCGATGATCGAGGGCAGGAAGAAAGCCGGGTTGAAAATCACGCTCGGCTGATGCTCTGTTTTTTAATCGAAAAGAATTCCTCGCGGCTCTGCCACGGGGTAGTTCATTCCGCTCAGAGGGGCGTTGAAGGTTTTATTTCAGGTGCCCCGCTAAAGAAAATACGAACAAGACGACTTGAGCTGGGAAAACCAGCTGTTCAGCAGGAAAGTTTTGTTACTCAATACAGGGTCGAGACTCGTGGCTTGTTGATCGCCGGTGCTGGCATGTCTTTTCCCGACTCTGAAAAAAGATCCTGGCGAGGAGGTTTTCGGAAAACGCTGCGATCCCAGGATTGCATGGTTCCAGTTGAAGGGGCGAATGTGAGAAATCTTCTCCCCGTGTCGCGTGTTACCCGGCCCGTGATTGAAATTTTTGAATCTGGCCATTTTAAACCTCCATGTTAAATTATAACGCCTGCTTAATTATGGCCCTGTTAATCCGTAAAGTCAACCGCTCCCCCTGGATATTCGCCCCGCCGTTCCAGAGCGCGTAGCTGGCAACATGCAGATATACAAGGAAATACGGCGCTCTCACCGGTTCCGCCGGGCGGCTTGTACCTGATTCGCATCGCCTGAGAGCCTGCCTTTCAGGCAAGCTCCACCGGTGTGCCGCTTTCGGCCGCGTGCTCTATCGCCAGCAGCGCGGAGTTGACCGGCTGACGGCTTTCCCGCACGGCGCTGGCCAGCTCCACGACAGTCCACGCCCGAGGCCTCGAACGGCCCGGGGCCGCCTTCCACACTGTCCCAGCAGGCTGAATCCTTCCCGCCGGTTTTCAACTCGCCGGTGGAGGCCATCAGCGAGCCGGCCGTGCCCTGGATTTCCAACCCGTGATGGTCCGTGTTGCGGTTGGCGTAGCTGAACGCGATCCGCCCGATCACACCGCCTGCGAAACGCGGCAGGGGCTACTCCCTGGCCGGGGCCCGGCGGGGGTGTTTCCACGGTGCGGACCTCCATCTGCCGCGGGCCGGGGTAGATAAACGCGCTGGTTTGCATCTTTTTCGGGGACATGTTTTTGCCGGTTGTAGGATGCGCCAGCTATCGCCCGGGCCGATTGAGGGCAACCGGGCGTGGCGCGTATGCTTGCAGAAGATTGCGCGGGGAATGGTCAGTTA
Organism: Gemmatimonadales bacterium; assembly: GCA_024278175.1. Taxonomy (GTDB): domain Bacteria; phylum Gemmatimonadota; class Glassbacteria; order GWA2-58-10; family GWA2-58-10; genus JAJRTS01. Next base: position 9,013 of record JAJRTS010000002.1, on the reverse strand, counting down.
GTAATATTAATACGGCGCTTATTTTATTCCAATAGAAATAAATGTTGCAGGCGGAGTGAACCGTGGCCAAGTCCCGCAGGCGTAAGCATAAAGCAGCGCAGGCTGAACGAACCGGAGCGGAGCGGAAAAAAACGTGGAACCGGCCGGGAGCCTGGCTGGTATCCCGGCTGGCACTGGTACTGGCGGGGCTGGCGCTGGTGGGGTTGGTGGAGCTGACGCTGCGCGCCCTGCCGCTGGAAAACGCATGGCAGCCGGCGGAGGACCCGTTTGTGGGTTTCAGCGAGGTCCATCCCCTGTTCGTGCCGGGCGAGGTGCGCGACGACGGCCGCTCGATGATGGAAACGGCTGAAAATAAACTGCGCTGGTTCAACTTTCAGCAGTTTCCGCGCCGCAAGGACCCGGAAACTTTGCGCATATTTACGCTGGGCGGGTCCACCACCTACGGGCGGCCCTACGCCGACCGGACCTCGTTCACGGGCTGGCTGCGGCTCATGCTGGAGAACTCCGGCGAGCAGGAGGGGCGCAACTACGAAGTGATCAACGCCGGCGGGGTGAGCTACGCCAGCTACCGGGTGGTAAACGTGCTGGAAGAGCTGCTGGACTACGAGCCGGACCTGTTCGTGGTCTATACCGGTCATAACGAGTTCCTTGAGGCCCGCACCTACGAGGACTTCTACAGCGAACAGGGCAGTTTCACCTCCGGTGTGAAGCGGATGTTCCAGGGCCTGGAAACCTACCGTCTGCTCGATGGGTTTTATCGAAAGGTCAAGGGTGATGGAAGGGGCGAAAGCCCCGGCGCGAAACCTAAAGGCGGGGCCACCATACTTACCGCGGAAGTGGAAACGATCCTGGACCGTAGCGCCGGGCTGGACCTCTACCATCGCGACAGCACGTTCAGCCGCGGAGTGTTTGAACATTTCGATTACAATATCGGCCGGATCAAGCAGCTCTGCACCGAGGCCGGAGTGCCCGTGCTGTTTCTGGAGCCGGTGGACAACCTGAAGGATTTCTCGCCGTTCAAGAGCGAGGAGGACGCCCGGCTGGACGCGAACAGCCGCAGACGCTTTAGTGTGGCGCTGACAGAGGGCTTGAGCCTGCTGGCCCAGGGGCTTAACAACAGGGGACTGGCCCGTTTGCGCGAGGCGGTGGCCACGGACTCGCTCTATGCGGCGGGTCAGTTCCATCTCGGCGGCGCGCTGCTGGAGGCCGGGGATACGGTTGAGGCGGCGAAGCGGTTTTTTTACGCCCGCGAGCTCGACGTCTGCCCGCTGCGCGCCCAGCAGCCGATCCATGACATCCTTCGCAAGCACACTGTCGGCAAGGACGATCCGGACCTGGTGCCGTTGCCGATGGTGTTCGCCAGCGTGTCGCCCGGTGGGATTATCGGCCGGGAGACGCTGATCGACCATATCCATCCCTACCCCCGGGGCCACCTGTGGATCGCGCTGGAAATCCTGGGCTGGCTGCGTGATGAAGGGATGGTGCGCGCGGATTATAATCCCTCGAGCGCGGAAGTGGAGATTCTCTTCCGCGACGTGATGAGCGCCCTGCCGGAAGAATATTACCGCAAGGGACTGCTCAACCTGACCAAGGTGTTGCTCTGGGCGCGTAAATACCAGGAAGCCCTGCGCGTGATGGAGTCGCAGTGGGAAGTCCTGAAAGACGTGGCCCAGGCGCGCTATCTGGTTGGTACGATCATGGAGCGCATGGGCGACACCCAGGGTGCCCTGAAACATCTTCGCAAAGCGCTGGAACTGGAGGACGACCACCTGATGGTGCTGAGCATGCTGGCCCGGGTGTACACCCAGCTGGGCATGGCCGACAGCGCGATGGCAACCTACGACAAGGTGCTGAGTTACTATCCCGACGACGCCGGTATTCTCTCTGACTACGGAGTGATGCTCAGCATCTCCGGCGAAAGCGCCCGGGCGCTGCAGGTATTTGAAAAAGCCCGGCGGCTGGCTCCGGAGATGGCGGGACTGGGCAACAATATCGGCCTGATCCACTATCTGGACGGCCATTACGAGCAGGCCCTGGAGGCGTTCAAGTACGAGATCGGGATCAACCCGTCCGACGCCCAGGCATATTATAATATCGGTACGGTTTACGCCCGCTCGGACAGTGTGGGGCAGGCGGAGAAATATTATCTCGAAGCCCTGCGGCGCCAGCCCGGGCATGTGGGGGCCAGGCTGAACCTGGGCAATATCTATCAGCAGCAGGGCAACGAAGCCGCCGCCGAGCAGCAGTTCCGGATGGTGATTGCCGCCGACCCCACCCAGCTTGGAGCCTATATCAACCTGGCCCGCCTCTACAAGCAGGCAGGCCGCATGGATGAGGCCGAAGCGGTGGTGAAGGCCGGTCTGGAGCGCTTCCCCAACGAGCAGCAGTTGATCCGGCTGATCCAGGACTGATTGTTCAACCCCTCAGCCCTGGTTTATGCCCCGCTATGGGAAAAAGCCGCTGCATGGCCGGGAAGGATAAAAAAAGCCCGGCCAGTTCAGGCCGGGCTGAAGGTTACTATCGTCGTTCCCGGCCGGTCTATGGAACCGCGGTGGCGGTGAATTCGACCACTGCATCGCTGCCGGACACCCTGGCCTCGACCCTGATCACACCCAGCGCATTATTGGGCGTGAGGAATACCTCGGCGTAACCATCGGATCCGGTCACCTGGCTGGAGGCCGAAAGCTCGCCGAACCCTTCGGTAATTTTATACTTCACGATCACGGCGGGCTGCTTGATATTGCTGGCGTCGGTAACGAACACTTTCAGGCCACCGGGCAACCGGGTATCGATTCGCCCGCGCTGACCGCTGCCGGATACAATCGAAATCTTGTATTCGATTTTAGGCGCTGTCAGGTCGCGTTGGTTGTTTCCACCCCGCTTTTCACAGGCTGACAGGGAAAGCAAGAGCGTGGCGCAAAGCATGGCCCCCATTGCGTAATATATCTTCCGGGTGCGTGTTTTCACTAGCGAGATTCCTCCTGATGTAAATCGTAAAGCGGATGGCCCTGTTTGCTGCGGCCAGGGAATGTCCGTGGCATACCACTGAATATACCGTGGCGGAACGCCGAAGTAAATCTTCTACTTGGAGCTACGCCGCGAGGGCGAATTTGTTCCGAATATTAGCCGTTAGCTGGATTCGACGATCGCTTTCATTCCGCCGCTCGGTTCTATTGCACTGGTTGCCGGCTGGTTTCCGCCACCGGTTTGCAGAGCCGTATATTCCGGGGATCCGGTCAATTTTTTGCAATAATAGCGAGTGGAAATGTTGAGTATCCGGTGGTTGAAGTATAACTTAAGGGGACCTCTATTAATTAGATTTTGAAGTGAGCTCGAGCGAAAAGCTGCACCGGCAAGGCCTGAGGCTAAAAACCGCCGGAAGCATAGCAGCGCTATGTTGAGGACGGTTTTTAAGCAAAAACGCAGCCGGGCAGTTGTGTAGCACCGGCGCAGCCGAAAGATGATTAATAGAGGTCCCCTTGAAAAGCAATCACCCCTCCGGGCAGCCGGACTGGAAGCGAGTGATCGATGGAAAGGTGTGCGATCTGCTTTGAAGAAACTCGAAAATGTATGATCTGAAAATTGAACAGGAGTCTGTACAGATGATGGATCATTCCGCTGTGATTGCCGCGCTGGAGCATCGTGACACGGGCCGCGTGCCGGTCGATTTCGGGGCCACGCCGGTTACCGGGCTGCACGTGAGCTGCGTGGCCGCTCTTCGCGAGCATTACGCTCTGGAGCGCCATCCGGTGAAAGCAGTGGAGCCCTACCAGATGCTCGGTGAGATCGAGGACGACCTCAAGGAGGCTATCGGAGCGGATTTCGAGGGTGTGGCTCCGCGCGGGACGATGTTCGGGTTCGCCGGCGAAGACTGGAAGGAGTGGCGGATGCCCGACGGCCAGGTGGTGCTGGTGGCGGGGCGGTTCAACACCACGGTCGATGAGCGTGGGGACACGCTGATTTACCCCCAGGGCGACACCCGGGCCGCGCCCAGCGCCAGAATGCCGTCAGGGGGGTATTTTTTCGACGCCATCATCCGCCAGCAGCCGATTCAGGAGGACCGGCTGAACCCGGCGGACAACCTGGAGGAGTTTGGGCCGGTCACCGGTAGCGACCTGGACTATTTCGAACGTGAAACCGCCCGTGCCCGGGCTACCGGCCGCACGGTGGTGGCCAATTTCGGCGGCTCGGCCCTGGGGGACATCGCGCTGGTGCCGGCTGTCGCCCTGCGCGAGCCCAAAGGGATCCGCGATATTACCGAGTGGTACATCTCGCTGATCACCCGCAAGGACTATATCAAGACCGTGTTCGAAAAGCAGACGGAACTCGCGGTGGCGAACCTGGAGAAAATTCACGCCCGCGTGGGCGACAACGTGGACGTGGTCTTTATCTGCGGCACGGATTTCGGGACCCAGAGCGGCACGTTCGTAGGCCCCGAGATCTTCCGCGAGCTGTTCCTGCCCTCTTACCGGCGGATCAACGGCTGGGTGCACGAGCACACCGGCTGGAAAACGTTCAAACACTCCTGCGGCGCGGTGGAGAGCTTCATGGAGCTGTTTGTCGAGGCCGGGTTCGACATTATCAACCCCGTGCAGGTAACGGCCGCCGGGATGGAGGCCGGTAAGCTCAAGGCGCGTCACGGCAGCCGGCTCGTGTTCTGGGGCGGCGGGGTCGATACCCAGAGCGTGCTGCCGTTCGGTAAACCAGAGGAAGTCCGCGCCCAGGTGCTCGAGCGGCTGGAAACATTCAGCCCCGGCGGCGGCTACGTGTTCAACACTATCCACAACACCCAGGCCTGCACCCCGGTGGAAAACCTTGTTGCGATGTTCGAGGCGCTTAAGGAATTCAACGGTGACAGGTGAACTCCTTACAAACACAAGGCCTGAGCAGGACAAGGGCAGTCTGTTATTCGTGGTGGGAATCAGCGCCGTGGCCAGTCTGGGTGGGCTGCTGTTCGGCTACGACACGTCGGTGATCAGCGGGGCGATAGGTTCGTTGCGCACCAGGTTCGTGCTCGATGGAACGATGACCGGCTGGGCCGCCTCCTGCGCATTGGCCGGCTGCATGATTGGCGTGGCCCTCGCGGGCCCGGCCAGTGACAGACTGGGTCGCAGGAAAGTGCTGCTCGGCGCGGCGGTGTTCTTTCTCGTTTCCGCGCTGGGAACGGCCCTGCCGCGTAATATTACCGAGTTCGTGATTTTCCGGATGCTGGGCGGTGTGGGCGTGGGAGCGGCGTCGATGGTCAGCCCGCTGTATATCGCCGAGGTTTCGCCGCCGCAGTTTCGTGGCCGGATGGTTTCGCTCAACCAGTTGGCAATTGTCAGCGGAATCCTGCTGGCCTATTTCGTCAACTACTTTATCGCCGGGGCCGGTGACGAGGCCTGGAACGTGGCGTTGGGCTGGCGCTGGATGTTCGGGGCGGAGGCCCTGCCGGCGGTGCTGTTGCTGGTGTTGCTGTTTTTTGTACCGGAAAGCCCGCGCTGGCTGGTCAAGGAGGGGCGGCGTGAGCAGGCGGGCGCTATTTTGCGGCGCGCCGCGGGCAGCGCTCTGGCGCACAGTGAAATGCAAAGGATTGAAGCCGCGCTGGGCCAGGGCAAAGCAAAAATAGCGGAACTGCTGCGGCCCGGGATGCGCACCGTGCTGGCGATCGGGATTGTGCTGGCCGTGCTTCAGCAGGTGAGCGGAATCAACGTGATCATGTACTACGCTCCGGAGATATTCAAGCAGGTCGGCTCCGCTGCGGATGTGGCGATGCTGCAAACCGTGGCGGTGGGTTCGGTGAACATGATATTTACGTTCGTGGCCATCTGGGCGGTCGACCGGCTGGGCCGCAGGCCGCTGATGATATTGGGGGCGACAGGGATGGCGCTGGCCCAGGCCGGAATCGGGATCTCGGCGTTCACCGGGGCCAGCCCGTGGCTGCTGGTTGCGTTTGTGCTGGGCTTTATCGCCTGTTTCGCCAGTTCAATGGGGCCGGTGGTCTGGGTGGTGCTCTCCGAAATTTTCCCGACCCGGATCCGCGGCCGGGCGATGGGCCTGGCGACAATCAGCCTGTGGGGGGCCAACCTGGTGGTCAGCCAGACGTTTCCGATGCTGAACGAGAACCCCTGGCTGGTGAAAGTGTTTAATCACTCGTTCCCGTTCTGGGTCTACGGCGCGCTGTGTGTGGTCACGGTTGCTTTCGTCATGCGGCTGATTCCGGAAACGCGGGGCAAGCCGCTGGAGGAGATCGAGAAGTTGTGGCATGTGGAACCTCAGCGGGACGAGTATCCTGCCGGGTGAGAAAAATTTTCCGCCCGGGGTGGGGTGCAATGCCGCCACAAGTACTTATCCGGCGCTTCAGGCTGTAAAACCGGGCAATTCCCGGGCAGGTGGACAGCAAAACAACTCTCCCGGCATAAGGCACGGGAATTGCTACAACTAATCGCCTGTGCAGGAATCCGTGCGCGGCGGCTTGATTTTTCCTCGTCGGAAGCATGGGCTAAAAGAGACGCTGATTATAAAAATAAACATTGTGTTGTCATCGTTTTGCTCCGCTGCGTGGTTGTTGACGGCGGCGGAAGGGAGTTCGGCCGATGGCTGAGATACAGTACGATGAATTGACGGGAATGCAGAAGGCGGCGATTCTGGTGGTTTCGCTGGGAGTGGAGGCGTCCAGCTCGATATTCAAGAACATGAACGAGCGGGATATCGAAAGACTGTCGATCCAGGTCGCCAACATGGACGACATCCCCTCGGCGATCAGCGACCAGATTGTCGAAGAGTTCTACCAGATGGTGCTCGCACAGGAGTATATCGCGCAGGGCGGAATCGACTACGCACGCAACGTGCTGGAGCAGGCGCTGGGCGGCCCGCGGGCGGCGCAGATTCTGGCCAAGGTGCAGAGTTCGCTGCACGTGTCTGGTTTCAAGCTGCTCAAAAAAGTCGATCCGGCCCAGTTGATCAACTTCATCATGCACGAGCATCCGCAGACCGTGTCCGTGATCATGGCCCACCTGGATGCCCAGCAGGCGGCATCGATCCTGGCCGAACTTCCCGAACAGCTTCAGAACGAAATCGTCTACCGGATCGCCACGATGGGCAAGATCAGCCCGGAACTCCTTAACGATGTGGAAAAAGTGCTGGAGAGCCAGTTGGAGAACGTGCTGGGCCAGGACCTGAGCCAGGCCGGCGGGGCGTCGAGCGTGGCCGAGATTCTCAACCTGGCCGACCGCGCCACCGAGCGCAAAATCCTGGACAACCTGGTGCAGAAAGACCCGGAGCTGGCCACCGAAGTCAAGAACCTGATGTTCGTGTTCGACGATATCCTGCTGCTCGACGACAAGAGCATGCAGCGCGTACTCAAGGAAGTGGACGTCAAGGACCTGAGTGTCGCTCTGAAGGGTACCAGCGAGGAGATGAAAACCAAGTGCTTCAACAACGTCTCCGAGCGCGTGGCCCAGTTGATCCAGGAGGAGATGGATTTCATGGGCCCGGTGCGCCTTCGCGACGTGGAAGAAGTCCAGCAGCGCATTGTCGATATTGTCCGCTCGCTGGAGGAAGACGGCGAGATTGTGATCAGCGGCAAGGGCGGCGCGGAGGATACCCTGGTCGAGTAGCGCCGGAACCTGTCAGATCAAATTCGAGAACATGTAAGGGGACGGCCTATCCGGGCTGTCCCCTTTTTTTAGCGGCTGTTTTGCCGCCGGAGACCTCAGCGGTTCGCGGGTACTCCGCGGGGGCCGGGTAGCCGACTGCCAAAGATGGAGAGCGGAACAAAATAGGGCGTGGCCACAACGCGGCCACGCCCCGGGATATGTTAATTGTGTGGTTTGCGCGAGGCTATTGCGTTGTCAAGGTCACCGTGCCGCTGGGCAGAGATGCGGTCGCCGTGTTTACCATGTTGTAAGTCTGATTGTCGGCGGCGTCTGATGCGATAGTGGCCTCTAACAGCACGAACGGCGAGGGAATGCCAACGGCCGGGTCGGGCTTGGGTTCCAGCGTGACCATGGTGTACTTGCCGCTCAAGTCAAGCGGGAAAGTGATTCCGGCCGGAGCGTTGGCCAGGAAGTCCTCACCTGGAAAGTCGGGAGCCGTCTGAATGTCGGCGCTGTAGCGGGCCGAGTCGTCAGCCGCTGACATGCCGGTGAAAGTGCCGGTGGAGTAGAACTTACCATCAACGCTGATCCAACCCTCATATTGCCAACCACTGCTGAATGAGGGCAGAGTCAGTCCGGCGGTCGTGACGCCGTCGGAGTTATCGATAAACCAGATCCCGCTGGTTTCATCGCTGTTCGTCCCGTTGGTGGGAGTGGCCAGGATGAATTTACCCGTTACGCTGCCGAACTCCTTGTTGATACCGGCTTCATGTTTCATGGACAACGACGCGGTTCCGTTTGCCACGCTTCCACCAAGTAAATGCGCCCCGGAGGGAGAGCTCGTGCTGTCGTCAACATCCTGAATCGTTATCCCCACCGCGGTCACCATGCTTGCGGACATGTTGTAGAAAAACGCGTTGTCGGCCACAACGGCGCCCGCGGTATCGACCATCTGGCCGGAAGAATTGATGTTGAACTTGCCCAGGTTGTAACCGTAATTGCCGATCAACGCCCAGGCCTGATAGTATGCACTGTCAAGCTCGGCAATCCTGCTGAAGGAAAACTGGAATCGCGTGGTTTCCGTGGGTACGACAGGGGTAGGGGTCTTATTTTTTTTGCCGCAGCCGAGCGCAACCATGGCGACGGCGAGTGCTGAAATCGCAAACAATCTAAAACGTGCCATTTGCTGGCTCTCCTGTTACTGGTTATTGTCACCGGTAGTCAGAACGTCACTATCCACCAAAAGCCTGGAATCCTGCCCGGTCGACCGGAAACTGATTTGTCTGATAATAAATAGATAAGATGTTGAGTATGAAGATGAATCGCAAGGATTCAGGAATATCTGCATGGGGGGACATTTACCAGTTTCCCTTGACCGCGGGCCTCCTTTCGTGGCGCGGAACCGTCCGCGGCAAATCTCGATTTCCTGTCGATAG
>JAJRTS010000007.1 GCA_024278175.1 Gemmatimonadales bacterium | reverse complement strand
CAAATTCAACACCCGGCAAAGCGCTTTCTCATGGTCGGTATGACCTGAATTCACTTAAATAATCTCATCTTTAACTTGAACTCTGTCGAAATCGAGATCAAATAACTTTTGCCCCTCTTATCGCTGGATTAGGGCTAATATTTAACTGATACCTTTTAAATAATAATTATCCGCCGACAAATATTGTGCTTTTGCTTTAGGAATGCATGATTTGTTCGAGAGCAGGGAAACAGTGGCGCCGCTGTGCTGCTCTATGGCGCAATCCACTGATGACGCGGCTGTTTGATCCTTTTTAGACGACAAAAGAAGTCGGTCAAGGAACGGGTTTGAGCTTATCGATCAGTTATGGTATAATCAAAAAGCACAATGGCTCGGTTGATGTTGAGAGCGAGGTATGGCAAGGAGCAACCTGCACCATAAAAATACCGGTAAACGAGGATGAAGCATGAGTGAAGATGAAAAAAAGGTACTGTGTGTCGACGATGAAGTCTCCATTCTCAGTGCGCTTAAAAGATTGCTCCGTAAAGAGGATTATCACTTGCTGACGGCCTCCAGTGGAGAAGAGGGACTCGCCCTGTTGGAAACGCATAAGGTGCAACTGGTGATCTCTGATCAGAGAATGCCCAAAATGACAGGAGTAGAGTTCCTCCAGAAAGTGAAAGAGAGCTACCCGGATACGGTGCGGGTCATTCTTTCGGGCTACGCTAATGTAAATGTCTTGTTCGAGGCGATAAACAGGGGCGAAATCTACCGCTTTTTCGCTAAACCGTGGAGTGACGAAGAACTGAAGATAGCAATCCAGCAGTGCCTGTCGCATTACGACCTGCTTGCAGAAAACCGGGTGCTGATCGACGAAATCCGGGGGAAGAACGAGGAACTGGAGCGTTTGAACAAAATTCTGGAGCACAGAGTTGATGAACGCACCAGGGTGCTCGAACTTTCGCAGCAGATCCTTGGAATACTGCCCTTACCTGTTGTCGGGGTCAGCAATGAATGTATGATAGTGATTGCCAACCAGGCGGCCGGCAGGTTTTTTCCGAAGATGGTCCCGTTGCCGCCCGGTGTGGAACTGCGGGATGTTTTCCCTGAAAAAGCCATCAGGGCCGTAAAAGATTGTCTTGATGGAGTTAAACCTGACGGTCCGGTTATCATTCAATTGCAGCAGCGGGCTGTCAGTCTGCATCTCGAAGCATTGAAATCATATAAATCGATCGTGGGTTGTCTTGTACTGCTGGAGGTTGAAAGTGGCCGCTGAGAGGATCGATCAAATCATTGAAAATGTGAGATCCTTGCCGCCGTTGCCTGCCGCAGTCGAGAAAGTGATTCGCATGGCCGACAATCCGGAAGTCGATCCCAATGAAATGGCAATAATTATTCATAATGATTCAAGCCTTACAGCCCGGATTCTGCGGGTGGCAAACTCATCCTTCTTCGGACTTTCCCGCACAGTCGGCACTGTATCCCAGGCCATTATGATCCTTGGTTTTCAGGGTGTCAAAAACCTGGCTCTGGGTATGTCGGTGTTAGACCGGTTACAGCCCCGGCAGCGGACGTCGTCGTTGCCTATCGAGGATATCTGGAGGCATTCCATGGCAGTAGCCAGTGCTGCGCGGATGATGACGGCCAGAACCGGATTATCAGAGCCCGAAGAGGCGTTTGTGGCCGGTTTGCTTCACGACATGGGCAAACTGGTCCTGATGAATAATTTCGGGGAGGAATGGGAACTATTGCTGGAAATCGACAGAGCACAGGAAAAACGGCTTTATCAATTGGAAAAAGAAGCATTCGGAATGGATCACGCCGAGGTAGGTTTTGTGCTTTGCGAACACTGGAATATCCCCGCCAAGATGAGCCGGATAATAGCGGAGCACCATCTGCCCCCGAAGCGAAAACAAACGGTTGGTGAAGAGGATGTCTTGTGTTATGCGGTCCAGGCAGGCAACAGCATGGCCAAAATTGCACAGATCGGTTCTTCCGGAGACTCCCACGTGGAGGGGACTCTTCTGGAAATAGTCGATTCCGAGAAGTTAACCAAAGAAGGCCTTCGTCAGATTCTGCTTGCACTGCCGGAGGAAGTAAGTAAGACCGAGGCGTTTCTGAAGATGGGTTCGGCAAAGGAAACGCTGACTCAGGAGGAGAAAACAAAACCTCCGGCAATTGCGTTAATAGTGGAAGATGACGGAGAAAGAGAAATCCTGGCCATGTCATTGCTTAGCATGGGTTATTCCCTTGTTAATTTCCAGCGCTCCCACGATGGCGATACCAGACTGGTGGCGGTTATCGCCGATAAATCAATTTCACCATCATCAATCGAAGAGCTGGAACAACGGGGAGTACCTGTCCTGGACTTGCTTGAGTGGAAAAAAGAAAGCCACACGGAAGGGAAGGCTTCCATGCACATTCCCAGCCTGAGATCCTGGTTGAAGAGTAAATTGGCTCATTATTAAACAAACGGGAAGATATTTCCATGGAAAAGCTCGGCGCGGAGCCTCAAGGCGAAGAGTTCGCTCTTGAAAAGGGAAGTGGGCAACCCCAAAAAATCAAAATTCTTCTTGTCGACGACGAAGAAAATGTTCTTCAGGCCTTAAAACGCCTGCTGCGAAAGGAAAAAGTGGAGGTGTCCACTACAACCTCTCCTGAAAAAGCGTTGCAACTGCTAAAAACAAATCAATACGCCGTCATTGTATCTGATCAGCGGATGCCGACTTCGACAGGTACGCAGCTGATGCAATTCGCGCAAAAGATTTCCCCGGATACGGTTCGGATAATATTGACCGGCTATGCGGATGTCCAGGCGGCCATAGAAGCAATCAACAAAGGGGCTGTCAGCCGGTTTCTCGCCAAGCCCTGGAACGACATCGAACTTCGCTTGGCGATCAGGCAGGCAATCGCTCAATACAAACTGGTAAAAGAAAAGGAAGAGCTCAAAACTCTGGCGGATGACCAGTATAAACTGTTGCAGGATATCGCAATCGAGCTTGAAAGCAGGGTGGAGGAACGCACCCGTGAGATTGCCGCGATGAACAAGCAATTGGAGGAAAATTTCCTGATCTCGGTTCGCGTGATGGCGCAGCTTACGGGAATGCACAGCGAGGTTGTCGGGAACCATTCCAAACGGGTAGCCATGCTCTGTCACGAGGTCGGCATCCGCAAGGGTATGAGCGCTGAGGATCTTTTTCAACTCGAGGCGGCGGCGTCCCTCCATAATATTGGGAACGTGGGGATCGATCCTGAGGTTTTTAAAAAGCCTAAAGACTCTCTTACCGCGGAGGAAAAGGAGAAGCTGCAAAACAACCCTCTGCGGGGAGAGGCGGTCCTTAAACTGGTGCCTAATCTTACCAAAGCGGCAAATTATTTGCGCCATATGCAGGAATTATTCAACGGTCAGGGGTACCCGGAGCATCTGAAGGGAGAGGACATTCCCCTGGCTTCCAGGATCATTGCCGTAGTGGAAGCCTACGATACTTTCCTCAATCTGAGTTCAAGTTTCGAGTCCACTACACCATCGGATGCGTTAAGGTACTTGCAGGATCGCAGCCCAAGTTTTTTTGATCCGGACGTCGTCTCCGTACTTGCCACGTGCTTGACCGAGGAGAAACGAAGGAGGCAGGAATCGGAAATAGTAGAAATCAATCTTAAGGAACTGCGGCCGGGCATGGTGCTTTCACAAGACCTGATTCTTGCTGATGGTAAAAAGCTGCTGTCAAAGGACAATCAAGTGCAGCAGGATGATCTTTACAAAATAAAAAAATATCAAGAGACCAATTCGATACTTGCCACTGTTTACGTGTATCGAAAAAAGCCCGAGCCCGAAGAGCCCGAAGCTGGGACCGATTGATTTCTGTCCCGGGCAAGGCTGTGCGTTACACAATGTTTTCTGACAGCATAAAGCTGGCCACAGAGGCTTAAGCTGTTGGCAATGTCTACACCGATACGTGTGCCGGCGCAAAGAAGAGCGGAACTGCACAGGCCATGAAATGCCGCAAGCCACGCAACCGGCTGATGTTAGCATAACAGCACGGGCATTCGCGGGCGGGCGGCGCCGGTGCTTACGCACCGGCAACCGCGCGGGTTGCGCGCATATATGCGCGCGCCGCCCGCCCGCAGCGATCGATTTTCCGCAAAAAAACCTCCGATGACTTGAAATATTAACGATTATGGTATATAATCATGAAGGGTTGGTATGATCTCCTGAGATAGTAATAGGCAATAAAGTAGGACATGCCTATAAAACGACGTCTTCTTAGAATCCCGATCTGGCGGGTCCCGGCGGGAATCAAGCTGTTCATATCTTCCACCCAACGTTAAACGCTGGTTACAGTTGCGATTGATATCGGCAACTCTTGGTTTGGAGTAAGGGGCCTGCCTGTGTCTATCGCTACTGTGGCGAGGGATTCCTGAAAATCAACGGGATGGACTACGAGGTTGTTTAGTACTTCCGGACAACAGCAGGGAACAACCGGTGCGCATACTGCTTGTAGATGATGAGAAAATGATATTGGAAAGCGTTGGTTGCTTTTTTGAAAAGCGGCTTGGTCATCAAGTAACGACCTGCGACAATGCTCAGGATGCAATCGAGAAATTCAAACGATCTCCTTTCCCAATGGTACTGAGTGATATTCACATGCCGGGAATGGACGGGATCAGGTTGTTGAATGAGCTGAAGGTATTGCCTAAGGGGAAAAACGCGGACATCGTTTTGATCACAGGTTATGGTGACATGCAATCGGCCATCGAGGCTTTACAGGGGGGAGCGTACGATTACCTGCTGAAACCTATCGAATTGGCGGATCTTAAAGCAATTGTCGAGCGGGTTGCCGAGCATCAGGCTTTGTTGCGGGAGAACTACGAATTAAACTATCGCTTCGAGCAAAAAGTTTCCAGCTTCTCAAAACAGATCAAATCGAGGCTTCAGGAGCTTCAAAAAGCTTATGCGGAAATTGTCGGAATAGGTGAAGTCGGCATCTTTTCAAAGCCGATGCAAGTGTGTGTGGAGCAGGCCGAGCAGTTTCACAAAGACCCCTCGGCTTCGGTTCTGATCGAGGGAGAAACCGGTACGGGAAAAGAGATTATTGCCCGGTTGGTGCATTTCGGAAAAGGCGATGTTTGTACACCTTTTGTGCCCATCAACTGTTCTGCTATTCCATCGCATTTATTCGAGAGCGAGCTTTTTGGATATGAGGGAGGTGCGTTTAGCGGAGCCCATAAGGAGGGATCACCCGGGAAATTGGAATTGGCTGAGGACGGGACATTGTTTCTTGATGAAATAGGGGAAATGCCGCTGGAAATGCAACCTAAGTTATTGCGAGTCTTGGAGGAAAGGGAGTATTACCGGGTAGGAGGATTAATCAAACATAAGTTCAGAGCCCGGGTGATCTGCGCTTCAAACAGAAACTTGAGAAACATGGTGAAAGAAAATAAATTCAGGAGAGATTTGTATTATCGGCTGAATGTGGTAACGATAACTCTTCCAACTCTTCAGGAAGTCCCGGAAACTATCCGACAGATGGCGCATCTGTTTTTGCAGCAATTCTCTGAGCAGAAAAAGAAACGGTTTAAGTCAATTCATAAGGAAGCGGTGAAAGTCCTGCAAGATCATTCCTGGCCGGGGAATATCCGTGAGTTGAAAAATGCAATTGAACGAGCGGTTATTATGTATGACGACATAGAGCTCAAGCCGGATCATTTAGGATTCCTTGAGACTGAACCTTCTCTTGCCGATGATGAACCGAGGTCTCAACGATTATATGTGGATTTAAAATCGCAGGCTCTTCCTCCGGATCGTTTTCACATGGAGGAGGTCGAGAAAATAATAATCGAAAAAGCCCTGTCAATGCATAACGGTGTTAAAACCAGGACAGCAGATTATCTGGGCATCAACCGAAGCAGCCTGGAGAGAAGAATTAAAAAGTATTTCTAACTCCCCCATCTCACGCTCCGCTTGTATCGATTGTTCGGAATTGTATAATGAAATCGATCAAATGACCGGAATCGAACAACTCTGATATTGTCCTTCGCAATGTCGTAACTTCTTAATTGCCCAAAGAATAGCCCGCTATTAAGCCGCCTCCACGATTATGGTATTCTTTTTGTATATAAAGAACGCAGTCCACATTCATTCCTTGACGTATCAGCTGACTGAAAAAGTATAGAGCTTGGTTTTTGCCGGGTTCTCTCTCCGAAGACGCCATTTGAACTTTTTGAATTAAGGAATAAGTGCCGTGAATGTTCTGTTGATCGATGACGAGCCGGAGATCCTGCGCTGTCTGAGTATTTTTCTGAGCATAAGAGGCCATCGGTCCAAAGAGTTCAGCGACCCCCAGGGCGCCGTGGACGAATTCATGCGGGGAAGATACGATGTTGTTATCACGGATTTGCAGATGCCGCGGATGAGTGGGGTTGAGGTTATGGAAGCGGTCAGGGCGCACAATCCAAACGCATGCGTGCTTATTACAACAGGAAACTCTGCGTTAAGTAAGGCTGAATTATCCGCAAGTGAAAGCGCAAATGCATGTTTAACCAAGCCGCTGAATATCAGGCAGTTATTGGATACACTTGCAAAGATTGAAGATGAAATGAATCAGGACAGTGCTCACCAGGGCAACTGATATGCTCCGGCTAATCAAGATAACACTCCTGTCCCTCAGGTGTTAGCGGCTGAGCTTGAACGTCTCCATCTCATGGAGCGCAAGGGCAACCGCCAACGAGAATATCAATAATACCCCTCTTTTTCAGTCCATCCCCCATACGGTCCATCGGGCAGCTTATCTCATCCGGCGGATTGCGACTTAACAAAGATGAAATTTCTGTTGAGCCGCGCCTGTCGACCCGCCCCGAACAAACTGAGCCACCTAACTATGAGAGAATCATGTGCCATATCGAACACTTTTTCAGGACATGCTGTTCGAATCACAGCATTTTTGATTTCAGGGCTGAATCATCAGCTCCCCAATTTTACTATCTGACACAATATCAATAAGTTATGCGTCATGCTGGAGTTGGCTTAGTAATTGCTTTCAAGGTTTTTCACGAGCGGATTGAGCACAATTCAGAACCGTGTTGGCCCTGCCGATGGCGCAGGCCTTCAACCAGAACGCGAGGAGATACTGTCCCTGGACGAAATTGTTATTTCTCAGGGTAATTGATGTTTTTTTAGTTGTTTTCCCAGTTCAAATGTTCCGCCGCCAGCCGGCATGGAGGGTTCAGATGGCCAGCTTCAAGAATCTCGGCATCAGATGGAAATTATTATCTATCAGCCTGCTGGGCCTGATACTTATCTCAGTGTTATCCGCTGTCCAGCACATCAGGGACATCAGGACCGAAGCTGTCCGTGCCGTGGAGGAAAAAAGCAAAGCGGTGGTGCTTGCAGCCGAAAGCGCCAGGGAGGAGATGACCAAGAAACTCGCCATGGGTGTGGTCAAACCGTTCGAAGAGCTCTCCGGCGAGGCCTTGCTTGAAGCCGTTCCGATTGTGACGGCCATAAATGTTGCCGCCAAAAAGGCGGAGGAAGCCGGTTATGTGTTCAGGGTGCCCAAGTTCCAGCCTCGCAATCCGAATAACACCCCCGACAGTCTCGAAACCGCTGTACTGAAGGCAATGATGCAGGGCCAGATGACGGAGCAAATAATCGAGGACGAGGACAATATCCATTACTTCCGGGCAATCACCCTTACGGAGGGGTGTCTTACCTGCCACGGCGATCCCAAAGGCTCACCTGACCCGCTCGGAGGAATCAAGGAAGGCTGGAAAGTCGGCCAGATTCACGGGGCCTTCCACATTATCAGTTCGCTGGACCAAACAAAAGCCACCGTCGCCAGGGCCAGGAATTCCATCATTCTCACCTCGGTTTTGGTCGTGCTGCTGATCGGCGCTGCTCTGCTCTACGTGGTACACACCATCACAAATCCGCTGAAGAAGGTCACTGATGTGGCAAAAGCCATCGCGGTGGGCGACCTTAATCAAAATGTCGACATTGATCAACAGGACGAGGTCGGCCGTCTGGCGGATTCTTTCCGCACCATGACGGAGGCTTTGAAAGATAAGGCCGGTGCCGCGGAGCAGATTGCCGGGGGGAATCTGGCTGTGGAGGTAAAAGTAGCTTCGGACAAGGATATCCTGGGCCAATCCATGACAAATATGGTTCAGAGCCTGAAAGAGATGAATTCCGAAGTAGGCTCCCTTACTCAGGCGGCACTGGAGGGCCGGCTTGACACCAGGGCCGATGCCTCCAGGCACGAAGGAGATTACGGCAAGGTCATCGGCGGCATCAATGAGCTGCTCGACGCGGTTGTGGCGCCGATCCAGGAGGGGGCGAAAGTACTTGAGTCCGCTGCCGGAAAAGATCTGACCAGGAGAGTCGAAGGGAACTACAAGGGCCAGCTTGGTGATCTTAAGGACAACATCAACGCCACTATCGGCGCACTGGATGAAGCTTTAACCCAGGTAGGCGGAGCGGTTGAGCAGGTAAGCGCAGCCAGCGGTCAGGTTTCCAGCGGAAGCCAGTCTCTGGCCCAGGGCGCCAGCGAGCAGGCCAGTTCGCTGGAGGAAGTCTCCAGCAGCCTGGAGGAGATGGCCTCGATGACCAGGCAGAACGCGGACAACGCCAACCAGGCCAAATCTCTTTCGGGTGATGCCCGCAAATCCGCCGAGCAGGGCAACGAGGCGATGGTTCGGATGAGCGAGTCTATTGACAGGATCAAGTCTTCAAGCGACGAGACGGCCAAGATTATCAAGACCATTGATGAGATCGCCTTCCAGACTAACTTGCTGGCCCTGAATGCCGCGGTGGAGGCCGCCCGCGCGGGAGAGGCCGGTAAAGGCTTTGCCGTGGTGGCCGAGGAGGTGCGCAACCTGGCCCAGCGCAGTGCGGAAGCGGCCAAAAACACGGCGGCGATGATTGAGGAATCAGTCAGGAATGCCGAGGATGGTGTGCAGATTACAGAGGAAGTGGCTAAGATTCTGGCGGAGATTTTTGAAGGATCAGGGAAGGTCAACGACCTGGTGGCCGAAATCTCCGCCGCGGTTGGCGAACAGTCACAGGGTATCGAGCTGGTTAACAACTCCGTGGCCGAGATGGACAAGGTTACTCAACAAAATGCAGCTAACAGCGAGGAAAGCGCCAGTGCGGCCGAGCAGCTCAACGGCCAGGCCGAAGAGATGCGAAGGATGGTCGAGGAGTTCAAGCTCACAGCAGCCGGATCAGCTAATGCCTGGCGTACCGCCGAGGTTAAAAGGGAAGGCCATCACCTTAATTTCGCCAGGCAGGCCCCGGCCGCCAAGCCGAAGAAAAACCGGATCAAGGTGATGGCGAAATCAGGTAACGGCGGCGATGGTGCGGAGGCAGTGCAGGCAAAGGCGGCGGATCCGGAATCGATCATCCCCATGGATGATGAGGATTTCGGGGACTTCTGATCATT
Source organism: Gemmatimonadales bacterium (assembly GCA_024278175.1). GTDB lineage: Bacteria > Gemmatimonadota > Glassbacteria > GWA2-58-10 > GWA2-58-10 > JAJRTS01. The sequence continues at coordinate 46,020 of JAJRTS010000007.1, read as the reverse complement.
ATTCCCGTGTGGGGAGTTGGGGGGGGGGGACAGGGAAGACCTCCCCCCCGCTCCCCAATTAACCCTCTCCTGAATGATGAGCTGAATATAAACCGGCAGCGTGAATGTGGATCGCAATAAATATAAACAATGCAAATAAAGGGAAAGGGCATGGGGGCGGCAGGGGCAGTGATGAAGGATCATTTTCTCCCCCCGGAGACGAATTTGTTGAATCCGGTATTCAAGTAGCGCCCGCGGGAGGATCTTTGGCTCATGGTGCTCAGGCTCCCGATCCGACCTGGGGGAATCAGGGATGCTTTCGCGGTTTACGTAAACACAGGGGGCTCTATTGAATAAATCAAGGCGGCACTGAACGGATTCAACTTCGAAAAAACGAGTGGCGGCCAATGCTGCGAAGCCAGCGAATTAGAAATGAGGGTTCCGGGATTTTCTCTTACGGGAAAACAGGAACTCCGAAAAGCAAAACGGCCAACTGGTAGTGGCGCCGCAAAAAAACGGATGGCTTACACGCAAGGAGATTTAGCATGACTACTTTTATCAAAAACCTTTCGATGAAATCCAAGATCATTTTTATCGTACTCATTCCTTTCCTGGGATTTCTGCTTGTCTCGGGACAAAGGTTTACCGAGCAATACCGGGACCTGCGCTCATATGAAGCGATAAACCAGTTATCCATCCTTTCGAGCAGTATCGGTGGATTGGTGCATGAGCTGCAAAAGGAACGCGGTATGTCGGCAGGATACCTGGGCAGCAAGGGAAAAAAGTTCGGTCCTGAACTTAAGGCTCAACATCAGAACACTGATGAGAAGTACAGGGCTTTACAAGCAGGGCTGAAAGAATTTGATACGGATATGTTCGATAAAGAGCTTGCAGCCAAGTTGGACGCGGCAATCGCTTTCTCGGAAGATCTTTCTGAAAAACGCCAGCAGATATCATCCCTGCGGATTTCAACACAAGAGGAAGTCGCATATTATACCTCCGCCAACAAAAAACTGTTGGATGTCATCGGTTTTATGGGAAAGCTCAGCAGGGATGCGGAGGTCAGCACCAATATTATCGCCGGATTCAATTTTCTCCAGGCCAAGGAACGGGCAGGGCTGGAGCGGGCGGTTTTAAGCAGTGTTTTTGCGCAGGGCAGGTTTAATACCCAGCAGTTTATAACAGCTGTCGGGTTGGTAGTAGAACAAAAATCTTACATGTCGGTCTTCACGACCCTGGCGTCGAAGGAAGACAACGACTTTTTTCAGGCCACCCTCCAGGGGCCCGCGGTTGATGAAGTTAACCGCATGCGCAACGTAGCATTTGACGTTAACCTTAAAACTTCCCGGTCTTTTGGCGTGGATGCCAACGATTGGTTTAGCAGTATTACTCAAAAGATTAATCTGCTTAAAAAGGTTGAAGATAAGCTTTCGGCTAACCTGCAGGCCCAGACGCAGCGCAAGATGGGAGAGATGAAATCCAGGATGACGGTTTTGGCTGTTGTGTTTCTGTTAATTCTAGGCATAAGCGTAGTCTTGGGTGTAACCACGGTGCGGATCACCGTTGCCGGTATAAGTAAGGTAACGGCTGTTGCGCGGGTAATGGCGGAGGGAGACCTCAGCCAGGAAATTAATATCCGCCAGCAGGATGAAATCGGTCAGCTCGCGGAAGCTTTCCGCCGGATGGTGACTGCTTTGCAGGCAGTGAATTCAGATCTCGGAATGCTTACTAAAGCTTCACTGGAAGGAAAACTCGATGTCAGGGCTGATCTTGCCGGGCATAAGGGCGATTTCGGGAGAATAATCGGTGGAGTTAACGATTTGCTCGATGCAATAGTCGCACCGATCAGAGAGTCCTCTAAGGTACTCGAAGCGGCCGCGGGCAAGGACCTCACCAAATCCGTTGAAGGGGAATACAAAGGCCAGTTTGCTGACCTGAAAAACAATATAAACACCACTATCAATGCTCTGGATAAGGCATTGGGCCAGGTGTCCGAAACAGTTGAACGGGTCGGTTCTTCAGTGACACAGGTGAAAGATGCATCCAATCAGGTGAGCTCGGCCAGCGGCCAGATCTCGACCGGTAGCCAGGAACTGGCCCAGGGCGCCAGTGTGCAGGCCAGTTCGCTTGAGGAAGTCTCCTCGGGCCTGGAACAGATGGCTTCCGTGAGCAAGCAGAGCGCGGATAGTGCAAATCAGGCTAATGCTCTTTCGCAGGAAGCCCGTAAATCAGCGGACGATGGCAACCAGGCCATGGAGCAGATGAGCGCGGCGATCAGCAGGATTAAAAGCTCATCTGATGAAACTGCGAAGATCGTGAAAACTATCGACGAGATCGCTTTCCAGACCAACTTGCTGGCCCTGAATGCAGCGGTTGAGGCGGCTCGTGCCGGTGAGGCCGGCAAAGGATTCGCGGTGGTGGCCGAGGAGGTGCGAAACCTGGCCCAGCGCAGTGCCGAGGCGGCGAGAAATACAGCCGAAATGATAGAGGAATCGGTCGAAAACGCCGGGAATGGTGTTAAAATCACTAATGAAGTGGCCAAGGTCCTCCAGGAGATCGCGGGAGGCTGCGGCAACGTGAACGATCTGGTGGCGGAAATCGCGGCAGCCGCTCGGGAACAGGCCCAGGGAATCGACCAGATCAGTGCCGCTGTGGCCGAGATGGACAAGGTCACTCAGCAAAATGCCGCCAGCAGCGAAGAAAGCGCCAGTGCCGCCGAGCAGCTCAACAGCCAGTCCGAGGAGCTTAACGGCCAGGCCGACAATCTGAACTATCAGGCTGAAGAGCTCAAGCGCCTGGTGTCCGAGTTCATGCTGACAGCGGACGGATCCGCTGGTGCCCGGGGTACCGCTGCGGCCGAAAAGGAAGTTCCTCGCCTTGATTTCTCCAGGCAGGCCCCGGCCAAAGGGCCGAAAAACCGGATCAAGAGGATAGTGAAACCGGACAATGGCGGCGGTGGCGCCAAGTCTACAGTAACAAATGCGGCAGAGCCGGAATTGATAATCCCCATGGACGATGAGGACTTCGAGGACTTCTGATAAGCTGCTCCCGCCAGGGAGTTCGAGGAGGAGGTTATGGAAGGCCCCCTTTTCAGTTCCCCTCCGGGGATAAGCTTGCCAGCCGGTGAATTTGAAAAAGAATGGAACAGGATATCAGAGAACTACCGGGAGTGTTGATATGAAGAGACATAATGTTAAAAGCATGAGGGTGTTTTTTTTCCTGTACGCAGTGATCGTACTGGGTTTTATCGCCATTGGTCCCGCTACGTTCTCTTCCGGCTGGGTCAGCAACAGCGATTTCCATTCAAGTATTGAGATGGGCAGCGCCCTGGTAGCCATCTGTGCGGGTTTTTGCTGTTTACTGTACTTTTTCGGATTGCAGGAGCGCTTTTATCTAATAGTCGGGCTCGGTTTCCTTATTTGCGGCGGCGAGGACTTCATTCATGGCCTGCTTTCCTGGAAGCTGCTTTTTGCCGGTTCCGGCGTGGATTTTACCAGGTTTGTTCCCGGGACCTATGTTGCGGGCAGATCGATATTGGCCATTGCGATTATTGCGGCTGTATTGATAAACAAATATATGAGTAAGGTTAGCAATCCTAAACGTGAGGCAATAATTTTTTCGTCCTTTGCGATCCTGCTGGGCTGTGGTGCGACAGCATTGGCTTTTGGATTGCCCCTTCCCCGGTTTATTTATCCCGATAACCTGATCTCGAGACCGGTAGACTTTATTTCCGCCATATTGTTCCTTGGAGCTTTGGTCTTGGTCCTTCGGCAGTTTATGCAGGAGCATAACATATTCCGGGGTGCACTGATAGCCTGTATCCTCTTCAATTTCGGTGGCCAGATTTACATGTCTTTTTCAAAGCAGCTTTTCGATATTTTCTTTGACGTAGCCCATGTCGCCAATTTTTTAAGCTACGGCATGCCCGTGCTGGGACTGGCTGTTCAGGCTCTTGCGGAGATAAGAAAATCAAAGCTGGAAAATGCCGAGCGCAAGCGGGCCGAGACGAAGTACCGCACGCTTTTCGACTCCAGCGGCGATGCGGTCATATTAATGGATGAAACTGGTTTATTCGACTGCAACGGGACGACGTTGAAGCTGTTGGGCTATACCATGCGGGAAGAATTCTACGGAAAGCAGCCGGCCGATCTGTCGCCGCCACGGCAGCCGGGCGGAACGGGCTCCGAAGAGCTGGCCGGCGAGATGGTCGCCATGGCCATAGAAAACGGCAGCCACCGTTTTGAATGGATGTTCCGGCGCACCGACGGCCGGGATTTTCCCGCGGACGTCCTGCTCAACGCGATGGAGCTGGACGGCCAACTGGTATTACAAGCCGTGGTACGGGACATCACCGTGCACAAGCAGGCGGAGAAGGAATTGAAAGAGAGCAGGGAGCGCTTGAAAAACATTCTGGACTCCGTGCATATCGGGATCATCATCGCCGACGTGGAGACTCGCGAGGTTGAATATGCAAATCCTGCTATTCTGGAAATGATGGAGCTTGGAAAGGATGAGTTGATCGGGAAGAATTGCCAAAAGCTTATCTGTCCCGGAGCTAAAGGCAAATGCCCCATCAGCGATCTGGGCCGGAATGTTGATCATGCGGAGACGGTTTTGCTCAAAGCCGGCAATAGAAGTGTCGACGTCCTGAAAACCGTAACACCCATTACGTTTGATAACCGGCAATGTATGATTGAATCTTTTGTGGACATCACCGATCTCAAGAAGGCGCAACATGAAATCGAGGTGGCGAACCAGCATCTCGAAAAGTCCATTGAGAGGGCGAATCAACTGGCCCTGGAAGCGGACCTCGCCAACAAATCCAAGAGCGAGTTCCTGGCCAACATGAGCCACGAGATCCGCACGCCGATGAACGGGGTTATCGGGATGATCGGCTTTTTACTGGATACCGAGCTTGACCGGGAGCAGCGGGAATACGGCGAAACGGTCCGTGGCTGCGCGAATTCTCTGTTGACGATCATCAACGACATCCTTGATTTTTCCAAGATCGAGGCCGGTAAGCTGGATTTTGAGACAATCGACTTTGATCTGCGAGTTACGCTGGAGGAACTGGGCGATATGCAGGCGCTCAGAGCGCAGGAAAAAGGTCTCGAATACGGTTGCGTGTTCGAGCCGGGTGTGCCCCAACTGCTTCAGGGAGACCCGGGCCGCCTCCGCCAGATACTTGTCAACCTGATCGGCAACGGGATCAAGTTCACCTCCGAAGGCGAGGTGACGGTTCGGGTAAGCCTGGAACGGGAGGATGACTCCTGGGCCACGTTGCGCTTCGAGGTCAGCGATACCGGCATCGGTATTACCGAAGATCAAAAGGATTTGCTGTTCGAGGCATTTTCCCAGGCCGACGCCTCCACTACCCGCAAGTTCGGCGGGACCGGGCTGGGACTCACGATCAGCAAGCGGCTTGCCGAGATGATGGGCGGTGAGATCGGGGTGGAAAGCGAGCAAGGCAAGGGTTCTACGTTCTGGTTTACGGCTGTTTTCGGGAAACAGTCCGCTGCCAGGGTGCAAATTGTCGAATTGGATGATAATCTCAGCGACAGGCGCATTCTTGTAGTTGACGGCCATGAGACCAACCGGAGCGTACTCACACAAATGCTCCGTTCATGGGGCTGCCGGCCCGTGGAGGCTCCGGATGGGGAATCGGCCCTGGAGGAGCTCAGAGGTGCTGTTCACGATGGCGACCCCTTTAATGTGGCCCTCCTGGACAGGCAAATATCAGATCCGGATGGGGAAACCCTGGGCAGGTTGATCAATGACGACGAGTCTTTGCGTGATACGGCTTTGGTGATGATGACAGCGGTAGGTAAACGCGGGGATGCCTCCCGTTGTGAAAGTATCGGTTTTTCCGCCTACCTGACCAAACCGGTCAAGAAGTTTGTTGTGCGTGATTGTCTGCTGACTGTTCTCGGCCGGAAATCGAAAGCGGACGAACCTGATAAACGGCCGATTGTTACCCGGCACACAATAAAAGAAAGCAAGAAACACAAGGTTCAAATTTTGCTTGCCGAGGACAGCATTGTGAACCAGAAAGTGGCCTTGAAAATGCTTGAAAATCTCGGCTACCGGGCTGATGTAGTCAATAACGGGCAGGAAGCGCTCAAAGCGCTGGAGTTTCTCCCCTACGATCTTGTGTTGATGGATGTACAGATGCCGTTAATGGACGGCCTGGAGGCCACAAGGGTCATCCGGGATGAGTCTTCAGCCGTGCTGAATCATGACATACCCGTTATCGCCATGACGGCTCACGCGATGCAAAAGTACCGTGATAAATGCCTGGAGGCCGGCATGAACGACTATATCACCAAGCCGATTCAGCCCGATAAGCTTGCCGCTGCAATGGAGCAGTGGACTTCCTCAGCCAAGGTCTCTCCAGAGCCCGGGGATCAGGCGGAGCAGAAAACCCGGGACAGAGCTGTTTTTGAAGGCTCTGTTTTTCTCGATCGCCTGGGCGGTGATGAAAGCCTGGCTGAAGAAATCCTGGAGGTATTCCTGCATGACGCGCCGCGCCAGATAAAGGCACTGAAGGGAGCGCTGGATAATAGCGACGCCGACATGGTCCGCCTTCAGGCGCACACGCTCAAGGGCGCTTCGGCAAACATCGGCGCATCATCGTTCCGGGACGTGGCCTACCAGATAGAAACCGCGGGTAAGGAGGGTGATCTGGCAATGGCGGGTATGCGGTTTGAAAAGATCGAGGGAGAGTTCGAGATATTTAAAGAAGCTATTGCCAGTTCAGGATTCTTAAAAAACAAGGAGGAAAAACATGAGAGTGCTAGTGGTTGAAGACGACCTTACCAGCCGGTTGATTATGCAGCGGTATCTTTCACCTTATGGTGAAAACAATGTGGCTGTGGACGGGAAAGAGGCAGTCGAGGCTTTTCAACATGCCACCGAGGAAAACCAGCCCTACGATTTGGTCTGTCTTGATATCCTGATGCCGGAGATGGACGGCCAGGAGGTTCTTAAAAGAATTCGGGAAATTGAGGAAGAAGCCGGCAGCCGGGGGCTTGACAGGGCGAAAGTAATCATGACCACGGCCCTTGGAGACAGAAAGAATATCATGGGCGCTTTCAGGGAGCAGTGCGACGGTTACCTGGTAAAACCCATCGACAAGAAAAAATTTCTGGAACTTCTTGGCTCACTTGGGTTTCCGGGGGAATCCCGGTCATGAGGATATTAGTGGCTGAAGATGATTTTACATCATTGAAAATCCTGGAATCCGTCCTGAAGAAGTGGGGCTATGAGGTGGTTTCCGCCCACGACGGACTGGAGGCCTGGGAGGTGCTGAAAACCCCGGACGCCCCACGTCTTGCCATCCTGGACTGGATGATGCCTTCAATGGAAGGAGTAGAAGTCTGCCGAAAGTTGAGGCAGCTTGAAACAAGAGTGCCCCCATATATCATCCTGCTGACATCCAGGGCGGAAAAGGAAGATATTGTTGCCGGTCTCAGTGCAGGGGCGAACGACTATATTGAAAAGCCATTCGATAGTAATGAATTGCAGGCTCGTATAAAAGTTGGCGTGGAGTACGTCAAACTGCAACTGTCTCTGGTAGCAAAAATTGATGAACTTGAAACAGCTCTCGCGGAAATAAAAACCTTACAAGGCTTTCTGCCGATTTGCAGTTGCTGCAAGAAGATCCGGAATGATCAAAATTACTGGGAGCAAATCGAGGTTTACTTGTCTGAACGCATGGATACGGTGTTCAGCCATGGGCTGTGTCCTGTCTGCGAAAAGAAGGTTCTGGAGCAAGAGCTGAAGCGGATCGATAAGTTGAAAGCATGAAGATGAGCTGAACTGTTTAATTGTTACTGCTGTTTTCAATGGAATCATGGAGTATCGATGGCTGAGCAATTGTATCGGGCCGGTCCATGACTGAACTGGCGTTGCCACCGACCTCTCGGGAAATCGCATTGAGCGTGAGCGGGAAACCGGTGCCGGAAAGCGCCATTGTCTCACGCCGTGGCCCCTCTGACTATTTCGGATATCCAGTATTGAACCTCATCCTTAAGAATACTCAAAATGCCTTTCATTACCAATGCGGATACCAATAACCACTCGCTCAACGGAGGTTCTTCTGATGAAACTCTCGGAGAATGCCACCAAAAAGATATTGCTGATCGAAGACGAAAAAAGTCTGCGAAATGTGCTGACTAAACTATTTGAGCATCAGGCATATGATATCCGATGCAAGGAAGATGCGTTTCAGGCAGCGATGAGCATCGGCGGAAAGTGGGTACCGGACCTGATCATCCTGGATTGGAATTTATCTGAGCAGCCTGACGGCCCAAGTGGTAAGGATGTTTTAATGCACTTGTGGGAAGACCGGAATACGCATATCCCCATCATTATTTTTTCAGGCTTCCTGGGGTCCGGCAAGGTCTGCAAGGATATCCTGAGCCTGCAGAATGAATACAATGAGGATATTCTTAAGTGCATTCCAAAGCCAGAGTTCGATAAGCTGGTAGACGCCGTAAACGTTTTTTTTGAATCGTAAGGATTGCGACCTCGCGCAGGCTGGTTCTTTATGATGAAAAGAACAGGGGTGAGTGTGAGAGGCTTCAGAAGCATGTTGAAAAATACGAAGAATGGGAATAAGAGTTGTCAATGACCGCTCCCCGTTCTCCTGCCTGAAGTTGGCATGAGCGATGCAACTTCTTGGAAGTAAGATAAATAGTAAAATTGTTAACAGAAACGGCCGTGCTTTGCCCTTGGCGACCAACCAGACGAAATATTTTATCCGAGGGCGTTGCACAGCGCCCCTTTAAAGAAACTAAAAACGGTCCATGCTATAAAAACAAGGAGGAGGATCATGAGAACGCTTGTGGTGGAGGACGACCTTACCAGCCGTTTGATTATGCAGCGGTACCTTTCACCTTTTGGTGAAAACAATGTGGCTGTGGACGGAAAGGAAGCAGTTGAGGCTTTTCAACTTGCCGCGGAGGAAAACAAACCCTACGACCTGGTCTGTCTGGATATCATGATGCCGGAGATGGACGGCCAGGAAGTTCTAAGAAGGATTCGGGGAATTGAGGAAAAGGCCGGTAGCCGCGGGCTTGACAGGTCGAAAGTGATCATGACCACGGTTCTTGGAGACAGAAAGAATATCATGGAAGCTTTCAGGGAGCAGTGCGACGGGTACCTGGTGAAGCCCATCGAAAAGAAAAAACTGCTGAAACTTCTTCAATCTTTTGGGTTTCTGGAAGAATCCCGGTCATAGGGGTGTCGGTGGCTGAAGATGATTTAATCCCTTGTATAATTGAAGGCAAGTGTTAGGATAGAAAAAGAGCAACCGGAGATCGTTTCTCCTTTGCAAAAAAATCATGGAATATCTCTGGAAATAGTGGGGTTAGGAGGTGGCTGCCGCTCAGGATGGACTATCGGCCCGCAAGCTGCTGCCGGGGGTGGAAACGCAAAAGTGCCTGACTTAATTGCCGGTGCCGACAAAGCCGCGCATCAAGCTAAAGAAAATAGCCGTAATTGCACAATTGCAGGAATTCAAAAGGCTGGAAGCTGACATAATTCCTGGCAGTGTGTTCCGGATGCTGGACAAAAGTGTGAAAGTGGGTGCTAATAAATGGAAAACGATGGCAGTAATACCACCATCCTCAGCGCCGTTGTAGTAAACGACGATCCTACCCAGTTACGATTTTTTTCAGGGCTGCTCGAGAAAGAAGGGTTGATCGTTAGTGATTTCGAAACCGCGGAAGAAGCGCTTGCCGCCATGAACCATCACAATCCGCCCGACATCATTGTCACCGACCTTTACATGCCGGGAATCGACGGCTGGCGTTTCTGTCGTCTGTTGCGCTCCCCGGAATACAAGCACCTCAACAAAGTGCCCATTCTGATGGTCTCAGCGACATTCGCCGGAGAGCATGTCGAGGGGATTGCGACTGACCTGGGCGCCAACGCCTTTCTGCCCTTACCCGTGGACGGTAAACAGTTCATTAAGCAAGTCCGGGCGATGCTCGCCGGTGAGCGGGCGAGCCCGCCTCTGAAAGTCCTGGTTGTGGAGGATGACAAGAGCCTGGCCAACTCCTTGAAGATAACTTTCGAGGCTCACGGCTACCGGGTGGATATGGCCTTTACGGCCACGCAGGCCGGCAAGCTTTTCCAAAGCGAGAAGTACGACGTAGCCGTATTGGCCTATCACCTTCCCGACAGCAGGGGTGATTCGCTGCTCGTGGAATTCCTTGCGCAGCGGCCCGATTGCATCTGCCTGGTGATGACCAATGATCCAAACCCTGAACTGGCGCTGGCATGGATGCGCAAGGGCGCGGCCGCCTACTTGCACAAGCCCTTCGAACCGGAGTACCTTATCGAGCTCTGTGCCAAGGCTCATCGGGAAAGAGTCCTGCTGCGGGTGGAAGACTTGCTGGAGCAAAGGACGCTCGAACTTCGAGCGAGTGAACATTTGCTCAGGACAACGATTGATTCACTCGGAAATGCGGTTTATCTCGTTGACCGCGATCTCCGTGTTGTCTTGTTCAACAAGCAAATCGAGCGCTGGTGCGAGCAATGGGGAGTTCACCTGGGTACCGTCGGCAGTCCCCTTCAAGCCGCTTTTCCTTTTCTATCTGAAGAGATTCTCGACCAATACCGCCGGGTACTGGAAACCGGTCACCCCATCAGTACACAAGAGGAAACGGAACTCGGCGGCCGGTTGATCATCACCGAAACGCACAAAAGACCTGTCATGGATGGAAACGAAGTCAGGAACGTGCTCACGATTGTGTCCGACATCAGTGAGCGAAAAAAAGCCGAGGAGCAAACCACGCGCTTCAGCCGCGTGCTGGAGAGCTCCCTCAATGAGATCTATATCTTCGACGCCGAGACGCTTCATTTCGTCGAGGTCAATCGCGGCGCCCGGGAAAACCTGGGATACTCTCTGGAGGAACTGCGCGGCCTGACTCCCCTGGACCTGAAGCCGGAATTCACTGCTGAGATGTTCGCTGAACTGGTTGAGCCCCTGCGGGCAGGGACTGAGGAAACGATCCAGTTCAACACGGTTCATCGACGGAAGGATGGGACGTGCTATCCTGCCGAAATCTATCTTCAACTGTTGCAGGAGGGTCCTCCTCTCTTCTGCGCGACCATTCTCGACGTCACCGAGCGCCAGCGGGCCGAGGAGGCGTTGCGAGAGAGTGAGAATCGGTATCGAATGATGATAGCCGCCGTGACCGCCTATACATATTCGGTTGAAGTTGAGGCTGGCAAGGCGGTTTCCACCAGGAACGGCGAGGGCTGCCTGGCGGTTACCGGTTACCGACCGGAGGACTATGAGTCAGATCCCAATCTGTGGCATTCGATGATTTATCCGCAAGACAAGGAGGTCGTTTGCGACCATGTGTCACTGGTGCTTGCCGGCGAAGACGTGCCGGCCATCGAGCACCGGATTACCCACCGCGACGGGTCGGTGCGCTGGGTGCGGGTTACCATAGTGCTTTTCCGCAACAGCAGCGGCCAGCTGATCCGTTACGATGGACTCGTGGAGGACATCACCGAGCGCAAGCGGGCCGAGGAGGCGCTGCGCGAGAGCGAGGCCCTTAATAAAGCGATTTTGAATAATCTCCCTGTAGGGATAGCCGTGAACTCTGTTGACTCTAGTGTAATAGTTGAATATATGAACGACAACTTTCCCAAATTCTACCGGACAACGAGAGAGGCCCTCGCCGCCCCGGATACATTTTGGAAGGCCGTTTACGAGGAACCGGAATTCAGGGAAGAGATAAAGAAACGGGTGTTGGACGATTGTGCAAGCGGTGACCCGGAGAAAATGTATTGGGAAGATGTACCGATTACCCGTAAAGGGGAGGAGGTATCTTTCATTACCGCGAGAAATATACCGGTTCCCGGCAAACAGTTAATGATATCGACAGTTTGGGATGTCACCGAGCGCAAGCGGGCCGAGGAGGCACTGCGCGAGAGCGAGGGCCGCTTCCGCCTGCTGCTGGAGGAGGTGCCCACTATCGCCATCCAGGGATATGGCGCGGATGGAACGGTTAACTACTGGAACCGCGCCAACGAGAGTGTTTACGGGTACACACGGGAGGAGGCCCTGGGAAAGAACTTGTTAGAGCTGGTCGTTCCTCCGGAGATGCGCGATGAGGTGCGCCGGACAATCGCACGCGGCGTGGAAACGGGCAAGATGCCTCCGGCCGCCGAACTCTCTCTGATGCGCAAGGATGGATCGAGAGTCTCTGTGATTTCCAGTCACGCGGTTGTTCAGCGCCCTGGCAGGGAAGTCGAACTGTTCTGCCTGGATGTGGACATCACCGATCGCAAGCGTGCCGAGGAGGCGTTGCGCGAGAGCGAAGCCAAACTTAACGCCATGTTGCAGTCTATTGGCGACCACATCAGAATGGTGGATAAGGATTTAAATATTCTATGGGCCAACGAAACTTCAAAAGAAGCCTTTGGCGCAGGGATTGTCGGTCGAAAATGTTATGACATCTGCCATTATTCCAATAGTCGCAGGGAACCTGACCAGCTCTCTCCCTGTCTTGCGCTTAATGCATTCCTGGATGAGAAGGTTCATGAAGGTGATATTTATGTGACGGAAAAAAATGGGGATGTCAGATGTTACCACTGCACTGCAAGCGTAGCTTTAAGAGATGAAGAGGGGCGGCCTGCCACAGTAATAGAAATTTCCAGGGACACCACCGAGCGCAATCAACTCGAAGAAGAGCGCGCCAAAGCTTCCAAGCTTGAGTCAATTGGGATTCTCGCCGGCGGGATCGCCCATGACTTCAACAATATCCTCACCACGATTCTGATAAACATATCTTTGGCTAAAATGATGCTTACCGGTGATAGTAATGAAGAGATAAGGGAGCGGTTAACTCTGTCCGAGAACGCGGGGAAAAGAGCAACGGGACTGACTTATCAGCTTCTCACGTTCTCCAAGGGTGGAGAGCCCGTTAAGGAGATTGCGTTATTGGAAGAACTTATCAAGGAATCCACCGGCTTCTCGTTGCGGGGCTCCAACGTCAGGAGCAGGCATTACCTCGACAAAGACCTCTGGTCGTGCGAAATTGACAAGGGCCAGATAAGCCAGGTTGTCAACAATCTGGTGATCAATGCAGACCAGGCCATGCCCAATGGCGGAACGATAAGTGTCTATGCTAAGAACGTTGTTATCGACTCCAGGGATGCCCTGCCGCTGGAGCCAGACAAGTATGTAAAGATAACGATCAAGGATCAGGGCTACGGTATACCGGAGGATTATCTGCCGAAAATATTCGATCCCTATTTCACCACCAAGCAAAAAGGAAGCGGACTCGGGCTTGCCACGTGTTATTCGATTGTTAAAAGGCACGGCGGGCACATTGCGGTGGAGAGTGAACAAAATGCCGGGACAAGTTTCCATGTCTATCTTCCGGCTTCATTAGAGCAGGTTCCTGAAAGAAAAGAGACGAAAGAGGAAGCAGACCTGCCAAAGGGTAAGATTCTGGTGATGGACGATGAGCAGGAAGTGTTCGAAGCGGCTGTCAGGGTGTTGGAACGCCTGGGGCAGAAGGCGGAAGGAGTTACGGACGGCGTTGAAGCTGTCAAGTTGTACAAAAAGGCCATGAAGTCCGGCAAGCCGTTTGATGTGGTAATCCTGGACCTGACGATTCCGGGAGGCATGGGTGGCAAGGAGACCATCGAAAAATTACGGAAGATAGACCCGGATGTGAGGGCCATTGTCTCCAGCGGTTATTCCAACGATCCGGTGATGTCTGAACCAGAGAAATTCGGTTTCAGAGGTGTTGTGCCTAAGCCGTACAAAATTGGGCAACTGAGAGGCGTACTGTGCAAGGTTATGCAGGAAACCGGCGGCTGATTGGCAAAGTGGACCTGGCTGTAATGTTAGATTTCGCTGTCATCAAACAGACACTTCCATTGGATGTGTCTGTTTTTATAAGAGACTGGTTAATAAATCGGATCCATGGTACCGACAGGAAGTATACTACCGTTTTCTTTAATTCAAAAGGATTGGTATTCAACTCTCGCCGGTGAATGATTCAGTTTGGCATTAAACGTATAGTTGCATCAGTCTTGATTTTTGCGTCCGACCTTGCTACATATTGCTTGCCGGCAGAGTAACACCAATTGCACGGATCGTAACATTGTGCGGCAAATTGTATTGGCGATGGTTGCAGCTTCGATTATTCCGGTTTTCAGTAAACGCAGGGGGGGCCAGGATGCGTCCTGAGTATGTGCGGGAGTTACTAGAGGGGGTCAGGAGCGGGCAAATCGATATCGAAGCGGCAATGGAGGAACTGAAGGATTTGCCGTTTGAGGACTTGGGATTTGCGGTGGTGGATCATCACCGCGAACTGAGAAGCTCTTTTGCCGAGGTTATCCTCTGCCAGGGCAAGACAGATGACCAGGTGGTTGCCATCGCCGGCAGCATTGTCGCGCGTGGGCAGAACCTGCTGGCGACACGCTGCGAGCGGCGGACCGCGGAAGCCCTGCTCACTTCTTTTCCGGAAGCTGTCCATCACCCTCAAGCCCGGATCGTAGCTTTCAGCCAGGCTCCCACACCGGCTATGCAGGGCTCAGTGGCCGTTCTGTGCGCCGGTACGGCCGATATACCGGTAGCCGAGGAAGCGGCTGTATGCGCGGAGGTAATGGGCAGCAGCGTCGAGAGAATCTACGATGTAGGCGTGGCGGGGCTTCACCGCCTTCTGGCCCGCCGGCGGCAGATCTCCGGCGCCCGGGTCCTGATAGTGGTGGCCGGCATGGAGGGAGCTTTGGCCTCGGTGGTCGGCGGCATGTTCGACAAGCCGATTATCGCCGTACCCACCAGTGTGGGATACGGGGCGAGTTTTGGCGGAATAGCCGCACTCTTGACAATGCTCAACAGTTGTGCGGCGGGAGTGAGCGTAGTGAACATCGACAACGGTTTCGGAGCGGCATTCGCGGCAGCGCTGATTAACCGGAAGTTATAATCTCCGGACAAGGGTAATCTTCGAAGCGGCGCCGTTTCCGCTTGTCGAACCTGGAGGATAAAAATGGTGGATGCGATTGCGCTGGAGGCGGAGGAAAAGCTGGAACACCTGAACAAGCTTCTTCGGGAGATGGGTTCAGTGGTTGTAGGGTTCAGCGCCGGGGTGGACAGTACTTTTCTGCTGTACGCCGCGGTAAAGGCCTTGGGGCGGGACAAGGTGCTGGCGGTAACCGGAAAAAGCAATACCATCCCACAGCACCAGTTGGATGCGGCTGTCGAATACGCGGAATTGATCGGCGCCCGGCATGAAATAATGGAGACCCGTGAGCTGGAGAAGCCCGGTTTCAGGGACAATCCGACCGATCGGTGTTTTATGTGCAAAAACGATTTGTACACCCGCTTATCGGCTCTGGCCAGTGAACGGGAGGTCGGGGCGGTGGTCGACGGGTCGAATGCCGATGATCTTCAGGACTATCGTCCCGGCATGAAAGCTATCCGTGAGCTGGGGATTCGCTCGCCAATGGTGGAAGCAGGTCTTACCAAAGAGCAAATCCGCTATCTGTCAAAAGAGGCCGGGCTGCCGACCTGGGACAAGCCGGCTTTCCCATGCCTGAGTTCCCGCATCCCTTATGGGATGAAGATCACCGACGAAGCCCTGAGCCGTATCGACCAGGGAGAACAATATCTCAAGGCGCTCGGGATTCAGGGGCCGGTCCGGGTACGCCATCACGACGACCTGGCGCGGATTGAAGTGGATTCCAGTGGAATCCCGTTCCTGCTCGAACCGGCGATACAGGCCAAGGTAGTGGCGAAGTTCAAGGAAATCGGCTACAAGTACGTCACTCTCGACCTGCAGGGATTCAGAAGCGGCAGCCTGAACGAGGCTATCGAAAAGATGAACCTGCCGGGTTGATTCCGGCAGTGGCCGTTGCAAAGAGTAGAATTGGGCTGGAAGGATTGTTTGCTTCAGATGCGTAACACGATAGCTGTTTGGATGACACGTAATTGCCCTCTCTTTCAGGTTTGGAGAACATTATGACCGGTGGGTTGCTGGCCCTTTCCACTACCGCCCTGACTATCGGAGTTGTACACACCCTGCTGGGCCCTGACCACTACCTTCCATTTGTAGCCCTGGCCCGCAGCCGCAACTGGAGCAGATCACGCACGCTGCTGGTAACCGGTCTGTGCGGGATCGGGCATGTGTTCGGTTCGGTGGTCCTAGGTTTAATCGGACTTGTGGCCGGAATTGTCGTGGGCCGGCTGGAAACTTTCGAGGCTTTCCGCGGCGACCTGGCCGCTACTCTGCTGTTCAGTTTCGGGATCGTGTACATGTTCTGGGGGCTCTGGCGGTTTTACCGTCCCGTCGGTCACAGCCATGCCTTGTTGCACAAGGCCGGCATTTCCCACGCGCACCCGCACGAACACCGGGACGATGAAACAGACGGCCCGGGCAGCGAGTCGGCCGGTGGTTCGAATAGTGGCAGTATCTGGATAATTTTTATCATTTTTGTGCTGGGTCCTTGTGAGCCGCTGATTCCGCTGTTAATGTACCCTGCCAGCGAGAAGAACTTCGTAGCGCTGTTCGCGGTGGTATTGGTTTTCGCGGTTGCCACTATCGGGACGATGCTGGTGGTGGTGACGGCGCTCTCGGCCGGGCTGAAAACCTTGCACCTGGGTACACTGGAACGGGCGAGCCATTTTCTGGCCGGAGCGGCTATCGCCCTGTGCGGTGCGGCGATTCTGTTTCTTGGTCTTTAGCGGGGCGTTGAAATAATACGCTCAATGCCCTATGGTGAAAAATTTCGTTTGTTCGGTTGTCAAGGGCAAGGCAAGCCGTTTCTTTTGCTGATCCTGTTACTTATGTTATATCAAGCCGTTGCGTCGCTCGAGCTGTTTTGGACCGGCCTGGCTGGAAACGGCCCTTGACAACCTTTATTCCTATTCTTCGTATATTTCAACATAGTTACTTTTAGAGGGGCGCCCTCTTTAATGGATTGTCGATAACATCTCTTTTACGGCGTGCGCTTTGATTGAACGTGAGGTGGTGGCAGATGAAGAGTGCATATTTCGATATGTTTTCCGGAGTAAGCGGCGATATGATTCTCGGCGCTCTGGTCGATAACGGTTATCCCTTTGAAAAGCTGCAAGAGGTTCCTCAGGCCCTCGGGCTTAAGGATGTGAAGCTTGCAGTCAGCCGGGAAAAGGACCACGGGATTCAGGCCACCAGTGTCAAAGTGCTTGCGCGCGAGGGGTCTCACCATCGCGGCCTGACAGAGATCAACACCATTATCGATTCCAGTGCGCTGCCGGAGCCGGTCAAAGAACTTGCGCAAAAGATTTTCCTGCGTCTTGGCCGGGCCGAGGCCGCGGTTCACGGGGTTGAACTGGAAAAAATTCATTTCCACGAGGTCGGGGCGCTTGATTCGATTGTCGATATCGTGGGAGCGGCGGCCGGAATAATCCACCTCGGGCTGGAACGCTTCTACTGCGGCCCTTTCAGGGTCGGTACCGGATTCGTCAAGTTCTCGCACGGACGGCTGGCGTTGCCGGTTCCGGCGGTGGCGCGTCTTACTCTGGGCTACCCGGTGGAGCGCACCACGGTTGAAGCGGAACTAACCACTCCCACCGGCGCGGCGATTGTAACCGCCCTGGCCGCTGCGGATGATTTTTCGTCCACCCGGCCGCTGACATTCGCTCAGGTGGGCTACGGGATGGGCAGCCGCAGACATGAAGACAGGCCCAACCTGCTGCGGCTCTATATCGGTGAGGAAGCCGGTGTGACCGGCGCTGAGCGGGAGATTGTCGAGCTGGAGTGCAATATCGATGACATGAACCCGGAGTACTACGATTACCTGATCGAAAAACTGTTCGACGCCGGGGCGCTGGATGTTTACCTGGCCCCGGTCCAGATGAAGAAAAACCGTCCCGCTGTGTGCCTTCACGTACTGGCCGGCCAGCCTGACAGGGATACCATGGCGCGCACGGTGTTGGAGCATACCAGCACTATCGGCCTGCGCTACCACACGCTCGGCCGTGTTACGCTTGCCAGAAGCAGCCGGAAAATCTCGACGCCCTGGGGTGATTTAACAGTGAAGGAAGTGACACTCCCCGGCGGTGAGCGCAGGGTCAAGCCCGAATACGACGGTCTTAAGGCCCTGGCGCGCGAGTCCGGTTTGCCCCTGCTCGACCTGTCTTTTCAAATCGAAGCTTATCTTAATGAAAAATAAGAGTTTTTCCTCTCCTCTACGGTAACCGGAGAATCACCTCGCTACCGGTTGCCGCCTGTTTTCTCATTGTCAAAACCGATCAGAATAATGGGCAGGAACCACTTCCTGAGCGATACCCGAAAATTGTATCAGACGCCACTGAAGCTTGATATCCGCATTTTTTACATTGGAGAAGCTTCCTCTTGCTGATATAATATGATTCGTGCCAACCACATTTTGGACACTCAAATATCTTGGGCCAACGTGGCTTCCTTAAGCTGATCGTAACACAGTTGCCCGGTGGCCGAATTGCTTTTGAAATTATTAAAAGCTAGCCTCTTGCTAATCGCTCACAATCCCTCCGGTACCTGAATGGATTTTAAGAACCTGGCCAGGATAAGCGAAAATAACGCGGAGGCCGATATTCGCTGTCTAATCTTTATAAGCGTATAATAATACGTGCAGTGCTTATACTAGAGAGACTGATATTTGTCAGGCGGACAGGATGGAACCCAAACGAATTTCAAGGCCCTGTTTCAGCTTACGGTTCAAGGTTATTCTGGTCTTAATTCTTTTGCATTCAATTTTGATCAGTTCGCTGATTTTTTATACGATATCCGGCCATCATCGCATGGTAGAAGACCTTATCCGGGAGCATTACGCCGTAATCTATTCCACTTTTACTCCACTGTTGACCGAAGCCGTGCAGAAAAAGGAATTGGATTTTATCCGGGGGTATTTAGCACAACAAAACAACAATCCGGAAATAATCTATGCGGCAATTTTCGATGAAAACAACCGGCTTCTGGACAAAGAGGTCAACCCCGAGTTCCGGGAGCAGTTTCAACAACTGCTTCTGGAGCGGAAAGAGGAACGTCCCGTAAAGGTCATCTCACGAGAAATCGGTCATCCCGACGGGTTCTTCCATCGGGAAGGGCACTTTTTTGACTTTATCATCCCTCTATACAAGGACAAAACTTATTTCGGCAAGGTTCAACTGGGCATCACTACCGCACGCGCCAATCAACGGCTGGCCGGGGAAAGTATTAAGGGGATCCAGATAATTGTCGGAACGATTCTGGCAGGTATGCTCGTAATTTTTTGGATAGATCGCCGGTTGAAGAAAATATTAACCCACCTGATTTCCGTCACCAGAAAATTAGCGGATGGGAATTTAGCGGAAAAAGTCGATGTCCGCACAGGAGACGAGATAGAAGTTCTGGGCAATGCGTTTAATATTATGGCCGAGGCCATCCGGAATCGCGAAGCGGTTATTCTGGAGCACAAGAATCACCTGGAGGGCATGGTAACAGCCAGGACAAAAGAGTTGGCTGAGGAACGGGACAAATTACGGGCGATCCTGGATCATGTTCCCAGTGCGATTATCATGTTGGATAAAGAGCTGAAGATTCAGATGGTGAATGCCAGGTTTGAATCTCTGGTCAACAAACCCGCTGCCGATATTTTAGGCAGGCCTTGCACACAAGAGGTTTCCTGCTGGTGTAATCCCCTGTCATGCCGGATAGGTCAATGTCTGGAGGATGGAGAAATTAAAAGCCGGATTATTCATCAGCCGGGCGATTCACTGTCACAGCGGCACCTGGAAGAAGTGGCCGTCCCCCTGCTCTGGAAGAATAAGATTTATGGTGTACTGGAAATCATTACTGATGTGTCTGATGAATTCGAGATCCAAAACCAGATCATTCGCGCGGAGAAATTAGCCACTACCGGGGAGTTCGCCGCCCTCCTGGCCCATGAGGTCCGCAATTCTCTCACTTCGGTAAAAATGATTCTTCAATTATTTCTGGAAAAAGTGGAAGAGTCCCACCATCGATCAATCAGGGTCGCCTTGAATTCCATTTCCCAGATGGAAGATACCGTGAATAATCTTTTGCGCTTTGCTCCGCCGGTGGAAGTGCGGAAGTCTCGCCAGGACTTGCATCAATTACTCAGGGAAAGTGTTGAACTCGCCCGCCATCAATTCAAGCAGAAGCCGATCGAGGTCGACCTGGATTTTGATGCGGATATGCCCATGATCCTGATCGACAAGGATAATATGGAAAAAGTTTTCATCAATCTTTTCATCAACGCGGCACAGGCGATAGCGGATTCAGGCAGCATAACAATTACAACCCGTAAAACCGTTCTCTCCGGAACTCTCTCCGATTTTGCCTCACTTCCCTGCGCGGCCGATGGGGTATCATCCTCTGCCGCGATTCAGAAAATAATGCTCAGAGAAGGTGAGCCGGTTGTTGTAATCAAAATTTCAGACACCGGACCGGGTATTCCCCGGGCTAATATTACACGAATCTTCGATCCGTTTTTCACCACGAAACCCGATGGAACGGGCTTGGGGCTTTCTCTTGCCAAGCGTGTTGTCAACGCCCACAGTGGAATTATCACCGCGCGAAACGGGGAGAGCCGTGGATCGACTTTTACCATTTATTTTCCGCTGAAGGCGACCGCTTAGGTGCTGAAAAAAAAGAAAATACTTATTGCCGATGATGATCCGAACATCCGCTACGCGTTCGCGGAAACGCTGGAGAGCAAAACGCTGGCCGTTCTGCAGGCTTCTGATGGCAAAGAGGCTGTCCACCTGTTGAAAAACGACCATCCTCAGGTGGCGTTCCTGGACTATTCCATGCCGGAGTTGAATGGGTTCGAAGTGATGGAGGCGATGAAGGAGGAAGAAATTGATATCCCGGCTATTATCATTACCGGGTTCGGGACGATGCAGACTGCGATAAAAGCCATCCAACTAGGCGCTTACGAGTATATCACAAAACCACTGGACATTGATAAAATTCGGATCTTAACCAGCAGGGCTCTGGAGGTCTATCAACTTAAAGAGCGGGTGAAGGGCCTGGAATCCACCATTCAATCTTTTCCCCAGCAGTATGAACTCCTGGGCAACCACCCTCGAATCCAGGATATCTATAAAAGGATCGGCGCGGTAACCGGCACTCCCAACTCCACAAATGTGTTTATTAATGGGGAAAGCGGAACGGGCAAGGAGCTGGTGGCCCGTGCCGTTCATAACCACGGGCCCAATCGTGAGCAGCCCTTTACCGCGATTAATTGTACCGTACTGCCGGAGTCTTTGATGGAAAGCGAGCTTTTCGGACACGAGAAAGGCGCCTTTACCGGAGCCGTGGAAAGAAGGATCGGAAAATTTGAGGTGGCCCAGTCGGGGACGATATTTCTGGATGAAATAGGCGATCTCTCACTCAACCTGCAGCAAAAGCTGCTGCGGGTTCTCCAGGAACGTACCTTCGAACGATTGGGCAGCAACAGTCCGATTCCGGTGAGAGCCCGGTTTATTACTTCCACCAACCGTGATCTGAACAAAGAGGTCGCGGAGGGGCGTTTTCGCGAGGATCTTTTTTACCGCCTTAATGTGATCGCCATTTATCTCCCTCCGCTCAAAGAGCGCAAGCTCGATATTCCCTTGCTGGCAAACGTGTTTCTGAAACGTTACGCTCAACAGATGGAAAAAAATGTTTACGCCATCGACCCCGAAACGTTGCAGCTTATCCTGCACTACGATTACCCCGGCAATGTCAGGGAACTGGAACATATCATTGAAGGCGCGGTGATGGTGGAGAAGAGCCGGGTGCTTACTCCCGAAAGCCTTCCTCCCCATATCCGGGGTCGCTCCGAGGTGTCCAGAATAACGCTTCCCATTCGCAGCACCGCCTGGAAACCGGCCCGCCGGGAACTGCTGGCCACCTTTGAAAAAGAATTTGTGATTGCCCGCCTCCAGAGCTCAGGGGGGAACGTGACCAGGGCGGCGGAGGAAGCTCAAATCGAACGGCAAAGCTTCCAGCGTCTGATGCGTCGCTACGGCATCCTTTCCGAGGACTTCCGCGACTGATCCGCAATCGGTTCGGTGGCAGGAGTGCAACCCTCCCAGTGGCGGTACGGCTTCTTCCGTGCTCCAGCAGGCGAATCCTTCCATCACTCATTACTCATTGAAATCAAATCAGTTATCCGCTTTTTATTCTGATCGAAAAAGCCTTTTATCTATATGGTATACTATTTGCGAAATCGGCTCTGAAAGCTTTTTTCTCAGGATTGTGCCACTCATCGCTACACCTTCTGTCAGGAGACTTGTATGAGCCGTTCAATGTCTGCGATTATTACCGGATCCATGCTTTTAGTCTTGTTGCTCGCCAGCCGCGCCGCAGCAATCCCGGCCTTTGCGCGGAAGTATCAGACCTCGTGCTCCACCTGCCATTACGCTTATCCCAAGTTGAACAAGTTCGGCAGGACTTTTTTAAACAACGGCTTTCGCTATCCCAAGGGAGAGGACCCCAGCTACATCAAGGAAGACCCCACCAGCATGGGCGCGGAAAGGTACAAGGAGGTTTTTCCCGACGCCATCTGGCCCTCTGACATTCCCGGTTCCGCACCGGTGAGCATTCGGATGATCAACCGCGTCAACTTTCAGCCCGACCAGGAGCCAAGGTCGAGTTTCGAGTTTCCAAAAGAGCTCGGGATACTTTTCGGCGGGACCCTGGGCGAGTCGTTCTCTTTTTTCGGAGGGGTGGAATACGAGAATGCCGATGAGTTCGACTACGACTTTTACCTGCAGTATAACTACCGCCCCGCGTTCAACGTCAAGCTCGGCAAGGTCGATCCCAGCCCCATTGCGAACCACATGAGATTGTCGTCCTCTTCTTTCGGGTACCTGAGTATGCAGGTTTCCGAAAGCGGCTGGCGTCTGCGCAACGGACAGTCTGGAATGGAACTCTGGGGTGTGGCGGATGGGCCGAAGGGCTATGGTGGTTTCAAATACCAAATCGGACTGGTGAACGGCCAGAACAGTGATACCAACGATGACGTAAACAACAGCAAGGATTATTATTCCATTTTTTCCTACAAAATCGGTGGTATGGGAGTGGCCGGCGGAGCGGAACCGGCCAGCACCAAGTCGGCCTTCTGGAGAGACAACTCCTTCACCCTGGGATTCAATACCTATAATGGAAAGAGCACCTATGGCGGCGGGTTCGAAAACTCTTTCAACGTGGTCGGGGTGTTCTGGGACCTCTGGTTTGACCGGCTCAATCTCTGGCACTCCACCCAGTTCCAGAAGGACGATAACCCCATTGCGAACAGCATGAAAGAAGTCAGGAGCATGGCCAGCAGCACCGAAGCCGATCTGGTATTGTACCCCTGGCTGATCGCTTTTGCCCGCTACGACTATACAGACAATAATCGTGACGATAGTCTGGAAGCACAGAAATTATTTGTCCCGGGAATGGTCGCGATGATCCGGGCCAATATCAAGGTGAGCTGCGAGATGCAATGGCGGCAGGATGATGCCGGAGACAACCAAGACCAATTCGTGATCGGGATTGATTTCGCGATGTGAGTTCCGGCCGCCCCGGAAACACAGGCAAATAATTCGATGACGATGAAAGGAGCGGTATGATGCGTATAAGGGAAATTGTTACCATTGCAGCGGCAATGGCGGTTTTTTGGGGAATGAGTTCGGCGGCGCAGGCCGGTGAGATCAGCGGCACGGTCACGGCGCGGGGTGCCAGAAACAGCGCCAACATTGTGGTTTTCGTGGAAAAGGCCCAGGGTGAGTTTCCAGCGCCTGAAAAACATGCCCGGATGGACCAGAAAGGCTTGAAATTCGTTCCCCATGTGCTGCCCGTGCTGGTGGGCACCACGGTGGATTATTTAAACAACGACAACGTGATGCACAACGTTTTCACCCCCTCCGGAACGGCTGACAAGTTCAACCTGGGTACCTGGCCCATGGGTGAGACTCGTCCTTACACCTTCAAGCAGGAAGGGGCCGCGGTAATGCTCTGCAACGTCCACCCGGAGATGGAAGCCTGGGTGGTGGTACTGCAGAATCCTTATTTCGCCGTAACCGATAAATCAGGAGCTTACACTATCAAGGATTTGCCGGCGGGGAGCTACATCCTGAAACTCTGGCATGAGAAACTGAATAAGTACGAGCCCCAAAGCGTGGAAGTGCCGGCCGAGGGAACCGTGAACGCAGACTTCAGCCTGAAGAGATAGCGATGTCCTCGAGTGAGATCAATCTCCACTGGTGGAAAACCAATTTCCCCTGCCGTCAGGCCTGCCCGGTACACACCGAGTCAGGCCGGTACGTCTCTCTGATCGCCCAGGGCCGCCTTGAGGAAGCCTACCGGGTGGCCAGGCGGACTAATCCGCTGGCCTCGATCTGCGGAAGGATTTGCGCGGCACCTTGCGAGGACGCCTGCACCAGGGGGAAAATAGATACCCCGATTTCCATTCGGGCCCTGAAACGCGTGGTCTGTGAACGCTACGGGGTGGAGAGTATGCTCGATCTCGCCAGTGTGGAGACTATCCTGGGAGAAAGACTTCGCTCCAGCGGGAAATGGGTTGCCGTTATCGGCGGAGGGCCGGCCGGGCTGGCGGCGGCACACGATCTGGCCCTGCAGGGACATCAGGTCTCCCTGTTTGAAGCCCAAGAAGTCCTGGGTGGGATGCTGACCCATGGAATCCCGGAATACCGCCTGCCCCGTGAGCTGATCCGGCTGGAAATCAATGCCATCGTCAACATGGGGATCGACGTTCATCTGGGCAAAAAACTGGGCCGTGATTTTACCCTGGCCGATTTGTGGGAGAACGGGTATAACGCCATCTTTCTGGCGCTGGGAGCCCAGCAGGGGAGGGAACTGAGTCTCGCGGGAATCCACGCCGACGGCGTGATCCAGGCCCTGGATTTTCTGCTCAACGTCAATCGCGGCTATCGCGTACAGACCGGGGAGCGCATTATCGTGGTCGGAGGCGGCAACGTGGCCTTTGATGTGGCGCGTAGCGTCGCCCGCCAGGTGGGTAAGGAAACGCGCCAGGTTTCCGACATGGTGAGCGCCCTGGACGTGGCGCGTTCAGCCATCCGTTTCGGCGCCAAACAAGTGGAGATGATCTGTCTGGAGGGGCCCGATGAAATGCCGGCGGATGCGGAGGAGATCGATGACGCCCAGGATGAGGGCATCGTCATCCGTTACTCCCGGGGGCCGAAACAGGTCCTGACCCGGCAGGGGAAGGTTACCGCTCTGGAGGTGCTCACTGTCTCATCGGTGTTCGATGAAAACGGACGGTTCAACCCCAGTTTCGTCGAGGGGAGCGAGGAGATACTCGAAACCGACTCGATCATCGTCGCTATCGGCCAGGTGCCTGATCTCTCTTTTCTCACTCCCACCGATGAGCTGGAGCTCCGGCCCAACCGGACAATCCTGGTGGACCAGGCAACCCTCTCCACGTCCAAGGCGGGCATCTGGGCCGGTGGCGACGCGGCTTTCGGACCGCGCAACGTGATCCATGCCGTAGCCGACGGCAAGCGGGCCGCGCTCTCGATCCACCGGTATTTGATGGGCGCACCCGAGTCCTCAAAGAAAAAAGGAGGACACATTTTTCTGCCCGATACTTCCTCCTACCGGCCGGTGAAAGATTTTGACTCGATTCCCACCCAGAAAATCCCCAAGCTCTCTCTGGACCGGCGTACCGGGATTGCCCAGGTGGAATTGGGTTTTACCCGGGAGCAGGCGGTGCGCGAGGCAAGCCGCTGCCTTCGCTGCTGGATCAACACGATCTTCGAAAGCAAAGAAGAAGAAGCAAACGAGTGCGTCCTCTGTGGCGCGTGCGCGGACATTTGCCCCGAGAAATGCATCGAGATTCTCCCCTCCAGGGTGTTTACCGCCGACCCCCCGGTGTTGGAAAAACTTGCGGCGGCGGCAATTCATAGTGAACAGAACCGCTGCTCAACCGGCGGTTCAGGCGCGGTGATTACAAAAAATGAAAGCCGGTGTATCCGTTGCGGTTTGTGCGCCAGAAGGTGCCCGGTAGGCTGTATTACCATGCAAGCGATTTTTTTCGAGGAGACGGCGGATGTCTGATTCGGCTCAACAGGATAGTGCTTTTTACTCCCGCCGGCAATTTTTTGTCGTTATGGGCAGCGGGGCTCTGGCAGTGGCAACAGTGGGAGGGATTGCCCTGACCGGCGAATTTCTTGAACCGAATGTGCTTTATGAGCCACCCAATAAATTTCTGGTGGGAACGCCGGATCAATATCCACTCGATTCCGTTTTTTTCATGGCCAAGCCCCAGATATTTATCATCCGGGAGGCGGCGGGGTATTTCTACACCCTCTCCGCGGTCTGCACTCATCTTGGCTGTATTGTCAATTGGAAACCCCAGGAAGGGGCAATTGCCTGCCCGTGCCACGGGAGCCGCTTCAACAAAACCGGCGAAGTGATTGCCGGGCCGGCGCCAAAGCCGTTGAATCACTTTGCCATGAGTTTAACCGTGGATGGTTACTTGCAAGTGGATAAAGGTATTTTAGTCGATCCCGAGGTAATTTTAAAAGTTTGAAGGCGACTGAGGCTATGAAACTTATTAACAAAATAACAGCAGGGCGAATCTGGCGATCAATCTTTCGTACCGGTCTGCCGAGTACCAATTATCGCCGGTCTCTGGTGATCCTGAACAATTTCTTTCTCCATTTACACCCGGCAAAAGTCAAAAAGAGTTCAATAAAATTTACAACCACTTTTTACCTGGGAGGCCTGTCCTTCGCGCTTTTCCTGATCCTGACCGTCACCGGAATTTTCCTGATGTTCTATTACCATCCCGCCGTTCCACTGGCGTACCGGGACATGAAAGATCTGGAATTCGTGGTCTCCAACGGCAAGCTGCTGCGCAACCTTCACCGCTGGTCGGCCCATGCAATGGTAGTGACAGCTTCTCTTCACATGCTGAGAGTTTTCTTTACAAGAGCCTTTCATCCCCCCCGGGAATTTAACTGGGTTATCGGGGTCTTTTTATTGCTCATCACCCTGCTGCTCAGCTATACCGGCTACCTGCTGCCATGGGACCAGTTGGCCTACTGGGGAGTATCGGTAGGCACCAACATGATCAAGGCCATGCCGGTGGTCGGGGACAAGATCCGCTTTCTCCTGCTGGGGGGGAACATTACCGGAGAAAACGCTCTGCTCAGGTTTTACGTCCTCCACTGCGTTATCCTGCCCCTGGTACTGAGTGTCCTGGTGGGAGTGCATTTCTGGCGCATTCGCAAGGATGGGGGCTTGCAGGCGGAATCAGCGGGCCGGTTGAGTGAAAAAACAGACCTTATCCTGGGAGAAAAAACGAATCCTCGCAAGGATGAATCACTCGTCCACTCTAACTCGATCAGGTCGAAATGAACGATGACCATCCGGTAAAAGTAGAATTCGGCGATGATGCCCAGGTCACACAGACCAGGGTTGCTTATGTGAAAGGGGATACTTCCATTGCCGTGGAACGCGAGCGGGATGAAGAAGTAATGACCTTTCCCCACCTCATCGTGCGGGAAGTGCTGCTCTTTGAAATACTGCTGATTGCGCTGGTACTGTGTTCCTTTCTTTTCGACGCCCCTCTTGAGAGTATCGCCAATCCGGAACATTCGCCCAACCCGGCCAAGGCTCCCTGGTATTTTTTAGGTTTGCAGGAGCTTTTGCATTACTTCCCTCCCGTGGTGGCCGGGGTGGTATTGCCCACCCTGGTGGTTGTTGCCCTCGTGGTGATACCCTACTTCCGGATCAACCTGGCCCGGGAGTCGTTCTGGACCGGTGATGTGAGAAAGAAATTCACCATACTCAGTGCTGTCGTTCTGCCGATGAATATTCCATTTGTAGTCTCCGGAGCGGTGCCGATCTACTCCTGCAGCGCGATAATCTATTCCCTGATGGTCCTGCCGGTCTTTCTGCCCCGCGGCCGGGGAATTCTGGAGCGGTTCAGGCAGTGTGCTCTGGCCGACTGGATCATGATCTGGTTTATCCTGGTTGGTACGGTGTTGACCGTTATCGGAGTTTTCTTTCGGGGGCCGGAGTGGCGCTGGATCTGGCCTTGGATCGACGGAATCTATTATTGAGGAAATGAAGCCGACTATGCGTGACCTGTCTAAATACTTCGGGATAGTAAGCGTTATTTTTCTGATAGTGATGGCCATTTCCCCGTTTAAAGAGTATTACCGGCAATGGCGGCAATATCAGCGGGAATACAATAAACATATCGAGGATTTACCCCAGCGTATTTCTCCGGTGGAGGAGGGACTGAAACAGATCTGGGTCCCCGAACTGGACGTCATCGACCATTGTACCTCCTGTCACCTGGGGCTGAACGAGCCGGCGCTGGCGGATGCCCCGCAGCCCTTTACTGCCCACCCGCCGATGTACCACCAACCCGAGCGCTTCGGCTGCACCCCCTGCCATCAGGGACAGGGGGTGGCCACCAATGTGGAAGACTCGTTCGGCTTTACCGGGGACTGGGATGAACCGGTCCTTTCAGCTCCTTTAATCGAATCCTCTTGCGGCACTTGCCATGGGGAGGAGCGGGTCAGGCATGCCCCTGTTTTGAATAAGGGGAAAGAGCTGATAGAAAAATATAACTGTGCCGGTTGCCATGAGATTAAAGGGGTGGAGAAAGAGTTCACGCCCCGGCTCGACGGTGTCGGGAGCAAGGTCTCCCGTGACTGGCTTGTCCGCTGGCTTGAAAATCCCCGCGGAGTCTCCGCCACCACCCGCATGCCCAATTTCCACCTCTCGAACCGGGACGCGGGACTGCTCGCGGATTTCCTGCTCAGTTTTACTGAATTCCCCACCCGGGAAAAGCTGGAACCTCTGCCCGGAGTACTTCAGGATGAAATCCCCGATAGTCTCTACGAGCGGGGCGAGACCCTGTTCCGGCAAGCGCGGTGCATCAGTTGTCACCTGGTTCAGGGAAAAGGCGGGTCTGTCGCTCCGGAGATCGGTACCGTTGCCTCTAAAGCCAGCCGGCAATGGATTTACAATTTTCTTCAGGAACCCCGCTCCCTGCAGCCGGGAATCCCCATGTCCCGTTATGCTTTTTCCTCCGGAGAGCTCCAGGCGGTTACCGCCTATATCGCCACGGAATTTATCGACTGGGATGCTCCTGAAGAGGCCGACACCGTGGCTCACTCGCCGGACCCTAACTTCTACGAAAAAGGGCTTAAACTGTTTCAGGAATATAACTGCGGGGGCTGTCATGCTCTGGCAGGTGTTACAACCGGTGAGGAGTTGGGGCCATCCCTGGTCAACCTGAGGAAAAAACCGATGTACCAACTGGAATTCGGCTTGAAAGACATACCTCATACCAGGGAACGCTATGTAATAGAGAAGATAAAAGATCCCCGTGGTTTTCTCAGCAACGCTTTGATGCCGAGCTATCAATTCAGCGATCAGCAGCGCCTGGCAATCGCCACCGCCCTGCTCAGTTTTCAGCAGCAGCCAACTCCGGCGCCCTACCGTGTTGAACAGGCTAATACTCCGAAGCCCGTTCTCGCGGGAGAGTTCGGACAACTGGTGGAAAAATACCAGTGCCTCACCTGCCATCAGATTAACGGCCGGGGAGGTGAGATAGCCCCGGATCTTTCGAGATCAGGCAGCCAGCTAAACCATGAATGGATCAAAGAATATTTCAGGCTGCCTTATACTCTCCGTCCCATTTTAACCGAACGGATGCCGAATTTCTTTATGCCGGAGAAAGATATCGAGTTGCTGAGCCAGTACATCTCTCTGGTGTTGAGGGATGACTCCCTGGAAACAGAGCCCCGTCTGCAATCAACGGCGGCGGATGTAGAACTGGGCCGGAAACTCTACTTTAATAACTACGGCTGCCAGGCATGCCACCAGCTCGGAGGCAAGGGGGGATATGTCGGCCCTCCACTTGATAATCTCGATCAACGCTTGCAACCGGGTTGGGTATACCAGAGACTGAAAAATCCACACCGGTATCAGCCTGGTATCCTGGAACCGACTTTTAACCTGACAGACGAAGAAGCCAGGGCTCTGACCACTTTTCTGTTTGCCGAAAGAGGCAACCAACGATGATGAGATATCCGGGGAAAACCATGGCAATCGGGCTGCTTTCTGTTTTTGCCGTGCTATGTTATTTGTTTACTGATTCCGGCCCCATCCCGAGCAGGGCCGAAGCAAGCTCTCCCGAATCAAAAGTGTCGGCAAGGAAGCCGGGTGGCTCTTTCGAAGCCGACCCGTATCCTATCCGCGTGGGCGAAGAGTTGTATCTGAAATACTGCCATGTCTGCCACGGGGAGAGCGGTGAGGGAAACGGTTTTAACGCCTACATCCTTGAAACGCAGCCGAGAAATTTTACCGACAGTATTTATATGGACGCTTTAACTGACAGCCGGTTGGCCGAAGCCGTAAGCGAGGGCGGAAGGGGAGTAAATAAATCAGTGTTAATGCCTGCCTGGGGCAATACTTTCAGTCCCCTGGAAATCAGCTATCTCGTGCGCTATATCAGACAATACTCTCAAACAATACTCTCAAAAAAACCGGCAAAATAGCAGCCCCCCCCCCTGCTGGACAAAAAATGTAAGAAAAAGCACATTACCTTAATGCTCCCAAAGAGGAGGGGACTTCATCGCAACTGGAAGAAAGTTCAGCAATATTTTATCGATTCCCAATCTCCTGCCTGAGCTACAGTCCATTTAGATCGTAAACCTGACGGGCCCCTCTATCTTGAAAAGCGACTGGCTTTCTTGTCGCAAACAGCTCAACAGCTCTCCATATTATACTCGAATCATTCTACACGGATAGATCGAGTGCCGTTCTAATGGAACCTCGGCTTGAACGCACCCAAATAAGCTTTCACATATTTTTTGCACAATGGTGTTGACAAGCGGTCAAAAATAAATTAAGAATAAGAAACGATTATCAAACACCTGCCGCACCTGATATCTCAGCCGGCTGTTTGAAATATGGCTTGATATTTCTATAGAGTGTCTTTCCTGAAAGCTCCGGAACAATTGCTTCCTGCTATAATGCTTTAGGGTATCTTTAATTGAAGGCCGAGGGTCTCTTAATTGAAGACTATTGCTCACCTCTGGAATGCGCTGCCTGGCCCTGACCAAGTAAAACGCTTGGTTATTATTTTTGCTCTCCTTTTATCCTGCTGGTTTGCGCTAAGGCAGAGGCTTGTGCCGAAAACATTTGGCGATGCCGGTCACTATCGCTTAACGGCCATTGACTCAATTGAAGCCCAACCTGTTTCTTACCTGGGGCAGAGCGTATGCGTGGAATGCCACGATGACGTCAGCGATCTTAAATCCGCAAGTTATCATCGGGATTTATCTTGTGAGATTTGCCACGGCCCGGGGGCAATGCACCTTGAAGACCCTGAGACTTATCAGTTAAGACCTCCAAAAGGAAGAGGTCTATGTACGATATGCCACGCCTATAATCCATCCAGACCAACCGGCTTTCCTCAGATCGATCCGATGCAGCACAACCCTCTGGAGCCCTGTAACAACTGCCATGACCCACATGACCCGACGCCACCATCTACTCCGGAAGAATGTGGTGCCTGTCACGGAGAAATCGCGAGAACAAAAGCGATTTCTCATCATGCCGGCTTAAACTGCGTGTACTGTCACGAAACTCCTGACGAACATAAACACAATCCCCGGGCGGCTATCCCGCATAAGCCAGCCAACCGGCAGTTCTGTGGGGCGTGCCATGGAGAGAATGCGAACAGTGGGAGAGAGATCCCCAGGATTGATCTTGAAAGTCATGGTGGATCAAATCTTTGCTGGGAATGTCATTATCCTCACTACCCAGAGGCCTATTGATGGGCAAACAACACAATAAAATAAACCGAAGAAATTTTCTGCTGAAGGTAGCGGCATCCGGCCCGGTAGTTTTTGTGCTCGGCCCCAAAGTTCTGGATGCAAGTGAAAAGGGGGTAACCGGAGATGAAGGATCGGTGCGGTATTATGCCATGGGCATTCTGGTGAACAAATGTATCGGGTGTGGAAGATGTGTGTCAGGTTGTAAAAATGAAAACAACGTCCCGAAGGATCCGTTTTATTTCCGTACCTGGGTCGAACGTTACATTGTCACAACCGATGGAGATGTAATAGTTCACAGTCCTAACGGCGGAATGGAAGGTTTTGATGAATTAAAGGAAAAATATTCGCTGTTGCGTTCTTTTTTCATCCCCAAATTGTGCAATCATTGCGACAACCCTCCATGTGTACAGGTATGTCCTGTCGGCGCCACGTTCAGCACCAAGGACGGAGTAGTTCTTGTAGACAAGGATTACTGTATCGGTTGCAGATATTGCATTCAGGCGTGTCACTACGGGGCTCGGTTTTTAAATCCGGAAACGAGGACGGCGGATAAATGCACATTCTGCTACCATCGCCTGGCCAAAGGATTGGTTCCTGCTTGTGTGGAAGTCTGTCCCACCAAGGCTCGTGTTTTTGGAGAGGTTGGCTTGCGTAGCAGCCCCTTGACTCGCTTTCTCCGCTTCAATGAGATTCAAGTTCTAAAGCCTGATTTAAATACCGGGCCCAGGGTTTTTTACGCTCACTTGGATGGAGTGGTGAAATAAAATTGGATAGATTATTAGAACAACTCGAACGCAATTTATCCCAGATAGTCGGTTATATCTATCCCAATGAGATTGAATTGCACTGGGGTATTTTAATTGTCGTATACCCTTACATTACCGGGCTTGTTGCAGGAGCATTTATCCTGGCATCTCTGGAGCGCGTGTTCAATGTAAAGGAAATTATGCCGACTTACCGCCTTTCCCTGCTCACCGCTCTATCGTTTTTGCTTATCGCGCCGCTTCCGCTTCTGCTGCATCTGGGACACCCGGAACGATTTTATGAAATAATGATCACGCCGCATCTGCAATCGGCGATGGCAATGTTTGGTTTTGTTTATGTCTGGTATCTGATGATGGTTTTGATATTGGAAATATGGTTTGAATACAGGCAGGACCTGGTGGTTTTGGCACGTGAGGAGTCGGGTCTGAAAAAATATTTTTATTACCTCCTCACGCTGGGCTCATTAGACCTGTCAGAAAAATCCCTGCAATTCGATAAAAAGGCGGTGGGTTTTATTACTATCCTGGGTATACCGTCGGCTTTTATTCTGCACGGATATGTCGGGTTCATATTCGGTTCCATCAAAGCCAATCCCTGGTGGAGTAGCGTGCTGATACCGATAGTTTTTCTTTTTTCGGCAATCGTTTCCGGAATAGCCTTGATGGTTCTCATTTACGGGATCAGCACCCTTTTGCGCGGCAAGTCGATCAACATGCCTTGTATGGACAAACTCGCCACCTATCTGCTGAATGCGCTTATAATCGACCTCTCGCTGGAAACTCTCGATTTCATCCACCGGGTTTACGAGTCGGTTGAGTCAATCCATATCATGGGGCAGATGATTTCTCAGAAGTTATTTATTTCTTTAATAGTGGTACAACTAATGCTGGGTACACTTTTACCCATAGTGCTGATTGTCGTGACAAAAACGTTCAATGTGCCCGCGGAATTAAGGCGGCTGGTATATTTTATGGCAGCTATTTTTGTCCAGATCGGAATATTCAGTACCCGCTGGAATGTGGTGATAGGAGGGCAGCTTTTCAGCAAAAGCTTACGGGGCCTGACGAATTATAAGATGGAATTACTCGGCATCGAGGGGTTGTTAATTTCCATCGGTCTGCTGATTCTGCCGGTAGTGATACTCATCGTTATGATTAAAATCCTGCCGCCCTGGAAAGAAGACATCGGCGCCGCCAGTTGATCAGGAGTTAATATTGGCAACTCTCCTTGCTTGGATGAATTAAGTGCTCTTTAAATGAAGATACTCGGATTTCACTCAAGCAGAGATTAATAACGTTCCGCATAGTGAGGAAAAAATGGAATACGTCCTCGTTTACGGTATAAGCATACTGGTTGGCTGGATAGCCCACTATTGGAAAGCCAGGAACGGGATTATCTGGGGCATCTTGACTTTCGCCCTGATGTTGCCTCTGATTCCGTTCTATATGATGGGGGGGAAGTTGCTTGTTTCCCTGGGGGCGGTCGTGGTAGGGATAATCGTCGTGGGCTGTATGGCATTGTTACCGGCGACAAAAGCCTGCCCTTTCTGCAAACGGCGGAATCACGTGGATGCGACGGTGTGTTCTCACTGCAAGAGTAATCTGGACGCGGAAGTCCCTGCTTCCGGTGAATGATGTTTTTCTGCGCCCAAAGCTCCGGGATACGGGAAAAGTAGCTCGAACTGCTGGCTTATGGACCGACTTACTTGTCAAAAGGGCCTGCAAGTGATTGCAGGCCCTTTTGAATAGGGTTTGACCTGCCCTACGGATACGATTCCAGTTGATAGCAGGGCATTCAAGCCACCACCACCTGAATTAACTCAATCAATTCTTGTGGCTCTCGCGTATAAAAGTTTGACACTAGTATTGTCGGCCCCACCATTTTTGGATAGCACCTAATTCTACCGGATTGGGTGCTTTTTTGTTGTTAGAGGCTCAATTGATAGCTATTACATAGAGTTATGCTAAACAATTTGAAAATATTGAAAATCGGATGGAACAACGCTCCAGGCATTTCTGAATGAGGCCAACAAAGATGTGTACTTTGAGCGCATACGACAGATTTTTGTTCTGGACAACGCCTCGTGGCACAGAAGAAAAAACTTGCAATGAGGGTACTTCGAAGTCCTTTATCTGCCGTCCTATTTGCCGGATTTCAATCCTATCGAGCGCTTGTGGCTGTTAATGAAAGCGGAGTGGTTCTCTGACTTTGTCGCTAAAAACCGACAAGAATTGATCGGTCGGCTCGCTCTGTGTTGGACTATCAATCGAAAAAATCAAAATAAAAAAACTTGTGCAGTAAGGACATAACTTTCGAGAAACACTATGGAATGCAATTGAGCAACAGAGCCTGTCACGGCCACCGTTCGGCGCTTATACGGCCTTGATGGAACATGCTTAACCTGGTTCCCGGGAAGTTCAGTAATCAGTAAAGTTCTGGCAAATCAACTAAAGGAGATCTTCATCTCTCAGGAGCAACTAATAGTAAACCTGATACTTTTGAAAAAAATCTATTTCACATAACTTTAAAGACTTGACTTAGAGCGATGGAGGTGGGAGTATAATTATATAAGACTCTACAGTTATTTGAGATATTGCCCACTCGCCCCTGAGGTAATCCTGCAGGCGGATGTCGCGTTGTTGTGAGGTGGAGCCGAGCCGAGCCGAGCAACAACGGCGGGCGGACTAACTCGAAAAGTGGCATAACGTCAGTGGCAAGCCGTCTGTTTCCGGAGTCACAGTGATTAAGGATAAAAATTATAAAATAATTGTTTATTCGTTTATTGCCGGCCTTTTGGTTTGGGTAATAGACTCGGTATTTGATAGTATCATTTTCTATGAAGGTTCTTTTTGGGAATTGCTTATAACCGATATTCCAAAACACGAGGTTTACATTCGAACATTAGCTTGGGCAAGTTTTGTCATTTGGGGAATAATCACAGCTATAATTTTTACTAAACGCAAGCAGGCCGAAGATGAATTGCGCAAGGTTAATCGTGCATATAAAACTCTTTCTGAATGCAATCAGGTGTTGGTGCGTGCTGAGGATGAGCTGGATTTATTAAATGAAATATGCCGTATCATTGTGGATACAGGCAGATATCATTTGGCGTGGGTAGGGTATGCTGAGCAGGATGAAGAAAAAAACGTTCGTCCAGTGGGGGGGGCGGGATACAAGGATAGTTATCTGGACACGATAAAAGTTACCTGGAGCGACAGCGAACTGGGACGCGGCCCGACAGGCACGGCGATCCGAACCGGTGCTCCAAGCATAGCTCGCAACATTTCAGCTCAACTCGACTACGAGCCATGGCGCACAGAAGCCACAAAGCGAGGTTTTGCTTCCTCCATCGCTCTGCCCCTGACTTCCGGGGAACAGACCTTTGGAGCGCTGAATATTTATTCGCTGCAACCGAATGCATTCGACGAGGTGGAAGTCAATTTGCTCACTGAGCTGGCTGACGATCTGGCATATGGAATATTAGCGATTCGCACACGCGCCGAGCACAAGAGGTCCGAGGAGAAACTGCTGGAAAGCGAGAAGAGGTATAAGACTATTTTTGGGAATACGGGCACTGCAACAACAATCATCGAGGAAAACTCTACTATCTCTTTGGCAAACGATGAATTTGAAAGACTTTCAGGTTACTCCAGGGCAGAAGTGGAGGGGAGGAAAAGCTGGAAGGATTTTGTAGAGGGAGAATACCTTGAGAAAATGTCGGAGTATCATAAATCCCGAAGAATCGATCCCGAATCTGCTCCAAAATCCTATGAATTTCGCTTCACCGATAAAAATGGCAATCTCAAAGATATAATAGTAAACGTAGCGATGATCCCGGGTACAAAAAAAAGTGTAGCATCTCTTCTTGACATAACCGAGCGTAACAGAGCTGAGGCAAAGGTCTTCAGGCAAAACGCGATGTTAAATGCGATTAATAAAGTGTTTTTGGAATCGATAACAAGTGAAACCGAAGAAGAACTGGCCAGCACATGCCTTGCCGTGGTCGAAGAGTTAACCGGTAGCCGGTTCGGTTTTATAGGTGAACTCAACAGTGCCGGTCGCTTCGATACCATCGTGATAAGCAATCCGGGCTGGGGTATTTGTAAAATCCCGAAGTCGAAAGCCACCGTATTCATTAACGACATGGAGGTGCGAGGAATCTGGGGCAAAGCACTCAAAGATGGGATATCTCTGCTGACCAATGACCCTGAATCCCATCCCGACAGTGTGGGCGTTCCGCCAGGTCACCCTTCGCTGACTTCTTTTTTGGGCGTTCCATTGCAACAGGCGGGTAAGACTATTGGGATGATTGCCCTGGGTAACAAAGAATCGGGTTATAATTCTTTTGATCTGGAAGCTGTGGAAACCGTATCCATTGCAATATTGGAAGCATTAAAGCACAAGCGGGCGGCGCTGGCCGTTCAGGAGGCTCGTAAGTACGCTGAGAACATCGTGGATACGATGCATGAGCCCCTGATGGTGCTGGATACCGGCCTGCGGGTAGTCTCGGCCAATCGCTTTTTCTACCAGAGCTTCAAGGTGACACCCGAAGAAACCGAGGGGCGGCTCATCTATGAATTGGGCAACCACCAGTTGGACATCCCCGGGCTGCGGGAGCTACTGGAGGAAATTCTGCCCAGGAATACTTTTTTTGAAGACTTCAAGGTGGAGCTCGACTTTCCCACTGTCGGACAGCGGATAATACTCCTGAACGCCCGCCGTATCTATCGGGAAGTCAACAAGACTCGGTTGATTCTTCTGGCTTTTGAGGACATCACCGAGCGCACAAAGGCAGAAGAGCAGTTAAAAAAACACGAGGAACACCTGGTGGAACTGGTACAGGAGCGGACAAAAGAACTCGGAGAAAAAACTGCTGAGCTGGAGCAGACAAACCTCCGTCTTCAGGAAGCGGACCGGCATAAATCTATCTTTCTCGCAACTATGAGCCATGAGCTCAGGACTCCATTGAATTCTATTATTGGATTTACGGGCGTTATTTTGCAGGAAATGGCCGGGAAGATCAATAAAGAACAAAGAAAACAGCTCACCATAGTAAAGAACAGCGCTAATCATCTACTGCGGCTGATAAATGACATTCTCGATGTAAGCAAGATAGAAAGCGGAAAGGTAGAACTTTTCCTCGAGGAATTCGACGTTAATGATGTCGTGAAAGAGGTGGTTGAGAACTTCTCACAGCTGGCACATAAAAAAGATCTGGAATTTTTTACGGATGTGCCCGAAGGCATCACGTTATTCAGCGATAAGAGGAGGTTAAAACAGATCCTGATGAATTTTGTGAGCAATGCTTTTAAGTTCACCAGCCGGGGAAGCATCAAGCTTGCTGCTAAAATGTTAAATGATAATAACTTTGAAATACGTGTTATCGATACGGGGATAGGGATAAAAAAAGAAAACTTAAACAAGCTCTTCATGCCATTTCAGCAGATTGACATGTCCTCGACAAAGAACTTTGAAGGAACCGGGTTGGGACTTTACCTCACCAAAAAACTGGCAGTCCTGCTGCAGGGTGATGTTTCAGTGAAGAGTGAATACGGCAGGGGGAGCGAATTCATTTTAACTATTCTATTAAATTTAAAAGAGGATCGCCAAAATGCCAACGGTGTTGGTGATTGAGGACAAAAAAAACAATCTATACCTGATGAAGTTCTTACTCCAGACGAACGGATTCGATTTCATCGAGGCGAGCGACGGTCTTGCAGGTGTGGAATTGGCAACCAGGAAGAAGCCGGATTTAATATTAATGGATATTCAGCTCCCGGGAATTGACGGTTTGGAAGCAACAAGAAGGCTTAAATCAAAGGAGGAAACCAAGGACATAATAATAATAGCTCTTACTTCCTATGCGATGGCAGGCGATAGAAAGAAAGCACTGGATGCCGGCTGTGACGGTTATCTTGAAAAACCTATCAATCCTGATATATTTATAGCAGAAATTAAAAAGTATTTGACAGCAGGTGGAAAATAATAAGGGGGAAAAATGAATGTCCTGATCGTGGACGATAAAGAAGAAACCCTCTATCTGTTGGAGACTTTGCTCAAAAATATTGAATGTGACGTCGTATCGGCTTCTAATGGAGTGAAAGCCCTTGAAAAACTCCGGGCAGGGAGTTTTAAGCTGATTGTCTCCGATATTCTGATGCCGGAAATGGATGGGTTTCGGCTTTGCATGGAAGTAAAGAAAGACAACAAACTGAAGGATATCCCCTTCGTTTTTTACACTGCAACATATACGGATGAAAAAGATGAACTGATCGCCCTAAAAGCTGGAGCAAACAAGTTCATTCGTAAGCCCGTTGAACCGGTTGAGTTTACAAAAATCATCCAGAGCGTAATCAGAGAGGTGAAGGAGGGGAAAATAAAAGGTGACAGGCCTGTTTTGGAAAAAGAGAAAGAAGTGTTCAAGCTTTACAACCAGCGCCTGGTTAAGAAGCTGGAGCAGAAGATGCTGGAGCTGAAAGAATCGGAGAAAAAATATCACAGCCTCTGCGAAAATGTGAACGACTGGATATTCTCCACGGATCAGGATGGGTGTATCACTGGTGTCAACAGCAGGGTGGAAATGACCGGTTACTCATCCGGGGAGATTATTGGAAAGCGCTTCACCGAACTGCTCACGCCACGGAGCCGGGAGGTGGGGATAAACTTTTTCCAAAGAGCAAACAAGGAAGCTGGCACCAGTGATTTTTTTGAAGTAGAAATGATTAAAAAAGATGGCAAAACCTTAAATGTTGAAATCAGTATATCTTCGATATGCAAGGCAAAAAAATTTATTGGCGGATTCGGGATAGCGAGGAACATCACCAAGCGCAGGCGGGATCAGGAAAGGTTGCGTGCAAGCCTTTACAGTCTTGCAGAGGCGCAGCGAATTGCACATCTGGGGAATTGGGAGTGGAACATCTTAAAAAATGAACTGCACTTCTCGGATGAGGCATACCGGATATTTGGGTTGAAAGCTCAGGAAATCAATGGGTCATACGAGACGTTTTTAAACTCTGTCCATCCCGATGATAGAGAGACTGTCAAAAAGGCGGTCAATGAGGCCTTATATGAGAACAAACCTTACAATGTTGATTATCGGATAGTTCTGCCTAATGGCGCTGAGCGCTTTATTCACGCACAGGCGGAAGTTGTTTTTGATCAATCCGGCGCCCCTGTTCGGATG
This sequence comes from Gemmatimonadales bacterium, assembly GCA_024278175.1. Taxonomy (GTDB): domain Bacteria; phylum Gemmatimonadota; class Glassbacteria; order GWA2-58-10; family GWA2-58-10; genus JAJRTS01. The sequence goes on along the minus strand of JAJRTS010000007.1, from coordinate 6,277 downwards.
TTCGGAACGGTTCAGGATATTACCGATCTCAATAAAACCCAGGAGGCGCTTCTTGATAGCGCGACCCGATTAAGAAATATCCTGGACAACGCCGCGGAAAGTATCATTACAATCGACGAGCAGGGGATCATCAAGTCGTTCAATTTAGCATCCGAGCGCATGTTCGGTTATTCCATGAACGAGGTGGCGGGTAAAAACGTCAAAATGCTGATGCCCGAGCCCTATCGCAGTAAACATGACAGTTACTTAAAACGTTATTTGAAGGACAGTGAAAGTAGAACGCTCAACGTTGTTCGAGAAGTTGTCGGAAGGCGGAAAAATGGAACAATCTTCCCACTGGAACTTTACGTGAGCGAAGTGCGCCTTGAAAAACAGCTGACATTCGTTGGGATTTTAATCGACATTACTAAGCGTAAACTGGCCGAAGAACAACTGCGCGACAGCGAGGCACGATTCAGAGCTATTTATGAGTCCGCCCCGTTGGGGATCGTCTTGTCAGACTCAAAGGGAAAAATTCTGCAGGCAAATCCCGTGTTTCGGCGGATGCTCGGCTATTCAGAGGATGAACTCCAGAGAATGACGTTTTTAGATTTGACGCTAGCGGAAGACAGGCAAGCCACCCTGAAAAATATCGTGGATCTGGTTGATGAGAAACAGGATTTTTTCCGGTTGGAAAAACGCTATAACCTCAAAGACGGCAGTCTGATGTGGGCTGATGTGATTGTCTCCGCGGTCCGCGATGCTGACGGAAAATTCAAATACAGCTTTGGCATCTTCAAGGACATCACCGAGAAGAAAAGAATGGAGACGATGTTGATCCAGGCTGAAAAGATGGCCTCCATCGGCCAGCTTGCCGCCGGAATTGCACATGAGATCAACAATCCCATCGGATTTATAGACAGTAACCTGAACACATTGAACCGTTATGGCAAAAAGCTGACGGAATACATCCACCAGGTTCATGACCTGTTAAAGACAGCAGTTGAAGACGACGATTGTGACCCCGAGGAATTTATCAACGAGTTTAATCAGTTGAGTCAAAATATCAAACTGGACCACATCCTTGAGAACCTTAAGGACGCGATTGCGGAATCTCTGGATGGCACCGCAAGGGTCAAAAAAATTGTCTCGGATTTGAAAGATTTTTCCCGGACAGACAAGACGGAATTTGAATCTGCCGATATCAATAATGTGCTGGAAAAGACCTTGAGTCTGGTCTGGAATGAACTGAAATACAAAGCTGAGGTTGTCAAAGAGTTCGGCAGCCTCCCTCAAATCGAATGTAACCCCGGACGTTTAACCCAGGTTTTTGTAAACCTGCTGGTGAACGCGGTGCAAGCCATTGAGCAACATGGTGTCATCAAGATCAAAACCTTTCAGGTACGGAATTCGATCAAAGTCCAGATCAGCGATACTGGCAAAGGAATCCCGGAGGACCAGCTTGGGAAAATATTTGATGCTTTCTTTACCACCAAAGAGCCGGGCAAGGGCACTGGATTGGGATTGAGTATCTCGTATAATATTATCAGTGAACATCGCGGAATTATTGCGGTCGAGAGTAAAAAAGGCGTTGGCACAACTTTTACCGTCACGCTTCCCTTAACAAAAGCCGATGAGGTTGTAAAACTGAAAGTCATTGTTGTTGATGACGATGCGATGGTCAGGGAATCATTAAGCAAGATGGTCTCACAGCTTTATCCATTCTCTTCCGTTGCAATCGCTGAAAACGGTTTTGATGCGGGAAATCTGATGAACCTGTACGAGCCGGACCTGATTTTATTGGATATAACCATGCCCGGAATCAGCGGCCTGGAGATGTGTAAAAGAATAAAGGACAGCACAAAACACAGGAAACGAAAGGTAGTCTTGATAACCGGGAGGGTTAATGATGATATGCAACAACAGGCTTATGCCGCGGGCGCGGATGCTTTCTTGAGAAAACCGATAACCGCGCAGGAATTGAAACAGGCAATTCAAAAAGTGATGGCGGGGAGGCTTTAATTGGGAGTGAGCGGTGAAAGCCGGGAAGACTTTAACCCAAAACCACTTATTAACGAAAGGAGCGGTGTGAACCATGTCTGAGAAACATACTATATTATTAATCGATGACGAGGTTAATGTGCTGCGCGCCCTGCAGCGGCTTTTTGAGGGCGAAGATTGCATAATACTGACTGCGGAAAATGCCGCGGAAGGGCTGAAGATACTTGAACAGGCCCCGGTGGACCTTATTATTTCCGATCATAGGATGCCGGGCATGAGCGGGCTGGAATTTTTCGAGAAGACGCTTCCCCAATACCCGGACGTGATCAGGATTATTCTAACCGGCCAGGCGGAATTAGAGATGGCAATCAAGGCGATCAACAACGGCTGTGTCTATAAGTTCATTCTGAAACCCTGGAATAATTACGATTTGAAAATCACGGTCAAGAGGGCTTTGGAACAGTACCACTTACTCCAGGACAACAAAGATCTGACAAAAGAACTCAAGAAACGGGATGCGGTTTTGCAGGAACTGGAAAAGAAGCACCCCGGGATTACCAGGATGCCGGAGGACGGCATTTACCGGCTTTCTTAAAAGGAGGCTCAAGATTACGGAAACCGTTACAAGGGGTTGGTGATGGACACGAACACACTGCTTTTCGTGGATGATGAAAAATTTATTTTGAAGTCGTTAAAGAGAGTTTTTGAGGAAACTGGTTACGAGATCCTCACTGCCGAGGACGGCCAGCAAGGGCTGCGGCTGATGAAAGATCACGATGTTTCATTGATTCTTTCTGACTATCGAATGCCTGGTTTAAACGGCATTGAATTCCTTGAGCAGGCGAGAGAAATATCCCCTTTCGCCACGCGCATAATTTTGACCGGCTATGCTGACATGGAAGTTATCATGTCAGCAATTAATGAGGGCCATGTTTATAAGTTTATCTTGAAACCCTGGGAGGAGGCAAATTTAAAGCTGGAAATCCAAAAAGGTCTTGAGTACTTCCGGATGAAAAAGCAACAGGATGAGCTGGTGACAACAGTAAAGGAACAAAACCGCCAGCTGAAAGAATGGAACGTCACTCTGGAGAAAAAGGTCGATAAAAAGACCAAAAAAATTAAAGAAATGAATAACATATTGAAACAGAAGATTAGGGAACTGCAGGGGCGGGATAAGGTTCTGGAGTTTTTACTGGAGGTTCATACTCTGGAAGAATCTCTGGAGGTAATCCTGAATGAAATCATGGCTCTCATCCCGGTGCACAAGTTGGCCGCATATGTTCTTGCGCCCAACAGGAAGTCCATGAAACCGAGATTCGGGATTGCGCGAAAGGGGAAAGTGACAGCCGTTCTCGCTTCAAAAGAGTTAAAGCGCTGTCCCACCCTCTCGCCCTCTGTTCCTGAAGACCAGGATGAGAAATATTATAACGGTCTTTCGGCAGCCAACCGGCTCGGCGAATATTCAGTATTTATCCCTTTTGAGAAACAGCATAACTGCCTCGGCTTGTTACTGCTTGATAATACCGAGACAAAGACGTCTTTCCAGGAATCCGATATTAAACTGGCTGCTTCGTTTGCTTCATTGACCGCCATTGCCGTTAACGATTACCTGGTGACAACTTCGTCTTCAGACATCGAAAAAACCATCCATGCAATACTGCAGTAACCTTGCAAGGCATTCTCATGAGACAGCCTGAACAAAAAATCACCGATACTGAAACTCGCCTGCTTGGACGTCACAAGGGGATGCATCAGAGTGGATTTTGTTCGACCGAAAGGATTCAGGCATGATCGATGGGAAAACCGGTAAGCACCCGGATAAAGGAGACAAACAAAAACCGGTGGAGCCGCAATCTGGTCATGAACCGGTTTTTCTGGTGCTTGAAGCAAAGACACCGGCGGAAGGCCTGAAAAAAGCGAGTGAAATACTTGATCTCCAATGTAAAGAATTACAGTACAGGATCATCGATAACATCAACCGGGAAGTCGATGGAGGTCTCGTAGAGTTCTTGCGCATCGAGTTCACCCGTAAACCGGTCCACGGAGCTTCTCAAATCCAGATCTCTGCTGATAAGTTGTCTGCTTCGATCAAGGTTCTCTACCCGAAAAAGCCGGACGGGACCGAAATTACTTATCCGTATATTCTCTCCCTGGTCAGGAAAGCGAAGATCACTTACGGTTTAGATAAGGAAGTCATTAAGCAAGCAGTCAAAAATGCGCTGGAAAACTATGATATCCTGGAAGATGTTGAAATAGCGAAAGGGACTCCCCCAGTCAATGAAGAGTCTAATATTCTCCAGAGCACCTTTCCCGATAAGAGCGAAATAAACTATCAGGCAATTGCCGGCCTGGGCTTGGAGGAACTCGTTTCCCGGGACTCTGTTGACCGGATCCGGGACAACGCCTTTCCGGCATGGATCGTACAAAAAGGGGAACTATTAGTTCTAATAGCAAAGCCCGGCCGTGGTAAAATAGGACACGATGTCCTCGGTAAGCCGATATTACCCCAAAAGGGTAAGCTGCCGTTCAAGGCCGGAGATCATGTAAGGGCCGAAAGTGTGGAAGATCATGTAATCTACAGCGCTGAAATCTCCGGATACCTGGAATGCAAAGACGACACGCTCCGGATCCATTCTCCGATATGGATTTCTCCCGACAAGTCAGAAGCATATTTTTTGAAACTGCCCTTATTGAATTCTTTGAAGAAAAAACTGGACCCTGTCGAAATTACTGAGCAACTATCCGCTGCTGGAGTTGTTGAGGGAACAATCACAGCAGAGATAACCGCCATCCCTCACCGGATTGAGCAAGACCAGCCCGATTTTTCCGCTTTTAAAATTGCAGCCGGCATTCCGGCGGAAAAGGGCTGCGCTGCCCGTATCGAACTTTTTTTCGACCGGGACACCCGGCCCGGGAAACTCCTGAATAACGGAACAATGGATTATCGCGAAATCGGAAAAGTAAAAACTGTTCAAAAAAATCAGTTGCTCGCGGTTAAATTTTTCCCAACGAGGGGGAAGCTGGGTAGAGATTTGATGGGCAACGATATCGAGGCGCCAAAGGGTGATGATATTGTCTTGAAAGCGCTGGAAAATGTGCGCGTTGAAATGGGCAAAGGAAAAATGCTTTTTTATGCGGATCTGGAAGGAAGTGTCGATATGGTCGGCGACACTGCTATCGGTGTCAAGCCCGTCCTCAATATCGAAACGGATGTGAATTTTTCTACCGGCAATATCTCTTTCAACGGTGATGTGAATGTCAAGGGATCAGTTGTTTCCGGCTTTAAGATTTGCGCCAAGGGTAATATTACCATCGCAGGCATGGTAAACCAGAAAGTACAGTTAGAAGCGGATGGCAATATTATGATCAGGAAGGGAATCATCGGTCTGGCCGGCGTTAGAGATACGATGATACTGTCTAAGGGGGATGTGATAGCCAACTATATACAAGGAGCCACGATAGAAGCCGGGGGAGATGTTATCGTAGATGATTACATCATCAATTCCATCGTCAACACGAAAGGCAAAGCCATCCTTCCTTCCCCATTCGCACCCTCATTGATGAAGGGCTCTATTTTTGGCAGTGAAATTTACGGGACAAAGGGGATCGAGGCGAACTCCATCGGTTCGGAGATGTCCACAAGGACCACGATTATTGTCGGAGAAAGTCCGGACCTTGAAATTCAGTTGAAAAAAATTCAGGAGGCTCTGGAATACTTGGAAAATGAATATGCTCAGGCTTCTAAATCGCTGCGTATCGGTATCTCTGATGTGCAAAACTTAAAAAAACGCCTGGAACAGATAGCACCGAGGGACCGGTTGCTGTATGTCGATACCCTGAAACGCTTAAAAAAAATTATCAACACTCAAAGTGAACTCAAGGTAAAGCAGCAGCAATTGATGGAAGAAGAGGATAGGTTGGCGCAACAAGCAGAGATTATTGTAAAAAAAGTTATCTATCCCAGGGTAAATATACAAATTGGAAAATTGAAGAAGCGTACTGATAGTGCCTTATCAAACCTCAAATTGAAAATGCATGGGAATGGCCGGGAAATTGAATTCATAAGCTTGTAACAGAGCGGCGATACGTTGCCGTGATTTTTATCCTGAGCTACCTGACACCCCGGCCCCAAAATCCTAACATTATGACTGGTACACAGCGTTGTCCGGTTAGGAACTTGCAGTATCATTGGTCACCGAACGTTTTTAAAAAGAGGTTTTACGGAATATTATCATTGACTTTTACACAATAGCTCCAACCTGGCAATTTCGTATAACACCTTACCGGATAGGGAGAT
>JAJRTS010000006.1 GCA_024278175.1 Gemmatimonadales bacterium | reverse complement strand
TTTTCTAAAACTTTTTATCAAGTGACATATCTTTAATCAGATCATGTAGTTACAATTAACAGACCTGAATTTTCTTTTGATACACAAAAACGAGTGAACTGAAAAACTTCCTCATAACAATTCGATTTTTCAAAGGTCTCAATCCAGTGTAAACAAAGAAAGGACACGGCATGCTGTGTCCTTTCTTTGTTGCGTATATGGTTTTAGAGTGGTTCTCGAAACAATTGTCCGCCTGATTATCCTTCGAAGGGCCGTTCTTTCCCCCGTAGGGGCGAGGAGGCATGCCTCGCCCGCAAAGAATACAGCAGGCGCACAGGTGGCGGTTGACGGGCGAACACAAAGTTCGCCCCTACCCCCATCAAGAGGCGTGTCCGCCATAGGCGGACAGGGGTTGTAACAGCGAGCGGGGTGTATTATTCAGCGTCCCACCAACCTGCTGACCCGGAAATTGTCGTAGATCGAGTGGGTGCGCCAGATCCGCAAGCCGTGCAGACCGCTGGTGTAGGATTCAGCGTAGTCCACCCTGCCCAGCAGTTCGCCGTTCAGGTACACGCTCACCCGCGGCTGCTCGATCAGGTAGGCCACGTGGTAGACCTGGCCGAACACAAGCGGTTCGTACCACTGCTCGTTCACCAGTGTAAAACCCGGATCGAGCCTCATGCGAACGCGCAGTTGCTCGCGCTTACCGGGCGAAGTGATGTTCAGGATCGTGATCAGGTAGTTGGGAAACTTGTGGTACTGGGGGTAGAAACCATCGCGGTCGCCGGAAGTGGCAATCAGGCCCTCCGCATCGGGATTAGCGGCCAGCAGGAACATGTTCACGTTGCTCTGGCGGCTGACAGGCAACATGCGGACATCGTACTCCACCAACTGCGGCCCCTCGAACGAGGTCCGGCACCAGATAGTGGCATAGCCACCCTCGCCCGCGGCCCCGTCCACATCCAGCCAGCCCTCGCGCACACTGACCGCCGCGTTGCCCTCGGCCAGCCAGTTCTCCAGCCCGGCGCTGAAATCCTCGTAAAACACTTCTTCCAGTTCCACGGTCCGGCCGCCCAGCGTACGCTGGAATCTTTCTGCCCCGGCCGCCCCGGCCGCGCCGCAACCGAGCAGCATTGTCGCCAGCAGGATCGCTATCGGCCTCATCAGCCTTCCCCCCTTTGATCTCGTCAGTATGTTGAAGACACTCTCCTGCCAAAACGTAACACAACCACACCGGGCTTGACAAGGGGCTACCCCGGCGGCTATCGTCAGAATAGGAAGTTGATGTTTTCCTTTATGGCTCAGGATTGACGGAGGTGGCACAGTGGCCGACGGACTTCTTCTCTACCAGGTGGACGCGTTCACGGCGGACGCCTACGCAGGCAACCCGGCGGCGGTGTGCCTGCTGGAGCGGGAGATGAGCGATGAGTGGATGCAGGCCGTGGCGGCGGAGATGAACCTCTCGGAGACAGCTTTCCTGTTTCTGATTGAGCAGGGCTACAGCCTGCGCTGGTTCACACCGGTGGCCGAGGTAAACCTGTGCGGCCACGCCACGCTGGCCGCGGCCCACGTGCTCTGGGAGCAAAACCTGCTGGAAACCGGTGAAAAAGCACGCTTTTTCACCCGTAGCGGACCGCTGTTCGCCAGTTACAACAAGCCGTGGATCGAGCTGGACTTCCCGGCACAAACTGTTGTGCAGACCCAGGCCCCCAACGGCCTCCATGCCGCCCTGGGCATTACGAAATCTCTCTATACGGGCAAAAGCGCCGAGGACTTTCTGCTGGAGCTGGACTCGGAGGTTACTGTAAGAAAACTAAAGCCTGATTTCAGGCGGCTGCGGGAAATCAGCGCCCGGGGCGTAATAGTGACCGCCAAGGCGTCAACGGGCGGCTACGATTTCGTTTCGCGCTTTTTCGCCCCGGCGTTCGGAATCGAGGAGGACCCGGTGACCGGCTCTTCCCACTGCGCGCTGGGCCCCTACTGGCGGAAAAAGCTGGGCAAGGAACGGATGCTCGCCCTGCAGGCCTCCAGGCGCGGCGGCGAGCTGTACGTGGTACCCGCCGAAGAGCGGGTGTTTCTCTCCGGGCGGGCTGTGACCGTGCTGCGCGGTGAGCTGCTGGCTCTGGATGAGCCGGGGGAGCGGCGGTAACAACCCGGGCCGGTGCGCGCCAGAATAGTTATCTGATTGAGTTGTAGGGGGCCGCCCCAAAAAACATTCAACGGCCCTGAAATCAAATTTATTATTATTTTCACTGTCTACTTGCGCGGCTTCACCCTGTGACGTTTGCGCCACTCGTAGGGATTCTGGAATGGCGGAGGACCGGCCTTTTCCGCCGCCGCCAGGATCAGTCCGGCAATGTCCGGAAACCCGTTGTCCCCGTAAAAACTCACTGTCTCGTACGCCAGCCCCGCCTTGATCATTTTAACCGCGAACAGCTCCCCGTCCACGAACACGTGGACCAACGTCCTGCCGTAGCGGTCCGGCCAGGCGGGCACGTACTCGATCACCCCTGCCGAGTCAAACAGCGCCGCTGCCCGGGCCGCGGCCTGACGGCCATAGGGCTGGTCGCGGTTAAAACCGTGCTCCGGATGCCTGATTTCCGGCGTATCAAGCCCCAGGATACGGAATACCTCCCCGCGTGTTTCGAACGTATCGCCGTCGTCGACCTTCATCCTTTTCCGCTCGACCCTCACCGCCCTGCTTGCGTAGCGGGGAAACGTGCTCGCCACTCCCTTTGCCGACCCACTCCGCTCGTTCGGCGTATTATCGGCGGCACAGCCCGCATACAGCCACGGCAGCAGTATCAGCGGCAGCAACCTCAGTCCGCTCAACAGGCCAATCCCGCCACGGCGCGCCATCCCAAGCTCCCGGTTCAGACTTCGTAGCTGTGCAGGTCGACCGCAGGCTCTATACTTACTCCGCATAGTTGCCCGCACTGATCGGCCAGCTCCGGCGGCTCCAGCGGAGGATAGACGTGGGTTATCAGCACTTTTTTCGTTTCCGATTCAGTGGCCGCGCGCGCCAGCTGGGCAGGCGTCATGTGGCCCTCCACCCGGTTGGCCTCGTCGCTGCTGCACTCACAGACCAGCAGGTTAGCCCCCCGCGCCAGCCGCACCAGGTTTTCGCAGTACTGTGTATCGCCGCTGAGTGCCAGCACCCGCCCGCTACGCTCCACCCTGTAGCCCAGTCCTCCGGACTCGCCGTGGTCCATGGCCATGCAGTTCACCCTCCACCCACCCTTGATACGCAGTTCCGCACCGTGACTCAGCACCCTGAGGTCCAGGTCGTAGCGCCTGGGCGCAATCGACGGCCAGGCGGAAACGAGGTGGCCGTAAAAATTTTCCAGACCCTCCGGGCCATAGACGGTAAGCGGCCGGGTGCGCGGCGCGGGCGGAGCGTAATTGGCGGCGAACAGAAACGACACCAAGTCCAGGGTGTGGTCGGGATGGTAGTGGGTGTAGAAAATATGGTTTACCGCCCGCCAGTCCAGCCCGGCCCGCGCGGCCCGCTGCAACGTCCCCGAGCCGCTGTCGAACAGCAGCAGCTCAGGTGATCCATCGCCGCTGACCACATAGCCCGGTGCTCCCCGCCGTACATGGGGCACCAGCGTTCCGGAACCAAGTACGATAAGTTTCATCAAGCACTCCTCCGGCCTGTTCATTTCCCCAGCAAATTGAGCACGGCGGTGGTCATCGCAACCACGCCGGTCCTGATTGTCGGCTCAACCACGGGGTAAAAAAGCGCCGAATGCAGTCCGGGGCGGCCGCCGGGACGGCTGCCGGCAGGCGCGGTGCCGAGACGCATCATGAAAATCGGCACCTTGTGATCCGTGCGGCCGAATTCGGAGAAATCTTCGCCGCCGGTAGTGGGCATTATCTCGATCACATTGCGCTCTCCCAGTTCTGTTTTGAGCACAGCGACAGTTTCCGCCGTCAGTTCAGGGTCGTTGTAGAGTGCGGGAGTAAATTCAGTTCTCTGGGTAATAACCGGCAGACGGTCCTCTGGCACCCCGGCGGCGCGGGCCGTGTTGATTGTGATCCGCTCGATCGCATCCAGCATTCTGCGCCGGACCTGATCTTTGTAGGAGCGCACGGTAAGCTGCAGCTTGACCTCATCCGGGATGATATTGTGCTTGCTGCCTCCGTGGATCGAGCCGACAGTGACCACACCGGTCTCGATCGGGTTGATATTGCGGCTGACAACTGTCTGCAGAGCATTGATCACCTGGGCAGACAGCACGATCGGGTCGATTCCCTGGTGGGGCCTGGCGCCGTGTGAACCGATTCCGCGGATCGTGATGTCGATCATGTCCACGTTGGCCATCGCCCAGCCCGGACAGTAGCCCACCTGGCCGGTTTCCAGCATGGGGTCCGTGTGCTCGGCGATAGCGTAGTCCGGCACGGGCCAGCGCTCGTAGAGCCCATCGGCCAGCAGCGCCCTCGCTCCGTTCCCGCGTTCCTCGGCAGTCTGACCCGCAATCACCACGGTGCCGCTCCAGCGGTCCTTAAGCTCCGCCAGCATCCTGGCCGTGCCCAGCAGCACGGTGGTGTGTATGTAGTGACCGCAGGCGTGCATCACCCCCACCTGCTCACCGCTGATATCCGCCATCCGCACCTTGCTGGCATAGGGCAGACCTGTTTTCTCGGTTATCGGCAGGCCGTCCATATCTCCACGCACCAGCACGGTGGGCCCGGAACCGTTTTTAAGCACAGCCACCACGCCCCAGCAGGTATAATCCTTATCCGCCGGGTACTTGCCCACCGGGTGGGTGACCTCGTAGCCGGCTTTGGACAGCTCATCGGCCAGCCTCTCGCTGGTCTTTTGCTCAAAATAGCTCAACTCGGGGTTGGCGTGGAAATGCTTGTAAAGCTCCACCAGCTCACCCGTATGCTTGTCGGCCAGGCTGGCAATATCGGACGCGGCGCCAAGCTGTCCGGCAAGGGAAACAATGGTCAACGCCAGCACCGAGGCAACGGCAGTAAAAAATCTCATCAGGTTCCTCCCCCGTGGTGATTGGTTGTCATCCTGCCGCATAACTATAGCACCCCAGGCGCCGGATGACAACCGCCGGTGGCTCTTGATTTGACGGCCCGAATTGCTTAAACTATTCCCCTGCCATGGAGTAAACAGAATCGAAACAATTCCAATCAATTTTAGAGACGGGGAAATACAAGCATGTGCAAAAGTTACGAAAAACCTCAGGTGCTGCTGATCGGCGGAGGGATGATCACCGAAATCCAAATCCTGCCGACTCTCTACCACCTGCAAAACACGGGACTGATCGGCGAAATCTCGATAGTGGCCCTTAACGGCCCTCCGCTGCGGAAGATCGCCGAAAGCCGGACTCTGCACAACTCGTTTCCGGGCCAGAGTTTCAAACCTTACCCGGATTTCAACAAGGTGGGAGACGACGAGGTTTTTCCCGACCTGTTCAAGGAAGTGCTCAGCGACGCGCCCCAACGCAGTGTGGCGGTGGTGGCCGTGCCGGACCAGTTGCACTACCCGATGGCCAAGGAGGCCCTGAACTGCGGCCATCACGTGCTGGCGGTAAAACCGCTGGTGCTCAAGTACACAGAGGCGGTGGAGCTGGAAAAGCTGGCCCTGGACAAGGGCCTGTTCGTGGGCGTGGAGTACCACAAACGGTTCGATGACCGTAACCTGATCGCCCGCGGCAAATACCGTAGCGGCGAGTTGGGCGAGTTCCGCCTGGGCTTCGCCTCGCTGATCGAGCCGTGGTACTACCGCAACTCCAATTTCCAGAACTGGTGCACCACCGAAAACAGCGACATGTTCACCTATATCGGCTGTCACTATGTGGATGCAGTGGCGTTTATCACCGGTCTGCTGCCGACGGAGGTGAGCATTTACGGGGTGGAGGAGCCCTACCCCAACGGCAGGATGGGCTACCTCTGGACCGACGGCCGCGTGGTGTGGGAGAACGGCGCGGTGCTGGCCGCGCTCAACGGGATGGGTTACCCCAATATTGCCCCGGGGGGCAACAGTCAGGGGATGACCCTGTTCTGCCGCGGCGAGAACGACGGGGCGCTGGTGATCCACGACGACCAGTACCGCGGGGTGAAGCACAGCTACACGGTCAAGGGCGACGATGAGGGCGACAGCTACTACAACGAGGTCAGCCCGGACTATTTCAAGCTGCTGGATATGGGCGGCAAGGCGATGACCCCGGTGGGCTACGGCCATCGCTCGGTGGAAAATATCATCAGGGCGGCCATCCGGACCGAAGCCGCTGCCGAGGGCAAAACGGGCGACGAGGCCCTGCAAGCCCGCCGGCATATGATCGAGGCTATCGACAAGGAAGGGGTGATCGCCACACCGGCCAACAGCAGCTACAACGAGCTGGTTATCGAGGCCGGACGGATGTCGATCACCAGCGGCGGCAGGCCGGTGATGATCGAGTACGGCGACAATCCCCACGTGCATTTCAGGGATTGATTTTGCCGATCAGGCATTTTTAATAACAAGAGACCTTTGATTTAATCAAAGAATTGTGAGGGGGAGAGACAAAACCTTTTTAAAAAGGTTCTTTTCTCTCCCCCTCACACTCCCCCTCTCTTTTTCCAAAACTTTTTATCAAGGGCATATCTGCAACTGGATCATATAGTCACAAGTAACAGACCTGAATTGTCTGTTGACACACAAAAATGAGTGAGCTGAAAAACTTCCCCATCACAATTCAGTCGTCCAATTTTTCAAAGGTCTCAATAAGAAAGCCCCCGCCGGGTTCCGGTGGGGGCTTTTGCGTGGGTGAACGCTGAGTGTCTTTAGTCTTTGCTCAATTTGGGCCGTGTGGTTGGCGGCTCCTTTAGCCGGAACACCTCTTCCACCCCGAGATCGAACGTTCTGGCCAGCTTGAACGCCAGCGGCAGCGAGGGCATGTACTTGCCCGCCTCGATGGCGATAATGGTCTGGCGGGTGACGCCCACGCGGTCGGCCAGCTCCTGCTGGGTCAGCTCACCGTGCTCGAACCGCAGGCGGCGAATGACGTTTGTCACGCGCGGCTCAGCCATCGAGAATCTCCACGCCCCGCCGATACATCACGATCGTGATAACCTCCGTGCCGGCATGACGGGACAGCCGCGGCGTGTCGTTGTACCATCGTTTTACGCGCTTAAGCATTTTTATCGTTCCTTTGCGCCGGCAGCCTGGTCCTTGCTCATGCCGCTGCCGGACTGTTCCGGTAGATTTTCTAAATCTTCCGTGTTGCCCCGCCTGCCGTAAAGGACAACATAGGCAATGCCCTGTGCCCATATGAGGACAAACACGGCTCCCATCAGAACAGTACCGAGAGCTGATACGGGAATCTGTTCAATATCACGAGCATCGGAATAAAACATGATTCCAGGCAGAACCGTGCAGAAATAGGCATAATCCGACGTGAGTGCAATCCTACTTGCGCGCTGAAAGATTATTTTCTCCATTTCATCCAGTTCCGAGCCGTGTTTCCAATAGCCCCTGATCCAGTCGATAATCATCTGGGGCAGAACCAAAACTACAATCGAGGTCACAAAAATGAGCGGATGGCCGAAATCAAACGCTTTGTGGAAATCCGTTCCCTTTGCCATTTGAAAACAGAAAACAGCCAGACCGATTACACCTGAGATTGTAACTCCCCAGCCATATCTTTTGTGGCGGTGCGTATCGTTGTACCACCGTTTTGCGCGTTTAAGCATTTTGTTGCTCCTTTGCGCCGGATTTATACTCCACGATAAAATTCGTGCCGGAGAAGAATGCGGAAACCCCCAATCCCAACCAGGCTATCATTAATCCGTAAAAAATAACCAGCGGAATTCTCGGCACTATCGCTATCTCCACCGGCCACACCCGGGCCAATCCCAGGCTAAACCCCAGGCCGCACACCACGGCGAAGAAACCAGTGACCAGGGCACGGTCGCCTCTTTTCCTGACCCGTGCCAGTTCAGCTATCTCTTTATCCGAACTCACTCCAATACCGAGATAGTGCCGGGTCAGAAAATACACCACGGCAAAACTGCCGCAGATCAGATAACCAGAGAGTTGGGGAACATTCCCCTGGCCGACTTCTATCATCACAATCATAAATGGAAGCATGACAAGCATGCCTATCACTATCATCCACAACCCTGACTTACGCATACCGCTCATCTTCATGTACCTGTCCACCATTGTCCGATTCTCAGTGGCATCGGCGCGGTAAAGCGCCAGGGTAGCAATTGACCGCGCGGCCAGCATCACGCATAAGCCGGTTACTACAAGTAATATAAACAAATAGCTGGGAATCGATTGCACGTATTCCAAGAACCCTGACGCAACCACGCAGTAACCGACGAAGTATAACCAGAAAACCCGAAACCCAACCCTTGTTGCCTTGAGACTGATCAACTGATCGTGCTCATCCGCCACTATCTTGCTCTTCTTTCCAGTTGCGAACATCGGGGAAAAAGCGATCAGGGCCAGCAGTGAAAATGCCGCTATCGATGCACCGGGATGACCTGTCAGTGACAGCATCACGAAATAAGCGACCACCGCCAGCATGTACCACGCCGCTTTCTCCTGTGGGTTCATCGGTCATTCCCTCCTGAGACGGACTTAATGGACAACCATTTATCAAACTGACTTTCATTATTGTATAGCTTGCTTTACATTTTGTCAAGCTTATTTAACATAAAAATGCAAAAAAAGCTCTGGCTCTCTATGTTTTGAAACGGCCACGAGGAGGGGCGGCGGCGGCACGATCATTGCTAGGAGCCGCGCCGGGCGGGGGGGTACCACTCTCGCGGCGGGAAGCAATGATCGTGCCGCCGCCGCCCGCTTGTGCGGTTTTTCTGTTTTGTTCCCGGCGCCTGCTATTCAAGAAAAAGATCCGTCAGCCCCAGGTGAAACTCCGGGTCGAACGGCATCCGTCCCCTCTTGCGCAGCAGGAGCAACTCACCCGAAAAATGCCCGCCGGGGAATTTCGCCGTCACGGTTTTGCCCGTAGCGATCACCAGCCGGTCGACATGGTCGGCGAACACCAGGTCGAACGCAGCTCCGTCCGGGGTCTGAAGGTAGCAGCGGATTTCGGGTAACGGAGTGTCGTCAGCGCTCAGCGGGAACAGCACGGTGGCGAACGAGGCCGGCAACTGGCGCGTGGCCTCGAAAGTAACGTCCCACGCCGGGTTCTCGCCGTAGAGACTTGTCCAGCCCACATGGGGGTCTTTTTTGCCTTGCTCCTTGCGCAGCCTAAGATCATCGCCCCCCACCTGCATCACGGCGATATCCGCCACGCCGGGGTTACGCCCTGCAGCGATCCGGTTGCCGGTCAACTCCACCACTCCCGGATCGATCCCGGCGGCATCGTTGCTGGTGACAACCGGGCTGAAATGCCAGAGCTGCTCCAGCTTGTGCTCTCCCGGCCCCAGCAGACGGTCCAGCACCACCCAGTACCCGCCCTTGACCCACAGCACCTTGCGCTCGTGATGAATATCCAGCAAACTGGCCTGCTCCCGCGGACGGGGGCCGCCGTACCACAGCGGGTGGAGCTTCTTTGCAAACCCGTTACGGTAGGCGCTCTCGGCCAGGATAAACTTCTCGCGCTCCACCCAGCGGGCATCACGGTCCGGGAAGCTTTCGCCTGCATAGGGATGCTGCTTGTCGAAAAACATGTTGCGCCGCTGCCCCAGCCCGTCGACCAGCACCACGTTGTGGCCCCGGCTGCCCCGGAAATAGCGCTCGAACCCATCGTTGCTGTAACGGTAGATACCGGGGTCGTGCAACAACTCGCGCCCCCGCGCGTAGACAATCAGGTTCAGCTTGTCCTCGTGCTGATGGTTGGTGCCGTAGTAACCCATGTCGAACAGCATGTACTGGGAGGAGCGCGGCCACGCCTCGCGCATGATCCCGTAACCCGCATCTTTGAACCAGTGACTCTTTTGCCGCGGCCCGCTGTCGGGGTATTCCACAACTCCCACGGGGTATTTAAACAGCGGATTGGCGGGGAACAGTTCCCGTCCGGTCCTCTGCATCGAGCCGATATACGACTTGCGGGGGCCGACATCCGAGACCATGGGGATCGACCCGTCGGGCAGTGCGCTGAGCACCAGCGCCTCGATCCCCCGCTCAATCACGCCGGTCCAGCTCGTATCGAGCGCCACGTCCAGGCTTTGGGCCAGACGATAAACCTCGGCCTGGGTGCCCAGCGGGAAAGCGTGGTAGTAGAACGAGTTCTCCGTATGAACGCCGTCGGGAAAATACATCTCCCGATTAAGATAATCGAACCTTCGCAGGGCTGTCTCCCGGTACAGGTCCGCGTCCGGGTGCTCGGAAATTATCATCGATGCGCTCAGCAGACCGGCGCTCTCCACCTGCCCCCAGTTCGACAAGTGCCGCATGTTGTTCACCATCAGGTAATCGGCGTGCTGATAAAGAAAATAAGCCAGCGGGAAAAACATGCTGTCCACAAACGTGCTGTCGTTCGCTGCAATCGCCATGATCTGCGGCCAGCGCGTGGATGGCCTCGCCCCGGTTTCCAGGGTACGCCACTGCAACTCCTGTTTGAGATCAGGCCGGGGCGACTGCTCCATCCAGGTGCTCAGCAGCCCGATCAGCTTGTCGCGGTATTTTTTCTCGCCGGTTGCCCTCCACACCCGGGCCAGCAGCAGAAGGTGCGGGTGGTTGTTGATCGATACGTTTGATTCGATATCGCCGTCCAGCACGACTGTCCAGTCCATGCGGGGCCCGTAGTCGTGGCGGCGGACCATGTGTGCCCTGAGGATAAACACGTTGCGCAGCAGGTCGTCGGCCTCGGCGATCTCGGCCTCCGTCACCCTATCGTGCTCCGGCGCGAACCGGGCCAGCTTGCGGGCATAGTAACGGGCTACTACCCGCTCCGCCTTTTCCCTGTCGCCATCGTTCAGCGCCCGGCTCAGCTTATCGCCCCACTCGCCGGGCAGCTCCAGACGGCTTATAAAGCGCTCACGGCTGTCCCCCAGCTGAATTTTTTTTGCAGTTCCGAAGTCTTGCTTTCCTGCCACCTGTACCGCGTATTCAATTACCTCCTGGAGCAGGGGGAAGCCCTTTTGCAGCGCCGTGCGGGCTACGTAGAGCACCGCCGCGCTGTCGGCGGCGCTCACATCTCCCCCGGCCAGCGGATACATCATCCGTGACAGGCCATAGCCGTAGCGGATATCGAGGCTGTCCGGTGCACCGCGCAACATCCCGTACAGCGCCAGCGCGGCCCCGGCCAGCGTGAAATCTTTTTTTTCCTCGTACTGGTAGCACAACATGTAGTCGGCGTACTGCCCCAGCAACCGCGTGCGGGCCGTGTCCAACCGGCCCGGGTCTATCCCGTGGCCGATCAAGGCCAGCGTGCGCCTGGCCGCAGTGGGAAGGTCCAGCGATTTCGGGGCGAACAGGTGCGGGACTTCCAGCCCTTCGGGTTGGGCCACGTCATCGAGCACAGTTCCCAACTCGCTCCGGACCGAGGGCGGCAGCGGGGGAAGATCGACAACGAGTTCACGGCCGCCCGGCGCGGAACAACCTGCAAGAAGCAGGACGGCAACAATTCCATACCACTGTTTCATGCAAGCTCCCTGGTTATGTTGGCTTTACGGGCGGACACAAGGTTCGCCCTTTGTAAAAACGAACTTCTCAAAGAGCAGTAATGTACCTGACGCTCACAAATCCACCAGCGCCTCGGCGTACTCCCCGATCCTACGGCCATCGATCGTGATATCGGCGGTAATCACCTGGCGGCCGCTCATTTCCGGCCCGGCTGTGAGCACGAACGGCACGGCAACCTGCTTTTTGGCGCCGATTGTCAGCGTGCGCACGGGGAAAGCACAGCCCAGGCCCTCGGGCAGCTTCAACTCCACTCTCACCTCGGCGTTGGTGAACAGGTGATTGCGCAGCAGTACCTCCACCGTGAACGGCTCACCGGTTTCCGGCTGCGAGCGGAACGGGTGGAACCGGCACCAGAGGTAATCCATCCCGAAATTGGGGTCCGGCTGGTCGATCAGGCCCGTCATAACCGTTCGCACGTTTTTCGCCCAGCCCAGGAATCCCTCCAGGTCCTCGCGGGTGGGATAGTACTCCTCGGTATGGGCCGGGCAGACCATGTCCGGGGCGTATTCGAGCATCCGCTGTGCGCAGGTGATAAAGCCGCCGTCGAGGAAATACACGTTGTGCGGCACCAGCGGCCCGTTGCGCACCTTCTCCGGCTCGGCCTTGTTCCAGGTGTTGTCCCCGGTGAACATCACTTTCCGGCCGTCGACCTCCACCAGCAGCGCCTGATGGTACTCGGTCTGGCCCGGCAGGTGGATAAACTCCAGTTCATATTCCTCCCACTGGATTTTCTCGCGGTCGCGGAGCACCCTGTCAGCCTTGATCGGGAACGGGACCAGGCAGGGCAGCTTGAAGCGCTCCGGGTGCTCAAACACCTCGAGCATGTTCTCGAAAATCCAGATTTCCGTGCTGTCCGTGCCCCAGAGCTCGTAGGCCCGGATGATGTGGTCGTCGTGGTAATGGCTGAACGTGACAACGTCGATCTGCTTCACGTTGAACCGGCGCTCGAACTCTTCGACCATACTTTGCTCCACATAGCCGTAGTCCCAGAGCAGGGCCTTGCCGCTGCTGCTCACCAGACCATAGCAGTTCTTCCCGATATAGGCCAGATGGGGCGAGAGCTCGCGCACTTCGCGCTGCTGGCGGTGAAGTTCGTTGGGAGGCAGCATCTCGCGGAGTTCGGCGTATATTTTTGAGTTTGCCGCCATCGCCGCGGCCGGGTCGGAGATAGTTCCACCGTGCGAGGGCAACAGCACGTCCGGCCGCTGCTCCAGTACGCGGGTGAACGACTCCTCGCTGGCATCAATTCCCTGGGTAAACCCGTAGTAGTTCCAGTGCAGATCGAACCAGTTGGTGACCTTGCCGGGAGCGGAAATCAGATCGCCGCTGAACGCCACCTTGCGCCCGTCGATCTCGGCGAGATAACTTACCGCACCCACACTGCTGCCCGGGCTGTGGACGACATCGAACCTGATCCCCCGCCAGTTGAAGCTGTCGCCACCCGCCACTTTCCTGTCTACCCGGATACTGCGGCGGATCGTGTTCCAGTGGGAACGGCAGTCGTAGTTGATATAGATTTTAACATTGTCCCAGAAATTTTCCACGTCCTCAAAATAGATCGCCTCGGCCACGGGCACTGTCACACTGAAATCGTACTCGCCCAGATCAACCAGTCCCTGGGCCTGGTCCCGGTGATGGTGGGTCAGCAGGACCTCTTCCACAGTTTCAACGCCGATCTCGCCCAGACGCTCCAGCACATCGCCCGTGCCAAAGTCGACCAGCAGCGCCTTATCGCCGCTTTTAACGATATAGACGTTGGCGCAGTCCTTGTAGCGATAGAGGTTGTCCGAAATTCGCTCCAACCCGCCGGTGGGTTTGAAACCGTTGTCGTGGGCCAACGCCTGCTCGAACGGGAAATCCCCGGCCTGGCTCACCGGCGGAGGGCCATCGGCGGCCCGTTGCCGGGCCGAACCGCCGGTGCAGCCGATCGTAAACGCAGCAAATACAAGCAGTCGGGTAAGCAGTGCTTTAAGCATTTCAGTCTCCCGGACATGAGTGATGGTTTTGTAAAAAGTCCATCTACTTCGTTGCGCTACATATCTCGTCAGTTGCGGAGTGCCTTTAAGTACACCTCTATTGCTCGATATTTTCGCGCCTTGCATCCGGAGCTTTTTACTTTGCCGTTGGCAAATATGACTTTTTATGAAATCATCGTGAGTGGCCGCTGAATTTTCCGATTGAGAGCGCAATATGCCTCTTATCCAAATAGTCCTTCCATGTACCTGATGTCAAGTATTTTGGACCGCCGACGGGTAACGAATGACCCGTTGGCCGCCTGAAAAACATTCAACGGACCTGAAATCAAATTTATTATCTTTTTCGCTGTCAAGAGCAGTGGAATTGCCCCTTTGGCTGACCGATGGGAGGCGAAACTCTCATGGCGACCGTTTTTTTCAACATCCTTTTGGGATACTGTTGCGCCATCCGCCGGCTCGCGATATATTGAAAATTCACCGTCCAGCCGCCGGCGGCAACTCCGGCACTCGTCCCGCAACCGAACAGGGAGGGCTGCGTTGAGCAGGATCAGCGCCCTATGGGGAAACGTGTTCAAGGAAGAAACCAACGAGCGCTCGGTGGCCGCCGTTCTGCGGCGGATCCCGGTGTTCAGCGGCCTGTCCAAATCAGAGATAAAGCAGGTGGAGAAAATAGTCTATCTGCGCACCTACCATGAGGGTGAAGTCATCTTTGTAGAGGGTGAGCCGGGCGCCGGTATGTACGTGATCGAAAGCGGCAAGATCAGAATCTGCCTCGGTCCCAACACGGACGAGGCACATGAGATCGCTCTGCTGGAGAACGGGGACTTTTTCGGTGAGCTGGCACTGATCGACGACCATCCGCGCTCGGCCACCGCCGTGGCGGTGGCCCCTACCCGGCTGATCGGCTTCTTCCGCAGCGAGCTGATCTCAATCATCAGCCGCACCCCCCGGCTGGGAGTCAAACTTCAGCAGAACATGATGCAGATACTGGTCAAACGGCTCAGGATCACCGACCTGCGCCTCCACGATTGTAACGAGCAAAACCTCGAACTGCGGCAACAGCTCGAGGCGCGCTCCAGCACAGCCGCGGAGGAACAAGCCACGTGATGATTGCCCTGGAGAGCAGTAAATCTTCACCGCTCATCTTCCGGCCCGCGTTCAAGCTCGGTGTGCTGGCGTTCTGCGCCATCCTGCTTATCTCCGTGCTGCTCTGGATTCCTGGCCTGCTCTCCTCGTTCCTGCTCGCGTTGATTTTCGTTTTCATCTTCTCGCCGGCGGTCGATTACATCGAACGCCACGGTCTCGGCCGCTCCTGGGCGATCTTGATCGTTATGCTTGCACTGGCGTTCACGGCAGTGATGCTGGGTATGCTGCTGAGCAATCTGGTGCTGGGAGAATACGAGGATTTCGCCAGCCGCCTCGATTTTTACAGCAGCATGATCAACGACGAGATCACCCGCAGGATCGGCGAACTGGAAAGCAGCTTCGGCCTGGACCGTTTCGATTTCGGCCAGCGGCTGCTGAGCATGGCCCAGGACAAGATTCGCGAGGCGCTGCTGTTTACCGGGGCGACTTTCGGGACCGTGCTGACCTGGATGGCGATAGTGCCGCTGGCGCTGTTCTTTTTCCTGCTCGACGGTTACAGGATCAAGCGCGCCCTGATCGGGTTCCTGCCGAACCGCTATTTTGAGATGAGCCTGAACATCCACCAGAAAATCAACCAGATCGTCGGCAGCTTCATCCGCGCCAAGCTGATCGAGTCGCTGGTGGTGGGCCTGTGCGCCCTGGCCGGTTTTTTCGTGGTGGGGCTGCTGTTCCAGCCGCTTTACTATATGGTGTTCCTGGCGATAGTGGTGGGCCTGTTTAACATCATCCCCTACCTGGGCCCTGCTATCGGCGCGATACCCGTGCTGCTGGTCGCGATTGTGCAATACGTGCTGCTGCCACAGTTCCCGGAGTTCGCCGGTACGGTGGCGCCGAACTGGGGGCCGGTGCTGGCAATCGTGTGCGTGCTGGCTTTCGCCCAACTCGTAGATAACGTCTACCTGGTCCCGGTGCTGCTGGGCCGCTCGGTGAACGTGCATCCGCTGATCGTGCTGCTGGCGGTTATCCTGGGCGCGAAAATGCTGGGCATCATCGGCATGATCATCTCGATCCCACTGGCAAGTATCATCCAGACCCTGATATTCGAGGTCTCCGAAGGCATCCGCCACCTTCGCCACTAAGGCCTCCTGGCCCCCTGCCGCCCCCACCGCGCAAAATTGATATTTTTGCCTGTTCAGCGCACCCGCACAGAAAAAATATTTTACCAGAATGCGCCTAAGTTAATATTATATAATCAGTTGCGCTGGACAAGCGCCCTTTACGGTGTTATTTTAAGCGCGAAAAGATTCGCAAGGTAAACTGATCCGCGCACCGTGAGGGGAGCAATGGAATTATTCAGGCAAATATGGACCAAAGCGCTCGAAATTGATGGTATTATGATAAACTATGGCAAGAACGACTCCAGCAGCAAGAGAGTCATGCAGGACATGCAACGCGGAGCCGATACGCTGCTGAGTGACACTACCGGCGGTTCCTTTGCCAGTGGGAAAGACAAAATAAACCGCGCGGCGCGCATCATGCTCAACAAAAGCGCCGGTTTATCGCAGGAACTCAGCCGGATGGCAACAGGAATCGGGAAAAATAACGAGCAGACCAGGCAATTAAGCGCTCATTCCAGAACATTGCGTACGACGCGGGATACGATCACCAACCTTTTGCTGGAAGTCGATAACGGCCCGAACCAACCAATCGTAATGTTCAACTGGTTGGCGATAAATGCCGGGAACAGGCTGGAGCCGATCATACTTAAGCATCCGGGCGGAACATCAAAAAAATCAGCCCCACCGTGTGCGCTACTGGAAATATCCGGCCTTAAGGGTACCCACGCATCAGTCGATATCGGGCACGTGCGGGGAGCGGCATACGGCGGGCACATCCACTCTGTCGGCCGGAACCAAGGCCAGGTGGGTACGTTTACTGTTCAGCAGGGTGTTACCGCCAGCTCAACACCCGGCAATAATCCGGTCCTGGAATTCAAGTTGCCCTGGAGCCGCCTGGCGGTGAACGCAACTTACCAGCCACTGATTTCTGCTCGAGATTCAAAGTTACGATCAACATAGAGGGGTTCGGCAGCCGGTCGTTTTTCGTTGACGTGAAATTTGGCAAGACCATGGAAAACCTGAGCGCTATTGACCATCCGTACATAGAGACCTACACCAACGACGGCGCACACCCCGACTCGCACTGGGGCAGGCCCCCGCCGGTGGCGGCAATCAAGAGCGTGGCCGATGCGTTCGGCAGGCAGTACGAGGCGGGTAATTTCGGCGAAACAACAGAAGAACAAAACAGGTTATGGGTCAACGACCTGAGTTTGCCGTGGGGAGGATTATTCAAAACTGGTGGAAAAATGGACGGTGATGGCCACAAGAACCACAGATGGGGCCAGAATGTGGATATAAATTACAACAAAATGAATGAGGCCCAGAAAACCTGGCAAAAAAACCAGCTGAAAAACTACTTTAAGACTGCTAAATTGCACGGAACTCCGCTCCACTGGCATTGTTCCGTGTATATCTGAAATCTGGTTTTCAATACTGACAAATATTAATCAGTTCCAGCGAGGCTCAGCCATTTCCCCTTGTATTTGTATAAAATATATATAATTGCCTGGTCCAATATTCCAAAAGAAATACCGTCATGGTTAATGGGCGGCGGTTCAAGAGCACCATCAGATTTCAGCAATTCATATTGCCTGAGCATTAATTTCACCCCGGCGGGGCTTATATAAAAAAAACAACAAGATATGCTTTCGCCATCCGGCTTGTAAGTACTAGCCGAATCAGGATCCCTGGATAAAACCTCAGGTTGGATAGTATCTCCTTCCCAAAACAAGATGATACAAGCGCTATCTATATTAGTACAATATACAGCCCAGTCCTGTTGATTTGGATTCCTAAACCGACCTTTGATGGCATTAATGGGCAAGACGTCATCCACCATGTACTCCGGGATTCCCTGCGGAATTACGAATTGCCGTGCAGTTAGCCATTGCACGATTTTGCTGGGCAGGTCCGGAAATTCAGCCGGGATAATATAATCAGTATTAAATTCATCGATGGTAAGCTTCTGCTGATGCGATGAAGCTTTTTCCTGCTGATCCCTGTTCTTCCTTATGGTGTTTTGGACTTCTGCAAACACATTTGAAAAATCCAAGACAACAACTGTGAGACATAGCGATATCATAATTGCAATAATCTTATTATGAGTACCCTGCGACATATTTGGATATGTAGTACGAACAGCAAAAAAGCTCGATATCACTGAACCCGTCACTTTCAAAGGTGCTGGTAGGCATTTTATCGATTTGGGAAATACTGTCAATTGCACTACCCCAAAACATGATAATCGAACTGGTCTCTCGGTTAGTACAACAGACCGCTATATCTTGCTGCCCTGGATTCGCAAATTCTCCTGCAACCACATTAATCCGTCCGCTTGTCTCTGTTATTAATCCCTGCGGAATAACATACCTCTGCTCGTCCAGCCAGTCCGCTATATGGGTGGGCAGGTCCGGGTGCTCATGGGGCAACAGGTAGGGCGTACCAAACTCGTCAATCGGCGGGCGGGTATCCGTCAGGGAGGTGATCGAGTCAGTTGGCAGCACGGTTGGCTCCGCTATCTGCCGGATTCGTACTGTGGGGGTAACTTGCTCTTCCGCCGCCTGCTGCCCGTAACCTGCCTGTATCAGCACGGCCCCCAGCAGCGATACCAGGCAATACACTGTTGTTCGCAAGACGCCTCCCTTGACGTTAGTTCATAAAATAATAGCTCTTGCGCACTATGTACGCAAGAGCTATTAGAGCCGACCTGTGCCACCTTTGTTAGTCCTCCAGCCGGGGAACGGCCAGCCCCTGCACGGGCACACCGTGGGCGGCGGCATAGGAGTCGATAAAGCTCACCAGACGCTCTCTCCAGCCGGGGATGTCCATCCGCTGGAACGGGGCCATCATGTAGTCCAGCCCCTTGCGGCGGTCAGCGAAATGGTCCTTCACGTCGTCCAGCACATGGAAGAACTCGCGGCCATCCACGCTGCGGTTCTTGGGATAACGGCTCTTCTCCCAGACGGTGACCAGGTTGCTCCACATCGCACTCTCCTGCTCCAGCAGGGACGCCACGCTGTTCGAGGCCACCACCAGCTGTCCCACGGCCGCGGCGTGCTTGCCCTCCGCGTCCGCCGCCGAGGCCGCGACCATGGAGCTTTCCGCCTGCTCCATGGTGGTAAGCATATCCATGAAATAGCGCTCCAGGCGCGCCAGCGAGAGCAGCACTTCCAGGTTGTAGCGGTTGCGCTCCACCCGGCCCAGGTTGCGCATCAGCATGGCCACCAGAGAGTCGTTGAGCCTTTTCTGCTCCCAGGCCCCGTCGATCCGCTCGCGGTATTTTTCCGCGAACGTGGGTGTAACGCGGATGGTTTCGCCCTCAGGCAACTGGGGCATGGACAGGGTCTGGTCCTGGCGGTCGTAAGGAAACGGCCCTACACTGCTGCCGTAGGTGGGTCCGCGCTCTTTGCTTTTTACCCGGTCCCAGCCGTCCTCGAAAAAGCGCGCACCCTGCTCGAGCAGCTTGTAGGCTTCCACCATCTCACCCGCGTCCGGGCCGTAGAACACATCCATAAAGTCCGCCACCGCCTGGTCCACACCGGGCGAGGCATAGTTCCAGCCGTACTGGCTGACAACCACCCAGCCAAGCCAGAACGCTTCCTCGTGAAGACCGGAATCGTCCCAGCTGGCGCAGAAAGTACCCAACAGGTTCGCCCCCTTATCCAGCACGCGCGGTACCGTGGTGGAAGCGTCCTTCAGCCTGCCCTCGGTGCGACGGCCGCGGTAGGTGGTCGGGAACAGGTTGGGAAACAGTAACTCCGAGCCCTGCATGCTGGAATAGGCCAGTTGGGGAATCCCCGCCTTGTTCATCTCATCGATCCAGACAGGGGCCTTGCTGCCGTTGGTGATCGCGTCGATAATGCCCGAGGGCAGCATCCTGATATGCTCCGGCAGCAGGGGATACTCAACCCAGCAGAGCATCGTTCGGCCGCGCTCGGCCAGCCAGCGGTGCATCCAGCTTGCGTACTCCACCCAGTACAGACTGCGGTTCTCGTCGTTGTACGGCCTGCCGCACTTGTCGCAGATACCGGCGTAATAAATCTCATCGGTGGAGGCGTGGAAGTACTTCACTCCCGGCGTGGCGTCTATCATGTCCTGGTAGAGGTCACGGATAACGTCCATCCCCTCTTCGTCGCACATGCACATCTGGTAGTTGGAATTGTCCGCCCTGAGATGCTCGTACTGCTTGTACTTGAGCAGCCAGTTCATATGGGCCGGAGCCTGGATCTGGGGCACAAGCTGGATATGACGTTTCAGGGCGTAGCGGGTAAGAGCCTGCAGCTCCTCCTTGGTATAAGCGCCCGGCGCACCTGCCAGCGGATGGCTGGGAAACTCGTACTTGTCCTCCATCTCGAAACCGATCGCGTTGACCTTGAAAAAGGCCAGCCAGTCGATTATCAGGCGCAGGGTCTCGGGGCGTTTCTGGTGGTGCTTGGTGTCCCAGTGGACAAAGCGCAGCTCCAGCGACGGCCAGTCGATAATGCTGCCCGCCGGTACGCACAGGCGGCCATCGGGCTTACGGCGCAGGAGCTGCAAAAAACTCTGGACGCCGTAGAACAGCCCCTGCTCAGTGTTGCCGGTAATCGTAACCCGGCTCGCGGAAATTTCCAGCTTGTACGCCTGTGCGCTACGACCCGGATCGTCCACACCGGTCACGGCCCGCTTGTCCACCGCCAGAGTTATTTTGCCATCGCCGGTGCCTGCCAGCGTTAACCCGTGAAGGTCTTCCGCCCATTCTTCCAGCCAGCCGGCTGCCAGGCCATCGGCTTCAGTCTCTACCGCCCAGCTCTGGTCGATCACCACATCGCCCTGCCTGAGTTCGACTTTCTGGGGTGATGGCACCAGGCTGTAGCCCCGCAGGCGAAGGTCGGTGGGAGTCATGGTGATTGCGGCCTGAGCCGGCAGCGCAAGGCAAAGCAGCAGAGCACTCAACAGAATATTGACCCTGGTTATCATCAGCTACCGCTCTCCACAATAAAGAGTTATCTTGATATTATAATGATCAGGTTGTTAAGTCAGTCCTCCAGCCGGGGAACAGCCAGCCCCCGCACGGGCACGCCGTGGGCGGCGGCGTAGGAGTCGATAATTTTCACCAGAGCGCCGCGCCAGGCGGGCAGTTGCATGCGCTGGAACGGGGCCATCATATAGTCCAGGCCACGGCGGCGGTCGGCCCAGTGGTCCTTGAGATCGTCAAGCACGTGCACGAACTTCCGCCCGTCCACGCTCCGACCCTTCTCGTAGCGGCTTTTTTCCCAGACCTCCGTCAGGTTGTTCCACATCCATTCGCGCCTCTCCAGCAGAGCGGCCACGGAGTTGTTGGCCTCCACCATATAGTTCACCGCCCGGCCGTGATTCCCTTTCGCCGCGGCTTCGGAGGCCGAGATCAGCGAACGCTCGGTCTCGTCCAACTCAAGCAGAGTTTCGATAAAGTGTCGTTCAAGCTGGGCGATACTCAAATATACTTCCTGGTTGTAGCGGTTGCGAGACAGGCTGGTCATGTTGCGGTTCAGCAGAGCGATCAGCCTGTCGCTCTCCGGCAGCAGGGCGCGGGCCTGCTCAACCCTTCCGGCATACCTGGTGCTGAACACGGATTCGATAGCGAGGTCGGCAGGATCGGGGAGCGAGGGCGGCACCAGCAACTGGTCGTAGCGCTCGGTATGGATACCCTTACCATCACTGTTCCCGTAGCCCGGATTGCGCTCGGAGCTGATAACCGATTCCCAGCCATCCTCGAAAAAGCGCGCGCCCTGCTCAAGCAGGTTGTAGACCTCCAGCATATCCTGATGGCCGGGTCCATAAAACACATCCATGAAATCGGCCGTGGTCTGCTCCGGAGTGGGTGTCAGGTGGGTCCAGGCGTACTGGGTTACAGAGGCCCAGCCGAGCCAGAAAGTTTCCTCATGCAGGCCGGAGTCGTCCCAGGCGGCCGCGAACGAGCCAATCGGGTTGGCCCCCATGGCCAGTCCCCTGCGCACGGTTTGCACGTTGCCCTCCACCCTGCCCCGCGTATAGCGGCCACGGTAAGTTGTAGGCAGATGGTTGGGGAACAGGAACTCCGAGCCCTGGGTGCTGCTGTAGGCCAGTTGCCTGATCCCGACAGCTTTTTCCATATCGAGGAAATCCTGGTCGCCGCCCATCACCCCGTCGATCAAATCCGGCGGCAACTGGAGGATATGCTCGGCCAGCACCGGGTACTCCACCCAGGCCAGCATCGTCCGGCCACGGGAGGCAAGAAACTCGTGGGCCTTAAGCACGAAATCGATCCAGGCCTGGCTGCGGTTCTCTTCGTTGTACTCCCGCTCGCACTTGTCGCAGGTTCCGGCGAAATAGACCTCGTCGGTGGAGACGTGGAAATACTCCACTCCCGGCGTGGCCTCGATCATGTCGTCGAACATGTCGAAAATGAGTTGGATCGCCTCGGGGTCACACATGCAGATCTGGTAGTTGCAGCCGTCGGCGCGAAGGTGGGCGAACTCTTCGTGCTTGAGCACGTAAGCCATGTGCGCCGGACTCTGGATAACCGGGACAAGCTGAACGTGGCGCTCCAGGGCGTAGCGGGTAAGCTCCTGCATCTGCTCTTTGGTGTATGCGCCCGGCGCGCCAATAATCGGGTGGCTGGGGTACTCGTACTTATCCTCCATCTCGAAACCGATCATGTTGACCTTGAAATAAGCCAGCCAGTCGATAAGCCGCTTCAGCGTTTCGATTCTTTTCTGGTGGTGCTTGGTGTCCCAGTGGGCGAAGCGAAGCTGAAGGTCGGGCCAGTCGGTGATAGTGCCCGCCGGCAGACTGAGACTGCCGTCAGGATTGCGGCGCAGGAGCTGCAAAAAACTCTGGACGCCATAAAACAGCCCCGGCGCATCGTTACCCGTTATTTCCACCCTGCCCGGCGTAGCTGTCAGCCTGTAGGCCTGCTTAAGCAGCTCGGGATCATCCGTGCCTTTAACGGTCCCAGCGGCTATTTTCAGCACGATTTTGCCCTCGCCCTTACCCGCTAAAACCAGCCCGTGCAGCTCCCGTGCACCCTCTGTCAACCGCCGCACGGCGATATCTCCCCGGGCACGGCCCTCGGCCTCAATCGCCCAGCCCGGGCCCAGTGTTATATCGCCGTTCTCAAGCTCCACCCGCTGGGGCGTGGGAATCAGGGCATATCCGCGCTGGCGAAGCTCAGTCACAAAAGCGCTGGAGCTATCGGCCCAGGATAGCGACACAATTACCGCCAACATAAAAGAGAGCAGGCCACTTCTCATTTTTCGGCTCCTGGATTGAATTCAGTCTGGATTAACCGGCCAGACTCCAGCGAAGGAATGAACCGGGGAAAGGCGCGTTGTACTTTATCTTGCACATCGGTTGATCATCAACTATCATAGCAGCAATATAACTCATTCGCCACTATTTTACACTCTCATTCCAACACGGGAGACCTTGAATAATGCGTATTCCATCGATCCTCGTAGCAATGGCCCTGGCACTCGGACTCTTTGTCGCACAAAGCTCGCGGGCCGCCGGGCAGGAAACCGACCTCAGCGGTTTCGTGGACATATTCGACGGGAAGTCACTCGATGGCTGGGCCAAGCTGACCAGCTACAACGACCACGGCCAGTGGGAGGTAATCGACGGGGCTATTGCCGGTGACCAGTGGCCCAAGGGTGAGGGCGGCCTGCTGGCCACCGAGAAAATGTACAGCGATTTCGAGGTTTACGCCGAGGTGAAAACCACTTATCCCCAAGACTCCGGCCTGTTCCTTCGCGTGCAGCCCGACGTGCTCTCCTACCAGATCACGATCGATCACCGTCCCGAGGGCGAGATCGGCGCGGTCTACATCCCTCGTGGCGGCGGTTTTGCCCAGCACTGCTACCGCGGTTTCAGCCTCTGGGACCCGTTCGACTATAACGCGATGAGGATCCGGATCGAGAGCCAGCCGCCGAGAATCCAGGTCTGGCTCAACGGGGAGAAAATCAACGACTACCAGGGCGCGCTTCAAGAGGACGGCACCCCGGTGGTACCCCGCAGCGGTGCGATAGCGATCCAGGTCCACCCGGGCGAGAACTGGCGCAAGGGCAGCAAGGTGTTGTTTCGCAAGATTGCGGTCAAGGAACTGAAATAGCTGACTCTCGCCGAAAGAACAATATAAAACCCCATGAGCGCCGAAGCGTGTTCAACCGGATCGACCGCGCCCGTAAAATCCTCGAGCAGCACGAACGCACCGGTGTCAAACCGATCCGTGAAAGCTACCACGAGCTACCCACGTGGATGGCCTCCCGGACAGGCGCGGGGCGGCATCCTTTTTGCGTAAGCACCATCGGCGCAACTCCCAGCCCTTCAGCGTTTTAGCAAAAAGGATGCCACCCCGCGCCCCTGAGCTTTTGGAACACCTGGCATTCACCTTAAAAAGCGAAAACCGAAATGGATTCCCCGGTCCGCTTCAAATCTCGACTGTCGCTTATCCTGTTTGCCTTGCTGCTGCCGGCCCTGTTGATCGCCGCCCCGCACAGGGTGAGGGTTATTATCGACACCGACGCCGCCTGTGAGCGCGACGACCAGCATGCGATCGCCTACGCTCTGCTCAGCCCCGAGCATTTTACTATCGAGGGGTTCACCTCGGTACACAACGGCCCGGGGACCTCGGAGAAAAATTTCCTGGAAATCCACAACATGATTGGCCTGGCGGGGATCAGGGGTATCCCCGTGATTATGGGGGCCGACAAACCGCTTACGGACAGTAAAACCCCTGTGGTCAGCGATGCCGTAAAATTCATCATCGAGCGCAGCAAGGCCGCCGGGCAGGGCGAACTGGTGGTGCTTGGAATCGGCGCGGCCACCAACCTGGCCAGCGCCATCCTGCTCGATCCGGGTATTGCCGGGCGGGTGACTTTCGCCTGGCTCGGTGGAGTGGACTGGCCCGACGGCGAGGGCGGCGAGCATAACATGATGCAGGACCTGACCGCCGCCCGTGTGCTGTTCAGTTCCGGAGTCAAGCTGCTCTATATCCCCTGCGGGAACAACGTGATGATCCAGACCAAGCATCACAGCAAGCGTGCGCTGCGGGGCCGGGGCCCGCTGGGAGACTATCTCAACCTGCTGATGATGACCAACGGCTGGCAGATGGACGAGCCGTTCAATATCGCCGATCTTGCGGCCGTGGGCGCACTGGCCCACCCGGAGCTGTTTAACTGGTTAGAGAGCCCGGCGCCCTCGCTCGATGAGCGCGGCAATTTCGATTTCTCCCGCACGTTCGGCCCCGTCAAGGTGGCCACCGGGCTGGTGGAAAACGTTTTCGGCGGGCCGGTCCCACTGTGGGATGAATTCTACGACAAGATCGACGCGGCCGCTCCCGGCCAGCCGAGCAACGTGCGCGAGGAGCTTTGCGCCGTGCTGAATATCCATCCCGGCGCACCGGATGTGCAGGCCGTGGAAGGCGAGGTGGAGCAGTTCGACGGGTACACGCGGCAGGAGGTGCGCTGGCCCACCATTTTCGGCCAGTGGGTACCGGCCTACCTCTGCCGTCCCACCGGCGCGAAAGGCAAAAAACTGCCCGCGGTGATCTGCCTCTCCGGCACCGGCGGGGACAGGATTGTGCTCACCCGCCCAGATTTCGGGATCGGCGAGTACGTGTCGTTGGGCCGCAAGGAACCCAGACCGCCACACAGCAGATTGATCGGCTGGGCCGCGGAGCTTGCCCGCAGGGGCTATGTCACACTGGCGATGACTCAGCGGGGGCTGGGCGACCGGGGTTTCAACAGCGGCGACCAGAGCAAGGCCGCCCTGATTCAAGGTTTCACCAGCCAGGGAATCCACGCCCACGAGATCCGCCAGGCGCTCAGTTACCTGACCACCCTTGATGATGTCGATCCAGAGCGGATCGGCTGCACGGGCATGAGTTTCGGCAGGATTACCACCTTCTACAGCACGGCGGCAGACAGCCGGTTCGCGGCCGCCGCGCCTCTGTGCGGCGGAGTGGGCACCCTGCGCCACATGCTCGCGGTCGGTACGCCCGGCTACCACGGTCACTACTGGTGGCTGCCGGGAATCCTTCAGCATTTCGACCAGCCGGAGCTGGTGGCGGCCCAGGCCCCCCGGCCCTACTTTATCGCCGCCCCGCTCGATGATATCGGGATGCCCAGGGAGGGCGTGGACGAGCTGCTGGAAAAAGCGCGTCCCGCTTACGTGCGCGCGGGAAGGCCCGGAGCCCTGATCGGCTACCGTCCGCCCGGCAAGCACTCGTTCACCCCGGAGATGTTCGAGGAACTGGTTAAATTTTTCAACCAATGGCTGTAATTCCCCGGAGGCCTGATGAGGTTTTTCACCCTGCTGATGTTCGCCGGTTTGCTTTGGGCCGGAAGCCTGTTCGCCGGCCGGAAAATCATTTTCGACACCGATCTGGGCGGGGATGTCGACGATGCGTTCGCCCAGGCGCTGGTGCAGATCAGCCCGGAGTTCGAGGTGCTGGGAATCACTGTTTGCGACGGCCCCACCGAGGGACGCGGCCGCCTGAGCTGCCGGATGCTTTGGGAGGCCGGCCAGGACTCGATCCCCGTGGCCGTGGGCCGCTCCACCCGCCCGGAGGCCAGCCCACCCCCGCAGCTTCATTGGGGCGACGGTTTCGCCCGCTACCGGCCAACCGACGAGCCGGCCGCTGATTTTATCATCCGCATGCTGAGAAAGTACCCCGGCGAGGTAACGATCATCAGCGTGGGGCCGGTGACCAACCTGGGCGATGTGATCCGCAAGGACCCCGGGGCCTGGAAACTGGTCAGGGAAGTCTACGCGATGTTCGGTTCGTTCTACATGGGCTACGGCGGCGACAGCCGCCCCAGCGCCGAGTGGAACGTGCGGGCGGACGTGCCGAGCGCGCAGCTTCTGATGACCAGCGGCGTGCCGATCACCCTGGCCGGGCTGGATGTGACCACGATGGTCAGGTTCGGCAAGGAACGCCGCCTGCAACTGCTCTACCGCAACTCGCCGCTGACAGACGCGATCTGTGCGCTCTACACCCTCTGGGCGCTTCCCCACCCGGAGCGGCGCGACCCCACGCTGTTCGACCCGGTGGCGGTGGCGATGGCGATCACCGATGAGTTCGTCCAGCTCCGCGAGGCCCATGTGCGGGTAACCGCTGAGGGCTTCACCGTGGTGGACGAGAGCAAAGCGGCCAACTGCCGGATCGGGATGCGGATCACAACCGACCGCTTTATCGAATGGCTCACCCGTAAACTTTTAACCCAGAACAACATCCGCCGTTGAACCACATAGCTCCTCCGGCCTTGCCCCTGGGTGGCCAACCGGGAAAATATTTCTTTCAGGGCCGTTGAGAGCTTTCTTCAACTGCCCCCTGAGCCTTGTCAAATTCACCGATTCGACTATATTATTTCTCCTTTATGCGAACGCCGCCGGACCACCTGGTGAGCGTGCAACCAACGCACTTCCGCAGGAGTCGATGATGCGCAGGCTGCTTCCGTTATTGCTTTCCGCTCTGTTGATTCCCTCGCTGGCCTCGGCGCGCCTTGAGGCGGGACTGGGCCTCTCGCTGGGGTGGCCGGCCGCTGATTTCAAGGACGAGGTCGAGTTCGCCTGGGGTGGCGGCGGACGGGTCGGCTGGAGCTTCGGCGAGCCCTCTCCGATCAAGGCCACGGTCTTTTTCGACGTCAACTACCTCAACTACGGCCGCGAACGGCGCATTGAGCCGCTGAGCTACACGATCCCGGACGTGGTGGTGGACGTGGTGACCGACAACTTCCTGATCCATTTCAGCCCCGGTATTTCCGTTGGCAGAAGCCACGGCGTGGTCCGCCCCTACGCCGAGGTGTTCGGCGGGGTAACCTATATCGCCACCAAGACCAGGATCGAGAACCGCAGACTGGCCTCGGAGCCAATTGCCGAAAGCACCAATTTCAACGACTACACCTACAATATCGGCTTCGGCGGCGGACTCAAGTTCCGGCTCTGGCAGGGTAAGGTTTCCACTCCGGCCGTGAGCCTGGGCGAGGCGCTGCTGGATCTCAAGTTCAGCTATATCAAGGGTGGCGAGGCCGAGTACCTGAAACGAGGCTCTATCGAGCGGCTCAATAATGCTTCGATCCGCTATGATACCATCCGCTCGGCCACGGATATCATCCAGGCCAGAATCGGCGTGTATTTTACTTTCTGATCCGCACTGCAGATGGAAGCGGGTAAGGGCGAATGAGTTCCAAAACCACAGAAGTTGAATTGTCCGGGGGCGCAGCGGCCGGGTGCGCGGCATCCAGCGGCGGAGAATTTCCCTATGAGCGGCGGGTGATCTGGTTCACCGGCCTGGGCCACGGGATGATGCACGTGATGGAGTTGATCTACGCGGGTATCCTGCCGCTGCTGCTGGTGAGTTTCGACCTGAACCTGACCCAGGCAGGGCTGCTGGTGTTTCCGGGGCTGGTGATGCTGGGCGTGGGCAGTTTTCCCGCCGGTTTTCTCTCCGACCGCTGGGACAGCTACCGCATTTTTCTGCTGTTTTTTTTCGGCTCGGCGGCCAGTTGCCTGCTTGCCGCCCTTTCAGACTCGCTCTGGCAACTGGCGGGCTCGCTGGCGTTACTGGGGCTGTTTCTCAGCATGTATCACCCATCGGGGCTGGGCCTGATCTCGATGGGTGTGCGCCGCCAGGGCCTGGTGATGGGTATCCACGGGATATTCGGCAGTATCGGCTTGGCGGTAAGCCCGTTTCTGGCCGGCTTGTTGGGTGTGCGTTTTGGCTGGCGGGCCGCGTTCGTGGTTCCGGCGGCGATGAGCGCCGCATGTGGCCTGGCCCTGCTGATTTTCCCGATCCGGATCGCTCATCACGAGCTCGACGAGCACGGCAACACTGTCAAACCCTCTATCGCGGCCGGCACCCGCAGAACCCTGTTGTGGCTCTATGGGATCATGATCGTGCTCGGTTTCGTATATCGCGGTGTGATGACATATCTGCCCAAGTTTATCGGTGAGCGGTTCGAGGTGGAAACGCTGGGCGCGGTGGTGGCCGGCGGGCTGTTCGCCTCGATCTCGCTGACAGTCGGCGGGCTGGGACAGATCTGGGGCGGGCATCTCTCGGACAAAGTCGACCCGTTCAAAATTTACAGCCGGGTCGTGCCCGTGTTCGCCCCCCTGCTGCTGATCGCCACCCTGTTCGGCGGCTGGCCGCTGATCGTGGGCATGTGCGTGTTCTTCTTCTTTTTCTTCTCCAGTCAGCCGCTGGAAAACCAGATGCTTGCCCGGGCCACTCCCCCGGCCTGGCGCAGCACCAGCTACGGGGTCAAGTTCGGCCTGAACCTCGGGATCGGCGCGCTGGCGGCGCCCCTTTGCGGCTGGATCGGCGACAGGCTGGGTATGGGCTGGATTTTCTACAGCCTGGCGATCGTGTTGCTGCTGGCCGGTTGGGGCGTGTTCGGTCTGCGACGGGCCAAAGAGCGAAACGAGCAAGCTGCCTGAGTTGCCCAAACTCCCGAAATCAGCGCATGGAAATGACGAAAGCCGGTTCTCCCTTCCGGCCCTTCCCTTGACTAATCCATCCTCATCCGCCATTTTATCGGTGTAGCGGCAACTGGTTGCGCCATTTTTATAACCGGTTGCCGGTCAACACCTTTCCGGTGGAGAGGCCGCTGCTTTCGCCCCCCCGCCGGGCCATCCTGAGGCAGGGGAGCGCGGGAAGGAAGATGGGCAGCGAGAGCCGACACAGCAGCGCAGCGTCGTCAGGCCTGCGCATTTCGGCACTGGGCGCGGCGATCAACATCCTGCTCTGCGCCGCCAAGGTGACCGCGGGTATCTACGGCAGCAGCCGGGCGCTGGTAGCCGACGGGCTGCACTCGTTGAGCGATCTGGCTACCGACGCGGTGGTGGCGCTGGGGCTCTACTATGGTAACCAGCCCTACGACGCCAACCATCCCTATGGGCACAAAAAAATCGAGACGCTGGCCGAGCTGGTTACGGGCGGTCTGCTGATAGCATTCGCCGTCTGGATGGTGGCCTCGTCGGTAAAGGCCCTGGGCCAGCCATCGCTGGCAGCGCCCTCGACTCTGGCGCTGGCTATCGCCGCGGTGAGCATAGCGGCCAAGGAATGGCTGTTCCGCGCCACCCATCGCCTGGGCCGCAAACTGCGCAGCGGCGCGCTGGTGGCCAACGCCTGGCACCATCGCAGCGATGCGCTCACATCAGTGGTCACCCTGGCCGCCATAGCCCTGGCCCGGCTGCACCCCTCGCTGGTTATTCTCGACCCGCTGGCCTCGATTGGCGTATCGGTACTGGTGGGCAAGGTAGGCGTGGATATAGCACGCGCCGCATTCCACGGTATAATCGACACGGCCCCTGAACCGCATGTGGTTGAACGTATCTGGGACGTGTCGATCGAGCAGGAGGGGGTGCTCGGCCTGCACAAGGTGCGCGCCCGTTATCTGGGCGGCCAGATAATCGCCGATTTGCACATCAAGGTCGACCCGCGGATCAGTGTGCTGGCAGGCCATCGGATCGCCAGCGCGGTGGAGGCGGCTATCTGCAGTGAGCTGGGCAACGTGTACGATGTTACTGTTCACGTGGAGCCTTCCGTAAGTGACGATTCGCCCCCCGGCGAGACCGGCGGGAACTGAGCAAAAACTGACCCGGCTATCATGGAGGAAAAAGATAATGAGCGATAAATACGCACTGCCCACGGTGCCTTTCGGAGCGCACAGGGTGACCCGCCTGATTGTGGGCGGCAACCCGTTTGTCTGGAACAGCCATTTCAGCGAGCCGATGAACAGGGACATGGAGAGCTATTTCTCCGCCGAGCGGATTGTCGACACGCTGATTGCCTGCAAGCGCGCCGGGATAGACACGTTCCAGGGCCGGGGCGACTACCATCGGATCCTGCACTACCTGGAGCTGTTGCACCGCCGGGGTGAGGATATCCAGTTTATCGCCCAGACCGCCAGCGAGATGCACGACATTCACCACAATATCAAAATGATCGCCGCGTTCGGCGCGCAGGGGATCTATTTCCACGGCACCGAAACCGACAAGTACTGGCGCGAGGGGCGAATCGACGACGTGCGGGACTACCTGAAAACCATCCGCGACAACGGGGTTCAGGTGGGCCTGGCCGCCCATATCCCCCAGATTTTCGACTACGTGGAGAACGCCGGCTGGGACATTGATTTCTACATGACTCCGTTCTACAACGTGGCCCGCAAACCCCGCCAGAGCGCGGTTGTAAGCGGAAAGTTCGAGCAGGAGGAGTTCCACCCCGACGACCCGGAACGCATCTGCCGCTTTATCCAGCAGACCGGCAGGATGTGCCTGGCCTACAAGATTCTCGGTTGCGGCCGCAAGGCAGGATCGCAGGAGGAAGCGGCCGCAGCGTTCCGCTGGGCGTTCGCCAGGATCAAGCCGGGCGACGCCGTGGTGGTGGGGATGTTCCCCAAGTACACCGACCAGCCCCGGCTGGACGTGCGCTACACGATTGACGCGATAAAGGCGGCGGAAAAAGAGTGGGTCAGGCTGGCGTGAGCTGAAAATCGAGAGTTAATCCAGTTTATAATTATGAAGGAGCGTGGTAAATGCAACCAGTCAGATTCGTGCTGGTAGGGACAGGTAATATCGCGGGAACTTACGTGAACGCCACGGCCAAGGTGGCCGGGGCAAAGATTGTGGGCGTGGTTAGCCGCGACACCGGCCGGGCGGCCGCCTACGCGGCCGAGCACTCGCTGGGCGAGAGCGGCGGCAGTCTGGATACGATAGAGACGGACTACGACGCCGTGATGCTGGCAACTCCCAACGGTCTGCATTGCCGCGACACGCTGGCGGCGGCCGCGCTGGGCAAGCACGTACTCACCGAAAAACCGCTGGATGTGACAATCGCGAAGATGGACGAGATGATCGCCGCCTGCCGCAAGGCCAACCTTCGGCTGGGCGTGGCGTTCCAGCGGCGGATGAGTCCGGCCAATATCGCGATGAAAAAGCTGCTCGACAACGGCGCACTGGGCAAGCTCTATTGCGCCGACCTGAGCGTGAAATTCCTTCGCGGCCAGGACTACTACGACAGCGCACCCTGGCGCGGCACACTGGAAGTCGATGGCGGCGGGCCGTTCATCCAGCAGGCCAGCCACAACGTGGACACGCTCACCTGGTTTTTCGGTCTGCCCGCCAGGGTGCAGGCGGCCACCGGGGTGCTGGCCCATACCGGGATCGAGGTGGAGGACCACGGCGCGGCGATCCTTACCTGGGCCGGGGGGATGATCGGCACGATAGTGGCCAGCACGGTGACCGCCCCCGGCTACCCGGTGCGCCTGGAGATTCACGCCGAGCGCGGCTCCGTGCTGACTGTCAACGACGAGATAGTGGCCTGGGACGTCGAGGGGGTACAGCGGCCGGAGGTGGAGAGCGCCGAGACGATCCATAGCGGAGCCGGAGCCGGCGGCGTGGCGGTAACCGACACCAGCGGGCACGAAGCGATTATCGAGGATTTCTGCTCGGCGGTGCGCGAGGGCCGCGATCCGGCGGTCAGCGGCGAGGAAGCCCGCAGGACCGGGCTGCTGATCGAAACGATCTACCGTGCCGCGAAAGCTCATCGCGAGGTGGAGCTTTCCACATAACGCAGAGTTTAAATAATCCAAGGCGATAATAGAAAGCCGGCCGCGGAATTCCGCGGCCGGCTCTTTTTTGCTAACTTCTTCGGGCGCCCTCCAAGGC
This sequence comes from Gemmatimonadales bacterium, assembly GCA_024278175.1. GTDB lineage: Bacteria > Gemmatimonadota > Glassbacteria > GWA2-58-10 > GWA2-58-10 > JAJRTS01. The sequence continues at coordinate 86,192 of JAJRTS010000006.1, read as the reverse complement.
GTTAGAATCCAAACTGCAGACTGAAGAAGTTATCGGCTGAAAGGCGGCCCTTGTTCTGATAGGCGTAGTTGAAGCTGACTGCCTTGCTGCCGAAAATCTGCTTGAGTCCGCCGCCGAAGCTCAGTCCGCGCCAGGTGGGATTATCACCCAGATAGGCGTAACCCAGTTGGTCGGCACTGTCGGTGAACTCATCGGTCTGGATCAACCAGCCCATCCTGACAGCGCCGGAGAGGAAGGGAGTGAAGTTATAATTCACTTCCGAACCAACCGCGTAGCTGATCGGGATGTTGCTGTTGCGCCAGAGCTCCGCGCTGGCCAGCCAGTTGGCTGACTCGCTGGTGTAGAGGTTGTAGGCCAGCGCGATTTTCACCGTGGTGGGCAGGCGGTAGGTGTTGGTCGCGCGGAAGGCTTCACGGGTATTACGCGTGGCCAGGGCGAACGGATCAGTGGAGTAGTCGCCGTAACCGTCGGGCACTCCGCCATTGAGCCGCTCGGGCCCGACATTGACCCGCAGGTTCTCACCCCTCATGGTGAGGTTGGTACCGAGGTTCTGGACCGTGAAGGCGAAACGGATTTCACGGTCAGCCAGCTCGGTGTGATAGATCGCTCCGGCATCGATTCCTAATGCGTTGGCGGCAAGGTTCTGGAAGAAATCCTGATGGATGTACTTCACGTTGATCCCGGCCGTGAAGCGGTCCGAGAGGTTGTAGGCGAAACTGGCGCCCATCTGGAAATCGTAGGCGTTGTAGTACTGCCCTGTGCCGTTGGGACTGGTGATGGTTGTGATTTCCTCATCCGGAATGTCCAGATAGCCGGCGAACACACCGATGGTCATTACGTTATCGGCAATCGGCGTGGCGAATGCGGCATAGCTGTAGGACAGGTTCATCGTGTAGTCCACAACCGTCAACATCACTTCGCTCTGCTCGAGCAGTCCCAGTCCGGCCGGATTCCACCAGATCGCGGAAATATCGTCAAGCACCGCCGAACTGGCGCCGCCCATGCCGATACCGCGGGCACCCACCGGGATGGTCAGGAACTCCGCCGCACGAACGCCCACGGAGCTGCTGGCGCCCGGGCGTCCCTGTGTGGGATATTTGTCCAGACCGTTGTATTCCTTACGCTCGATACCCTGTCCTAGCAGGGGCAAGGCGACGAACGCGAGGAGTACGCCAGCGGTCGTTATGGCTCTTAATGCCATCTTTCTCAACATAACTAACCTCCATATACTCTTGAATGGGAAGAACGCTTGCTAAGTAAGCTGCTCACACCGCGTCCTCATCAGTTGACGATGTAGAACTTACCCGTGTGCGTTTCTCCCCGCTCGTCCGTCACATGGTAGAAATACAACCCGCTGGCTACAGTCTGTCCGAAACGGTTTTTCACGTTCCAGGGTTCGGTGCCGCCGTGGTTATCGTAGCCCGTGAACTCCAGCGGAGTGTTATCCGGCTGGATGTTGTCCAGGTCGGTATAGTTACCCCAACCGGTCCGGCCTGAACCGATGTGATTGAGCACATTGACCAGATTTCCGCCCAGAGAATAAATCCTGATCGTGCAGCGGCCCGGCAGGTTGACGAAATCGATCCTGCGGCTGCCGCCGGACTGATCGAGCATCGAACTGGCGATGTATGGATTCGGCACGACCCTGATTTTTGACAGGTCAATATCATCGGTGCTCATACTCATCGCCTTGATGATGACTTGCCATTTGTCACCGGGAAAGATCGGTTCCGGTGTCTGGGTAAAAGCCGTACCGTCGCCGTTCCAGCTGCCGTATGCCGTAATCACCGTCATAACGGTGCCGGAGGCCGGCATCGCGCTGAGATTGGTGAACTTCCAGGCCTGCCCGTTAACGTAGAGGTAGAAGTCCTCCGTATTATTGGCAGGGACTGTCTCGGCCAGCATGATGCTGCGTTCACTCTGCGGAACCAGCACGTTGCTGGGGCCGCCCCATTCACGGCCCGCGTCTCCGGTAATATCCGCATACGTAGCGCCACCGACGATGAATCCCCAGTTCTCATCATCGATATACGGGCTGAAGGGGATCGCCTTGCCGTGGGTCAGGTCCTGAACCGTACAGGTCAGGCCGCCGCCGGAGGCGCTCCAGGTAACCTTGAACTCACCGGCCCTGGTGTAGGCGGCATTTGAGCCACCGCTGTTGTAGACAAGTCCGCCCGAGCCTTCACCCCAGCGGTAAGTGGCAAAAGAGACATCACCACCGTAACCACCCAGGTCCATCTGGGTCTGCATGTTCCGAATAGTCTGCTGGCTGATCGACATGTTGACCGAGTATGAAATACCGTCACCACTCATACCGGCGGAATAGGCAAGACTTTTATTGTAGTCCCTGCCGCGGCCGTTGACCATAATGCTCTGTTTGAACGGATCGACCAGGGTGCCACCGGCGTCTTGCAGGACCACGGTCCTGCTACCGGCCAGACCACCATGAGGCCCCATCCCCGTAACAGCGAGGTAAACCGTCTGATCCGAGGTTATCCTTTCACTGTTTACGACCTCGACGGCAATGTCGGTATAAGGCTCGAGAAACTTCGGGGTCTCGGTGATCATACCCTCGGAACCGGCCAGCGCCACCTCAGTTACCTGGATCGCTTCTCCCGCGCTCGGCAGATAGGTTATCGAGGCGACTTCGGCAGGCTTGAAGTTGCTTGCATCGCTGCGCGGCCGAACCGTGTAGTAACCTTCCGGGAACGTGCGGTTCCAAACCTTCGACTGCCCGGGATCAGGCAGGCTGAGTTCGTCCCCCGTGGCCGGATCGTAGTTCAGGTCGTAAGGTACGAGAGCGTACCAGATCTTTAGCCCGTTACGCATCCTGTAGTACGGGTCGTCCTTGTCCCTTGTGTCCACGTAGTGGAATGCAAGATCACCCGCGCCCAGACTGGATTCATAAATCAATTCGGAATGGGCGTCGCTCGGTCCCACATAGTTGCGATAAAGACGATATCCCTCGAAATCGTACTCCCGGTATACGCCTTCGGGATCGACTTCGGGATTATCCTGGATGAAATAATAGTATTCATCCGGGGTGTTCAGGTTAACGTTGCTCCAGGTAATCGTCACCTCTCTGTCACCCGGCACGATAGTCAGCGGGGGCGGCACAGGTGTCTGAGGCAGAATATATCCGCCCTTGTAAACGATCTTTGCAACGTCCTGCATCCGCTCCAGAGGAGCGAGCTGGACCTGGATGTCGGGATCGTCGATATTGGCGATATCGTTGGGCTTCATCACCAGCGGAGGATTAGTGGGATAAGCCGCCATGATCGCGAAATCGGTGGTGGTGGTATCGCGGGGACCGAACTGGTGCAGTCCGCTCCAGGCATGGTAATTGATCCGGGCCTGGCGGCCCCACAGCCATTGGTTGTAACGGGAATCGGAGGGCACGATCACACCGGGGTTGCCGGTAAGGGCGCGGCCGGTGTAGGGGCTGATCTCATCGCCGTAGAAGTCGGAGATGTCCCTTTCTGTCCCATCCGGCTGCAAGCAGGTAGCCCAGCGAAAGGTATGCCCGGGATCGGAGCGCGTACCCATGTCCAGCGCCTTCGAGATACCGAAATCAGCGCTCCAGCGGAAGTTGGTGGTGTTGGACAGGTAGGCGGTCTCGCCCTTGAACTCCATATTCTTCAGCGGCGTGTAACCGATAATGAAAGCCATGCCGCCGTTGGTGAAACCGTCTTCCAGCCCGTCCTGATCGACCATGCACTTGATCACGCGAGCCGGATGGAAAGCCCAGCCTTCATCCATCCCGGTCGTGCTGAAACCGATACCGAAGTAGTTTTCGACATACATCAGCGCGAAGCTGTCCCAGACCTGCCCATCGGGAGTTGCGGCAACCTGGTCCCTGAAACTCTGGTTATCGTTGTATTTCAGGTATTCGCTCATGTTGCGGATAAACAGATGGCCGAAAGCCAGATCGTTGCTTTCACCGAAATCGAGGAAATAGAACTGGTATTCAAGCGAAACGCCTGTAGGCGGTACCGATCCGTGATAGCTGCGATTGTAGGCGTCCGAGTGCATGGCGCCGATGGTTTCGCGGCCAAACAGGATCGGGGCGCCGCTCATCGTACGGCCTTCGCGGAACTCGGCCGGCCAGCGCGTGAGGTTGTCGGGGTCAAGGGAGCTCCAGATCTCGTTGTTTTCCACACGGCCCATCCACTGATCCATCCGATGGCCGGCATTGAAACCTTCCAGTACAAGATCCATCGCTTCAAGTGACGCTCTGCGGCCACCCACGGTACGGCCACGGCTGCGGCCATAGAGGGTGTCCTCAGCATACCCGTCGCCATCGAGGTCCCTGGCTACCGCCAGGAAGTGCCCCCAGCCACCCTCGAAAGTAGGGATGGAGTTCCCCGACCCGCGGGGATATTCACTGGTCCCCGCTAAAACGGTGCCACCGAGGTTCAACTCCAGGCCGAAATTATTACCCTGGGATTTTCTGGTCCGGGTCTGCAGAGCGAAACCGTCCACAGCCATGCAGAGCACCAGGGCCATCGTGGCCAGAGTGAAAAGTATTCTACTGTTTTTCAACATAATCTTTCTCCCGTCGATTCAAGACTGACGTTCAGTAGCACAATTGACCGAGCCGGGTTCAGAAGGTGAACTCGATACCGCTTCTGATCTGACGGGCCAGGCCCCATGCTCTGAAATTGTCCGTGGCCCTGGCAAAGGCGTCGGCAATTGCGCCCCTGGCCGCTTCATCGATGGTGAGTACGCCGTCCCCGTCGAAATCACGAACGAACAGGTATTTTGCATCAGAGGGAGCGGTGTCCCACTTGTACTCGACTCCACCGGTTGCGTACCGATAACCCTGGAACGTGTATCCGGAAGGATACGGCTGCGGCAGCTTGCGGTTGGTCAGGTTGTAAACTTCCGCAAACAAGCTGATCCTTTTTCTGCCGGACAGGCCAAATTCCTTGTTCAGCCTGAGATCGACGTTGTAATCCCAGCGGCCGCGCATGCGGTTGAGACTTGCGTTGGCAGCCGTATACGGCACGTACACACCGGTGGGCTTGCCGCTCATCACGCTGGGCAACAGGTAGGCCCTTACGTTCTTGAAGACCTTGTTGGCCCAGGTGCCGGCGAAAACGTCTTCGTCGGTCATGTAGCTCAAGTGCGCCGACAGCTTATGGGTCCTGTCCTCGCGCGCGGGCCGCAGTCCGTCGTTGGTCGACGCCTGGTAGCTCGAACCGGTGGTCCGCGAGAACTGCAGGGTGTAGATCAGGTTCAGCGAGTAGTGGTTACTGAAACGCTTGCGCAGCGTGAGGTCGAAACCCTTCACGTTAGCGCGGTCGCTGTTGGTGAAGGCGCCCTGGATTCCGCGCACCCAGCGGCCGGTAACGGCCTGGGTATAATCACGGAAGAACGAGCCGGAGGACACGTTGCCGTCGGCATCGCGGTAGAATCCCGTAAAATCCAGCACCGTCTCATCGGAGAGCAGGTAACTCAGGCCGGCCTCGAAAGCATCAGTCCTGGAGTACCCCAGACCGCCGGGGTTATTGCCGCTGAAGATGAACGTGAAGCTGGGCAGTTGGGTGAAAACGCCGTAGCTGAAACGCATCTGGGCCTTGTCGGTAACCGGGAAGGCCACGTTGAAGCGCGGCGATAACTCGCTCTGGTCTTTGGGGAAGTAACGCTCGCCGTACTGGTCGTTGTTGCGAAAGCCCCAGTTGTCACGCGGCTGGAACTGGTCCCAGCGCAGGCCGTAGTCGAACACGAAATCGCCGAGGTCGGTACGGTTCTGAATGTAAGCGGCGAACAGTCTCGGACGGTAATCGAACTCGTTGTCCAGGATTCGCGGCTGCTGGCGGACCTGGAACTGGTTGTTCTGGAAGAACGTGCCCTGCCAGCCGAATTTCATCCGGTTGTGGCGGTCGAGCTGGAACTCCATATCCAGCTTGAACGTGTTCTGGTCCTCGCGCAGGTAACGGTAGTTCAGATAGTAGAGCTGCGAGTTGGTCGAATAGCCGAACGGAGTCCAGTAGGTATGATCCCGGTTCCACACGCCGGTACCATCGGTATAGTACCAGGCCGCGTCCTCGGGATTGTTCAGGTGATCCCTGCCCGGAAACGTCTCGACCATGAACGGCAGATCGTGCACGTTGAAGGTGAGGAACTGAGGATCACGCCGCCAGTTCTCCTTGATGTTCGAGGAGTTGATATCCTGTACGCGCATGTTCATGAACCGGAACTGCAGCGATGCGCTGCGCTCGGCGCTCTGGTAGAAGTCCCAGTTGACACCGGCCAGGAACTGGCCCGTACGCGTGCGCCGTCCCAGGCCGATCGGCACGTAGGCAAACGTGTCGGGCCCGGCGATCATGTCGCCCTTGAGCGTGGACCACATGCGCTTGCCGAGCATGTCGGGCGTTACCCAGCCCTGACGCCAGTAGGCGTCCGACTCCGAAGGCCACTGACGCTGGTAGCGGGAGAAGTTCTCGCTCATTAAGAATTTCAGGCCCCGGATCGGCGAATAGGTCAGCTTGCCGTTGAGCAGGTTCCTGTCCTGCCAGTTATCCGGGATCCGCACGGGGTTGGGCGGAGAGTAAACTCCCTGCGAAACCCAGGGATGGCCGGAGAAAAAGTCCTCTCCCATCCGCCCGGCCCAGATCTCGCGGGCGGAAACCATCTCGCTCAGGATAAAGGCGGGACGGGGCTCGTCGTAGCCCGCATCGTTCCACCACTTGGGATCTCCGTAGACCGGGTCGTTACGCACGGCCCAGTTCAGGCGGTCGACAAACTGCTGGTTTACTCCGCGGAAACCCTCGCTGGCGTGAGTGGGACTGATATCCTCCACGCCCTGCAGCTCACCGGTAAGTTGGAAGTTCAGGTGAGGGATCAACGGTACCGGGCCGCCCACGCTGGTGGTAAGCTGGTTGTAACCATAGTCGGAGGTACGGGGATTGGCCTCGTCGGTGGTCCAGCGAGCGTTACCCCTGAGATCAGGTCCGCCTTCCTTGGTCACGATATTGACGATACCGCTCTGGGCGTTACCGTACTCGGCCTGGAAACCGCCTGTGATAATATCGACTTCTTCCACCGCGCTCGTGGAGAACTCCAGCGGCGTGGTGTCCTCGCTCAGCGAACCCTCTTCCTGAGTGTAAACCCAGAAAGTACCGGTGCGGTAGGGGTCGGCGGTGTAGTTACGCACCGTCACGCCGTCAACCACCATCGCCTCCTCGCCCAGACGGCCGCCGCGGATACGAAGGCCGCGGGCCTTGCCGCCCTCGCCGCCGAGCGATACGCCGGCCTCGAGCACCATCAGGTCTTCCAGCCTGGTGGCGGGCGCCCCGGTCAGCTTCTCACTGGTGATGCGCTGCTTGGAAGCCGTGTTGTCACGGGGGATCAGGATGTCGTTTTGTCCCTCGATCACGATCCCTTCGAGCTGGACCACGGTGGAGCTGAGATTGCAATCCACTGTCATAGTCTGACCCGCCAGCAACAACTGGTTGGCAACCGTGGTTTTCTGGTAACCGGTATAGCTGAAAGTGACGCCACGCCGGCCTGGAGACACGTTGAGAATGAAATAGTAACCATCGTTGTTGGTTACGTTGCCGAGCCGGGTCCCCTCGACCACGACCTGTACCCCGGCCAGCGGCTGGCCGGTGTCGGCATCTCTGACAACGCCCTCGAGTTTCGCCGTGTTAAGCGCCTGGGCGAAAGCCGAACCGGCTGCCAGCAATGCCAGCGTCAGGCCGAGCAGTGCGGCTCTTAAGCTGTAAGCTTTACCATTCATGGACATACACCCTCCAGAATTGTGAAGATGTTGAACCGGACAATTCAGATTTCTGCTGGTTCTCTCACCTCCTTATCATCGTTTTTTTTTTCAGCACGGTGATAGCCAACAGGCCATAGCGCGCCAGGTGGTGTGTCTTCCCGCAGTGGTTGCAACCCGCGATCCTCCTTTCGTGCCGAGTTTTTTTCTCGCCGATCGAGGCTCTTATCCGCCGGGAGATTTCATGTTATGCGACGGCCGGCGGAACAACCGGTGCCAACTGCCCCGGGCGCTGCTATCGCCACAGCTTTATCCACTTGCCCGAAAGCGGCTGGTCAGTGATTCCAGGGTTTCAATCACCAGATGGGATTCGCTGGTTTTTTCGAAAAAGAAATCCGCTCCCGCCTGTTCGCATTTCTTGCGGTATTGGGGAAATGGATAGTTGGTGAACATGATCACCACCGGACAACGGGCGTCCTGCTTGATCCGCTCCAGGACCTCGATCCCGCTGCCACCCGGCATCCTGATGTCAAGCACCACTACGTCAGGGTTTAATTTTCTGATGGATTCGAGCGCCTGAGCACCACTGCCGGCGCTGCCGACTATTTCGATACCTTCAAGGCCGGACAGGGCGCCCGCCAGATGTTCCCGCATGATTTCAGAATCGTCGGCGATTACAACTCTCATTTGCACCTATTTTCGTGATATGCAGAAACCGCCTGCTATTATCAGCAGCATAAAGGCCCTCGAACAGGCACCGAGAGTAATCCGCGCACGGCTTCTTCTTCCCGCACTGGCCGCACGAGATTCCGCAATGAAAGTAAATTCCGGTAAGATCGGTGATATGAATTTCCAGCTAGGAGGCTCACAAAGTATCGTCTATGCCGCCACTCCCTTTCCCGCCGTTAAAGACGATTGGGCCGGGGCAACATCACCGGCCTGACATTTAATGATTTAACACTCAATCTTAAAAAAATATGTCGTTGGATTACTATTTTAAGCGGGCAGTTTGTCCGAATGGCTTGTAGTGGTTCGTACTATAGGCGAAAAGGGGCTTGCAGGGAGGTTCAATCAATTGGCGAGGGGCTTAGCTGATAAGTCCTTCATTCATAGCGTAGTACATAATCTGCGCGTTGTTCTCCAGGTTCATTTTTTCCAGTACCCGCATCCGGTAGGTGCTGATCGTGTTCACGCTCAGCAGCATCTCCTCGGCAATCTCACCCACGGTTTTGCCGGAAGCGATCATCTGCATCACCTGGAACTCACGGTCGGAGAGCTTTTCGTGGGGCCTTTTGCTGGAATCATCATTGAAGTAATCAAGCAACTGGTCGGCCATCGAGGCGCTGACGTACTTACCGCCCCGGGCCAGTTTCCGGATAGCGCTGGAAAGCTCCTGCGGTGCGCTTTCCTTGGTAAGATATCCGCTGGCGCCCGCTCGTAGCGAGCGCACCGCGTACTGATGCTCCGGGTGGCGGCTCAAAATCAGGATCGGAATCGAGCAGCTCTTCTTTTTAATCTGTTTGAGCACGTCCAGGCCGCTGATGCCGGGCATCGAGATATCCAGCACCAGTACGTCGTACTGCCCGCCCTCCATTAATTCCAGTACCTCCGGGCCGTTTTCCGCCTCGTGGACATCGAACACGTCATTGGTCTCGGTCAGTATTTCCCGCAGACCCTTACGGACTATCGGATGGTCGTCAGCTATCAGAATCTTGATCATCTTCTTCTCCGTCCTCGGGCAACTTGACGCTTACCCTCACGGTGGTTCCCTTACCCTGCTCCCCCTGGAAATCAACCTCCCCGCCCCACGGATAGAGCCGCTCGCGCATACCGATCACCCCGAACGAACGGGAATGCTCCATCTGCGCTCTGGTGATCCCCCTGCCGTTGTCGCGCACTTCCAGCACCAGGCAGCCGCCCTGGCGCACCAGGCTGACCCAGGCGCGCTTTGCCTCGGCATGGCGGGCGATATTGGTCAGGGTTTCCTGGAATATCCTGAAAATAGCCGTGGAGAGCTCATCCTCCAGCCCTCTCTCATCGGCTTCGATCTGAAGCTCGCATTTAATCCCGGTCCGTCCGGCAAATTCTTCCAACTGCCATTCGATCGCCGCGGTCAAGCCAAGATCGTCCAGCAACGCCGGGCGCAGGTAGGTTGATATCCTCTGTACGGAGCGGTTGGTAACATCGATCAGGCGCAACATCGAATCGGCTTTCGCCTGCAACTGCGGCATGTCATCGGGCATCCGTTTTTTCATCCCGTGCAGATCCAGTTGCAGGGCAGTGAGATCCTGACCCAGCTCGTCGTGAATTTCCCTGGCGATCATCCGCCGCTCCTGCTCCCGTACCATTTGCAGATGAAGTGCCAGTTCACGCAGTTGCTGACGGCTGCGTTTCAACTCGTTTTCGATTTTCACCCGCTCGGTGATGTCCTCGAACATCATCCTGGTAAGCGACATATTCTGCCGCACATCGCGGCCGATCTTGAGCTTGAACACCCTGCCCGCCAGATTCGGGTCGCGCAACTGCACGTCCATGTCGAAAGTCAGCTTGAACTGATCGAGGCTGAACATGCTCTTGCGCGTAAAAAGTTTAATGTCGTATATCTCCAGGTCGCCGGCAAAGGTTGTGAATCCCACATGATTGGTAAAGTCGTATAGCGCGTGAGGATCGATCATTTGCAGCGGCTCGGACTCCACGCCACTGGACAAATCCGTCAGCCTTCTGATCAGCCGGCCGCCGGTGCGTTCGATCTGGATCTTGTACGCGGCGGCCGGTTTCAGTACTTCCGGGCGGGAAACTATATCGACGCACATCCGCTGCAGGCGCCCCACCGTGTTCCAGGCCGAGCCGGTGCAGATCGAGTAACCCGTGATGTCAGGGTAGTGAGACACGCTGCCCGGAGAACCGGAAATAACCGCGGAAACGTCCAGGATGTGCTCCTTGGTGGGCGAAGTCCGGGTAATGTACTCCAGGCGGATATCCTCGTCGGCTCTGCCGAACTCCTGATAGTACATCGCATAGCAGTCACGTGAATCTTCCAGGTTGGCCCGATGGATCAGCCGGCGGCGCCCCCCCTGCCCGAGAATGTCCCACCCGCTCTCGTCTTCCCCGGCGGAACAAAGCCACGTTTCGCCGATCCTGTCAACCGACTCCGGACCCTCGTAGCGCAATTCCCACGGTTCGCCCTCGTTATAGGGCAAATGCTCCAGACGCTCCACCGCCCGTTGGTAATCGAGAATTTTCTCGAAATCCTCGTCGGTCAAAAACTCCTTCAACGAGGCTCGCCGCTGGGCCAGATCAGTCACCTTGCCCGTGAGCGGTAAAAACGAGCTGGAGTAGCCGATTATCTGCCATTTTTCATTGAGCACCAATTCCGGATTGTTGACAGTCGAACGGATAGTATAAATATCCTTGGCCAGCTCCACCCTGCTGGCCGGCCCCAGATTGACCTCCGCGGACTGTGTCATTTTCTCCCACGGCGGAGCCAATACCCGGGAGGTTCCTTTCTTTTTCTTTTTCCTGTTTTCGAACATTGACAATTCAGTACCGCCGATGAGTTTTCTAGCCAGCGCGGCCTGCCTGATCCACACTAATCGCTGACATTACTCCTGTTATACTGCAATCAGGCTGGTCACAACCCGAACAACCAGTATTTATCCACTCTTTTATATTTGAATGTCAACCGAATTTTAAAGCATTTCTGCAATATTAACAACAACCACGAGTCTCGGCCAGTGTGGGGCGCATACCATTTTATTTTGTTATTTGCAGTTCGATTTGTTAGTTTCGAGCCGGTAGGCCATCTGTTTCCCGGCAATTGCCTGCGTCGCTCGGCACAATTTTCACAGGTCAAAAGGATGAATCGACAGCGAATCAATGTTCTGCTCTACATCTGTTTCCTGTTCTCGGGCGCCAGCGGTCTGGCTTTCGAGGTTTTATGGATGCGCAAACTGGCCCTGGTGTTCGGCAACACGGTCCACGCGGTCAGCACGGTGGTGGCCGTGTTCATGGGCGGGCTGGCCCTGGGAAGCTGGCTGTTCGGGCGGCTGGCCGACCGCTCGGACAAGCTGTTGCGCCTTTACGTGCTGATCGAACTTGGTATCGCCGTCCTCGGAGCTGCGATCAGCCTGGGCCTGCTGCCGGTGCTCGATGGGGTTTACACGAGCCTTCACGGCCTGGGCATGAGCAGCGGGATCCTGTTGTTTTCGGTCCGGCTCCTGCTCGGGGCGGCTATCATGCTGGCGCCCACCGTGCTGATGGGTGGAACATTGCCCGTGGTGGGCCGCTACCTGGTGCGCTCGCGCGGTGAGCTTGGCGCCCGGATCGGTACGCTCTACGGTCTCAACACGGCTGGCGCGGTTATCGGCACGCTGGCCACCGGCTTCTGGCTGATCATGCTTTACGGAGAAACCGTGAGCGTGATAATCGCCGCCTGCGGTAACTTAATCGCCGCCGCACTGGCCCTGGTCGTGCTGGTGGCCGCCTCGCCCGTACAAACCACTGTGGAAAAAAAGAAAAAGCGCGCGGACAGCCCCGCCTATGCCAAGCGCTCTATCGACCTGGTACCGCTGTTATTCGCGATCAGCGGGTTCGCCGCGATGGCCTACCAGGTGCTCTGGACCCGGGCGCTGATCTACTTCGTCGGCCTCTCGACCCACGCCTTCACGATCATCCTCACCTGCTTTCTGACCGGCATCGCGCTGGGCTCACTGGCTGTCACTCCCCTGGTCGACAGATTCCGCAGGCTGTTTCTCGTTTTCGGCGCGCTGCAATGGGTTATCGCGGTAGCCGGGCTGGCCAGCCTGCCGCTGATCGGCCGTCTGCCTGAGATCTATCAGCAACTCAACCTCTGGTTCGGGGCCAACAGCTGGAACCAGGTTACGCTGGTCAAGTTCTCGCTCTGCCTGCTGGTGCTGGGAATCCCCACGCTGGCGATGGGCGTGGCGTTCCCGGTGGTCAACCGGCTGTTCATCTCCAGGTGTGAGGAGCTGGGGCGCGGGGTAGGCAAGCTGTACGCGGCCAACACGGTGGGCACGATCGGCGGTTCACTGGCCGCGGGCATGTTCCTGCTGCCCCTGCTGGGCATCAGCGGCTCGCTGGTGGCTGTCTCGCTGCTGGGCGCCGGTCTGGCGCTGTGGGCGCTGAAACTGGAAAGCGGCCCAGGCCCCCTGCGCGCGCGGCTGGCAATCGCGGGGCCCGCCGTGCTGGGAGCCGTGCTGGTCTGGGTAGTGGCTTCCGGCTCGATGGGTCCGATAATGCGCTTCAGCCTGCCGAACACGGGCAAGGAAATCATCTACGTCAACGAGACCACCGAGGCCAGCGTGGCCGTGCTGCGCAACACCGACGGGAACAGGGAACTGAATATCAACGGCGAGAGCACGGCCTACACCGGTTTCGACGATATCGTGATCCACAAGCTGCTCTCCCACCTGCCGATCCTGTTCCACCCCGACCCGAAGAGTATGCTGGTGGTGGGTTTCGGCTTCGGCAGCACGCTCTACACCGCCACCCGCTACGACCTGCCGAGGATCGAGTGCGTGGAGCTGGTGCCGGAGGAAGCCTCGACAGCGGAGTTTTTCCTGCCGGAGAACCACGGGGTGCTCGACAGCCCGAATGTAAAAATCGTCTTCAACGACGGGCGCAACCTGATCCTGACCAGCAATGAAGAGTACGACGTGATCAGCTTCAACGCGATCCATCCCAAGCTGAGTCCGATGCTCTACACGATGGATTTCTACCAGCTCTGCCGTCGCGCCCTCAAGCCCGGCGGCACTGTCTGTGCCTGGCTGCCCACCAACGGGCTTACCCTGAGAGAATTCAAGAGCCTGCTGCGCTCTTTCGTGGAAGTCTTCCCCAACAGCAGCCTGTGGTGGTGCAACCCGGCCAACGTGATCCTGCTGGGCACCAGCGAGGAAACCGTAATCGACTACCCGCGCTGGCGGCGGCTGCTTGGCCAGCCCAAAGTGCGGGCCGATCTGGCCGAGGTATTCCTGGACAATCCGCTCTCGCTGGCCTCGCTGTTCATGATGGGGCCGCGCAAGCTGCGGGAACTCACCGCTGACGCCCCGCTCAACACCGACAGCCGCCCGGTGATCGAGTTCAGCCGCACGATGGCCCCCACGGTGCCGATGGATACCTACCACTGGATGATCGACAACCTGGAGCCGATTACCGGTTACACGCAGTGGAACGGAGGCGATGCCCCGGCCGACAGTATGCTCTCGCTCGTGGAGAGGATAAATCACTGGTACGAGCCGCGGATCGATTTCTACGAGGGCAAGTTCGCCGCTTGGGTATTCCAGCAGCCGGCGGCCTCGATCAACCTTTATCGCAGGGCGCTCGCCCGTAACCCGGCGGACGACTACATCCGTCATTTCGCGAACCCGCCAGCCCCGGACGCCGATTCGCTGCTGGCAATCGCCAGGCAAAACCCCGGCGATTTCGTGGTGCGCTACCAGCTCGGTCAATATTACTACTCCCGTGGGGAGCTGGAAACCGCGCGGCAGTGGTTCGGCCAGGTAACCCGGATTATCCCCGAGCACGCCCAGAGCTGGTTCCAGCTCGGCGTCTGCGCCAGCAACCAGGGGCTGGAAACCCAGGCCGAACGCTACTTCCGCAGGGCGCTCAAGCTTAACCCGGCCAGCCCCCAGACGATGCTGAACCTGGGCCTGGTGCGCTACCGCGCCGGGGACTTGTCCGCCGCCGAGAAGCTGCTGCGCCGCGCGATCAGCGCCAGCCCGGACTACGGCTCGGCGATTTTCAACCTCGGCAACCTGGAGCTGAAGCGCGGCAACCGCGACGAGGCCGAGAGGCTCTACCGCCTCAGTCTGGAGAAAGACCCGTTCAACCCGCTGGCGTGTCTGAACCTGGGCGTGATCCTGACCAACCGGGGAGACTACGAACAGAGCGTGAGATACTACAAGCGCTCAATCGAGCTCAACCCGCTACAGCCGACCGCCTACAATAACCTGGCGCTCACTTATGATAAGATGGGGCGGCCGGAGGAGGCGGATAAATACCTGCGGCTTCTGCGCCGCCTGCAACAGCCGCCGCCGCCAGCCCCGGGGAATTAACCACGATTGGCGCCCGCCGCGGGGCCGCTGGTAATTTATAGAGCCTGGAGTGAGTGATGCACCTGTTGTTGTTGATTCCGAGCAGTCTGTTGCTGGTGATGATGTTCCTGCATTCGTGGCGCTACCGCGGCCGGAGTGCTACAATCGCCTTTTTCGGCCTCTGTTTCGGTTTCGGTCTGCTGCGTGGGAACACGATCTTCTGGATAATCACCACGTTCCTGAAAGGCGACACTCTGCCCTACCTGTTCCTGCGGCCGGCGATCAGGCTGGGGAACGCATCGCTGCAGGAGTGTATCGGCTGGATATTCGCGCTCTACCTCTGCTGGAGCACGGCGGAGTGGGTCCTGGGCCGCCGGGGCCAGGCTAAAATCGGCCTCTACCGGCTGATCGGGCTGGCGGGCCTGATGATGGGCGCTGTCGCCTACGCCGTGGAGGCGGCCGCGGCGCAGTGGTGGGTCTGGGTTTTCCCGATCAAGAACCCCTATTTCGTCGAGACCCCGTTCGTGGGGATCGTGGCCTGGCTCAGTGTTGCCGTGGATTTCCTGGCCGTGTTCCTGCTGATCCGCCATCGCGCCGTACGGGGCCGGCTTGCGTTCGCGCTGCCGCTGCTATTCCCGCTCCACATGCTGACCCATCTCAAGCTGGATGACCTGGGCCCATGGCTGCCGTACAGTCCCAACGAGCTCTGGCATTTTGCGATGATCGCCCTGCTGGTCTGGGGGATCGCCGTGGACGGACCGCAAATTACCCCCTGGACCGTGGCCGCGGGCGCGGACAAGTCGAAAGGCAACTGGCGCAAGTGGGGCGTGCATGTGGCGCTGGCGGGTTTTCTGGCCGTGCTGGCGGTGGTGCATTTTTGGGTAACCGGACGGCCGCTTGATGCGATCAGCATGGCGCCGTTCGTGGTTGGCGTGCTGTTTTTCCGCCCCCTCCTGGCGACGGCTTTTCTGGCGCTGAGTTCGCTGACGTACCTGCTGGCAGGCGGACAATGGACGTACCTGCTGGCCCCGGCGGTAATGTTCGCCGCGTTCGCATTCGGCGCACAAGAGGTCCAACGGCGCCTGAGCGCCCCACGCAGGCGCGAGATCGCCCTGGCCACGATCGGGCTGGCCCTGGTGTGGAATACGTGGCTCTACCGTCAACGCCAGCTGCGCTACGACCGGTTCCAGCCACTCGCCAGCGACCTGATGCAGGCAACCAGCCTGGCGCAGGTAGACAGCCTGCTGGAGGAGTTTCCCACGCCTGTTCGCCCGGAGGACGCTTTCCACTACAACCTGCTGGGAGCACGCCTGAACAAGGCCCATCGTTTCAGTTCCGCGCGCAAGGTCCTGGATCGGGCGGTGGAGTGCGACAACAGCTATGCCTATGCCTATTTCAATCTGGGCTGGACGTATTTCAACATGGACAATCTCGAGGCGGCGCTGCGCAACTACAACCGGGGCCTTGCGATCAACCCCATCGATTTCAACAGCATTCTGATCATGTGCGATATTTACAGGGAACAAAACCGGCTGGAAGACGCCGAGAATTTATTGCGCAAAACATTGGCATACAGACCCAACCAGACCGAAATAATCCTGGCCCTGGAGGGAGTGCTTTACTCCAGGGGCAAGATGGAAGAAGCGATAGGACTGCTGAAAAGCCGGCTGGCCGACAACGCTGATCCGCGCAAGATAGAGGGCCGGCTGGCGGCCAACCTGTTCCAGGCCGGGCGCACGGATGAGGCGGTGGAACATTACAAGCGCTTGATCACCGAGAACGTGGAACAGCTCTACGCGGCGAGCCTCAGCCTGGCCATGATCTACTGGCAGGACAAGCGACAGCCCGAGCGGGCGCTCGACTTCGTTGCCGTGGCCAACAGGGTTCGACCGACAGCGGATACGTACAGCCTGATGGGCCGTCTGCTGGAAGAGCTTGGCCGGGGCGAACAGGCGCGCCACGCCTACCGCCTGGCCGATTCGCTGGCCAGTGCCGGCAGCGGAAACGAATAGGCGGCAATCAAGGAATTGACTGATTTTTTCTGCAGTGTAGCCACGCGCTTAACCGGACATCCAGAAAGCTGGATAACGAAAAGGGGGCTATCAGATGGAACAAAGCAAAACTATTAACAGATGGTTTGTTGTTTTTGGTGCAATATTGATTCAACTGGCTTTAGGCGCCATTTATGCGTGGTCGGTTTTTACCAGGGCGCTTAAGGAAGCACCTTATAACTTTACTACTCCGCAGACCCAGGCCATTTTTTCCGCCGGGCTTTTTACATTTGCCGTAGTGATGATTTTCTCGGGCCTCAGGATGAAGAGAGTAGGCCCGCGCCGGACAGCAATTGCCGGAGGCATTACTCTTGGAGCCGGTTATATCCTGGGAGCGTTACTGGGTAATTCCTTTATCATCCAATTAATAACGATAGGAATTATTGGCGGAGCTGGAATCGGCATGGCATATGTCGTTCCAATCGCTGTTGGCATGAGTTGGTTTCCCGACAAGAAAGGTCTCGTTTCAGGTCTCGCGGTTGCAGGATTCGGCTTTGGAGCAACAATCTGGGTTAAAGTAGCCGGATCGTGGTTTGGCTTGATCGACAAGCTTGGCGTCCAGAGTGTTTTCCTGTATTACGGAATTGCATTCATGGTAATGGTTCTTATCGGCTCAATCTGGATGATAGATCCTCCTGCCGACTATCAGGTTGAGGGCCCAGTTGAAAAAAAGGCTGAAAAAGAGAAAAAGGCTGAAAAATCTATTGAGTTCAGTTGGAAAAAGATGCTTGGCAAGTCCAGTTTCTGGACAATCTGGCTCATATTTACCTTTAGTGGAATGGCCGGGTTGATGGTTATTGGTACTATCAAATTATTTGGGCTCGATTCTTTGCAAGCTTCAGGTTTGCCGATGGCGGCCGCCGGAGCCGCCGCGGGAACCGCAATGGCATGGTATGCTATCTTTAACGGCCTGGGCCGGATCGTATGGGGCAAAGTGTCTGACTGGGTTGGTCCTAAGATGTCATTGTTTTACATGTGTGTTATCCAGGGTTTCCTGATGCTTACATTCTACAAGATGGGAACAACGCCGTTAATGCTTGCAGTATACGCTTCTTTGATTGGCTTTAACTTTGGAGGCAACTTTGCACTGTTTCCAGTGGCAACAGCTAAATTATTCGGCACAAAGAACGTTGCATCCAACTATCCATTTGTCTTTACAGCTTATGGAATTGGAGGAATAGCCGGCCCGATGCTTGGCGGATTTGTCAGGGATTCAACCGGCTCATTCTTAATGGCATTTGCTCCGGCGGGAATCGCCTGCCTGGTTGCCGCGGGCCTTGCATTGCTTATTTCCGATAAATAGAAACCTTTGATTTAATCAAAGAATTGAAAGAATAGTGAGGGGGAGAGACAAAACCTTTTAAAAAAGGTTCTTTTCTCTCCCCCTCACACTCCCCCACTCTTTTTCCAAAATTTTTTATACAAGGGGCATATCTGCAACTATATCATTCAGTTACAAGCAACAACCCCTTAATTTTCTTTTGATACACAAAAATGAGTGAGCTGAAAAACTCCCTCATCACAATTCAGTCGCCCAATTTTTCAAAGGTTAAACTTCTGCCGCAGCAGGACAACGAATAGAAAGAGGCCCGAGTTGGCACATATAGGCACAAAAAAAGGGTTGCGCTCCATGCCTTTGATGCCGGCAATCTTCGCAAACCCTTGATATTTATGGTCGGGGCGGGGAGATTTGAACTCCCGACCTCGTGCTCCCGAAGCACGCGCGCTAACCGGGCTGCGCTACGCCCCGACATCTTCTTCGAAAAAGAGCTGTAAAATACAATCCTATCCGCTTTTTGGCAAGCCTGCGCCCGATGATTTCCCCGTTCAGTGCAGCACGTACTTGAACAGGACGAACCCGCCTGCCAGCAACACCATGAATACCAGCGTGGCCAGGTTGAAATAGCGGTCGATAAAACCGGTGATCGAGGGGCCGAAACGGCGGATCAGCCAGGCTACCAGAAAAAACCGCGCCGAACGGCTGAGCACGCTGGCAACCATGAATACCGGAAAATTGACCGCGAACACACCCGCACCGATCGTGATCAGCTTGTAGGGAATCGGAGTAAAACCGGCGGTTAACACCACCCAGAAATCCCATTTATCGTACAGAGCGCGGATATGCTCGAAAGCCTCGGGGGTGAAACTGGGCACCCAGCGATAGAAATACTGGTCCACCACCTCCCACACTCCCCAGCCGATCAGGTAACCGGCCGCACCCCCCAGCACGCTGGCCACACTGCACCAGAGCGCGAACCTGAAAGCCCGCGATGGCTTGCCGATACAAAGGGCTATCAGCAGCGGGTCCGGCGGAAGCGGGAAAAACGAACTCTCCGCGAACGCGTTGACAAACAGCGCAACAGGACCATAGGGGGTCTCAGCCCAGTGCAGTACCCAGTCATATAGACGACGGACAATGTTTTTGCTCCCCATCCGCCCGCTATCCGCCGTTTGCTGCCGATGACTCATCGCTCCAGGCTTCCTTTCCGATCAGTGGCACGAACCGGCACTGCCCGCCCGAGGTCCGCGTATAACCATTCTCACACCGCTCCACCAGCACTATCCGCGCACCTTGGCTGCCACCCTCGGGCATCACCATCCTGCCGCCGGGAGCCAGTTGCTCCAGCAACACGCGGGGCGGCGAGGGACCCGCCGCGGCGATCACGATCGCATCGTAGGGCTGATAACGGCTCCAGCCCATCGTCCCGTCGCCGATACGCACGTTCACGTTAAAAATACCCAGACTGTCCAACACTCTGCGCGCCTGGCGGCCCAGGCTTTCGATCCGCTCCACCGTGAACACCTGCTCGCAGAGCCGGGCCAGCAGAGCGGCCTGGTAGCCGCTACCCGTACCCACTTCCAGCACGCGCTCAGCCCCCGTGAGCCGCAGCATCTGCAACATCCCGGCCACTGTCAGCGGCTGGCTGATCGTCTGCCCATCGCCGATCGGCAGGCTGGTGTTGGCGTAAGCCTTGCCCCGCAGCGCCTCTGGCACGAACAGATGGCGGGGCACCGCGCCGATTGCGCCGAGTACCCGGCGGTCCGTGATACCGCTGCCGGCAAGCAGGTCTACCAGTTTAGCGTTTTGATTGCCGTTTGCCTGGCCCAGTTATTCCTCCTTACGATCAAGCTACGCCGCGGGATCAGTCCTCGCCGCCCGCTTCCAGAGAACCGAATTTACTCAGGCTCGGGTAGTGGGTTAAATCAAGATGCAGGGGGGTGACACTGATATAGCCTTTATCCACCGCGCGGAAATCGGAGTTCCGCGCGCCGAACCACTCGGAGTTGACCCCGCCTATCCAGTAGTAAGTCTGGCCGCGGGGGTCGGTTTTCTCGATAACGCTCTCGGCGTAATGGCTACGTCCCAGGCAGGTGAGTTTCACACCCTTGAGTTCCCGGTTGCTCGGCGGAAGGTTTACGTTGAGCAGAACGTCGTCCTCCCAATCCTCGCTCAGCGCCCGCTCGATAATCCCGGCCAGCATCCGCAGGCAGCGCTCGTCCTCGAACCGGGCCATGTCCCCGCTGCTGACAGCCATCGAGCGCACTCCGAACAATCTGCCCTCGAACGCACCGGCCACCGTGCCGCTGTAGGTTATGTCATCGCCCAGGTTCGGCCCGTGATTGATTCCGCTGAACACCATGTCCGGCTTGCGATCGGCCAGCAGACGCTGACTGGCCAGCAGCACGCAATCGCTGGTGGTGCCGTCCACGGCGTAGCACTCCGGAGCGAACTGTTTCATCCGCAGTGGACGGTGCAGGGTGATCGCGTGGCTGCAGGCGCTCTGCTCGGTCTCGGGAGCGACAATCACTACCCTGCCGAACCGTTTCAGAATATTGGCCAGGACACGTAATCCCACCGCCCTGTGGCCGTCGTCGTTGGTTAATAAAAATATTTTCTCCGCCACTTAGCGCCCTTCGCGATCAGGTTGCCTGACAGGTAAAACAAGCGTGTTGAAAAAAACGAAAGTATGGATGTTGGGGTTGTCAAGGGCCGTTCATGATTATGCCTACCGAAAGCCGGCGGGAGCAATCTAACTGCTTGAAATAAAACGAATAGCAGAACCGGTAAAAAACGGCTTGCCTTGCCCTTGACAACTTGCCCGGATGAAATATTTAATTTAAGGGCGTTGAACGTTTTATTGAGAGCGCCCCCTTAAAACAGAGCGGAATATAGACCGGCCCCACCGGCAAGTCAACCGCCCCGGGGCGGGGCGTAAGCGCTCAGTCGTCCATCTCCATTACTTTCCCGGCGATCCTGGCCGCCCAGCCACGGGGCAACAGGCGGGTGATCAGCGCCGCGGGCAGGCCCTGCATCGGGTACACGGTCCCCTTGCGCCCCAGGCTCTTCAGCGCCAGTTCCACAATCTCTTCCGGCTTGTCCATCGGGCGCTCAGGGATCACTTTACGCTTGCGGTTCTGCTCGTTGGCCACCTCGTGAAACTCCGTGTCGGTCATGCCCGGGCACAGATTGAGCAGTTCCACACCCGTGCCTTTAAGCTCCTGGCGGATACTCTCGCCCAGGGCCAGGTCGAACGCCTTGGTGGCCGTGTAGACCGCGTTCCAGGGGCCGGGGAAGTAGCCCAGCACGCTGGAGACCATAATCAGCGCTCCCCGCCCCCGCTCCACCATCGATGGCAGAAACCTGCGGGCCAGCGTAGCGTAGGAGACACAGTTCAGATTGATCATCTCCGCCATCTGCGGCTCTCCCTGCTCAAGGTATGCGCCGTGATAACCAAATCCCGCATTGAGCACAAGCAGCCCCAACTCCCGCTCGCCGAACTCGGCGTTGACCCTGGCCGTGCTCTCCGGCCGCGAGAGGTCCTGCTCGATCACCAGCGTACGGACCCCGTGGTCGTCCTCCAGGCTGGAGGCCAGCTCATCCAAGCGCTCCCTGCGGCGGGCGACCAGCGCCACGTTGACTCCCTCGGCGGCGATATAGCGGGCGAAATGCCGGCCTAACCCGGCCGATGCCCCGGTTACGAGCGCCCATTTCCCATATTTTTTCAGTCCGTAGCCCATCGCTCCTCCTCTGCTGGTTCTGACAGAAGATATTCGTCGCGCACGTGGCGCACCTCAAAAACACTCCATAGTAATATCGGCTGCTCCCCGTTCAATGCAAGATAAACCGGCGCGGATATTTTTCAGGCATGGAGTTATTCTTATTCCCCGCGGCAAACTCAACACTTGACGATTCGTTAACATTCTTGACACAAGTGACTCATTTCCAGATATTTTCATACGGCCATACAATTTATATTTACTTTCCACCAGTTCAAACACCTTCCGCCGCAGGCAGGCAGGCGCACTCCCGCCGTGGATGAGCGCTCGCCTGGACCGGCTGACTTCAAACTACCGGTAGCTGTTAACCATTCATTTCCGGAGGCCTCCATGCAGGACGATCCCAAGGCAATCAATCGGCGTCAGTTTATCCGTAACAGCTCGGTTGCCGCCGCGGCGCTGGGCGCGGCAGCCCTCACCAACCCGATGGGAGCGTTCGCCGCTCCGGCCAAAACCAGGGTGGCCCTGGTGGGCACGGGTATCCGGGGCAGCACCACCTGGGGGATGAACCTGCTGCGCGATGTCGGCGAGTTGGTGGAGATGGTGGGCCTGTGCGACGTCAATCCCGACAGGGTCAAGGTGGCCCAGCGCTGGATGGGCGGCAAAATCCCCACGTTCACCGATTTCGACGAGATGATCCGCACAACCAAACCCGAGCGGGTAATCGTCACCACGGTGGATGCCACTCATTACCAGTACGTCTGCCGCGCGATGGAACTCGGGGTCGACCCGATAAGCGAAAAACCGCTCTGCACCCACGACTACCAGGCCCAGCAGATTGTCGATACCCAGAAGCGCACCGGCCGCAAGCTGGACGTTACGTTCAACGCCCGTCACGGGGCCAGCGATATGAAAGTCAAGGAACTGCTGCTCGATGGCGAGATCGGCGACTTGTATTCGGTCAACTACGAGGAATTCCTGGACCTGGATCACGGAGCCAGCTATTTCCGCCGCTGGCACGGACTCAAGCAGGAAAGCGGCACCCTGCTCTGCCACAAGGCCAGTCATCATTTCGACCAGCTGAACTGGTGGATCGACGCCGATCCGGTGGAAGTGACCGCCTACGGCCGGCTTAACAAGTACGGCAATAACGGACCGTTCCGTCACGCCAACTGCCGCCTCTGCACGTACAAGAAACAGTGCGAGTTTTACTGGGACATCACCACCAACAAGCAGTACATGGAGCTGTACGTGGACTGCGAGGACCAGGACGGCTACTACCGCGACGGCTGCCTGTTCCGCCATGCGATCAACATCCCCGACACCTACAGCGTCCTGGTCAGGTATGACAACAAAGTGCTGGTCACCTACAGCCTCAACGCCACCGTGCCCTATGAGGGCCAGTTGATCGTGTTCAACGGCACCAAGGGTCGCATCGAAATGCGCAACTTCCATCGCCAGCCCTGGGAGGTGGACCACGAGAGCGAAATCAGGCTGACCCATAATTTCAAGGGCAGCAAGGTGATCACGGTCGATCCGCAGCGCGGTGAGTTTTTCGAGCACGGCGGAGCGGACCAGCGGATCAAGAGGATGGTTTTCGATCCCTCGATGCCCGATCCCCTGGCCCAGCGCGCGGGCCTCAGGGCCGGTATCCTCAGCTCGGCGATCGGGATCGCCGGTTACACCAGTATCGACACCGGCCGCCGGATCCGGATCGACGAGGTGGTAAAACTATAGCTTCATGTGCTAAACACAGTCCCAAAACGGGTCTGGCCTTGCGGGGCCGGACCCGTTATTATTGGTAGTCATTTTTGGAGTGATAGCTCTGCAAATCCAAGCCAGAAGGTACGACGATGCGATTCTCAGGTAATAACAATCCGGCGAAATGTTTTTCCTCGGGCAGCCTGGTGCTGCTGCTGGCGGCGCTGCTGGCCGTGGCGGCCTGCGGCCCCTCCGGCCCGGCCCCGGATACGATCTACCACAACGCCAAAGTGGTAACGGTAAACAGCGGGTTCGATTTTGCGCAGGCCGTGGCGATCCACGCGGACACGTTTGTGGCCATCGGCGGTAACAAGGAAATCCTGGCGCTGGCCGGGCCGGAAACGGACGTGGTTGACCTGGGTGGCCGCACTGTGCTGCCGGGGCTGATAGATGCCCACGCCCACCCGGAGAAGGCCAGCCTGAGCGAAAAGGAAATGCCGCTGGACAACCCGCGCACTGTCGCTCAGTGCCTCGACTGGATTACCCGGATGACCGCAAGCAGGCAGAGCGGCCAGTGGATCATCCACGACAAGCTGTTCGCCACCCGCCTGGCCGAACTTCGCCCGCCCAGCCTGGCCGAGCTTGACAGCGTGGCCCCGGACAACCCGGTGTTCCTCGACGGTTCCTACGGCGGCTCGATCAACAGCGCCGCCATGCGCGCCAGCGCTATCACGAACGAGATGGATAACCCGGGTCTGCTGCGCGACCCGGACACGGGCCGGCTCAACGGCCAAATTCGCTTTACTGCTTTCAAGTTGCTCAAGCTGCCCGCTCCACCCCAATATTCCATCGCCGAGCGGGCCGAGGCCCTGCAACTGATGCTGGGCCGTTACAACGCGGTCGGGTTCACCAGCTACACCTCCGGCGGCATGTCGCTGGCGGACACCCTGCTCTACCAGTACATGCGCGGTAACGATATGCTCTCGGCCCGCGTATTTATTAACATCTACAACCCGGTGAAATTCATGGGCCGCAGCGCCGGGGAAGTCCAGCAAAATCTCCATGCCCTCAAGGTCAGCACGGGCCACGGGGATAAATGGATTCGGATCGGCGCGCTCAAGAACGTGATCGACGGGGGCATTCTGACCGGCACGGCCTGGCTGCGGGAGCCCTGGGGGCCGAAAGCGCGCGAGCTTTTTGGCGTTACGGACCCACAGTACAGGGGAATTCCGCGTATGGGCGAGCAGGATTTCTACGCGTTCGCGCGGGCCGGGGCCGGCGAGGGCTGGAAAGTGACCGCTCACGTTACCGGCGGCGCGGGTGTGGACATGATGCTTGACGTGTTCGAGCGGGTGAACGAGGAAATCCCGGTTGCGCCGCTGCGCTGTTCGTTTATCCACGGCAATTTTTTTACCGCCCAGGCCATTGAGCGCTCCGCGAGACTCAACATAATCGCCGACGCCCAGCCGGCCTGGTTTTACAAGGATGCCGACGCCATGCTGCACATTCTGGGCCCCGAACGGATCAAGACGTTCCACCCCTACAAGTCGCTGATCGAGGCCGGGGTGGTGGTCAGCGCGGGCAGCGACCACATGGTGATTCTCGACGACATGGAATCGATCAACCCCTATAGCCCGTGGCTGGCCATGTGGTCGATGATTACCCGCACCACCGAGCGCGGCACGGTGATTGTACCCGAAGAGGCGCTCACCCGCGAGCAGGCCCTGCGCTGCTACACGACCAACAACGCCTATGCCAGTTTCGAGGAAGAGCTGAAAGGCTCTATCGAGCCGGGCAAGCTGGCCGACATGATCGTGATCGACCGTGATTACCTGAGTTGCCCGCTGGAGGAGATCAAGGATACGCAGGTGCTCAGGACAGTGGTGGACGGCAGGACAGTCTACGAGAAATAGCAGGTAAGCAAGATTGCAAGAGTTTAAGGGGAGACCGGCAACCGCCGGTCTCCCCTTTTTTATGCTATGCCGGGTAATGAACTACCCCACGGCAAGCCGCAATGGGTTCTCTTCGTTTAACTTCCAGGTCAACAATACTTTAGCCGTATAAAACATAGTGATCGGTAAAAAAATTCAAGCCGCCGGACTACTCAAATTTCAGGTCCGGGTCGCCGGACTCGATCCGCAGTTGGCGAAGGCGTTCGGCCATGTATTGCGTCGTCTCCTCGTACCCGGGCTTGCCGTAGAGGTTATCTTCCTCCAGCGGGTCGTTCTGAAGGTCGTAGAGTTCGTACTCGTGCTTGGGGAAATCGTAGTAATGGATGTACTTCCAGCGCTTGTTCCGCACGCCTTTATTGGGCCGCACGTAGTGCCAGTCCGGGTAGGCGTAATACTCGTAGAGAAAGTCCTCGCGCCAGTCGGGCACCTGTTTGCCCTCCAGCAGGGGCCTCAGGCTGCGGCCATCGACCGCCTTGGGCACGGGCATCCCCATGTACTCCATCAGCGTGGGCGCGAAGTCGACATTGAGCGCGAACTCGTCAACTACCGTGCCCGGCTTGATCATGCGCGGATAGCGGATCACCAGCGGAATCCGCAGGGACGGCTCGTACATCAGCCGCTTGTCGAAAAAGCCGAACTCGCCGAGGAAATAGCCGTTGTCGGAAGTAAAAACCACCACCGTGTCATCGGCGATCCCCAACTCATCGAGCAGGTCCAGGATCCGGCCCACGTTCTCGTCCACACCCTTGAGCACACGATGGTAATCGCGCATGAACTCGTTCCAGTCCTGCACGTAGGAGGTTTCGCCCTGCCCGCCGATCTTCATGTCCGCCTCGGCCACCGCCCGGGGTTTGCCCTCGTAATCGGTGTCGAAAGTGGGCGGCTTGGGGAAATCGATATCGTTGTAAAGGTTCTCGTGACGCTTGGCGGGTATGCAGCCCTGGTGCGGAGTTTTGAACCAGTGGCACATGGCGAACGGTTTGCCCTGCTCGCTGGCCTTGCGGATAAAGTCGATTGTGTGATCGGCCAGAATGTCCTCCACCCAGCCCTTGTACTGCTTCTCCGGCCCGTCGTTTTCCCGGATCAGCGGGTCGATATACTGGCCCTGGCCGCGGAAGCCGAAATAATAGTCGAATCCCCGGTCACGGCCGAAATTCTTGTTATGCCATTTGCCGACAAACGCGTTGGTGTAACCGTATTTTTTAGTCTCCTCCAGCCAGGTGACCTCGCTGATCGGGAAGCTGCCCTCGTTGAGGCGCACGCCGGTGTTGTGGGAGTACTTGCCCGTCAGGCAGGTGGCCCGGCTGGGCCCGCAGAGGCTGTTGGTGACAAAACAGTTGGTGAAATTGGCGCCCTCGTGGCCGATCCGATCCATGTTGGGAGTCTGGAAATAAGGGTTGCCCGCGATACTCATCCCGTCCCAGCGCTGGTCGTCGGTCATGAAAAAGATCACATTCGGCCGCTTCTTGGCCGGCGGCTGGGCCTTGTATTGTTGCGCCTTGAGAGTGGCGGCGGTGGTGAGCGCACCAAGGGCCATCCCGCCAATCCGGGCGAACTCGCGTCTCGAGATGTTTTTCATCCGTCCTCCGGTTCATATTCAGTCTTGATTATTTGTGACTTGAGATACAATTGATAAAAACTCATCCTGAAAACATGCGGCCCGGCGACGGTCTACCGGCCTGACAGGGGTAAATATAACCGCCACCGCATGAATGTTAACTTCGGCGGCGGTCAATAGCAAATGTTCTCTGCAACCGTCAAGAGGACAGGGGAACTCTAATAATTAGATACTGAAACGAGCCCGAGCGAGAAGCTGCACCGGCAAGGCCTGAGGAGAAAACCACCGGAAACATAGCAGCGCTATGTTGAGGACGGTTTTTGACAAAAACGCAGCCGGGCAGTTGCGTAGCAGCGGCGCAGCCAAAAGATGATTATTAGAGGCTCCCGATATTATCGGCTTGAAAAATGACTCGCTCAACGGATTAGGGCTGTTGTCAAAAGTTTTTCTTTTTAAAGAGGAAAGAAAACTCTAAGAATGGTACGGAAAGACTTCCTTTGTTATAGCAAATTGTAGGGGCGACACATGTGTCGCCCGTCAACCTGTGCGCCTGCTGTATCCTTTGCGGGCGAGGCATGCCTCGCCCCTACGAGGGAAAGAACGGCTCTTCGAAAGATAATCAATCGGAAAATTATTTTGACAATTACTATAACACGGCGGAATCGCAATGCCGCCGCCCGGACCCCGCGGTTCAGCCAGACTCCCCGCCGCCTTATCTGTAACGCAAAGCCCAAACCCTGATCCTCTCGCCGGTGACCGCCGGGGATTTCTCGAAATGGAGGAACACGTTGCGCACCGGATCGTACTGGGTGAGGTAG
This sequence comes from Gemmatimonadales bacterium, assembly GCA_024278175.1. GTDB lineage: Bacteria > Gemmatimonadota > Glassbacteria > GWA2-58-10 > GWA2-58-10 > JAJRTS01. Next base: position 58,339 of record JAJRTS010000006.1, on the reverse strand, counting down.
TTCATTCCATAGAGTTCGGGGGAATCGATAGCCAGCCGCTCCCAGCGCCTGTCCGCCGAGTGGTAGATAAAAGTGACCGACCTGCCGCCGGGGTTGTTATACTGGTTATCGTTGTCGTTGGCGATATAGAGCATCACGTTGTTTTTCGTATCGTAGGCAATCGCCGCGCCGTTGGCCGGCATGGCTCGTCCCTTAACCTGAACGGTGCGCCATTGCCGGCGCTCCGGCTTCCAGGCGTAGAGCGTGTCGCTGCCGGTGTTGCGGCCCAGCAGCAGAGCCTGCCCGGTGTAGGTATCATACACCATGCTCAGGTGCCAGCCCCCCACGCTTCCGCGCCCGTAGCGGTTCCAGCGGGAAGTGGCCCGGTCAAACACCCAGGTGGAGTCGCCGCTGGTGGCGATAAGCTGGTTGCGCTCCGGGTCCAGGACCATCGCCCTGGCAAACAGCGTCGGCGGATCGAAATTGAAGCGGTACCACTGCTTTGTTTCCGGGTTGTATTCCCAGTGAGAACTTTTCAGCGACTTGAACCACTCTCCGCCAAACATCGGGAAGCGTTTTTCCGGACTGAACCGCGTATGCACCGGATGGCTGATCACCACGATCCGCCCCACGGAAGGGTCCCACTCCACGCAATCGAACGTGTGCATCGCCCAGGGACGGCCGCTGGTGGTGACAGTCTGAGAGTCGGGAAGAATCCGGTAGCTGCTTTTCGGGTCCTGCTCGTAGTCCTTGCTCCAGCGCAGGGTCTCAAGGTTCAGCCGCCACAGCGAGTTGGATTCGCCGTGTTCGAGTTCGGTTGGATGGTGCGTGTCCGAGCCGAAAAAATACACTTCGGAGCGCTCGGGAGCAATCGTGGCTCCTGCGTGGAACACTTTCGGCGCGGCCTCGCCGGTAGTGGGGATATCGACCCACACCCCGGCCGGGATAGCCGCCCAGTCGAACGGCGAGGCATCCCCTCCGCCGGTCGACAGCAGGATTCCCAATAGAAAAAGCAGGGGTGCTAATGCGTGTTTGCGAATCATTGTCATCTCCATGCTATTTGAGTATATTACATCTGCCAGTGACAAGCCGGTGCCTGGATTAATCCGCTTAGCAATGCTCCGGCTTTGATGGACTTGTGTCCGCTGTTATATTGTATTAGAATCGCTGGCTTTCTTCAATCAATAATGGAGATTACTCATGAGCGAGTTTATCGATAACAGAGCCAACAGGATCGAAACACTGAAGAAGATCATCAAGCGCCTACACCAGGGCGCCGATCCGGACGAGGTGCGCAAGCAGTTGACCGAGATAGTCAAGCAGACCGACAGTAGCGAAATCGCCGCGATGGAGCAGTCGCTGATCGCCGAGGGCATGCCGATCGAGGAAGTCCAGTCCATGTGCGACCTTCACAGCGAGGTGCTCCGCGACCTGCTGGTCGAGTCGGTCAGCCCGGATATTATCGAGGGCCATCCGGTGGACACGATGCGCAGGGAAAACACCGCCTTGAGCGAGGTGGTTACGAAAATGCGCGCTGCTTTGCAGGAAATAAACAGCCTGGACGACAGCGCTCATCCCGAAAAGCAGCTTACAGCCCTTCGCGCTGCTTTCAACGAGTTGATGGACGTGGAGAAGCACTACCGACGCAAGGAAAACCTGCTGTTCAGTTTCCTGGAGAGACATGGAGTGTCAGGTCCCAGCAAGGTGATGTGGGGCAAGGACGACGAGGTGCGGGAGTTGCTCAAGGTGCTGGGCGAGGCCCTTGAGCAAAGCGACGCCGTGGCCGGAGACTGGAAAGTGGCGGGAGAGGCCGTGGTGGAACCGGCCCTGGCCGCCGTGGAGGAGATGATTTTCAAGGAAACCGAGATTCTGTTCCCGATGGCGATGCAGACCCTGACCGCCGACGACTGGGGAGAAATCTGGACCCAAAGCCCGGACTACGGCTGGTGTCTGGTGGAGCCCGGTAATAAATACAGCCCTCCACGGGAGAGCAAACCGTCCCACGAGGCCTCGCTGGGCGAAAACGACGCGATCCGGTTCGGCACCGGCGCGCTCACGTTCCAGCAGATTGACGCGATGCTCAAAACATTGCCGCTGGACGTTACTTTTGTCGACGCCGACGACCGGGTAGCGTTTTTCAGCGAGGGCGGTTCGAGAGTATTCCCGCGCAGCAAGGCGATTATCGGGCGCAAGGTGCAGCACTGCCATCCGCCCAAGAGCGTGGACACGGTGGAACGGATCGTCTCCGACTTCCGCGCCGGGCGGCAGGACGTGGCCGAGTTCTGGATCCAGCACCAGGGCATGTTCGTCCATATCCGCTACTTTGCGATGCGCGACGAACAGGGCGAGTATCTGGGCACCCTGGAAGTGACGCAGGATATCGCGCCGCTGCGAAAGCTGGAAGGCGAGCAGAGGCTGCTGAGCTATAACGACTGATTACTCAGGAGCGTGTTGAAAAATAACAAAAGTATGGGAGTTGGGTTGTCAAGGGCCGTTCCTCGCTGTTGCTGGCCGAGAGCCGGCGTAAGCAATGTAACTTACTTGGAATAACATGAGTAGCAGTTTTCTTAAAAGGAACGGCTTGCTTTGCCCTTGACAACTAACCAGGCAGAATATTTCATTCGAGGGCGTTGAGAGTTTTATTTCAACGCCCCACTCAGGAGGCAGTAATGGCAGAGACAAACGATATTAACCCGCAGACCACGGTGGCTGATCTGCTGAAAAACTTTCCCGACCTGGAAAGCGTACTGATAGAAATCGCGCCGGTGTTCAAGAAAATCCAGAACCCCCTGCTGCGCAAAACCGTGGCTAAAATAGCCACCCTGGAAAAAGCGGCGGAAATGGCGGACATACCGGTTGTTGAGCTGGTCGGCAGGCTTCGCCGCGAGGCCGGATTGCCGGAAATGACGGGCGGGAGCGCCGGGCAGGAGCCAACGGCCCGGGAGACCGGGCAGGAGCCGCTCTGGGTGGGCCAGTGCACAGTCAAGCAGGTTATCGATGCGGACAAAATGCTCGAGAGCGGAACTCATCCGCTTAACATGGTTATCAGCGGCGTGAAAGAACTTGAGGAGGGGGAATCCATCATGCTCACCAGCTCGTTTCCGCCCATTCCCCTGGTCGACGCCTTGAAAACGCAGGGGCACTCGGCGCATATCCGGGTGAACACCGGTGGGTCCTACGAAACGTTCTTCAAGAAATAACACCGGCCACTTCAGCGCCCGGCGGCCCTAGCGGCCAACGTATGGGAGTCGGCGGTCAACCCGGTGGCCCGGCTGTTTCTGATCGTGCTGCACAGTTCAATCGACGGCCGCGCCTGCTCGATACCGAAGCCGCCGCCGGAGAGCAGTTCCTGATAACTAAGGGTATGCAGGTCCTTGAAACCGGGCGAGAACTCGATCTCTCGCCCGTCTATCGAGATCAGCCTGTATGATTCGTTCGCGCCGCTGTCCGGCCCATCGGGAAGGTCTCTGCCATCCACGGAGAGAAACCATTTAACCTTCGCCCGCTCCAGCTCCAGCAGCCCGGTGACCCTGCGCGGGTCCTCGTAGTGAACCTCGCAGCCCTGAACGGGGCCGAACATCCAGATCAGCAGGTCGAACATGTGAATGCCGATATTGGTGGCCACGCCTCCTGATTTCTCCCGCTGGCCTTTCCATGAGTACTGATACCACAGCCCGCGCGGAGTGATGTAGGTCAGCTCTACATCGTGCCTGCGCCCCTGGCTGGCCTGCCGGAGTTCCTTGCGCATGGCGATAAGCTCAGGATGCAGACGGAGTTGGAGGATCGTGTAAATCCTGCCGCCGGATTCCTGCTCCAGCTCCAGCAGGGCATCGCAATTCCAGGGGTTGAGCACCACCGGCTTCTCACAGATGGCATGAGCGCCCACCCGCAGCGCGAACCGGATATGGGCGTCGTGGAGATGGTTGGGCGAACAGATGCTCACGTAGTCGATCCGGTTGTCCGGCGACTGGCGGCGCTGCTTTTCGATGTGCCGGTCAAAACGCTCGAATTCGGTGAAGAAACTCACGTCATCGAAATAGCTGTCCAGCACGCCCACGCTGTCGTGGGGGTCAACCGCCGCCACCAGCTTGTTGCCGGTTCGCTTGATCGCCTGCAGGTGCTTCGGCGCGATATAGCCGGCGACACCGATGATCGCAAAGTTTTTCCGCATCTCGCTACCCATTGAAGAATTAGAGGTTATTTCAAAACCCAAGTTATGCAAAAAAGCGAGAGAGTACTTCTACTTTTGAGGCCAAAAGTAGAGCAAAAGCCTTTTCCGGGCCGAACTCGCACAAACTTGTGGTTTTTTTAATCCGGGCGGTGTGCCATCGGCAAAACTCCACTCCCGTGTGCTTGGCCCGCTGGAAGCGAATCGCACGCCGGACAATGTTTTTTCCGGCAGCTCCGGTGGGATCCGGGACAACTACACGCTACCCTTGCTGTGGCTCAGACATGCGGCCCGGGACTGACCCCGCCCCACCACAAAAAACAAGCCCTGAGCTTCACGGGGTATCGACCAATATCGATTCCACTAACTCGATTGTCTTCAGCCAATTACTAAGAGGTTTTGAAATAACTTCTATTAATTGATGGCTTCCATCTACTTCGTTGCGTAAGATTATCTCGTCACTGCAGCGCAGGCGCAAGTACGCTTCGCTCCTCAAAATCTACACGCCTCGTATCTGAAACTTTCTACTTTGCCATCGGCAAAGCGGACTTTTTACGATATCATCATAATTGACCAGAGCCGCAACTTATCGGTTGCTGTCCACTTTAACACGCATCGAGTAATCTCCTGATCCACCGGGATTCGATTTCCACAACCCGCTCCAGGCTGAATTCTCTTTCGACAACAGCCCTGGCGCCGGTTGCAAGCCTTGCGCTCAATTCACGGTCGCCCAGCACCGTACCGATCGCCTCGGCGATACTCTCGGCATCCGTTTGGCAGAGATAGCCGGTCTGCCCGTGAATTATCTCCTGGCCGATACCGTCCACATCCGTGCCGATACACGGCAGAGCGCAACTCATCGCCTCCAGCAACGCCTTGGGGTGCCCCTCGTAGTGCGAGGGCAGAATAAACGCCCTGGCGCTGCCCAGCACCTCCGGCAGCCTCGCGGTGGGTATCTGCCCGGCAAACTCCACGGCCAGAGAGTACCGCTTCACCAGCTCGGCCAGTTGTGCGTTGCGGTTGCACGAACCGGCCAGCAGCGCACGGACCTCGCGGCCGGAGCGCTTGAGCAACCACAAGGCTCTAAGCAACTCAGGCAGATTTTTCTGCTCGGTTCCCCTGCCGACAAACACCAGGTCATAGCGCTTGGGTACGTCCGGCATCGGCCTGAAATGTTCGGTCTGGACGTAGTTGGGCACGACACTGACCGACTCTTCATCCAGACCGTAGCGCTCCAGCACGTAAGCTCGCTGCCACGCCGAGGTCAGGAAAATCAGGTCCGCCGCCCGGAACGCGCGCCGCTCCAGTTCATGGGCCCGGGCAACCAGCAGTGGATCGGTTGTCTGCTTTTCCGTAAAATAGCCGTGCAGAAAACCGCAGCGCACGATCAATGGCTTGCCGAACAGGCGCTTTAGCCAGACCGGGATTTGCGCGCCACGCATCTGGTTGGTCTTGAACAGGTCCGTCCGGGCCAGAGTGGAGCCGTGCCGAAGGGCCAGCTCGAGAGCCGTCAGCCCCTGACGCCTGCGCCAGAGTGCCGGGCAGATATTGAACTCCGGCAGCCGACCGGCGTACTGCCTGTCGCGCTTGCCGCCGTAGGTTATCAGATTGACCGGGCCGAACCGCTGGCCCAGCCGACTGTAAAGAGCCAGTTCGCGTTCGAGGTTGCCGCCCGTGTCCCAGTCGATCAGACCGGTCCCGGCGGTAAAAAAAAGAGTCAGGCTCATGGTGCGCCCACGTTTACATTTTTCGCCATCACGCATTCCATTCAGCGCTTAACATGGCTGAAATCGAAACAGCCTAGCGGCTCTCGATCCGGGAGAGGATGCCATCGGTACTGATATCCCGGGGGACCGGCACCCGCACCACCTTGCCGCCGTATTCCCGGACCAGCTCGGCGCCCACCACTTCGCGCTCCGTGTAGTTGTCGCCCTTGACCAGTACGTCCGGTTTCAGGCTGGAAAGCAGCTCCAGCGGGGTGTCCTGCTCAAACACTATCACCGCATCGACACAGGAGAGCGATGCGATTACCCTGGCCCGCTGGCTTTCCGGGATGATCGGTCGGTCAGCCCCCTTGAGCCTGTGCACCGAGCTGTCGCTGTTCAGGGCCACGATCAGGCGGTCCGCCTGTTCGCGCGCCCTGTCGAGCAGAATTACGTGCCCGGCGTGCAGCAGGTCGAAACAACCGTTGGAGAACGCCACTTTCTCCCCCCGCGCCCGCCACTGCTCCACCCTTGAGCGTAACTCACCGGGTGAGCAGACTTTTTCTCCCATTTCCATCGCGTTGGCCGAGGCCAGCGCCCCCTGTAATTCAGCCCGCGTAACCGGCGTAGTCCCGACCTTGCCGATAACGATCCCCGCGGCCAGATTGGCCAGACGCAGAATATCCGGGAGCTCGATCCCGGCCAGCAGACCGGCTGCCAGGCAGGCGGCCACGGTGTCGCCCGCCCCGGAAACGTCGTATACCTCCCGCGCAACCGCGGACTCTGTAATGACACGATCCCCCACAAGCACGATCCCGGCCTCACCGCGGGTGATCAGGATATTCTCCACACCGATATCCTCTCTCAGCCGCCGGGCGGCGGCAATCAACTCTGCTTCATCGCCCGGCGCCACCGCCGTCGCTGCGCAAAACTCCTTCAGATTAGGAGTAATATAGGCGGCGCCCCTGTAGCACGAGAAATCCAATCCTTTAGGGTCGGCGATTACCGGGATCGCCCTGGACACTCCCAGTTCGATAACCCGCCTGCACAACGATCCTCCGAGGGTTCCCTTGGCGTAATCGGAAAGCACGACAACCCTGGTCCGGGCATCCACCGCACCCAGCAGGCTGCCTGTAAAAGCCTGCTCCTGCTCGGGAGTCATCCGGCAATCGGCCTCCTCGTCGTCCAGCCGCACAATCTGCTGATGGTCGCCGAACACTCTCGTTTTCACCGTTGTCCGCGCCTCGCGCCGGCAGACCGCGGCGCAATCGACTCCCTTATCTTCAAGCAACCCGATCAACTCATCCGCCCCGGTGTCGTCACCGACCCATCCGGCCAGCGCCACATCGGCCCCCAGTTCCACCAGATTCAGGGCGACATTGGCGGCTCCCCCGCCCCGGACGGACCTCTTTTCGATTCTCACGACAGGTACCGGCGCCTCGGGAGAAATCCGTTCGACCCGTCCCCACTGGTAACGGTCGAGCATCAGGTCACCGGCGACCCGCACCTTGCCGATCCGGTTATCGCGGTCAATCAATTGCTGGATTTTTGCTGAATCGTCGAACATGGTGTTTTCCCGGCCTAGCGGGCCAGTAAGCGAGCCAGTTGTTGACGGCGGTAACGGGTCAATCTTCGCAATTTATTCCTACCGACCCGCAGCCTGGCCACCCATGAGGGTTTCCCTGGCTGCTCCTCGCGAGTCGAGGCCAGCAAGCTGTTGAAAAGATCCAGATACTGAGTTGACATCCAGGTGGTTGTATAGGGACAGGCCAATACCTTTTGCCGCAGTTTCGATGCCATTTCCCTGAACTCGAGCAGTTTACTTTCAAAATTTAACGGCGTAAAACCCAGCCCGCCATACGGCTCGCAGTATTCGGAGCTGGAGCCACTTTGCAGATACAGCACGGGCAGGCCGCAACGCATGGCCTCGATGTAATGGTTACCGCCAGGCTCATGCCTGGACGCTGTCAGGTACAGGTGGTGGCTTCTCAGGCAGTCCGCAAGGGCTACGCCGCTGACAGGCTCCAGCACTCTGGTGTTGCTGAAGCGAAAGCCCGGCGGCATGTTGCCGATATATGTAAAACTGAACAGCGAATCGCAGGGGCTTTGTCCCAGCAGCATATCCAGTTTTTCGTAGGTATCGAATCCTTTCATCACGTTCGACGACCAGTGGTGAGTGACTATTCCAAGCTTGCCATCGGCAGGCAGATCAGCCCTGCCTTCGGAGTTGAAAACCACCTCGTCCGCACCGGAGAGGATCACGCTGTGGGGGCGGCCCAGGTCGAGACCGTGCCCGGCGTACAGGTCGCGGATGAATGCGCTGACGAACACGGTAAAGTCGGCGATCCGGTTTACCCGCAGAATGGCCTCGGTCGCACCAAGGCGGGCCGCGCGCTGCTCGTCGCAGGTATTAACCCTTTGCACCACATGCGCCAATGGGTTGAGCGCAACGTAGTCCTCGATTTCCTCCGGTGTATACGACGCCGTGGCCGCGCTGGACTGCGAGACAACCACCAGAATTATATCCAGCCCCGCTGGAAGATCCCGGCAGACGTGATGGCCGTGGCCGGTCAAATAGCTTTCCAGGCCGTTGCTGAACTGGTTTACCCCGCCATAGGGCCCATCGATTTTACGCGCGTTAATACTTATCCGCATCTTCCGGCACTCCACCTAAGACAAAGAACAAGCTCAACCGAGAACGGGAAAACCCGGCGCGTCCGGCTCCGGTTCCTCCACCGACTCATCGTCGCCCTGGCAGGCCCGTCCGCCGGCCCCGTGCTCCACATCTCCGTTCAAATCCTGCATGCGAACGTATTTCCAGTAAACGCCCTGCTTCGCAATCAGTTCCGTGTGTGTCCCCTGCTCGACAAGCCGGCCTTCTTCGAGCACAAGGATATTGTCCGCGTTCCTGATTGTGGAAAGGCGATGAGCCACCACCACGACAGTCCTGTTGCGGCTGACCTGGTCGATCGCCTTCTGGACCTGACGCTCGGAGACTGTGTCCAGGGCGCTGGTCGCCTCGTCGAGCAGAAGAATCTGCGGGTCGATCAGGATGGCCCGTGCAATGGCGACCCGCTGGGCCTGCCCCCCCGAGAGCCTGATTCCCCTGTCTCCCAGCAGCGTCTGGTAGCCATCCCTCATCCGCGAGATAAAATCCCCGGCGTTAGCCTGGGCGACCGCCGACTCGACCTCCCTCATGGTTGCCCCGGGCTTACCAAATTTGATATTGGCCAGCAGCGTGTCGTTGAACAGGATCGTGTTCTGGGTAACTATGCCGATTTTCGAGCGCCACGAACGCGCCTTGAAATCCTGAAGCGGAACGCCATCGGCCAGAATCCGGCCCGCATCGACATCGTAAAGCCGGGAGATAAGCGCAATCAGCGTTGACTTGCCCGAACCGGAGCCGCCGACTATGGCGGTCATTTTCCCCCGCGGAATCCTGAAAGACACGTCCTTGAGCACTCCTTCCTCGGTCTGGTCGTAACTGAACCGCACGTGCTCGAATTCGATTGCATCATTAAGCGTATCGAACCGGCGGTCTCCCTCGACCAGCACTTCCTTGTCCTGATGGTCGATAAACTCCTTGACTGTCTGCACTGCATGGGCGCTTGAGACTATTTGGGTCCGCTGAAGGTTGATCCGGCCCAGCGGCCCGCCCAGCCTCGAGAAGACGACAAGGAACAGGCCCAGCATCTCCAGCCAGTACTCGGCCTCCACCTGCAGGATATAGGTCGATACGATCAGCAGAATAACCACTATCAGCACCAGCATGGTGGTGGCCAGCGGGCTGATCGCGGCCTCCAGCAAACCTTTTTTGTACGCTTTGTCCTGCACCTCGTCCACCGCTGCCTCGAATTTGCTCTCGACATCTTTTTCCCGGGCGAACACACGGATCAACATCATGCTGCTCAAGACCTCGAACCCGGTATGGTTAAGCCTCACGGCGGCCCGGTTGGCCTCTTTCCCCAGCCGCTTGGTCAGATTAGTCAAACTCCCCAGCGCCCAGACAGTTATCAGCGAGAAGGAAAAGGTGACAAGAGTCATTTTCACCGAAATTGACAGCAGGATCGAAAAGCTGACAAGCGCCAGAAACGTATCGGGCACCATGGTGACAAAAAGGTAAACGACCTGGCTGGTACGCCCGGTGAAATTGTTAATAATCGTAAACAGGTTGGCGATCTTTTCCCGGTGGATATACTTCAGCCCGGCGGCCATCAGGCTGTGGAAGCACATCATGCGCAAGTTTTTGTCCACCTTGATCTTGAACTTATACCCCAGCCGGCCGCTGGTATATCTTGCCATGGCCTTGCCACTCTCGACCACCAGCAGCATAATTGCGATTATTCTGATCTTGTCCAGCAGGTCGAATTGCGCCAGGTAATGGGCGACAAACCCGATCCGAAGGTTGTCGCTGAGATGCGAGGCGGCCTCCGGACGGAAGCTCTCGAGGATAGGCAGAAACAGCGCGATACTGAGCAGTTCGCAAAGCGCGGCTATGATGCTGAAAACAATAACCGCCGTCAGGCTGAACGGATAGCGCTTGAGTTGCGCGAACAGGAATTTGATCACCTCGCGCATTGAAATATCCTGTTTCGTTTTTTCCTTTTCCGTATTGAAATTATAATGGGTCATCGCTTCTTTCCTAGAGATATCGCTTTCGATCAGCGTAACCGGCAATACTGTCCACGGCCGCCGACAACACAGATATATTTTCTATTTCAATCCGCCCGGTAAAACGGCCTTAACCGCCCCCTTTAACAGACCGGGCACCAACGCACTCATGCGTGGACTACCGGGCAGCGTACTGCTGATAACACCGAAAAGCCGGAAGCCCTCGGCGAATTTCCCGGCGGAAAGCAGGTATTGCACCGTTTTTCCCAGATTTTTCAGAGTTTCCGGCAACTCTTCCTTGCGCTCAGCCAGCAGCTTCCACAGCGGTCCCAGACGGTCGATATCTCCGCTGCGTATCTCTCCGGCGCTGCCATGATATGCCCGCCAGAACCTGTGGTAGGCGTCTTCGTCCAGAGCCTCGCCAGGGTCCAGACTTTCGCGGACCGCACGTAGCGAGGTGGCGAACATACTTTCCAACTGCTCCTCGCGGCTACGGCTCGATATTGCCTCCGGATTGCTGCGCCAGCGAACCAGCGCCTCGCCCAGGCCACCGAATCCGGTAGAGCGCCCCATCCGCCACCACAGATCATAGTCCTGCGCATAGCGAACCGCCGGATCGTATCCTCCCGCCTTGTGAATCTCAGCCAGACGAGCCATCACGGTGGTGTGCCAGATCACATGGTTCTTGATCAGCAGCCCGGCCTTGATCCCGCTGTCGGACTCCGGGGGGAGTTTCCTTGCCAGGGTCCGGCCGTTGCAGTCTATCACCTCAATTCCACTGCAGATCAGGCCTGTCGACAAATGTCTGTCCAGGTATTCCACCTGTCTGGCCAGCCGCTGGGGCAGACTGACGTCGTCGGCGTCCTGACGGGCCAGGTAGTGGCCCCGGGCGACATCCAGGCCACGGTTGAGTGAGCGGGTCAGGCCGATATTCTCCTCGTTGGCCAGCACCACTATCCGGCTGTCAAGAGCGGCGTAACGCTCGATTATCTCCCGGCTGCCGTCGCTGGAGCCGTCATCGACAATCACGAACTCGAAATCCGTAAAAGTCTGGCCCAGAATACTTTCCACGGACTCGGCCAGAAAGCGCTCGCTGTTATAAACCGACATCAGCACCGTCAGCGGCCGGACGCCTGGTCGCCTGTCTGCGCTCATGAGTTCCAGGACCCTGGGCTGAAAGAGATGTAACGACGGGCCATAGCTGGTAATCTAATCCGCTACCCGCCAATAATCCATCGCGGGGACACGCCCCTTGAGGGGTATAAGAAGTGTTGTGGCACCCGGGAGAGCACTGCTAAATTCCCTCTCGCAGCAGAATCTCCCGCATCCGCTCAATCGTGATCGACCTGTCTGCGTTGGTGCTGGTGTACTCGAACCCTTCCGGCAACGTGACGCCGCCGGTGGCCGAGGCATACGCGGCCACGTCCGCGTAGTCGGGCAGCACGGCGAAATAGTCGTCGAACGATACGGTCTGGCGTGCCTCGTGACGGCTGATCAGTTCCTCGTCCAGTTTCTCCCCCGGCCTGCTCCCCACCACCTCGACCTCCGCCCCCGGAGCGACCGCTTCCACAAGATCCGTAAGCTTCATCGTACCGGTGCGCGGAACGAATATCTCGCCGCCGCGCATGTCCCATAACCTGCCCAGCACGAAATCCACCGCCTCGTCCAGGGTAAGGTAGAAGCGGGTCATGGCCGGGTCGGTGATTGTGACCTTGCCCTGTGTGCTCATCTTGCGGAAAAGCGGGATCACACTGCCCCGGCTGCCGATCAGGTTGCCCATCCTCGTGCAGGCGAACAGCGTGCCGCCCGCGGATTTGTAGAAATTGGCGGAGATAAACAGCTTATCGGCGCAAAGCTTGGTGGCTCCGTAATGGTTCAGCGGGTTGACAGCCTTGTCCGTGCTGGTGGTGATAACGCGCTTGACCCCTACCGTGCTGGCCACGTCGATCACGTTCTGCGTACCGTTGATATTGGTCTTTACGTACTCGTATGGATTGTACTCTGCCTGGGGCACCTGTTTGAGCGCGGCTGCGTGGATAATCACGTCCACGCCGCCGGAGACCTCCAGCAGCCGGGCCTTGTCGCGCACATCACCGATAACATAGCGGACCTTGTCGTTGCGCAACCAGCTCATCATTTCGAACTGCTTGGTCTCGTCACGGCTGAACACGATCAGCCGGGAGAGATCGAATCGCTCAGTGAGCACCCGGCAGCAGCGCTGGCCGAACGAACCGGTGCCGCCGGTTATCAGTACACTGGCGCCGTTGAGGTCCATCCGCTCTTTCTGTGGCAAAAGTTTCCTCCCCGAATCGGTTAATCGCTGCAAAATCACGTCTGAACCGCATCAGGCGCAATAATCGTACCAACACCCCCACTCCACGGCTTTCAATTATCCTGGCCGGAGTCACCCTCGCCATCGACCTCAAGCTCAGCCTCGATCGTGATGTAGCCTTTCTCGTCCCACTGCCGGATGTTCAACTCGCAAAGCGCGGCCTGCAGCGACTTCGCCAGCTCTGCCGCGGCCTTATCGCCCAGTTTCCTGATAATGTCCGCCACCCCTTCCACGCCCCTGTCGGCCAGCGAAACCAGCGCCTCCACCGCCGCCTCCCGGTCCCCATCGCTTGCCGGAGCCGGATTGGCAATCAACTCTTCAAGAAAACGCGGACACTGCCGGCCGCCCACCTTGCCCAGGCAGCGGATCGCCTCGGCGCGGACCTCGTCATGGCCCGGTCGGGAGTGACTAATCAGCTCCAGCACCAGCCTGGCCAGCGGCTGCTCTGCCCGGGTACTGCCGATCCGGGCCAACCCTTCCAGCGCTATTTTCGCCAGCTCCGCATTATCTGAGGCGGCCAGCCTGAGCAGGGGCTCCACAAACTCCTCGCCGGATTCCAGCCAGTCCAGGCCCAACACCGCCCTGCGCACGGCCTCAGGATCGTCGCCGGCCAACTGCGCCTCTATCCTTTGAACAATCTCGTCCTGCTTGTCCCGCTCCAGCGGCTTAAAATCAAACGGCTCCATCGAATCCATAGGCGTCACCCTTCTCCATCGAATTTGCCCAGCACTTCCACCGCACCGCGCAAGGCCGTATCCAGTTGCCCGGCCGCCTTGGCAGAGCAAAGCGAGCAGTCCGCGGGACGGCGGCTCGCGCTGGCGGCGCTGCTGCCACGGCGGGCCATGCTTGCGGGGTAACCCAGTGCCCGCAGCAGATGGGTGCCGAACCACCAGCGGTCCACCCTGTCGGTGCCTCCGGCGTGCCAGAGGCCGCCAAGGCGACGGCCGCAGAGTTCGACAATCATCGCCGCCAGGTCGTCCACGTGCACGGGAGAGCGGAACTCATCGGCAAAAAACTCGAACGTCCGGCCGCCGCGCTGCGCCTTGAGCGCGAAATCCAGGTGCAGGGGCAGGCGCCGCAGGTCGTAGATCAGCGAGGGCCGCACTATTGCCGCCGACGGCAAGGCTGCGCTCACCGCCCGCTCGGCCGCCAGCTTCTGACGGCCGTATTCGATAACCGGCCCCGGCTCATCCCGCTCCGAGTACATCCCCCTGCGGCCATCGAAAACAAGGTCGGTGGAAGTATACAGGAAAAACGGCGGCCTTGCGAGCGCTGCGCAGGCCGCTGCCAACTCCCCGCTGCAACCGGCATTGATTGCGGAATCGCTCATGCTGTAAGCGGTGTGGACCACCACCGAGGGGGCCGATTCGCGTACCAGCGCGGTCAGCGCCGAATAATCGGTCAGGTTGATTTTTACGGGCGTAACTCCCCGGCGGTCCGGGACGGGGTTACTCAGGTGGGTGGCCCAGACCCGGTAACCGGCAGCGGCGGCAAGCACGGCCAGCACGCTGCCCAGAAAACCGCTTCCCCCGGTCAGCAACATCCTGGCCGGTTCCATCAGCCACTCTCCTTGCGGCAGAGAGCGATCATGCGCAAACTTCGCTCCGCTTTGTAGCTGCCGCGGTTGAAATCGCCCCAGAAATCCACCACCCGGAAACCGGCATCCTCCAGCATGGCCGCCAGGCGGGCGCGGCTGAACATCCTGATCTCGAACTCATAGATATGGGGCCTGCGGCCATCGCGGTAGAGCAGGGCGCGCTTGATCCTGAGCAGATCCGCCCGTGGATCGATCCGGCACTGCTCCACCACGTCGAACTCCTCGTACTCCTCCTCGAAATTCCCGTCGAACGCCCGCCGGGCCAAGGTCCAGTTGATCATGTCCAGCAGGTAGTAACCGCCGGGCTTGAGCACCCGGTAAACACCAGAGAGCACTTCCATGTCGTCCGGGGCGGCCGTGCCGTAACCGAAAGAAGTGTACATCTGGAACACTGAGGCCATCGAACCGGCCGCCAACGGGATGCAACGCATGTCGCCCCGCACCGGCGCAAGGCGAAGGCGGTCAGCGGGCGTTATCTCCGCCGAGAGTTTTTCAAGGAAATATCTCGATCCGTCCAGGCCCACCACGCGGTATCCCCGGCGCGCCAGTGCCAGGGCGTGACGGCCCCAGCCGCAACACAGGTCCAGCAGCGGCCCGGCGGCAGCGGAACCGGCCACGCCGGCCAGGGTCTCCACCTGGGCGTCCGTGTTGCGGACCTCGTCGCGGTAAAGCGGCACTGTATGGGGACCGAATTTTTGATCGAACCAGGCCGGGAAAGCCATCGGAAACTCAGCGGAAAAATGAACGCGCACGACGCTGGAGGGGCGTTGAAAGAAGGCCTCAACGCCCCAAGATGAAATTTATCGTTTGTGCGGCTGTCAAGGGCAAGACAAGCCGTTTCTATGCTCACATACTGAACAATCCATTGTTATCAGCTTTGACATTTTAAAAATGGTTGCTGATTCATTGTGCTTAGCAACGGCCCTTGACAGCCTTTTTTTCCTGATATTATTATTTTTCAACACGCTGGACTCAGCAATAGTAGCGGACAGCGTTCTGGAAAAAAACGAGCCCCTGCCCCGGCTCCTCTATTCCCTCCCGGGTCCAGCGGGGGTGATGGCAGCGGCTGGTAAACGCCTCGGGATGCGGCATCAGACCGAACACCCGGCCGCTGGGGTCGCAAACCCCGGCAATGTCGTCCAGCGAGCCGTTGGGGTTGAAAGGGTAGCGCGCCGGGCGCGTGTGGTCGGGATTGGTGTAGCGCAGGGTCACCAGATGGTCGTCCGCGAGGCGCTGAAGCCGGTCGCCCTCGGCGCTGAAGAATTTCCCCTCGCCGTGACGCACCGGCAACTCGACTCGCTCCAAGCCGCGGGTAAACACGCAGGGACTCTCCGGGCTGACCTCCAGACTCACCCAGCGGTCTTCGAACTTGCCGCTGTCGTTGAACGTAACCGTAGCGCTCTGGCGCAGGCCACCCTCGACCCCGCCGGGCAGCAGGCCCAGTTGCACCAGCACCTGGAAGCCGTTACAGATCCCCATCACCAGCTTATCCGCCCGCAGGAACTCCAGCAGAGCGTCGCCTAAACGGTACTTGAGCTTGTTGGCCAGTATTTTGCCGCTGCCCAGATCGTCACCGAAACTGAACCCGCCCGGCAGGGCCAGCACCTGGTAGCCGGCCAGCAGCGAAGGATTGTTGATCAGCTCGTTAACGTGCACCCGCGTCGCCATCGCGCCGGCGCTATTGAACGCATCCTCGGTCTCGTAATCGCAATTGATCCCGAACCCCGTCAACACTATCACCCTGGGTGTGGCCATGCAGGCTCTCCCTGACTTGCTTGATTAATTGATCAGTCATTTTACCTGGTACGAAAAATGCGCTACTGCAAACCGTGAACACTTCCAATTCCATACACCAACGCACGGACGGCACCGCTACCGTGACCACATTCATCAAAAACGTGTGGCGCGACTTCAAGCAGGAGGGAACCCATAATATCGGGTCTCTGCTGTATTTCCTCGCGCTTATCGGCCTGTTCCTGATCGTGCTCGGCCTTTCGAGCATCCAGGTCTGAAACCGGCCCGGCTTCCGGCCACCGCCAGCAACCGCCATAACGGGCAGGGGAATAATTTTCCGCCCGCCTGGTAAATTATGCCTACCAGTCCAGGGGCCTGCTCCAGGCCGAGCGCAACTCCTCCACCTCCAGGCTGACCGCGGCTCCCCCGACCATGTTGGCCGATTCGATCTCCAGCCGGCCGTTATCACACACCTCACCGATACAACCCCAGGCCAGCTTGCCGCCCAGCACCCTCTCGAACTCGCCACGGTTCTCCGGCCTTATACTGACCAGGAACCGTCCCTGGCTCTCGCTGAAGAGCAGCAGGTCGTCGCGGCCGAAGTTCTCCGCGCCTGGCACCGAGGAAATCTCCACCCTGGCACCCAACTCGCCGCCAAGTGCGCTCTCCGCCAGAGCGACTCCCAGGCCGCCATCGGAGAGATCGTGGCAGGAGGCCACCAGAGTGGCGGCTATTGCCTCGTGCATCTTCTCGAAAGCCAGTTTTGAGCGCTCGATATCGACCACGGGCACCTGGCCGCCCACTGCACCGAGCAGCGAAAAATACTCGCTGCAACCCAGCTCCGGCAAAGTTTCGCCCACCACGTAAACCAGATCGCCGGGGCGCTTGAAATCGGTGGTGACAGCGCGTGAGATGTCGTCGATCAGGCCCACGGCGGTAAAGAGCAGTGTGGGCGGGATCGAGATTTTCGTCTCCCCGCTGCCGTAATCGTTCTTCATGCTGTCCTTGCCGCTGATACAGGGCACGCCCCAGGCCGTGCAGCAATCGTAAACCGCCTGGCAGGCGCGCACCAACTGGGCCAGCTTGTAGCGGCCGTCGGGCGTCTTGATCGACTCGACCGGATCGGGCCAGCAGAAATTGTCCAGCCCGGCGATCCTGTCCGGGCGGCCGCCGGTGGCGACCACGTTGCGCACCGCCTCATCGATAGCGCAGGCGGCCATGCTGTAGGCGTCCAGATCGCTGTAGCGCGGGACAATCCCGCAGCCCACCACCACACCGCGCTTGCTGTCGGGCACGGGCCGGACAACGGCGGCGTCGGAGGGGCCATCGGCGCGGGAGCCGCAGAACGGCTTGATCATGGTGGCGGCCTGCACCTCGTGGTCGTACTGGCGGACAATCGCTTCCTTGCTGCACACGTTGAACCGGCCCATCAGCTTCAGCAGCGCTTCGCCGCAGCCGGCATCCTCGGCGGGCAGTGACGGCCCGGCCAGCGTGGGCGGGGTCCACCGGGCTTTAAGCTCCAGACGCGGAAGGCCGTCGTGGAGAAACTTCAGGTCCAGCGCGGCCACGGTGCGGCCGTCGTAGAGCACGTGCAGCAGACCGCTGCCGGTGAACTGGCCAAGATCGGTGGCTTCCACCTCGTGACGGGCACAGAGGGCCATGAACGCGTCGATGTCCCCGGGGGTCACCACCACGGACATCCGCTCCTGGGCCTCGCTGAGCAGGATCTCCCACGGCGCCAGACCGGGATACTTGAGCGGGGCGCGCTCCAGGTGAAGTTCCGCGCCGCCCGCCAGCTCGGCCATCTCGCCCACGGAGCTGCTCAGGCCACCCGCGCCGTTATCTGTCAGGGTGCGGATCAGTCCGCTGTCGCGGGCCTCGATCAGACAATCCGCCATTTTTTTCTGGGTAATCGGATCGCCGATCTGCACCGCGCTCGCCGGGCTGGACTCATCCAGCTCCAGGCTGCTGAACGTGGCGCCGTGGATCCCGTCCTTGCCGATCCGCCCGCCGACCATCACGATCCGGTCGCCGTGGGCGATAGGCTTCTCGTGGCTGGGCCTGCCGCACACCTCGCGCGGGATCAGGCCACCGGTACCGCAAAACACCAGCGGCTTGCCACGGTAGCGGTCGTCGAACACGATCGCCCCGTTGACCGTGGGGATTCCGCTCTGGTTGCCGCCGTCGCGCACACCACGGTGCACGCCCTTGAAGATACGCTTGGGATGCAGGAGCTTGCCCTCGAGGGGCTTGTCGTAGTCCGGGCGGGCGAAACAGAAAACATCGGTATTGAAAATCATCCGGCAGCCGATCCCGGTGCCGAGGATGTCGCGGTTGACCCCGACAATCCCGGTCATCGCTCCGCCATAGGGATCCAGCGCCGAGGGCGAGTTGTGGGTCTCGACTTTCATCGCCAGCGCCCACTCGTCATCGAACGCCACCAGGCCAGCATTGTCGTGGAACACCGAGATCAGCCAGTCCACCCGCTCGCCGATCTCCATCGTGGAGCGGCGGATGAAGCTCTTGAACACGCTGTCGATCCGCTCGGTGTGGCCGTTGTGGTCGGTATAGTCGATAGCGGCGCTGAAAATCTTGTGCTTGCAATGCTCGCTCCAGGTCTGGGCGATACATTCGAGCTCCACATCGGTGGGGTTAGGCCCCAGGCCGAACTCCGCGCGCCGCTTGCGGACCTGCTCGCCACGGTAGTGGGCCTGGACAGCCTTCATCTCCTCCAGCGTGAGCGAGAGCACGCCGTCCTCGCTGATGCGCAGCAACTTGTCGTCGTCAATCTCAAGATCATACTCGGCCACCGGCGGCGGCGCACCGCCCGGGACCAGCGGGGCCTGGGCCATAACACGCTCACCGCTGTTCCACTGATCGCGGCTGATAATCCGGCTGCGCTCGATCAGGTCGTTGGCCAGCAGCCCGGACACGATCCGCTCGACATCCCGGCGGGAGAGCCGGCCGTCGAACAGGTACTGGCGGCCGGTAAAAAAGCCCTCGCCATCTGCCGGATGCACGCCCAGCATGTCCTGCATGCCCTGGGCGGCCGAGTGGCCTACGTTGTCGGTCACTCCGGGGCGAAAGCCCACCTCGATCAGCCAGTCGAAATCACCCTGCTCGTGAAGGGGCGAATCGACACTGTAGAGCTGGATCACCGGGTCGGCGAACAGCTCAGCCCCCAAGCGCTCGAGTTGCTCCGGCGAAAGTTCCACGTTGGTGGTATAGACTTCCACGGTGCGTACACGCTCCACCGTGAGGCCGAGGTCCTCGGCCATCGAGCGGGCCACGCTCTGAGCGCGTGCATCGGCTATGCCGTCGGCGAATCCTACTTCTATGCGATGAACCATTATCTCCGCTGGGGTAAGGGGTAGGGGTAAATTGATCTTTTGAGACCTTTGAAAAAATAATTCCGAGAACCCTTGAGGGCGACCGGTCACTCGCCAGCGGGCGGACCCATGGGTCCGCCCCTACAAAATATTTGGTAAATTAGAGCTGACAGCTCTTTTTGTCATCATAGCTTTCGATTTAAGGATGCCAATAAATAATTCTCACAACCGGACTGAAATTCAATCAAAGGTTTCCTTTTCATTAAGGCTCGGGAGTATACTTCCCGGCAGGGGGAAAGATAATAAATCCGGCGAAACTCTGCTACAAAAAGAAAGCCCCCCGTAGCGGTTCGCGCCGCTGCCGGGGGGATATCATTATCATAAATTAGTCGTAAACTTACTTGGCCGCCGCCAGTTCGGCTTCCTTGTCCCGGGCCGGAGCGTGACCGGGGGCCATGTTACCGATGAAATCCTCCACCATCCGGTGGCACTCATCGTCCGGGTACTGGAACGGCGGGCTTTTCATGAAATAGGCCGAGGGGCCCAAAAGCGGGCCGCCCACGCCGTTATCGAGCGCCAGCTTGCAGCAGCGGATCGCATCGATCACCACACCGGCCGAGTTGGGGCTGTCCCAGACCTCCAGCTTGAGCTCCACATTGAGCGGCACGTCACCGAAAGTCTGGCCTTCCATGCGGATATGCGCCCACTTGCGGTCGTCAAGCCAACTGACATAGTCGCTGGGGCCGACATGGACGTTACGGGCGCCAATATCGTAATCGAGCTGGCTGGTGACAGCGTTGGTCTTGGAGATTTTCTTGCTCTCCAGCCGCTCGCGCTCGAGCATGTTGAGGAAATCGGTGTTGCCGCCCACGTTGAGCTGGCTGGTGCGCATCAGCTTGACCCCGCGGTCGAGGAACAGGCGGGTCAGCACGCGATGGACGATAGTGGCTCCCACCTGGCTCTTGATATCATCGCCCACAATCGGCAGGCCCCTGGCGCGGAAACGCTCGGCCCACTGCTTGTCCTTGGCGATAAAGACAGGGATGCAGTTGACAAAACCCACACCGGCCTCGAGCGCCTGCTCGGCGTACCAGCGGGTCGCTTTCTCGCTGCCCACGGGCAGATAGCTGACCAGCACGTCGGTCCGGCTGTCCTTGAGCAGTTTGACCATGTCGACTTCCGGCTCGTCGGAGATGTCGATAACCTCGCCGACGTACTTGCCGATCCCGTCCAGCAACCGCCCACGGCCAACCTTCACGCCGCTTTGGGGAACGTCGCAGAACTTGAACGTATTGTTCGGCTCGGTGTAGATCGCCTCGGAGAGATCCTTGCCCACCTTGGCGGCATTGACATCCACGGCGGCCACGAACTCGACTTCGCCGATATGGTAACCACCCAGGTTGGTGTGCATCAGGCCCGGAATCAGCTCGGTTTCGCTGGCTTCCTTATAGTATTCAACTCCCTGTACCAGCGAACTGGCACAGTTACCCACGCCGACTATCGTTACCTTGATTTTCTTGCTCATCGTTCCTCCGTCATATTTGCAGGTTAATTTGCGCCGCCACGTTTTCTCCCGATCCCGCTACCAGACCGTCCCGCAGCCGTTGTGTCGGGTCGCGCCACCTGTTTATCAAATTCACCGCCAGATAACAGCCGACTGTGAGAATCACGTTTGAATAATCTTACGAAAATATAAACATTTGTCAAATCTATTATTCTTATATATCTTATAATCATGGCTTATGATTCATCTTTACTGTAATTATAATCGGCCGGCGAAGCGCCGGGCTTAAGCTGTTGCCAGGGAGGCGGGATGTACCTTGAACAGTTGCGCTATTTCCACGCGGTAGCCGAAACCGGCAGTTTCACCGCCGCCGCCCGCGAGCTGCATCTGACCCAACCGGCGGTGAGTAACCAGGTAAAAAGGCTGGAGGACGGGCTGGGCCAGCGCATGTTCGAGCGGACCGGCAGATCGGTGCGGCTCACCCGTGCGGGCGAGGTGCTCCACACCCACACCAGGCGGATTTTCCAGCAGGTGCGCGAGGCGACAGCCATTCTGGAGGACCTGAAAAGCCTGCAGACCGGCCGCCTGTACCTGGGCACGGTGGACGTGATGAGTATCTACGTACTGCCGCGCATATTCCGCGTGTTCCACAGCCGGTTTCCGCGGGTGGAGATTTCCATCGAGGTGGACGACACGGCTAATATCAGCCGCGGAGTGCGCGAGAGCCGCTACGACCTGGGGTTCGTCACCCTGCCGCTGCGCGAACCAAACCTGACGAGCATTGCGGTCTATAACGACGTGATGCGGGCGATCGCTCCGGCGGGCCATCCGCTGGCGGGCAAGCAACTGGTTACGCTTGCCGAGCTGGCCGAGACCACGATGATCGTTTACAAAAGGGGAGCTGTGACCCGGGGCATTATCGAACAGATATTCCGCTCGGCGGGAATCGAGCTGGAGCCGGACATGGAAATCGACCGCCCGGAGGCGATGAAGAAGCTGGTGGAGGCCGGGCTGGGCGTGTCGATCATGCCGGAGATGTCGATAGCGCGCGAGGTGGAGGAAGGTTCGCTGGTGGTGCTGCCCACCGGGGATGTCTCGTTCGAGCGGCAACTGGGGCTGATTTACCGCCCGTTGCAGGTATTCAGCCCCTCGGTGAGAGCGTTCCTGAGTATCCTGCGCGAGGAGCTCAAACCGGCGGAGTGGATTGCCGAATATGACGGGATGCAGGAGCCGCGCTAAATCCCGGCTACGATGGTTTCCAGTTCTTCCCGTTTCTCCCGCGGCTGGAAACTGTGCCGGGCGGCAGTGACCATCAGGCCGCGAAGGGCCGCCTGATCGAGCTGCCAAGCGGCGGCGCAGCGCTCCAGTTCCTCGTCCAGCCACGCGCCGAAAAACCCCGGGTCATCGCTGCCGATAGTTACCGGCACGCCCGCCGCGGCAATAGCTGGCCAGGGATTTTTTTCGTAGCTGTCCACTGCGCGGGTGAACAGGTTGCTGGTGGGGCAGACGTCCAGACACACTCCCCTCCGGGCCAGCTCGGCCAGCAGCTCCGGGTCCCCGGCGGCCGCGATTCCGTGACCGATCCTGCTTGCTCCCAGGATTTCCACGGCCTCGCGCACGCTCTGTGGTCCTCCCACCTCGCCGGCGTGGACATAGCGCTTCAGCCCGGCGGCGGCAGCCATCTCGAATGCCGGCTGCAGCTCCGTGGCCGGGCAACCAAGCTCATCGCCGCCCACACCGAACCCCACCACGGGCAGACCCGCTTTCATATCGGCCACGGCTAACCGGGCGCTTTGTTCGGCGGCCTCTCCTCCCCATTGCCTGACCGTATCGTAGATGAAAGCCGCCTGAAGCTTTGCCCCTGCCGCGCGGGCGTCCTCCAGACCAGCCAGCACCGCCTCAATCACCCGGCCATGCTCCAGTCCGCGCCGCACGTGGGGCAGAGGCGTGAACGTGAATTCCACATAGACAACGCCCCGGGCCGCCAGCCGGGCGGCGATAAACCCGGCCGCCTCACGAAAATCACCCGGCTGCTCCAGCGCAGCCATAACCCTGGCATAGGCCTTGAGAAATCCCGGGAAATTGTCGAACGAGTAGAGCGCGTCCAGCTCCGGGCGGCTTATCTTTTCCCCGGCTCGCATCCGGGCCATCAGCTCCGGCCCGATACAGCCCTCGAAATGCACGTGCAGTTCTATTTTGGGGATTGCAATCTTACCCGAATTATTCATAAAAATATCACTCACTTCTTTACGGTAAATATTCTTATAACTTACCGGAATATTGCTCAAAATTCGACCTGATTTGTGATCATAATCCCGCAAAGTAAAAAGCCGCGATATTTTTACCTTCGGCTCGCCTGCTTTGCCGGCAATAGCAGCGTCATCGCGGAACTTGCGGTACATTTGTACAGCTGCGTTCCCGCTTCCTTGCTCTCGCACAAATCAGGCTTCGTGAATAATCCGGATTTAGTTCCCGCATACGATTCGAACACCTTCGCATCCTCCATTGTCAATACCGCCCCTCCTTGCTTTAGCCCGCCCAATATATTAGGTTTTCAGGATTATAGATATCACTTTTCAACTCCCTGCGACCGGTGACCGAGATGGACAACTTTATCCGCGATAAGCTGGCAGAGAAAAACATCTTGTTTCTTGACAGCGCAATGGGTACGATGCTTCAGCGTGAGGGACTTACCGATAGTGAAAAATGCGGCGAACTCTGGAACGTTGAACCCGACGGGCGAAAGACAATACTTAAAATTCATCGCGCTAACGTGGCCGCCGGCAGCGATATCATCATTGCCAATACATTCGGCTCCAATCCGCGTAAGTTGGCCCATTACGGTTTGGAAGGGCGGACGGAGGAGCTTAACCGGGCCGCGGTGGAAATCGCGCTGGAGGCCGCTGACGGACGGGCGGTTGTCTGCGGTGACCTGGGGCCCAGCGGGGAGATTCTGGAAGAGTGGGGTGGAAACGTTTCACGGCAAGTGATTACTGACGCCTATGCCAGACAGGTGGAGGGCCTGGTGCGCGGCGGCGCGGGAATGGTTGCGCTCGAGACGTTCATGGACGTAGAGGAGTTGCTCTGCGCGCTGAAGGCGGTGCGCGATGTAGCGGGTGAGATCCCGGTGCTGGGATCGATGACTTTCAACAAAACTCCCGGGGGAATGAAAACCATGTGGGGCATCTCTCCCACCGAGGTTGCCCGGCGGCTTGAAGCCGAGGGAGTGCAGGCCGTGGGGGCAAACTGTGGGATGGGCAGCGAAGACATGCTGCTGGTGACGGCCGAGATGGCGCTGGCCACCAAGCTTCCCGTGGCGGCCCAGCCTAACGCCGGCGCGCCCCAGGTGATCGATGGCGCAACCGTCTTTCAGGAATCAGCGGAGCAGATGGCTGGTTACACTCCGCGGTTCAAGGAAGCCGGCGTCCTGCTGCTGGGAGGGTGTTGCGGCAGTACCCCAGAATACATCTGTGCCGCCCGTAAAACGCTGGGCCTCTGAGCGCGGAAAGAAAAGATATGGATTGCCGGGCCGTGACCATTTTATCGCGGCCCGGACTTAACATGCCGGCCCATTCCCACCAGACGCCCGCTTCCCCGCTGTCCCTGTGATTTTATCAGGATTTATGATTTCGTAAAAGTCATATTTTCCGATGGCAGAGTAAAAAGCTCCAGATACGAGGCGCGCAAATATCGAGCAATAGAGGTGTACTTAAAGGTACTCCGCACCTGACGAGATCTGCAGTAGGGGCGCACCCGTGTGTGCGCCCACGGGCAGGCACATGGGTCTGCCCCTACGACCTTTACTGGACGGGCGTTTCATGATCAATACCAAAATGGTTGTCCGCTGTTTCGGGGGCATAAATTCAATCCAACGAACGTCCAGGACGCAACACCAGATGGACTTTTCACAAAGCCATCAGGATTTATTTTCAAAATACGAGCATTGTCATGCCACGGATGAAACAACCGGAAAGTAACGGATTCTGGGCCTCGGTCAGGCCACTGGGGGTTTATCTTCAGCCGCACCGCAAATGGTTCATGGTGGGGCTGCTGTTCGCGTTCGTGACCAATGCCCTGGGCATGCTGCCGCCGCTGGCGATCAAGCTGGGAATCGATTCGATAGAGAGTAACCGGGGCACCAGGCTGTTGCTGATCGCGGTGGCGGCGGTGGTGGTGCTCAAGGCGGTGCAGGGACTGTTTCGCTTCCTGATGCGCAGGATTCTGATCGGGATCAGTCGCCGGATCGAGTACAGGATTCGCGGCGACCTGTTCGACCATCTCCAGACCCTGCCGATGGCGTTCTACCAACGCTCGCGGATCGGCGACCTGCTGAGCCGGGCCACCAACGACCTGAACGAAGTCCGGATGCTGCTTGGCCCTGCCATCATGTACACCTTCCAGACATTCGTCACGGTGCTGTTCGCCATGCCGGTGATGCTCTATCTCGACTGGCGGCTGACCCTGCTGAGTTTCCTGCCCCTGGTGCTCGTGGCGCTCACTTACAACAGGATCGGCTCAATAATCCATGACCGCTCCATGGCGGTCCAGCAGCAGTTGAGCGAAATAACCGCCAAAGTGCAGGAAAACCTGGGCGGGATGAGGGTGATCAAGAGTTTCACCCGCGAGGAAGGGGAAATCGAGGATTTTGGCGCGCTGAACCGGGAGTATCTGGAGCGCAACATGAGCCTGGTCAAAGTGGCCGGGCTGCTGCGGCCGCTGATGAGTCTGCTGGCGGCGCTCTCGATGCTGGTGGTGCTGGGCTACGGCGGCCTGCTGATAATTCGCAAGACTATCACGGTCGGCGATTTCGCCGCGTTCCTGATGTACCTGGGGATGATGTACTGGCCGATGGTCGCGATCGGTTTCGTGCTCAACATCATCCAGCGCGGACGGGCCTCGCTGGGCCGGATCATGGAGCTGTTCTCCACCACCAGCGAGATAACCGAACCGCCGGTACCCTCGCCGCTGGTGGGAGATCACACACCCGTGCGGGGTGAAATCTCGATCCGCAACCTCACTTTCAGCTACCCCGGCAGCCGGCAGCCGGTGCTGAAAAATATCTCCCTCCACATTCCCGCCCACGGCACACTGGCCGTGATCGGACCGGTGGGCTGCGGCAAGAGCACACTGCTGGGCCTGATTCCCCGGCTGTTCAACCCGCCGCCCGGTACGCTGTTTGTCGACGGGGCCGATGTGCTGGACTGGCCGCTGAAAGCTCTGCGCAACTCGATCTCCTGCGTGCCCCAGGATACTTTTCTCTTTTCCGTGAGCATCCATGACAACCTGACTTACGCCCTGGAACACGATCCCGGCCAGGAAACAATCCGCACTGTGGTGCGCATGGCGGCCCTGGAGGAAGACATTGAGCAATTCCCCGACAAGCTGGAAACCCTGCTGGGCGAGCGGGGGATCAACCTCTCCGGCGGACAGAAGCAGCGCGCCGCGATCGGCAGGGCGCTGATGCTCGATGCGCCGATCCTGCTGCTGGACGACTGTTTCAGCAGCGTGGACACTCACACCGAGGACCGGATTCTGCGCGCACTGGGAAACTACTCAAAGGGGCGTACCTCGGTGATTGTCAGCCACCGCATTTCCACGATCAAGCACGCGGATCAGATAGTGGTACTTGAAGACGGGCGGATCACCCAGCAAGGCACGCACGAGCAGTTGCTGGATCAGGAGGGCTACTATGCTTCGCTCTACGAGAAACAACTGTTGCAGGAACAGATCGAGAGGATCAATTGAGGGGCGACTCGTTCATCAGCGAAGACACGCTCAGCGGCAAGGCCTACGACTCCCGCCTGGCCCGCCGGCTGTATAAGTACCTTCGGCCCAACATGAAACTCGTGGTGCTGGGCAGCCTGGCGCTGCTGGCCGGCTCCGGCTGCCAGCTTATCGAACCCTACCTGGTCAAGGTGGGGATTGACCGCTACATGCTGCCCGGCGACGTCGAGGGGCTGGTGGGCCTGCTGTGGATCTACCTGGCCGTGGCGCTGGGGGATTTCGTGTTCGGGTTCGCCCAGGCGTATATCACCAACTACCTGGGCCAGCGCACGATGTACGATCTGCGAATGGACATTTTTGGCCACCTTCAGCACCTCTCCCTGCGCTATTTCGACCGCAACCCGGTGGGCCGGCTCGTTACCCGCGCCACCGGCGACGTTGAAGTGCTCAACCAGTTGTTCTCCTCCGGGCTGGTAACCGTGATCGGTGATCTGGCGATGATCGTGGGGATCATGGCGGCCATGCTGCTGCTGGACTGGAAGCTGGCCCTGCTCACGTTCAGCATCCTGCCCGTGCTGCTGGTGCTCACGTTCATTTTCCGCCGTAAACTTCGCGAGGCGTTCCGGCTGGTACGCACCCGGATCGCCAGGATCACCGCGTTCCTGCAGGAGGCGCTGAGCGGGATGAGCGTGGTGCAACTGTTCAACCAGCAGGAAAAAACCAGCGCCAGGTTCGCCGTGCTTAACACACAGAACATGGACGCCCACCTGAAAACCGTGTTCTACTACGCGCTGTTCTATCCGCTGATGGAGCTGATCGGGGCGGTGGCCACGGCGATCATCCTCTGGTACGGAGGATTGCAGGTGATGGAAGGCACGCTGACTTTCGGCGTGCTGGTGGCCTTTATCCAGTATACGGCCAAGTTTTTCCGGCCGATCAGCGACCTGAGCGAGAAATACAACATTTTCCAGGCCGCCGCGGCCAGCAGCGAGCGCATCTTCGAGCTGCTGGACACCCGGCAGATTATCCCGGAAGCGGATAACCCCGTCCGGCCGGGCCGGGTCGAGGGCCGCGTGGAGTTCCGCGACGTCCATTTCGGTTACAACGAGGACGAGCCGGTGCTCAAGGGCGTAAGTTTCGTGGCCGAGCCGGGGGAGAAGATCGCGATTGTCGGCTCCACTGGCGCGGGCAAGACCACGATTATCAACCTGCTCTCGCGCTTCTACGATATCCAGGGCGGAGAAATCACCATCGACGGGACCGATATCCGCAAGCTGAGCAAAAAAGCCCTGCGCCGCAACATCGGCCTGGCCCTGCAGGACGTGTTCATCTTCAGCGGCACGGTCAAGAGCAATATCGCTCCGGGCGAGAACGATCCGGCGATGGAGCGGGTTGCTATGAGCGCCAGGGCTATCGGCGCGGACGGGTTTATCCGCAAGCTGCCCGGCGGCTACGACCACGTGCTCTCCGAGCGCGGTTCCACGCTGAGCACGGGCCAGCGCCAGTTGCTCTCGTTCGCCCGCGTGATGTACAAAAGCCCGCGGATTCTGGTGCTGGACGAGGCCACCAGCAGCGTGGACACCCACACCGAGTACGCTATCCAGCAGGCGCTGGAGCGGCTGATTGCCGGCCGGACGAGCCTGGTTGTGGCCCACCGGCTCTCAACCATCCGCCACGTTGACCGGATTCTGGTGATGCACCACGGCCGGATAGTGGAAACAGGCAGCCACGAGCAGTTGCTGGCACGGAGGGGGATTTACTTCAACCTCTACCAGCTCCAGTACAAGGACCAGGAACCGGCGACACCGGAGGCGTGAGGTGGAAAGACAAACCACGAATAACAACCCTGGCCTGCCTGCGGCAGGCACTCTTTTTTTAAGAGACTTTTTCGGTCGCCGTTTTTGTCTGTACGCTGATTGAGATTCAGGGGGTTTTACTCCCATTGGCAAAGACGAACCGTACAGTCATGGTTTTATCTGCAGGGATGGAGTTTTACGGTTTTAGTCCCCCTTAGCAAAGGGGGAAACGGGGGGTTGTGCTTTTGCCTTTAACCTGTGGCAAAGACAACCCCCGCCTGCCTACGGCAGGCTCCCCCTTTCTTAAGGGGGACTTTTTGATTCAGTACTAAGGATCAGGAACCGGTTAAGACCGCATGTTGCTAAGGGGGAAAAATAATACTTTTGCAGTTTAGAGCAGCACAGCTTAGTAAGCTTTCCGGGCGGACCCATGTGTCCGCCCCTACACCTTGTCATGGCGGGAGCGCACCCATGTGCTCACCCGCTTTTGCCTGATAATCCACCCTTGCCCCCTACCGTCCCTTCTCCCTCTCCTCGACCATCTTCTTCACCCGGTCTTTCAACTTGTCCGAGCGCTCGTGCAGCTTGTTGAAATCCTTCCCGTCGCGGGCATACTCCAGCGCGCGCCGGGCCCGCAGAAATTCCTCACGGTGGACATAAATCCGCGCTGTCCAGTAATGGGCCCAGGGCACCAACCATTCGGGGTTGATCGGGTTGGAGATCAGGATTTCGCGCACCAGCTTAAAGGCCTCGTCCATCTTGAGCAGGTTGACCTGGCATTCCACAACCCGCAGGCGGCTGATCTCGAACACCACATCGTCGTAGCTCGGCACCCGGTTGTTAACCTTGGTCAGGATACTCCGATAAACCGCCTCGGCCAGCACCCAGCGTTCCAGGCGGCGATAGCTGTCCGCCATTTCAAGCTGGATCACCGAATTATCCGGGAACCGCGTATTGAGTTTCTCGGCCGTTTCCAGATACTGCTGGGCCGTGGCCTGGTCTGCCATGTAGATGTCCAGCAGCACAAGCATCGCCCAGAACTTCGAGTCACCATCGCTATCGGCTATCTCCTCCAGGGTCCGGATACCGCGCTCACGGTTGCCGCGGGGGATAGTGAGCGTGAACAGCGCCATCCGCTGCCAGATCGAGCTTCCGCCCCAGGTGGCGTCGAATACGGCCCGGGCCAGGCGCGCATCGAGATCATCAGGGAAGCGCTTGATCAACTCGTCGGCGGCATCGGCGGCCCCGCGCGTGCTCCATCGTGAGGAAAACTGATAGCCTCGCACGGCTTTGAACCTGGCCAGCATTACCCTGCCCAGCGCACTGAAATAGAGGGCCTGGCCGTACTGCGGCGAATCCTCATCCACCTGCTCCGCGCGCTCGATACAGGCATCTAACGACTCGATCAACGGGTTGTCGTACATTCTGTTGTCGGGATTGCGGGCGATAAACCAACCATAGCAGTTGGCCCGCAGCAGGTAGGCGGCGTAGTTGTCAGGCTGCTCGGAGATCAGCGCCCCGACCCGCTCGAAACTTTCCACGGCCCGGCCACTGCAATTGAGCCAGACCAGTTCGCTGATCCGCTGGTCGAGAAAAGGCCCGGCCTGAATTCTGTCCGCCGTGGTGATAAGCACTATGGCCGCACACAGCAACACCGGCCAGATCAACCGCCCGCCGTATCCCTGGCGCTTACGCACCGAGGCAGTTGCAGAGCGTCGCCAGTTGCTGGGGGGCATGTCGTCTCCTGAAAGTTAACGCAGAATATAGTCCCTGTTTTCACCTGAAACCGCCGGTCAATTCGCGGCTAACCGCGCGGTACTTTATCACTTGATGGAAAAATAAACGTTCAGGTGAAAAACACAACAGAGAGAAAGAGGATCAACCGGCACGGCACGACAAAACAGTTTACATCTCTGGCGTGCCCGCCCGCTTCCGAGGCGCACTCTACGTTTGAAATACACCGGCAGGGGGGGGACTGTTCCCGCCCCGGGAGGGCGGCTGAGGGGGTTATTCCGCTTCCTGGGGGATTTCCTGCGTAACCACCACGTCGCGGGCACAGCGGAAACCCACGTCGGAGTAAATCCGGTCCACTTCGCCCGCGCCACGGAACGCGCCACGTGCGTACTCACCCGTGGTTTTAAACGATCCGCCGCGCATGCATTTCAGATAGCCTTTGGGAAAATAGATCAGCTCTCTGCCGTATCCATCGTAGGGCCGGAGCCGATCCTGGACCCATTCCCAAACATTGCCCGCCAGGTCCAACACACCGTATTCGTTGGCGCCGTTGAGGTAGCTGCCCACCGGCATCGTGCCGCCCTTTCCGCTTTCTTTCACATTGGCCCTGAACCGGTGGAACTGGTCGCCCCAGGGCCACTGGTAACCGTTGGCTCCGCGCGCGGCCTTTTCCCATTCCAGCTCGGTGGGCAGACGCTTGCCGATCCAGCGCGCGTAAGCAACCGCATCGAGCCAGGAGACATAGACTACCGGGTGGTCGCCCTTGCCCGCGGGGTAGGCGCCGTTCTGCCACATCAGCGGCGGACTGTGGCCCGTACTGGCTACGAAATCCTTGTACTGTTTATTGGTGATCTCGTAGCGATCGAGATAGAAGGAATCGAGATAGACCCAGTTTTTGGGTAGTTCGCGGTTAAGTATACCGCTACCGGCGAAATCGAAACGCACCTCGCCTATCTCCCTCTCGCTGCTGCCGCGGCTGAATTCGCCCGCGGGAATCATAATCATGTCGACACTGCTGATAAACTCCCGCCGGCTTTGGGCGATCGAATCGTCGGGGAAAATATCGAGCAGCTTGAGGTAGTAAACCAACGCCCCGGTCCAATCCCGCTTGCCGAACTTTTCCTCGGCCACGGTGATATAGTAGCGCGCCTGCTCCAACTTTTTGCGGCGCTGCAGCACTTCCTGCTCCCGCTTGCGCTCCTGCTCGGCTTCCATGGTCACCCGGCTGAGCCTGATTTTACGCAGATCGGCCAGCAGCGTTTTCATCTCGTTACACCTTTCGATCCCCTCGCCGGCGGCCAGATCGCTACGCGCGTGATGGTCCAGAATCCAGCGGTAATAGCGGATCGCCTTGTCGAACTGGCCGTTCTGGTAGTATTGTTGGCCGACAGCATAGTAGTAGTCAGGCGGACGGCCCGGGACTATGTCGCCTAGTTTAACTTCGCTTTCCACGTCTATCAGGTCGATCAAATCCCACATCAGCGGGTAGATTCGCTCCTGAGCCGGGTTGATTTTACGAATCCTGCCGTAGTAGATCAACGCATAAGTAAAGTAGCCGTTGTTGGTTTCCCGCTCTGCCCAGGTATAATAATTATTGACCATCCGGCGCTTCAACTCCAGAGCCAGGCGATTATCCGGATTGCGCCTGAGCAGTTCGTTGCAGACGCTGAGGCAGTTGGCGCTGTCGGGCTCCGTGTACTGCCGTACGGCAAAATAATTACGCGCCGCTTCCTCCAGCTCCGCCACCAGATCAACGCGCTGCAGAGTACGTGGACTGACCGTACCCTGGATATCAACGAATTGCCCGATCCTGACACTGTCGGTAAGCAGAGATGTTATTTTGGCCAGACAGCTCTCGTCCTCGACACCGATCACCTGGATTTCGGCGACATCGACAGTCTGCTTTTCCTCGTCGAACTTAAACACCCGCCCACGGAGACCCTGGCGCACACCATGCAGGCTGCCTAGGTTGATCGCCACCACCTTGCCCATCACTCCGGTCACCTTACCCAGACGGCTGCCGGCCCTGGCCGCGCTACCGGGCATCAACAGGGTCATCGCCAACACCACGACCAGCAGGTTTCTGATTATGTGGTCTCGCTTGATCATCACTATCCGCTATTCGCTATTGAGTTCCAGGTATTCGTTTTCGTAAAACCTGTCCCAGAGTTCCAACTCGTATTCCTTGCGTTTCACCGGCTTGGCACCGTCATCCTGCACTGCCTTTTTACCCAGCTCCACCATCCTGACCAGCATCCTGAACCGTGCCTGACGCTCGGTAATTTCCTTGTCCACCAGCGCATGACGAAACCGGTTGTGCGCCATGCGAAACCAGGCTTTTTCCTTCTCGACAGGCATACCCTCCACAACCTCGACAGCTTCCTCGCCCGCGGGATCATCGCTGCCGCCTGCCCTGTCCGCCGTCCCGGGCGCTGCTGCTGCGGAATCAGACAACTCTCCTTCAAAATCGAGCTTCGCGTTCAAGCCGTTACCCTGCCCATCCTCGCTGACATGGTGCTCCACAGGTACGGCGGTCAGCAGCTCGACCACTTTTTCCAACTGCCCGGCATCGATACCCAGCTTGACCAGATCGACCAGCAGGTCGAAATCAACTTTCCTGCGAGCCAGTGGCAGGCGGTTGTCGAGAATCAACTCCTTGCACCGCAGCTTGCGCTCCCGCTCCAGCCGCCTGCGATGCTGGTGGCTACGCAACCAGAGGTATCCCGCCAGCAAAACGACAACCAGCGCGACAGAACTCCACAGCTCAACCGTATCCGTTGCCATTACCGTCCTCCACGCCCCCCGATGTACTCTGCTCAGGCAGTGTTCCCGGCCGCTGCGGGTAATCTGCCGCCGATATAGTTTTGCAGCAGGGCGGCCAGACGACCACCGGTATCGGCCTTGAACGGCAGGGTCAGGCGATAGGTGCCGTCCGTGGCTGTTATCACCAGCTGACTGAGTAAAACGGCGCCCTGATTAGAAACCGTATCCGTCCTGACCTGTTCGACCATCCCGTATGCCAGGCTGTTGGTATCGCCGTCCATCTCGAAACGAATCTCATCGCGCCCGATCCGCACACCGCAGCGCGAGGTAAAAAAATCACCTGCATCGCGGGCCACGAACTGCACCACCGGCGAACGGCCGAAAAAGCGAAAACGGCGGGGCAGGCGGAGCAACTCACCGTTGCCCCTGGCCGGGCTCTGCCTGCCCGCCATCATATGTTCTTCCAGTTTGAGGTCCTTTAGCCCGGCAAGCAACTGCTCCTCCGGGGCCGGTTGCTGAAAGTCTCTCTCAAGGGCCTGCTCCTCTGCTGCGTATTCCCGCGCGTCATCTTCCTCGCTCACCACGGCAGGGCCTTTGCTCAGCGTCTCGCCGCAGTTCGGGCATTCGAGGGTTTCCTGGACAAGCTCCAGCCCGCAGAAACCGCATTTAATCGTTTCGGGCTCCAATGCCTGGCCGGGCTCAGGCTCCTCACCCTGCCCGGCAAAGGACTCCGTTCCATGTTCTGTTTGTACTTCCCCACCGTCCCGCTTGCACTCCACATCTTCCGCTGTGAGGATTTCCGGTTGCTTTTCCGCTATTTTTTTCTCAGCCGGATCCGGTTCCAGACCGGCATTTTCTTCCGCCGGATTATCGGCTGCCGGTTGGCCGTCCATCTGCTCCGGCCCGGCTTGCGCCGGGGCCGGCTTGTCGCTCTCGCCCTCCAGGACGAAGCGGATGGCACGCTGAGGGTTCTCTACGGGAGCCTCGCCGCTGCCTTCATCAAACGAGAACATCGCCGTGCCGGACGGTTCTGTTACTTCCCCGGCTCCGGCAACGGGATGGCCCCGTTCCGGCGGTGGGTCCTGTTCCGCCGGTCCGGGCTCAGCAGGCTCGGCTTGCGCTGGCGGCTCGATTGCGGCTTCCTGCACGGCCGACTCAGCAACAGGCTTATCCTTGAGCGCGTAGCCACAGTGAAGACAGAAAACCGCTTCCGGAGTAACCTCGCCGGTGCAAGCCGGACAGGAGGCCTCCGGTAACCGCGAAAGCCCGGTTTGCTTGCCGCTTGCGGCCTCCGGCTCCTGAAACGACTTTAGAAAATGGTAGTAGTGGTAGGCCCCGTCGGTACGGTTCATGTCGCTGGTGGCCTGGCTTACCGAAACGAAGTCGACTTTATCGGCAAAACGGCTGTGAGCGATAACCAGCGAGAGGTCGGCCACGGAGCAGATCACCCGCGGGCATCCCTTGGAATGATTGAAAATCCCGGCGTAGCCGTCCTCGCCGAAAATATCACGCCCCGGCTCACAACCGGCCACCTGCAGACGGTAACGGATCAACTCGCGGGTGTCGTCCATATCGAGGTTGCGCAGGAAAAAACGGACCGGCAGACGTTGATAAAATTCCGGCATCGCGCGAATCGCCCCATCGAGCGGTTTCTGCCCCGAGAGGATGAACGTGAGCAGGAACGCGTCGGAAACACAGAAATTAAGCAGGATTCGCAACTCCTGCAGCAGGTCCGGGCGATGACAGAGCATCTGGCCCTCGTCTAACATCACCACGCACTTCTCGCCCTGCTCGTGACTCTCCAGCAAAAATGAGCGCAACGCGTTAAGCACCGCCAGCTTGTCGGTGGTGGCCGTTCCCACGCCCAGTTGACGGGCGATTTCCCCGACCATCTGGTTGGCGGTCAGGGTAGGATGGTCGATAAACACCACCCGGCAGTTGCCCCGGTAATACTGCGCCAGCTCGGTACGCAACCTGGCCAACAGGCTGGTTTTGCCGTCTCCGGCGTTTTCGCTGATCAGTAATGCCCCACCCTTGTTGGATACGACAGCGTACTTGAGCCGGATCAGCCCTTCCTGATGCTGGCGGCTCATGTAGAGCATTTCCGGGTCGGGCGTCAGTGAAAACGGCGGGCGGCTCAGGCCCCAGTATTTGAGATATTCCGGCAGCATCGATCCGCCAAGATACAGTAGTAAATCGGGATGCGGCTACAGCCAACTTACAATATTATTTGCAGTTAGCGCCGCTTATCTTGCTATTTTATCTCAGAGTGGCGGTTGCTGTCAAGCTGGCCGGCTTCCAGCGAACTGCGCATCCGTTCTACAAACTGACGGTCGCATTCTCTTGACCTGGTTCGTTCGCCCAGCAGGGAGAACAGATGCACGCACGAGAGTAAAACTTCGGGGTTCGAAGACATTTCGTACTCCTGATATAAGGTTCGGTTGGATGATAATTGCAATCTTCATGCCATCGGCAATAATGGCATCGCTTTTGCATCAGTGTTCAGGCGGAAACTCCGGGGCGGGTCTTTATCCTCTTGTAACCACCGCCCGCCGGGTTTATAATTAATCGTCAAAGTTGAATTCTTTGCCCAAACCGTTGAACAAGAAGGACTCAATGAGCGACTCCCCCGCCAAAGTTGCCGGTAGCCGGCATAAAAGCGCCGTGGACGAGAAGCAGGTGCTGAACAACTTGCTCAAGGTCCTGGTCTCGAAACGGGAAATCACCGAGAAAGACCTCGAAACCGTCCTGGAGCTGACAATCCGGAAACTGGTCGAGCTGGTGCAGGCCCAGGCGATTACGATCTACACCATGGGCGCGGACAACCTGATCCATTTCACCCACGTCTATTTCAGCGAGATGCTCTACAGCGAGAACAAGAAGCTCAAGGAGGCGTTCAAGAAGAAATCCGACCACCTTCGCAAGCTCACCCTCAAGCGCGGCCAGGGGATTGTCGGCAAGGTGATCGAAACCGCCGAGACCTACATCTCGCTCGACACCCAGAACGACCCGAATTTCTTCAGCGGCGTGGACAAGGAAACCAGTTTCCAGACCAAGAGTATGATTACCGTGCCGCTGATCACAGACTCGGTGATCGGCGCGGTGCAGATGATCAACAAAAACCCGCCCGAGGGACCGGAGCTCTTTACCGAAAGAGACCGTCAGCTCCTGGAGGAAGTGGCCGACTACTCGGCCAAGATCATCCAGAAGGTGCACAGGCCGGAAATCAAGATGACCGACACCGAGTTGGCCTATTATCTTAGCCGGCTCACCGACCACGAGTATTTCAGGATCGAGGACGATTTCGTTCCCGACGACAAGCTGATGAACCTGGTGGGCGAAAAAAACCTGAAGAAGTTCCTGATCCTGCCGATCAAAAAGGCCGGCACCCAGTCGGTGGAGATCGCGATCAGCAACCCGGTGGATTTCGAGCGGATCGACAATTTTCGCTGGGCCACCAAGCTGGAAGTAGCTAAAATCGTGGTCAGCGCCGAGGCACGGATCAGGAAAGTGATCGATGGTTTCTTCCAGCACGACACCTCGGGGATCGACGAGGTGGCGGCACTGGTGGGCAACGAGTACGGAGCCGACAGTATCGAGTCCGTGGAGCTGGACGAGGACGTGGACGAGGAAAGCACACCGATTGTTCAGTTGGCCAACCGGATTATCGAGGACGCCTACACGCGCGGAGCCAGCGACATCCATATCGAGCCGTTCGAAAAAGAAGTGCTGGTCCGCTACAGGGAGGATGGAATCTGCCGGGTGGCGCTCAAGCTGCCGCCAAACTCGCTCAAGGCCCTGATGAGCAGGCTGAAAATCATGGCCGGGCTCAATATCGCCGAGCGGCGCCTGCCCCAGGACGGCCGGATCAAGTTCAAGGAGTTCACCCGCACAGGGATAGACGTCGACCTTCGCGTGGCCACCGGGCCGATGGTTTACGGGGAAAAGGTGGTTATGCGTCTCCTGGACAAAACCAATACAACGGTCTCGCTGGACATGATGGGGTTTTCCGACTACAACCTGAAAATTTACGAGAAGCTGATCAGGAGCCCCTACGGAATGGTCCTGCACGTGGGCCCCACCGGCAGCGGAAAAACCACCACGTTGTACGCCGCGCTGAACAAGATCAACGATCCCGGAATTAACATCCAGACCGCCGAGGACCCGGTGGAGTACGAGCTGTTCGGGATCAATCAGATGCAGATGAGGCGGGAAATCGGGCTCACCTTCTCCTCCGCCCTGCGCTGCTACCTTCGCCAGGACCCCGACGTGATCCTGGTCGGTGAGATCCGCGATCTGGAAACCGCCGAGATCGCGATCGAGGCCTCGCTCACAGGCCACTTGCTGTTCAGCACCCTGCACACCAACGATGCGCCCGGCACGGTGACCCGTTTCCTGGACATGGGTATCCAGCCGTTTCTGGTCTCAAGCTCGCTGCTGCTGGTCTGCGCCCAGCGCCTGCTGCGGCGGCTGTGTCCCAAGTGCAAAGAAGAGTACTCGGCTCCGGACGACGAGTTGAAGCTGCTCGAGGAACTGGCCGAGGGCGCCACACTGTTCAAGGCCAAGGGCTGCGACGCCTGCAACGGCACAGGCTACAAGGGCCGGATTGGTACGCACGAAGTCCTGACGATGAACGAGGCGATCAAGGAAATGGTGCTCAGGTGCGCATCGAGCGAGGAAATCCGCCAGGCGGCGCTGGAAAACGGGATGATACCGATATTCAAGGACAGCCTGCAGAAAGCATCCAAGGGGATTACATCTGTCGAGGAAGTGCTCAGGGCCGTGCGCGGAACCTGAGGGGTTAATCTGATTTGGGAAAAAACAGCCGCGAAATCCTATTGCCCGGACCGTTGGTCCAGCAGTTGGAATACGCGGCTTTCTATTTGGCCTGCGATTTTTTCCACCGGCTCACAGGCATCCAGCACCACAATCCGCTCACGCTCACGTTCGGCAAGCTCCAGGAAGACCTCGCGCACCCGGCGATGGAACTCGATCCCCGCCCCCTCCATCCTGTCGGCGGTAGTACCCTGCTTGCGCAGGAAACCATCCTCAGGCGGTAAATCTAGCAAAAACGTAATATCCGGCAGCAGCGCCCCGGTGGCAAACGCATTTACCCGTCCCACGTCCTCCAGGCCCAGTCCCCGCGCTCCGCCCTGGTAGGCCAGCGTACTGTGGTGAAACCTGTCGCTGATCACCACCGCACCCCGCTCCAGGGCCGGCAGGATAACCTGATGCACCAGTTGGGCCCGGCTGGCCAAGAAAAGAAGTAGCTCCACGCGAGGAGTGATTTCGTTGTTACCGGGGTCGAGCAGGATGGCGCGGATTTTCTCGCTGACTGGGGTGCCACCCGGCTCGCGGGCGGTATAAGTGGGGTACCCGTGCCGTTCGAGAGCGAGGGCAAGCAGGGTGCACTGAGTGCTCTTGCCCGCCCCCTCGCAGCCTTCGATTGTCACGAACAGCCCCTGTCGCATCTGGCCGCTCCCCGCCGGGTTACCGGGAAAGGTTGTCAGTCGTTGGCGGAGTCGTCCAGCGGGACGCCGTGGGAATTATTGTAGACGTGGATGATGCGCTGGATCATTGTCAGGATGGAAGCCACGGCCAGGAACCAGATCACGACATAGAGCATCAGATGGCCCAGGATGGCCCCGAAGCCCAGATACACCACCCGCTCGGGACGCTGGAACAGACCGACGTGGCAGGTGATACCCAGTGCCTCGGCTTTGGAGCGGCAATAGCTGACCATCAGCGAACCGATAACGGCCGCGAAAATCACCCAGATCATCTCCGTACGGCCAGTGCTCAGGTACAGGTAGAGCAAGCCCATGAACACCACCATGTCCGACAGGCGATCCATGGTGGAATCGAAAAACGCGCCGAACTTGCTGCTGGAACCCGTGGCCCGCGCCACCTTGCCGTCGATAATATCGAAAGTACCGCTGAAGAGCAGAATCGCCCCCGCCCACTGCACCTGGTCCAGCGCGAACGCCAACGCTGCGCCGCCAGTGAAGAAAAAACCTACCGTGGTCACCAGGTTCGGCGAAACGCGATGGCGGATGCAGAATCGGATAAGCGGACTGATCAGATCAATGTACCAGTACTTAATCAGCTTGGGAACAAATCTCATTGTCCGAATCAGCCTTCGAGCAGGGCGTCCAGTTTACCTTGTAGGGCGGACTCGCTCACGGCCCCGATCGAAACGTCGGCCGGCTGTCCGTCCTTGAAAAAGATCACAGTGGGGATGCTGCGAATATCGAACTGCTGCGCGGTCTTCGGGTTCTCGTCCACATCCACCTTGTATACAACCACCTTGCCATCGTTCGATTGCGCGAGTGAATCAAGAGCAGGGGCCATGTGCAGGCACGGACCGCACCACGGCGCCCAGAAATCCACTACCGTAATCCCCTTGCTATTCGTCACTTTCTCCTCAAAAGCGTCATCACCAACAGGCTGAGGTTTATTCTCGGCCATGACCCACCACCTTTCGATTGCATTGTGCGCGAATTCTACCGCCGCAGATTACGCACAGCCGTGATTTCTCACTTGATTACACGCTCAAAGTAAGACATTTATTATAATAAACCACTCCGGTAAAAGCAATCCTAACTTGTCTCGATTAAGAACTTGCGGCAATGCGGCCATTGACAAAAAGATCGCGCCGTTGTTATGATATAGATACGGGGTCAGGGCCGCGGCCGGGCATCGGGAAATCGTTCTTAAAGCTTAGAGAAAGTTGAATAACATTTAATAGCCAATATGTTACAATTCGAACGGCTTGCCTTGCCCCTGGGCGGCGATTAAGGCAATCCATTCCTACCCAGGCGGGTGAAAAGACTTTTTCAGCGCCCTCCCGTAAATCAGAGCGGAAACGCGAAAACATGCTTGTAAGACTGGCACAGACGTACCCCCGGCTGGGGGACATAGAATATAACTTTGAGCAATGCCTGGAGTCGATTCGCTCGGCGGCCGGCGATGGCGCGGACCTGATCGTATTCCCGGAACTGGCGCTGACCGGCTATCTGCTCAAGGACATGGTTTCGCTCACCGGGCTGCGCGATGACGATCCGAAGATAACGGAACTGATAGATCTGAGCCGTGATATCTCGATCCTGATCGGCCTGGTGGAGCACGGCCGCGACCATTTTCATTACAACAGCGCCTTTTACCTGGAGGACGGCCGACTGGCCGGACGGCATCGCAAGGGGCACCTGCCCACCTACGGCATGTTCGACGAGGGCCGTTATTTCGCTCCCGGCAACCGTGTACGTGCTTTCGACACCAGCTTCGGCCGCGCGGGCGTGATGATTTGCGAGGATGCCTGGCACCCGGTAAACCCGTACATTCTCAGCCAGGACGGCGCGGAGTTGCTGTTCGTAATCTCCAACAGTCCCGTGCGGGGCATGCGGGAATCCGGCAGGTTCCAGAGCGTGGAAAACTGGCAGCGTATCACCAGCAGCTACGCCCTGCTCTATTCAAATTTTGTGTTCTACGTGAACCGCGCCGGCTGCGAGGACGGGATCAGTTTCAGCGGAAGCTCCCATGTGCTGGACCCCCAGGGTGAGCTGACCGCCGAGCTACCGTTTCTTGAAGCGGCGGAAGCTACTGTAAATATCGACCTGGATGAACTCTCGAGAGCCAGGATCGGATCGCCGGTCCTGCGCGACGAGAAATTTCTGACGAGCCTGAATGAACTCAAACGAATCAAAAAAGAATCTTTTGGCGATTAACTGTCCCGAAGTGCTGCAAGTACTGAGCACGTTCATCCGCACCGAAGTGCATAAGACCGGTTTTGAAAAAGTGGTGCTGGGCCTCTCGGGCGGTATCGACTCCAGCCTGTCGGCCGCGCTGGCCGTGGAGGCCCTGGGCGCGGGAAACGTGATGGGCGTGATGATGCCCTACCACAGCTCGAACCCGGACAGCTTGGAAGACGCCAAAGTGCTGGCCGGAAAGCTGGGAATCGGCTGCCGGACTGTGGAAATCACACCGATGGTCGATCCATATTTCGAGACCTGCCCGGAGATAAGCAACATGCGGCGGGGAAACGTGATGGCACGCCAGCGAATGATCGTGCTCTACGACGTTAGCGCGGAAACAGATGCGCTGGTGCTGGGCACGAGCAATAAAACCGAGTACCTGCTGGGCTACAGCACTCTCTGGGGAGACAGCGCCTGTGCGCTCAACCCCTTGGGCGACCTGTACAAGACCCAGGTATGGGAACTGGCCCGCTACCTGGAACTTCCGGAGCGGATTGTCAGTAAAAAACCCAGTGCCGACCTGTGGGCGGGCCAGACCGATGAGGAAGAACTTGGATTCACCTATGAGCAAGCCGACGAGGCGCTGGAGCAGCTTATCGATTGCCGGATAAAGCCCGAGCAGCTCTCCGCCCGCGGATTCGACGGTGATTTTATCAACCGGATCATGCGGATGGTGCGCCAGACACAGTACAAGCGCCACCTTCCGCTGATCGCCAAACTGAGCAACAGGACCATCAACCGGGATTTCAGATTCCCCAGAGACTGGGGAATCTGAGCACCGGGCAACCTGGCCAGGGGGTGAGGATTTCATGTCCACGACAGTACAAGTCGTCATCGCGGTGGCCGTATCCATCATCGCTATCTACTATCTGCTGCTCACGGCTCTGGCCGTAACGGCCTATTTCAAATTTCGCGCTCTGGAGCGCTACGTACGCAGTGTTGTCCGCGACAAGCTCGATACCAGCCTTGACCACCTGACCAGTATCAGCGAGCGCATGGAGGAAGTGGCGGAGAATACGGCTGAGAAGGTGGAGGACCTGACCGGGATTCCGCCCGAGCTGCGCGATAAGATGCAGGAACTTATCGACCTGCTCGATCTCGTGCAGGAAAAGCTGAGAAACCCGCTGTTGAACATTGTCTCAGCGTTCAAGGTGTTTTCGGACAAGATGAACCGCTGGATGTAATTTCCGGCGTGACAACTCTCAATCAACAAGGAGGTACATGATGTCTGCCAACGATTGCGGACCTTGCTCGGCTATCAAGGCTTTTTTACTGGGTGCGATTACCGGCGCGGGCGTGGCCCTGCTTTTCGCCCCCTTAACCGGCGAGGAAACCCGCAAGAAAATTTCCGAGAAGGGCGACGAAACCTGGAAGACCGTAAAGGACAACAGCGACCAGGTGGTTAAAAAAAGCCAGGACCTGTTTGACGATGGCA
Organism: Gemmatimonadales bacterium; assembly: GCA_024278175.1. GTDB lineage: Bacteria > Gemmatimonadota > Glassbacteria > GWA2-58-10 > GWA2-58-10 > JAJRTS01. The sequence continues at coordinate 16,179 of JAJRTS010000006.1, read as the reverse complement.
AGAAGGCTGTGGACTCGCTCAAGGGCGAGATGAGCAAGGTGGTCGACGAGGGCAAGAAGTCGATCGAGAGCATCCGCGAGGAGATCGTCAAGTTTGTCGAAGAGAGCAAGGACACGGTGAAGAAGACGGTCAAGGAAGAGATGGCCGCCCTGGAAAACGAACTGGCCGGTAAGAAAAAATCTTCCGGCAAGCGCGGCAAAAAAAGCTGACTGCGGCTCTCGCAAACAAAGTTATCGCTCTAGGGGCGACGCGTATGCGTCGCCTTTTTTTTTAAATAAAGTGGTTCTCTAAACAATTGTCCTTTTGATTATCCTTCGAAGGGCCGTTACTTCCCTCGTATGGGCGAGCCATGCCTCGCCCGCAAAGAATACAGCAGGGCACCAGGTTGACGGGCGAACACAAGGGCAAGCCCCTACAATATTCTACGAACAACGGAAGTTTTTCCGTACCATTCTCAGGATTTTCTTTCCTTTGCAAAAGGACAAAACTTTCGAGAAACACGACAGCATGGATTCCACTGCCAACAAACAAAAAAGCCGCCGGAGCAAATGCTCCGGCGGCTTTTTTATCTGCCTTTTTACAGTTTCGCTTACTTGAGCATGATCATCTTCCGAGTAGCATTGTACTTGGAAGAGACGAAGCGGTAGAAGTAAACGCCACTGCTGACCTGGCGGCCGTTGTTGTCGGTGCCATCCCAGAACACGGAATAGGTACCGGCACCCTTCATGCCCCTGTCCAGAGTCCGTACCATCCTGCCGCGGATGTCGTAAACGTTCAGCGTAAAACGAACGCTGCCGGCATCATCGGGAATCTGGTAACTGATCGTGGTCGACGGGTTGAACGGGTTCGGATGGTTCTGCTTGAGGCTGAAAGCCTTGGGCAGAGTCGCTCCGGGACCAACGCCCTCGCCCTCGTTGGGCACACGGTAATCCAGGCTGGCCGTAGCTCCCATGGCCTCGACACCAAGCATCGAACCATCGGAACCGGTAAGCCTCACACCACTGAGCCCGAGAATCAGGTCCTCGGTGGCATCGCCGACGGGTATCGTGAAAGCGGCGGTATTGATGTCGAACACCACATCAAACAACTTGCCGCTGCCGGCGGCAATAGCACCACCCTCGACAGGCGAGAAAGCAACCACACGAACGGCTCTGCCGCTGTCAGCAGCATTAACCATCCAGCCGGTGGCGCGATCCACGTTCTTCACGATATCGGAAGAGAGCGAAAGGATGCTGTCTTTTCCGACCGGCTCCATGATGACGAATTCGACACCTGCCACCGCCGAAGCATTCGTCAACATAACCGGCACGTAAAGCTGACCCTCGATAATGGTTGCCACGCCCTTACCCATCATGTCCGCCAGCGACAGCGTGTCACCGTAGGAGAACGAGAGTGCGGTGGCCGACACCGTGGGCGGGATCTGATCGATCACGTCCGCGCCCGCAGGATCCTTAAGGACCACCGAGCTCAGCGCAACCGAAGCAGTCACACCGGCGCCAACCGGGGCAATATCGAAGTACAGCTTGCACAAGTCACCCAGACCGCTGGGAGCGATCGTGGCGCCCGTGAACGACACCGTGGTCGTCTTGGGCATGTGACTGGCGGCCAGCAGAGTACCGGAATCAGCCGGAGCACTGAAGCTGAAGGCAGCGCTACCAGCGTTGGCACCCGCGGCTACCGAATCCAGCATCATGTACGCGCCGGGGTAGGTAATCACGAAGCTGCCCGAGGCAACCGTGTCCTTGTTGGCCAGCTTGACGCTGATCTGGGCGCTTCCACCGCTGGTTACACCCTGATCCGCCACCATTTCCAGGTAGGTGTTATCAGGGATAATCGCCACAACCAACTGATCCACAGAGGTGTAAGGCACACCATCCAGGGTTCCAGCAGGCGAGAAAGAACCGATAACGGCTCCGCCCTCTGCAACCCGGACATTATACGTACCCTCAGGTAAATCCGCCGGCGTGTTGATCCACACTTTCAGCATGGGTCCGATCTTTGTGGGATCGAATCCCCCAAATTCAACTGGAAGTGTTTTCAACGAGGTAACATTGGCGCCGAGAAGCGTGACCGCTAATGTTGCCGAGCTATCAGTAGCTGTTGGATCACCAGGACTCATCAGCACATCCGATGCAAGGCTTGCCGCATTTTTCAGAGGTAATCCGTAGCCGTCGGTCCACTGATAATACCAAGTCCCGTCATCCGTCGGTGCGGTACCATCAGCCAGATTAACTCCGCTTTCCGTACTGACAAGACTCGTAGGGAATCCGGTCAATACAAGCACCAGGCCGCCGGTATTATCCGATTGGAAACGTACGTCAACAGTTATCTCCATGACGCTACCCGGATCTGCCGACGTCATACTGACCGTTATCGAATCGGGCAAATCCTGGGCTGCCAAGTAGGCAATGTTGAACATTACAAGTACTATTCCGAGGAATAGTATCTTAATTATTTTCATATCACTTTCCCCCTGATGAGCTATGTTAGGAAACGGGGCAGGTTCGGGTCCCGCACCTTGCGGTGCGGGACCCCTGCTTTGCCTCGTTTACTTCACAATTACCATCTTTCTCACCGCCGAAAAATCACCGGCGCTCATTCTGTAGAAGTACACACCGGAAGAAACACGCTGTCCGCTGGTATTTGTACCGTTCCAGTTGACCGTGAAATCTCCGGACTCCTTGAGCTCATCCACCAGGGTAATGACCTTCTGTCCGCGAACATTGAAGACAACGATCTGCACCTTGGCCGCCTTACCCTCCGGCACCTGATACTTGATGGTGGTCGAGGGGTTGAACGGGTTCGGGCTGTTCTGAGACAGTGCGAAGGCCTTTGGCAAGGCAATCCGGCCTGCCTTGGCGGCCTCGATGTACACGTTACCATCGCGGTCGGCCACCTCGACCTTGTCGAGAGTCAGGCCGGCGGTCTCGTGATCCACATCACGGAAAGCGACACTGAACAACTCGCCAACCTCGGCCGGAATGAAACCGTCCAGGCTGACGATGTCGACATACAGCCGGCCATTGGTAACCACTTTCTTGATCATCACCTTACCGGCCATCGACTGGCTAAGGTACACTCCACTCAGCTCTTGCATGGTATCATAGCTGAAAGTGAACCTGGCGGCAACAATCTCGAAATTGGTCTTGAGGTTGATCAACGCCGCGCCATCGACCGCCCGGGAGCTTGTGGCAACCGCATCCTGCACGGCAGCCAACATGCTGGTCGGCAAAGGCTGAGCGAGCAGAGTCGAGATCAGATCGGCAAGCGATTCGAATACAACCAGCTCATCCCGGTTAAAATAGAACCAGATATCGCCGAGGTTGATGGAACCATCACCGTTCAGGTCAACTTCGATCGAGCCGGTAATTCTGACCGTACCGTCGGCTGTGGCCAGCTCAATATCGCTCCCATCAGGATCGCTAAGCGACACGTCACTCAGTGCCAGAGCGGTTGAATCGCCCGTGACTACGGACGAGTCGACCTTGAATTCAATCACAAGCACGGTCTTGACGCCAGTACCGGCCAGCACCGGGTTACCCGAAAGGTCGATCGCGTCGAACTGCAGCGCGCCGGAGGCGTTTACGCTATCGATATTGATCATGGACACAGGAGCCACACCCGCGGCATCCGGTCCGGGAACGATATCGGTAAGCTGCAACTTAGTGACGTCGAAAGTCAGCTTGAACATCATCCCGGAGATATTATTGTCCGGGTTCTTCAGCTTGATTTTCGCTTTCGCCACTCCCCCCGCCAAAGCTGTAGCGGAAGAGATTTTGACCTCTGTCTGCGTCAAAACACCGATGTTAACCGGGCCGAGCACCACATTATCGCCCATGTTGCCGTTATCGTCGGCAACCATGATCGTATAGTAGTAAACGACACCTTCGGTAACAGTCGCATCCTCGAACGTGTCCGTGGCACCGGAAACCGGAGTATCACGCGTCACTACAACCACGGAATCCGCACCATCGTTACGCACGATCTTGACATAGTCCAGATCTGACGCGGTCGGGTTCTTCCAACTCAGGGTAATCGAGTTGGTGCCGGCTGTAGCAGAAGCGTTGGTCACGGCAGAGGGAGGAATGATGTCCGATGTGACCTTGAGATAACCGACGATACCGTTGGGGGTATATTCCACCGCATCGTAGTTACTATCCCGGCCAAACACCAGCCCGCTGGGAGTCAGCATCGTCGAATCACCAGTAGCCAGCGAATCCGTGACATCGAAACTGATACTCAGCAATGTCCGGCCTGCTCCACCACCCGCGATCTTGTTATTAACGTCATTAAGATCGAAAAGACCGATCTTGATGCTGTCACCGGCAACGAGGATTTCCGGAGTCGGTGCTGCTGTCCCGGTCCAGACTTCATCGTTAAGAGCAACCGAACCGTCAACGTACGCCAGCCTGGTGGTATCGTACTTGACCACAACCTCGGCCGAGTAGATATCGCCCTCGCTGGTCAACAATACGCTGACCGGTACGCTCTTGGCCTGTGGCGAAGCATTACGGCTCTTGATCTCGATCTCGTAGGCGGCCACCACGCGGAAAGCACCCTTGGTAACCGAGGGAATTGCTATCGCTGTGGGGTTGTACTCAGCGTCGCGAACGGTCAGAATACCTGTCGCACTCACGCTATCATACCCCACGGCAGCGCTGTCCTTGACACCCAGAATCACACTGAACAGCAACTTTTCCGTGTTGCCGGCCGCGATACTATCTGTCGGATCGGCAGGCAGAGCAATAATCTTCACAGTAGAGTCGGTAAGCGTCACCGAAACACTGGCGTTACCACCGGTGAAAACACCACCGTTGAAAATTACATCGTCGGCGGTTACCGTGAAGTTGCTATCGTTGAACGTCAATACGGCTTCAACCGCGTTGACAGACTCAGCAGCCCTGAGGTACACGTTAACCGTATCCGAGCCACCCTTGGGCGCGGTTGCATCACCGACCCGCAGGCTGTACTTGCTCTGGATATCGAAATTACCAACCGCCAGATTCGGAGCGTTGTTTATCAAATTCCACTCCGCATCCACGGTGGCAACTGTCGTGCCGGTACTGAGAGTCAGCGGATTAGACGCCGACACTGTTGCGCTGTCAGCCGAGACAAAATACAGCTTGGCAATCCAGCGCGACGTGTTGGAAACCGGAATCGTGGCTGATGAAACCGTGTAGATAGCCACTTTAACCGAGTCACCGAAATCTGTAACCTCAACGGGTGCTGCAACTCCGCCCACATACAGGTCGTTGATTTCGATCGAATCTCCGTAGACAACCTGAGAGCTGTCGTAGGTGACAGTAAACTCAACACTGGCCACTGCCCGGCCGTTGGACAGATTGACGCCCACCGGAGTCAATACGCCCGGACCGGCATCAACCGAATCAACAGACATGTTGTACAGGCTCTGCACAACAAACGTACCGGCGGTCAGATTAGTGACCGTAGTTACATTAAATTGCGGATCTGTCGGGTCACTGTTATCGACAGATGTAAATGCACCGCTTGGCGTAACAGCGTAACTTCCAACCGCAACCGTTGAGTCAACCTCGAAGATAACTGAGAACAGCTTCAGGGCTGAACTGCTTTGCGGAACTGCTTTCGTAGAATCTCCATCGAAGGAAAGCAATCCAATTTTAACGGTTCCGGCGGCGGTGTCCACAGCTACCTGCGGTGCGCCCCAACTAGAGTTCCATGCAGCCTCATTCACGATGACACTGGCTTCCGTTGTGGAAAGCTTCGTCTTATCGTAGCTGAGCGTTACTTCGGCGCCAGGGTAGGCGGCGTCTGTTGTAACCAGAACGTCGACCGTATCGCTTCCCCCTGGAAACGCCTGTGCATCAGCCACTGCGATCGCATCCACAGCCAGAGCCCTGCCAGCAGAGAAAATGAGCAGTGCGGCAAGCAACCCCACAAGGCTTGATAGCCTCTTAAGTTTCATATCTTAACCTCCCCGTCTTGTGACGAGCAGATACAACTTCAGAATCAATCATCTGCCTTATCCCATTGTCTAATTCCCATAAGGTTGTTTCGTAACAATACGGACAATAGTGATAATTCTTCGTCTAAAAAGAGTGCCGGATTCTTGAAGAATCCGGCACTCTCCAAGACCGTTCCTCAATTACTTGAGGATCACCATCTTGCGAGTCTTGCTGAACTCGCCAGCCTTGATCCGGTAGAAGTAGACACCGGAGGAGGCCCTGCGTCCGTAGTTGTCCGAACCGTCCCACTGGATCTGATAAGAGCCTTAGCTCTTAGTCTCGTTAACCAGTGTCCGTACCAGCTGTCCGCGCATGTTGTAGACGTTCAGCTGAACCTGGACGTTATCACCCTCAGGAACATCGTAGGCGATCGTCGTCGACGGGTTGAACGGGTTAGGATAGTTCTGGCTCAGAGCAAAAGCCTTCGGCAACAAGGCCTTCGGCGACAGAACTTCGCGGCTGAGCTCAGCCGTAACACCATCGTCGAAGCCAGCGCTCAACAGCGAGATGTCGCCAACGCCGTCAAACTTATCGCCGACCGCGCTGATCTGGATGTTCATGATCGCGCCGCTACCCTGCAGAATCTTCCCACCCTCGGTGTTGACCAGAACGATTGTGAAGACACCGTCCTTCTCGTTGTTGCCGGTTTTGATCGAAACATTCTTGAGACGATCAGTAGCCTTGGCATCACCGAAGACGAACTTCTCCGTATCGTACTTGATCCGGAAGACAGCCACGTTCATGTTGTTGCTGCTTTCCAGGCTCAGTGCCAGGTTGGCAGTGGCTTTGTCGGTGGCTTCGTAGCTCAGAGCAGCCTTGGCGGTTGCGTTTTCAAGCGATTCAGCACCGGCAAGCAGAGTGCCCGTACCCTTCCAGATCGCCAACTCGGCGGTCAGGTCAGGAGTATCGAAGGTGCCGCTCGAGTCCAGATCCAGACCCAGGTAATCAACGGTCTTCGGCACGATCTCATCGATCGCGATCAGGTAAACCAGACGCATGACGTCGGCAACGTTGACCGCTGTGCTGGTCATGTCCCTCTTACCACGCTTCGGAGCGACAGTGTACTTTATGGTGTCGCTGTAAGTCGTGTCGTCATTGGCGTCAATCGCAACCAACTGGTATTTGATCACAACCGCCGTATCCACGTTAGCCGAGTCACCGATTGCCAGCGTGACAGTCACTGAATCGGTAGCAATACCCGCGGAGTCAGCAGCCTCAGCGATCAACACAGGGTCAGACTCGGTAAAAATATTGTCTGTTCCCTTAGTCAATTCGCTGCGCCAGACGTTGACATACACTTTCTTCAGATCGTCACCGTCGGTAACATTAGCCGTGATGGTGGCGGCTGCGCCCTGTGCGACCCAGGCAGTATCACCGCTCGCACTGACCGAATCCACCGCCCAACCCAGATCCGGCTCGATAGTACCGGTCGTGTCCGGGCTGACGAACGTGAACGACGAGGCTCCGGAGACCGTGATACCAAGCTTAGCAGTGAAGTACTTGGCCGTCACTCCGCTATTAGCAGTCCAGACCTTCAGCGAAACACTGTCCAGCACCGCGCCGGTCTTGAACACGGCCGTAGCGACGCCATTAGAGCCCGCTGCTACGCTGACAGTATCGCCAAGCGCCGACGTATCAGGTACCGCGACACCGCTGGTGTCGGTAAACGAACCATCGGTACCGTAGATGCGACCAATCGAAACGATCGAATCGGGAACGACGTTATCGTATTGATCCTTCAGGGTAACGGACAACGTCGGCAGTGATTCGCCGCGGCCAGCCACCATGTTGGAATCCGGATCAAGCGTCAGCGATGCAACCGCGCCGGCTTGCAGCGATACCAGTACGGAGTCACGCACCAGCATCGTCGTATCGGTAACAATCACGTAGTAGTCGGTAGCCAGGTTGGTGTTGTACAGCGTCACAGCCACGCTGTCAGCGTACAACGCCCTAGTACCGGACGTATCGATAGTAACGGTAATGGTATCGTACATGCTCGCACCACTACTGGTCGTGACCGCGGCGTCGTAGGTCTGCGTGACAACTGTCGCATCACCGGTAGACGTGGAATCCAGGGTGGTGACAATCAGCTTCTTGGTGCCACCGGCTGTCAGGCCCGCTTCCTGGTTATAGATGTTACCGTACTGATCGACCTGCAGGATGCGCCAGTTGTTGCCGGCCACACCAGCGGTCATCGGCAGGGCTGTCGTGACGTTTACAACGTCGCTCAACCAGCGGGGATATGCTCTGCTGAGCGTATCCTGCTCGGTAACAACCAACAGCGCCGCAGTTGAATCGGCAATAACCTTGTTATCCATTGCCGTTTCATCGGTAGCCGAAACCGGCGTGGCCTCGCTCTTGACTGTGACCGGGTACATCTTGGTGCTGTCCACGTTGGCCACGGTCGGGTTGACGAAGGTCAGGAACCGAACCCGTACAGTCTTGGCACTGGTGGATGCATTCAGCGTGATCGGCGTTGCCAACCAGACACTGTCCTCGTCCTCGCTGGTGATACTCGAAACACCGAGGGCGTCATAGTAGTTGCTGCCCCCATCCGAGGAAACCTGGACCTTGTCTGCTGTCAGGCCCACCGGCAGACCACCGGAGCCGGACATGTTCTGGAACCGGACATAGATCAGGCTGTCAGCCTCGTTCGGCCCAATGGTGTTACCCTGCGGCAGATCGAACTGAACAACCATCGTGTCAACAGCCTGACCGGCTTTGTGGTCAGTCGGCGAGACAACGCTGATGTTCTCCGAGCTGTCGACGCTGGTCGTGTCAGCCAGTGAGAACAACGCGATATCCAGGCTGCGCTCGGCCCAATCCCAACCGCTACCTATCTGCGCGGGGTTCCAGACGAAGCTCAGCACGCGGTTGACGCCACCGAGGTTCAGCACGACATCCATCGCGTCGCCCGAAGCGCTGTCGATATAAGTCGTGGCGCCGATATTAACAACCGAGCTGTCCTGGCGCTTGTTATTGAAGCCGAGAATAAAAGAGCTATCAGCCAGGATTAGACCGTTGACGTTAGCGTGGTCGTTCCGGTCTGTGGCAACGGAACCGTTCACGTAATCAAGGCCCTTGACCAGAATCGAATCCGTAACGGTCGCCGCACCGTATCCGAGCGGATCCCGTCCGTCCACGAGCAGGTTGATTGCTTCCACCGCTCCCCTGGCATTACCGACAGAGTAACCGCTGACAGTAATAGCATCAAGCCAGGTAGCAGAGTTTCCGTTACCCAAGTCCAGGTTCGCAACCCTGTTGTACGCCGTATCCAGCGCGAACGCCGGCAGCGCAACCGGGAAGGACCTGTTACGCGTCGGGGTAATTGTGGCCAGGTTGGCTTTCAGGGTATCCAGGTCGAAAGCAACTGGCGAACCCGGCTCAACCTTGACTCGGAAAGTATCGTTAACGGCCGCATCGTTTGCCGCGTAGACAACAACGATAATAGAGTCGTTGACAGGGTGCGAAGCCATCCCCAAATAGATAGGTGTGCTGGCGGCACCGGTGATTGTTGCGGTGCTGGAGGCACCAATGGTGGCCTCGATGTTATACCCGTTAATTACGTCCGTACCGCCAGTGGTGTAGTCCAGGGTAGCAGCAGGCATTGTGTAAACACTGCTGACCTGCTTGCCACTCTGCAGGGCGGTCGTGTTGTCGGTATTGATCGTCGTATCCGTACCGAATGTCATGTACAGGAACTTGTACGAAACAGGATCGGTGTCGGTACCGATTACGGACGAGCTGGCAAAGTTTTCGCCGAAAATGTTCGTCAGCGTGATCGCCAGGCTGCTTCCTGGACCACCGCCGAGAAAGTCACCGACATAGGTCTTAGCAGCGGCAGGCGTCCAGGCAACACTAACCGAACCGATCTTCTTGCTGTCACCACTGGCCAGCCGCTCGCGGGTGATAGAACTGCTGTTAGCTGCCGCGGTGTTGATCACCGTTCCTGAGGCAACTTCACCATAAACGGTAATCGTAAAAGTGGTGGAATCCTGGTCATCCGTACCATTGAAGGATAAACCAGCGCCACCAACAGTCACCGAAGCAGGACTGCGCATACCAAGCAGCAGCGTCGTGCTTGTACCACCGCTCAACTGGTGATACAGATCAGTAGCAGTCAATGACGCGGTGGTATTAATCAAGCTAGCATCATAACGCACGATAACCTTGGTGCTGTCCGTAGCAGTCAGATACTCGATGATACTAGACGTATTGGCGGTTGTACCCGTGATAGCGTTATCAACGCTATCGACGCCAAAATAACCTGCGCCGGAGGGGACGCTGATTATGATGCTGTCGCCGGCGGCAGACGGGTAGTCCGGTACGTTGTTACCGAAACGGTCGACAAACAAGACCGTATCAGAACTGGGGAACGGGGTGTCCTCATCGTCGATGTAGCCACCGATACTGGAGTTGAATGCTACACCATCCACCAGGTCATTGATAGCGGCCATACTGGATGAATCGTCAAACGTCGTTCCGGCCTGTGAAGAGAGAGCCAGAGTGAACAGCATCTTGTTGTTAGTTGTAGAGTTCACCTGGGAAGTCAATTTACCGATATACACACCCTTGTAGACTTCAAGCCGTAAGGTTTTATCCGTATCAAACTGAACAGTACTGGTCACAGTTATCGACGGCCTCTTGGTGCCGCTGTAACTGGCAGTGTCATTCTGAACCAGCGTCACGTCAGACGAACTAACCAAAATGGTCTGTGGTGTGCCGACAGTGGAAAACCCATCGTATATCACCAGAAAAACACTGTCCGCCGCATCGGCCATCAGCACGGTACCAACTGGTAGCGTAACCGTGTAATTGACGGATGACAACGACTGAGCGGCTGTCTCCCACTCGGCGCGCACATCCATCTTACGGCCGACAGTATCTTCCGTCGTTGCTGTGTTGTGCCAGCCAGTACTGATCAGATCGCCATCGCTCTGGTATGTCCGAATGAAAAAATCAACCGCATCGCTGCTGCTAACCTGAGCGAAAGCGCTAGTGCTTACCAACCCAAGCAGCAGAAACAGAGCTGCTGCTGTGGACAGAAGGCGTGACTTCATAAGAGTTGTCCTCCTTTGAAGGTTAGAGAAAGAAGTGGTGCCTTCCTGCAAAGTCAGTCCGGTTTGTTCCATATACGCTCCTCCTTTGTGCGTTTCGTGAATTACCATCAGCTAGTGCCTTTGCAAAACCTCCGTTTGAATTCCGTTTGAATCTTTGGTCGCAAACCACAACAGCAGGCGCTGCACGCACTCCCCCACAGGGTATGCGCTTAACGCCCGTTCAACTGTAACTCTTTTAACGACAATGCTTTGCCTTGGCAGGTACTAAAATACATTACACCCATGGAACCCCAAATACTCTAAATTATACTGCCACGCATCTCTCATGTCAAGAACATTCTGTCAAATTAGCAGTTAGTAAAACACCGCCAAAACCAGTTACAGTCACGGTTTCAATCTACCTCCTTATAGGCTCGGGTTCGCACAATCTTTATAGATATCTCATTTTATTAAACCCGGCTATTATTTTGCCAGTAATTTCAACAACTCCAGCAAGTCAAAAATATTGGTTGTGCCGTTCTGATCGACATCCGACAGGACGCCGGGTTGTGCGCTGCCGCTCAGCACTTTGAGCAATTCCAGCAGATCAAAAATGTTGATTGTGGTATTGCCGTCCAGGTCGCCCGGAGTACCGGTGTATTCGGCCACGACCAGCTGATAGAATGAACCGGGAGCGCCGGCCGGTGAAAGCACCGTGTTCATCTCATCGCGCGCCTCGATATAATAACTGATAACCGTCCCGCTCTCCAATGTTCCCTCTGCCAGCGAGGCCGTAAATAAGTTGACTCCGGTGCGCTCCATCTGCAACGAGTTGAAAGTTTCTCCGCCCACCGCATAATAGAGTGTCACCCCGGTACTGGAAACAACCTCGTCATCGGTAACATTGGCCCGGAACGTGTAGTTGCCCTCCAGAGAGTAGAGCGTATCGACACTCTCCACGTTAATCGTCCAGTTGCCGCCCGTTACCTGAAGGTTTGAAATTATCGGGGCGATAACGTCCAGCACCGCACCGATCGTATAATCGATCAACTGAGGATTGGTCAGCTTGAACGTGGCCACGTTGGTCGTGGTATCCACCGACTGGCTGTCGGCCAGCACCCAGGTTCCCAGCACGCCGTCATAGCCGAATACCTTGACCCGGTCCTCGGTGAAATTGGGAATCTCGCTGGGCAGGTCTTCATCATTATATTGAAGGCTGACCTCCACATTGGCTCCCGGGGTCAGCGAGTCCGCGCCCGCCGCCGCCGCCAGCGCGGTCAGGTCCAGTTGCCAGCCGCGACGGATACCGTAGAACTGGCTTTCCAGACCTCCGGCGAGGAACGTGAACGCCACCACGCCCTTCTGCTTTTCCCGCCCCCCGTCGTAGGATGCCAGCAAACTCTGGCCGCCACCACCGACCAGCAGATTGGCGAACCCCGACAGGCTGGCGCCGTGCCCGCTGCCCGCCCCCAGGCTGCCGGAGCCGTTGTTGACGACGTTCAAACCGTAACTGCTGTCCTGAGGCCCGAAAGTGAAAGAACCGCCGGCGGCCAGGTCAGGCAACTGAAAAGTGGTGTCGCGCCTGATTGCAATCTCCACCTGCACCGTGTCACTGCTCAACTCGCGGCTGTCCGTGGCCCAGAACTTGAACACCGCCGAACGGATAAGCGAGTCCCGGGACAGAAGGCCGGTATCGAAAATAAACACGTTACCATCGCGGATACGGGCAGGGGGCGGATCGCCGGCGGTAAGGTAGGGCACCCTGCCAGCCGTGGAAATCCGGACCCCGTCGCCGTCCGGATCGATGGCGTTGACCTGGAAAATGACCAGATTGCCCTCGTCAACCACCTGGTCCTCCAGCGCCGGGATCCGGGGCGGACGGTTGGCGTCGTTGACCACCAGGGTAACGCCGCGGCTCACAACCTGGCTGCCGTCACTGACTGTCACCTCGAGATTGATCCGCTTGCTGGTGGACGTGCCGCCGTGGCCCACAACGTCATAGCCGGGCGTGTATACCAGCCTGTCCGGCGAACCGGACACAATCCCGGCCCCACGGGGAAGATTAAGCACACTGTAAGTCAAGGCGTCACCACCCGCATCGGTGGCGGTAAGCCGCAAGGAGAGAGTATCGCCCTCGCTAACTTCGATTTCCAACGTTCCCGTTCCGGCCAGATCGCCGGTGAACAGGGGCGCCACATCCACGTCCTCGACCCGCAGCTTGAACCGCCGACTGACAGTCAGTGGCGTGGAGGCATCGTCCGCGGCCTCAATCTTAATCTCGAATACACCCTGCCGGGTGTAACCGGGCAGGTAGGAAATGGTGGCGGTCACGGGGTTGTCGCCGCTCTGGCTCAACGAGGCGCCGGCGGGCAGATTGGGAGCCGTAATCGTAACCTTGTCGTTTTCATCCGGGTCGCTGGCGGTAATAGAGATTGTCACCTGCTCACCCTCGCGGACCAGCACCGCGCTCAGCGGATCGAGCACCGGGGGACGGTTGACATCACCTACATAGATAATGATCTCCGCGCTGTCCGCTCCCCCCGCTTTCCCATCATCACCGATGAACAGCACGGTCCAGAGACCGCTTGCCGTTGGCGTCCAGCTCATTACCCCGCCAGTGGGCTCAAAAACCGCACCGGTGGGAAGGTTCTCTGCGCTGAGGGTCACGTCATCGCCGTCCGGGTCGCTGGCGCTCACTTCCACCACCAGCAACTGACCGACTTCGCCACCGGCGAAATTGGCCAGCTCGAGCTCCACCGGCCGGTTGACATCGTTCACGGTCAGGGTAAAAGTGGCGCTGTCCGTGTTGCCCGCGCCATCGGTGGCGGTAACGGTAACCTCGTAGCTGCCGGAAGCATCGTAGCCGGGCGCGTAGTAGAGCAGACCGCCCTCGAACAACTCCGCTCCGGCGGGAATATCCACGGCGGAAAACAGCACCTGTCCCCCGCTGGAGGAATCGACCGCGTTCAGGCTGAGCGAAAGCAACTCGCCCTCGTCCACCTCAACGTTGCCCACCGGGTCGATCACCGGAGCGACCTCTTTCTCCAGCACCGCTATCACGAGTTGCTGAATGTCCTCGAAACTACCATCGCTCACACCACAGTCCAGGGTGTAGATCCCGGATTGCAGCAGAGTCGGCGTCCACGTAATCGTCCCCGACACCCCGTCCCACACCGCGCCATCGGGTAGTCCACTGGCCCAGAAGGAGAGCGAGTCGCGCACAAAAGAGGTCGAATCGGCCAGCGGCAGCTCGAAAACCAACTCCGCGCCTTCCTCGACACTCAGGGACTGAAAAACAGCGAACGACACCGGTGCACTCACGTTATCGGCCGTTACCGTAATCGTGAAGTGCACCTCACCGGCAAGACCCTCGGGGTCGACAACCCGCACGGAAACCAGGTTAGGCCCGACATCGGTTGTGGCCGGCGTCCAGCTAAACACGTTGGCGACAAGCTGCGCGCCGCGCGTGAGAATATTTTCAGTAGAGTCCGCCAGAATAATCGAATAAGTCAACTGGTCGCCATCCGGGTCCGTCGCCGCAAGCTCCACCTGCACGGCCGTGCCCGCCTCGACACTCACATCGGCCAGCGGCGCAAACACCGGGGCCTCGTTCACCGCACTGACCGTAATTATCAGCGATACGCTGGCCTGGAGCCCTGATGGATCGGTAACCGTGACCTCGACAGTATATGTGCCGGCTACCGCGGCGGTCCAGTTGAACACATTGTTAGCCAGGGTGGCCCCGGAAACCTGGGGTGTAATGCTCCAGGAGAGGGTAACGGCCTCGCGGTCCGGGTCGCTGGCGGAAATAGAGAAACTTACAGGCTCGCCTTCCTCGACCTCGATGGACTCGCCGGTCAGACTGACCGCAGGCCCCCGGTTGACATTGTCCACCCTCAGATAAACCGTCTGGTAGGCTTTCAGCCCGGCATCATCGGCTGCGCTAAGCAGCAGCTCGTAGACACCGGCGTCGTCGAATCCGGGAGTCCAGCTCAAGGTAAGGCTCAGCGGATCGAACGCGGCCGCGCCGGGCAGGGTGCCCGTACCGACCGTGAGCAGATCGCCGAGGTTGTCATCGGTGGGTTGAGAGAAAGTATGGGTAAAAACACTGCCTTCCTGAAGATAAAGCGTGTCCGCCGTCAGCGCGGGCCAGACCGGGGCCACATTACCCTGGGCCACGTCGATCTGAACGCTCAGCGTATCGGCGCCCGTCCCGTCTGAGACCTCGAAAACGGCCGTGAACAGGCCGCTCTGGCGCGGCGTCCAGCTGAACAGGCCGGTAAGCGAATCCAGCGTAGCGCCGGTTTCCGGGGACTCCAGCAGACGGTAAACCAGGGAGTCGGCCTCCTGGTCGACAGCTATCAGCTGCAGGCTGAAACGGGTACCCATCTTGCCGGTCAGTGCGCCGGGGGCGGTGAACGCCGGTGCGAAATTGGGCACGCCGGTGACCAGGAAATCAGTAGGCACTACCAACGTATCCCAGGTTGTAGCCCTGTTTTGGGTGGTAGTAAGGTACATAGCAATCGGACTACCCAGCGCGACACTCTCTTTAACTCTGAATCCAACCTGGACGATGCTATCCGAACCGGCTTCAATTACGTCATCTGCAAGGTCGTAAATCACAAACCTGCGAAAAGGGGCTGTCGCAGTCGAATTAGTCGTATAACTCATATCAGAGGCGCGACCTATAAGTTGATCAGAGAGGCGCTCAACAAAAGAGGTATCATAATGCAGTTCTACAGTGACCCCGGTCACATCGACCAAATTGTTAACGTTGATATAGATATAGCTAGTATCCCGGTCAGCATATAACGAGCCGCTGAGCGTCCAGTTATACACTTCTTCACCGGCGCCGGACAGCATAGAGGCGGCGGCAAGAACCATCAACGTTGCAAATCTCGAAACTTTAAAAAAGGACACACTTCCCCCTGTAGGTATTTTGGTCTATAAAAGATATAGTCAATAACTGTGCCAGAACTCACAGCGTTGACAGGAATACATATCTTCTTCATTCTTAACGCTTTACGATTAGCCTGCTTTTAGTCTTGCCTTGTATCTTGTTACTCTGCCAGTAACACTAACACCCCACGGGTTTCACCTCCAGGCCGCGCAAACCGCATCCGGCCCGGCAGTCAACAGGAAAATAACAAGTTTGA
>JAJRTS010000113.1 GCA_024278175.1 Gemmatimonadales bacterium | reverse complement strand
TGCCTGGGTTATCTATGTGACTGGAAGTGGTGATTTGCTATATAACAGCGACTTCACGCCGGGTATATATTATCAGGATGAGATGGAAACAAAATTGGACAGCACACTTACAAGAATCAGCGACTATTTTCTTTAAGCAGCCCATACCTCTGACGTAAAACAATTTGTATGTCGTCAGAACATGCTGGCAAGTTAGTGTAAAAATTAAGGTACTCCTCTCAGTAATTGCAACTGATTTTTCCGCTTTCCTTTCCTGAGGTTAAAAGCTTTCCCCGCTCCCGGAGTTTTCTATTTGATCATGTTTCTCAGCGACAGGTGCTGAATTCGCTATCTGTACCGGTTTCCACAGGAAGAACATTTTAAGCCTGCGGATCGAGCAAATCCGGTTCCATGATTTGGCCCGGGTAATGGAGTAGCAGCGCAGTTTCGGTCTATATATCTGCTACGATTATTTGAGCTGAGCCGGGGTCTGAAGTTCGGTGAGGCGATTGTCCTCGGATCGCTGGAACGGCTCAATCCGATTCTGACGGCTGCTGCCCCGACTGCAGCACTGGCTTATGCCTGCTCAGGCGCAGTGAGTTGCCCACCACCGAAAGGCTGCTGGCCAGCATGGCCAGGGCAGCCATCAACGGGTTCAGGTAGCCCGCCACGGCAACCGCCAGGCCGGCGATATTATACACGGAAGCCCAGATCAGGTTCTGGGCGATGGTCCTCAGCGTGCCCCTGGAGATGTCAATCATTTCGCAGACGGGTATCAGCTCGTCGCTTAAGATTACGATCGCCGAGGACTCCAGGGCGATTTCAGTCCCCCTGCCGAGCGCGATTCCCACATCAGCCTGGGCGATAGCCGGCGCGTCGTTGACCCCGTCGCCGACCATGGCCACCTGCCTGCCGCTTTGCTGGAGTTTGATGATTGCGGAAAGCTTATCGCCGGGCAGTAAACCGGCCGCGTAGTCGTCGATCCCGGCCTGGCGGGCCAGGGCGCCCGTCGTCCGGTCCGCGTCGCCGGAGAGCAGTACTACGGCAATCCCCTCGTTTTTGAAGCGTTCCACGGTTTCACGGGCGTCCGGCTTAAGCCTGTCGCCAAACACCAGGTAGCCGGCGCGTGGCCAGCCCTCCACGGCCCAGAAGACCACCGTCCGGCCCAACGAGGCCGCGGCCTGGGCTTGAGTCAGGTCCGCCGGTGCAAGCTCGAAACCGCAGGCGCGGATAAACTCCAGGTTCCCGGCCACCACTTTGCGTTTCACTTCCGCCAGTACCTCACACGCGATTCCCCTGCCCTCGGCAAATTCAACATTTTGTGTCTCGTACATCCGGAGGTTCTGTTGCCGGCAGACGCTTACCACCGCCTCGCCGAGCGGATGGTTGGCGTTACGCTCGAGCGAGCCGAGCAGACCCAGCATCTGCTCGCTGTCAGCATCTGCAACAGGGCAGCCTAACTCAAGCAGGGTAAACTTGCCCTCGGTTAACGTACCGGTTTTGTCGAAAACAACAGTATCGATCCGTTTGGCTTTGCTCAGGGCATTGATCTCACGCACCAGAATCCCCCGGCTGGTGGCCAGATTGATCCCCGCCGCAATAGCCAGCGGAGTGGCCAGGCCCAGCGCGCAGGGACAGGCTATCACGAGGATGGTAATCGCCCTCAAGAGCGCGTGCTCAAAGCCTGCGCCGTGAAACAGCAGGTGGGTTGCGGCAGAGAGCGCCAGGACGATGACGAACGGGATAAATACCCGGGAAATTTTGTCGACCAGGCGCTCCAGTGATGTTTTTTTGTGCAGGGCGCTTTCCACCAGCGCGATAATCTTTGCCAGTTCGGCCTGCTCACCGACCCTGAGCGCCTCGACTTCAATCACTCCCGTAAGGTTTATCGCCGAGCCGGTCACCGTGCTGCCGGGATATTTTTCCACCGGTCTGGATTCACCGCTGAGCAACGATTCGTCAACTGTTGTCCGACCCGAAACGACTATCCCGTCAGCGGCCACCTTTTCTCCCGGCCGGACGATAAACCTGTCGCCGGGCTGAAGGAGCTCCACGGAAACGAGCCTGGTTTTAGCGGCTGATTTCAACCGCACCTTTTGCGGCAGCATCCGGTACAGGCTGTTGATGCCCTTGGAGGCGGTTTGCTTGGCGGAGGTTTCGATGAATTTGCCCAGCAGCAGCAGGGCGACCAAGCTTACGGAGGTATCGAAATAAAAGTGGTTGTAGCCCATGATAATGGCATAGATGCTGTAGCAGAACGCGGAAATGATGCTCAGGGAAAAAAGGATTTCCATGGTCGGAACCCCGGAGCGGATACTCTGCACACCCTTCCTGTAGATCGGGTAGCCGCACCAGAGGACTGCCGGAGTAGAGAAGACCAGCAGGATGATGGGCGCCAGTTTGTGCATCTGTACGGCCAGCGGCTGGAAGTACCCTACGTACAGGACGTAGCTGAACATCATTACGTTGAGCATCAGAAACAATGCGATCCCCAGACGCAGCAGCAGGGCCTTTTTGTGAGCTGAATATTCATCCGGCATCCGATGCCGGTGCAGGGCCTTGTAGCCCAGAGAGTCGATGGCGGAGATAATGCTGCCGGCCGATAGTTTTTCCGGCCGGTAGTAGATTTTGGCCGAGTCGGTGGCAAAATTGACCTGGCTATGGACCACCCCGTCCCGGGCGCCGACCACCTTCTCGATCAGCCAGGAGCAGGCAGCGCACCACATGCCCGAAATATGCAGGGAAAGCACCTTCGCTTTTTCCAATTCTTTTTTCGGTGGAGTCTGCTGCGGCTGGCGGCTTTCGGCCGCCGGGTTGCCGATAATCCCGAGCCGGACAGCCTGGCGGTAAAGCTCTGAATTGCGGAAATCACCTTCGATCAGGGCGCTGTCACTGAGGATTTCGAACACCCGTTTGCAGCCCAGGCAACAGAACAGCTTTTCGGTCTCCTCCTCCCGCCAGTTAACGGGATGACGAGGCAGTTCAAGTTCGCACAAAGCGCAGGTTGCGCGGTTGAGTTCCGACTGGCGAGGTGGGTGCGAGGAACCGGTGCTGTGCGGCGGGTTATTCATTTGTCTGTTCGATGAATTTGCCGTCCCGGTACTCCACGGTTTCGATTGGCGTCATTATCGAGATGACCGCTACGGTAACCAGGATGGCGATAAAACAAATCAGCACTGCGTAGATGGCTTTTTTCATGGCTCAGCGTTGTCCGGTTAGGTATTTGCGTAGTGCCTAAATCTGGTTTTAGAGTTGGTCGCTGAACATAAAATAGTTTTTGACTTTTCATAAAAACGCGTCATCGCGCATTTCGTATAACCTGTTAACTTAT
>JAJRTS010000112.1 GCA_024278175.1 Gemmatimonadales bacterium | reverse complement strand
GCCAATATCTCCGCGCGCAACTGAGCAACGTTGCCCGGCTGGACACCGTGGATCTCCAGGTTCTGACGGTTGGAACTGTGCACGTGTTTGTCGCCGAAAATCTCCGCCAGCTCGGCCACGCGCCGCAACTGGGCGCAGCTAAGCTCTGCCTTGGAGATCATCACGCGCTGGATCGCCCGCCCGTTGGGGTCCAGCGGATCGGTGGCGCACAGCGGGCGGTCCGGCCACGGCTGGCCGCACTCCTGAACCGGGGCCGTTTCGAACGCGCCGTGGTCCACGCCCTCGGCATCCAGGTTTTCCAGCACAATCTTCCGGCACTGCTCGATACCCTTGCGCTGCACGACAAATTTCAAGCGCGCCTTGGCCCGGTTGTAACGGTCGCCGTGGTCACGAAACAGCAGACCGATAGCGCGGCAGAGCAAGTGAATTTTGTCCGTGGGCACAAACGAGAACAGCTCCCGGGCCACGAACGGCTTCCAGCCCATACCGCCGCCGATATTGACCCTGAATCCCTTCTCAACCTTACCGCCCTTCTTACGTTCGAGCGCGATAATGCCCACACAGTTGATCCAGGGCTGGCCGCAGCCCGCGCCGCAGCCGGAGTAGGTGATCTTGTACTTGCGCGGCAGGTTGTCGAGGTCCCGGCAGGAGTTGATGTAGCGGGAGGTTTCCACCGAGAACGGAAGCACGTCGAACCGCTTGTGCGGGCAGTCCTTGGCCCAGGGGCAGGCGGCCACGTTACGCAGGTTGTCGCCGCAACCGTGGAACGTGGTCAGGCCCTCTTTGGCCAACTCGCGCATCACGGCCGGAATATCGACAGTTTTCACCTTGTGGAGCTGCACGGACTGGCGCGTGGTATAGGCCAGCTTGCCCGCGGCGTACTTCTCTCCGACATCGGCCAGCAGGCGCACCTGCGCACTGGTCATCACGCCGCCGGGATTAACCACCCGCAGCATGTGGTCGCCGCCCTGGCGGGAGCTGTAGACCCCGTAGGCCTTGGCCAGCATCACCTCGGTTCTGGACATGGAACCGCGGCGGGCTATCTCATCGAAATCGAGCACCATCCCCGCGCCCTTGACCCGCTCCTCGTCGCTGCGATGCTTGAATTCAAGTTCTCGCTGCATAACTAGCTTCCTTTTGATTGAGATTTGTGGACCTGTCAGCCTGCCGGCAGGATTGCCTTGCGTGGGAACGACGTCAGCGCAAAACCTGTCCGGGAAGATATCAACGGGAACGTTCGCCGGGTCTGCGCGAACATTCGTGGCGTTGACTTGAACAGCTTATCGAACGAGAGACGTTATCGTTTTAATATATTGAGACCTTTGATTTATTCGAAGAAATGAAAGAATAGTGAGAGGGAGAAACAAAACCTTTTAAAAAAGGTTCTTTTCTCTCCCCCTCACACGCCCTCTCTCTTTTTCCAAAACTTTTTATCAAGGGCATATCTGTAAGTTAGATCACGATAGTTACAATTAACAACCCCTGCATTTTCTTTTGATACACAAAAATGAGTGGGCTGAAAAACTTCCTCATCACAATTCAGTCGTCCAGTTTTTCAAAGGTCTCATACTATTACGCATCCGGCCGCCCTTAACCGACACCGGCGGCTTCCAGGCGCCGCGCAGCAAGGGGAGTTCTCAGGTGGCGCAGGTAAAACAACCGACAAGAATACTCACCACTGCGGTCATGGTCTGTTTGTGTAACAGAAAAAAACCCTGAAACAGCGCCACGGATTTATGGCGCTGTTTCAGGTCAATAATCAACCGGCAATCGATAACAGCGGGTCCGCTCCGCGTTAAACCGCGGCGATAAATCCCTCTTTCTCCAGGTACAGTATTATCTGCTGGGCGGATTCCTCGGGGGTCATCTCTGCCGTATCAAGCGTTATCTCGGCATCATCCGGTTCCTCGTAGGGGTCAGAGATGCCGGTAAACTGCTTGATTATCCCGGCCCTGGCCTTGGCGTAGAGCCCCTTGCGGTCGCGCTGTTCGCAGACCTCCAGCGGCGCAGAGACATACACCAGCACAAACCCGCCGGCCTTGGACTCGACATTGGCGCGTACGGCCTTACGCACGGAGTCGTAGGGGGCGATCGGAGCGCAGAGGGCGATCCCGCCGTTCTTGCTGATCTCGCTGGCCACGAAGCCGATCCGGGAGATATTCAGGTCGCGGTGCTCCTTGCTGAACCCCAGCTCGCTGCTCAGGTTCTTGCGCACGATATCGCCATCAAGCAGGGTGATCGGCCGGCCGCCCATCTCCATCAGCTTGCTGAGCAGCACGTTGGCCACTGTTGATTTGCCCGATCCCGACAGGCCGGTGAAAAAGACCGTGAGCCCCTGACGGCTGCGGGGGGGATACGTTTTGCGAAGTTCCTCGATCACCTCGGGGAACGAGAACCAGTCCGGGATATCCGCCCCGCGGGTCAGGCGGTCGCGAAGCTCGGTGCCGGAGAGCGACTTGGTCTTCATCCCCTCGGGGACCTTATCGACAGGCATGTACTCAGCCCGCTCGGCCACATAGACCATCATCTTGAACGGCACCATCGCAATGCCCAGCTCGCCCTCGTGCTCATGCAGCAATTCCTGGGCGTCGTACGGGCCGTAGAACGGCTTGCCGCCGGAGTCGTTGCCCGGCCCCGCGTGGTCCCGGCCGACAATCAGGTGCGTGCAACCGTGGTTCTTGCGGATAATCGCGTGCAGCAGGGCTTCCCTGGGCCCGCCCATGCGCATCGCCAGCGGCAGCAGACTGAGCATGGTGGTGTTTTTGGGGTAATGGTCCAGCACGGCCTGGTAGCATCGCACACGGGTATAATGATCCACGTCGCCCGGTTTCGTCTGGCCCACCACGGGATGGATCAGCAGGTTGGCCTCCAGCTCTGCCGCCGCCCGGAAAGTCAGTTCCTGATGAGCGCGGTGCAGCGGGTTGCGGGTCTGGAACGCCACCACGCGCCGCCAGCCCTGCTCGGCGAACCGCTTGCGCAACTCGGCCGGGGCGAGGCGAAGGTGGTTGAAATCGTAGTGATGTGGAAGCTGGAAACCCTCCAGACGTCCACCCACGTACCATTTTCGCGGCGAGTTCAGCAGGTAATCCACGCCGGGATGTTTGGCATCGGCCGTTCCGAACGTCTGTTTCGCTTCCAATTCCAAATCCGGCTGCCAGAGGTCATCCACCTGCAACGCGGCCAGGGTCACACCCTCGGCGTCGCGAAGAGCCAGGGTGGAGCCCGTTTTAAGTCCCTTAGCCGTTTCCTCGTCCACGTCCAGCGTAACCGGCAGCGGCCACAGTGTACCATCGGCAAGGCGCATGTTATCACGCACCGGCTCGTAGTCCTTGCGGGTCATGAACCCTGTCAGCGGGCTGAACCCGCCGTTGAGCAGAAGTTCCAGGTCACAGTACTGGCGCGCGGTCAGGTCCCAGACCGGCCAGTCGCGGTGGGATTTTTTCAACTGGGCCGCACGATCATCGGATACGATAAGATCAACGAGCTGGCCGCCGTGTGGCTCGATCAAATGTGATTCCATCAGATTATAAACACCTTTCCAGGTAATGTTTGTGATTTCCGAAGGCGCTGAAAAAGTCTGTTAACACCCCCGGATAGCAATGGATTGCTTTGGTCGTCGTAAAGGGCAAAACAAGCCGTCCCCATTGTAGCGTATTGAGATAATAAAGAAATTCCTGAAAATTGACTATCCCCGCGGCAGAGCCGCGAGGTATTAAGCCAATTTTCCGGCACTGCGTGCCACCGGAATTTCTAACTGAAAAAGCAAAAGCAGTAACCCCGGAGCAGAGCTCCGAGGAATTCTTTTCGATTAAATGTTAATAACCTTCCCAACCTTCTATAAGCGACTCCCCTTTCAATATGCCCGGCAACGGCCATTGACAGCTAAAAAAGTAACAATTTCGATTCCACCGGCCGTTGAATATTTTTCTCAACGGTCCCATAATCTAGAAGAAATAAGATACAATCCAGCGCACCGGACCGGCAAGGCGGTTAAAGCTCGCTGGCCGTCAAACTCTGGTTCATCCCTGTCAGGTGGATGCCGCACTCCTGCTTGTCCGGCTTGACCACGTCGTTGTAGTGTTCGTTGACCGGCAGGTTGTTGGCCTTGATGTACTCGTGGCAGCGACGGCTGTCCCAGTCGAGAATCGGATGGATTTTATAGAGGCCGTCCCGGCGGCGCATCAGAATATCGAATCCCCTGCGCTGGGAGGTTTCCCCGCGCATCACTCCGCTCATCCACGCCACGGCCCGCATCATCTTCAGACCCCGCTCGAACGGCTCGATCTTGATCTCATCAGCCAGACGCTCGCGGCCGCCCTCGCGGGCAATCGCCTCGTCAACCGGGCCCTCCAGCGCTTCGCGCTCGGCTCTGGTGCGCGAGGGCACGTAGGTATAAACCTCAACGTCCAGCCTGTTTACCAACTCCTGCTTGAACCTGTAGGTCTCCGGCGTCAGGTAGCCGTTATCGACAAACAGCACACGGGCGCCCGGGGTGGCCTGGCTGACCAGGTGCAACATCACCGCGGAATGCATCCCGAAACTGGTGGAGAGAATCAGCGAGTCACCGAAACGCTCCCTGGCCCGGAGAATCCGCTCGGCGGGGCTGCAACGCTCCAGCAACTCGTTCTCCTCTTTCAGTTGTCGCTGATCGAACTCCAGCGCCGGCTTTATCTTGTGCTCCACAGACATCTTCACTCGCTCCACTATGCCGAATTGATTTCCGCCCCACCCTGCCGCTCTATCGGGGGGCATATAATGTTCATTATATTGATTGACTTAATGCAGTTTCGAAAATATACTACATCGGGTTCTGGAAGTCAAGTGCCGGATTTTTTTACTTCTATGACGTTCAAGAACGTTCAGACCTCCGAAAATGCATGGCTTGCCGTCCCTGTGCGGGCTTGCCTGCCGGTAAAGTATTGAGTATAATAGTTTCCATCTCGACAATCACCCCCTACCTTTATTTAGCGGAGGTTCCCGATGGCATTGCTCAGATTTCCGGCTGGATTTTTTACAGCGGCGCTTACCGCAATCCTGCTGTTGACCCAGGGGACGCTGGCGACCGGGATGGTTGTCAGCGCGGCGGACTACCGCAGTCCCGCCTCCCACACGGCCGGAATCCAGGAGGCGGTGGATGCGCTGGGCGAAGCAGGCGGAACCGTGCTGATCCCGGCCGGGTTGTACGAGATGGACCGCGCGGTCCATCTCGGCAGCGGGGTGTGGCTCAGGGGCGAGGGCGAGCACACGGTTATCGCGCGCAAGGACCCCTGTGTGCAGGTAAAAGTCACCGGGCCCGCGCTGACCGGCGCCAGGAGCGTAAACGTGGCCGACGGGTCGAGATTCCGCGTGGGGCAGGAAGTGACGGTGCGCAGCGAGGAGTCGAACGGCTGGTGGTGTACGCAGGCGTATATCGAAAAGATCGAGGGCAACGTGATTTACATCGACCGTGAACTGACCCACGATTATTTGCCGGCAGAGGGTGCGTGGGTCCATAACTTTTTCCCGGCCCTGTATGCGGTCGATCAAAGCCTGATCCGGATCGAGGACCTTACAATCGACGGGCGACTGGGGAGTGAGCGGGATTTCGTGAACGATTTCACTCTCAGCGCGGTCCACACCCGCGACGTTTCCGACAGCTATCTCGCCGGGCTGCACGTAAAGAACTGGCCGGGCGACGGGATCAGCATCCAGGGCGGCGACAACGTGACAGTCACCCAGTGCCTGAGCGAGCATAACCTGGGCCACGGGTTCCATCCCGGCACCGGGGTCGGCAGCGGGAGCTGGACCAACAACGTGGGCCGCTACAACGGCTGGGACGGCCTCTATTTTTGTCACCGGGTGCGTCACACCACTGTCTCCGGCAACCGTTTCCACGACAACGGCTGGAACGGGATCGGCGGGCTGGGCAAGGGGGGCGACGGCGGCGACCGCTACAACGTGGTCAGCGGTAATTTCTGCTATAACAACGGCCGGAGCGGGATCAAGGCCTACGGCGGTGGAAACAACACGGTGGTCAACAACGTATGCGAGAACAACAGCCGCTCGGAGGCGGGCGCGTACCCCGGGATCCTGATCGAGGATACCCACTCGAGTATTTTCAGCGGCAACCGCTGCCTCGACTTCCAGGTTCCGGCCGAGAACAAGACCCAGGGCTGGGGGATCCTGGTAACAGGAAACAGCCATGACAACGTGATCCTGGGCAATATCTTCTCCGGCCACATCAAGGGAGGATTGGGCGGCGAGGCCCTGGGCCGTAACACCGTGGCCGACAATGTCACCCTCGACGAGCACGAACCCGCCGGAAAGTGATTGTACCGATGCGCGTTCTTTATGCACTCGCCCTGCTGTTCGCTATCCTGCTAGCTGAGTTATCTTGTGGCACCGGCAATGAATCTGTAAAAAAAATCGAGCCGGGTGAGTTGAGCGTACTCAGCATTCAGCGCGCCGCCCGCGCGGCAGGGATCCAGCTCCAGCGGGTGGAAGCTGAAATCCCCCGCGCAAGACGGCCCGGCGTTGAGTTCAACACGCTCCCGTGGGACGACAGCCTGCTGGTGGAACTTCGCGCCCGCTACGATCTGGCTGCGGTTGTGGACAGTGCGCACGGCGAGTGGCACGCCCAGCAGCTGCTCTGTCACTGGGTCCACAACCGGATAGCCGACGGTACGCCGGAGGTGGAGGCGACTGGCGCAATCGAGATTCTGGACGCAGCCGCGGAGGGCAAGAAATTCTGGTGCAGCTACTATGCGATCACTTATGTCCAGTGCGCGCTGGCGCTGGGCTGGCAGGCCCGCAAGATCAGCCTGGACCATTTCCATGACGCCGGAGGTGTCGGCAGCCGTCACCACGGCGCCGCAGAACTCTGGAGCAACAAGTGGCGCAAGTGGATTTATATCGACCCCCAGAGCGACCTTCATTTCGAGCGCGAGGGAGTGCCGCTCTCCGCGTGGGAGGTGCGCCGGCAGTGGCTGCTTAACGATGGGGCCGACGTCGAGCATGTAACCGGCGTGGCCCCGGACTCTGTCCACAAGAACCCGGCGATCCGCTGGTGGGACCTGCCCGATGAGGACGAGACAGCGCTCTTTTTCTGGCTGATCTACCACGACAGCTACTCACGGTGGGACTCCACCAGCCCCAGCCCGTTTTATACCCCCCGCGATAGTTTTACCATGGGCAAGACCTGGTACCAGGGCGGAGACTCGCTTTACGAGCACGCCGGTTACCGGCTGAAGCTGTTCCGGCCTGTCGATAATATCGAGGACCTCTACTGGAGTGTGGGTGTGGTGGAGGCGACAATTACGGGCGTTAAGCGCGGGCAGATCATCCTGGGGCTGGAAACCTGGCTGCCGGACTTCGGGCGCTTCGAAGTCAGTTTTGACGGTGGCGATTGGGAAACGGTGGAAAACCCTGACACTCTCGTGTGGAGCCTGGGCATGGGCATGAACGGGATTTCGCTGCGGGCGCTCAACACGGCGGGAGTGGCCGGCCCGGCCACTACGATTGTGCTGAATTGATTATCTCGTGTAATAGTGAGCCGACTTTTGAGCTGGTCAATACCGGTTAAAACGATTGACCGTCATTCCCGCCGGGTGTTATAATCCCCGGCAAAGCCTAGCCACCCCTTTCTCTTATCCTCGCCGGGAGGTAAGCCATGCCTGCAGCTAACCAGCAAATCAACTCCATGGGCCGACGACGGTTCCTGTCCGCCTCCGCGGCCTCGGTGGCCGGGGCGTTGCTGAGCACCAGCGCCGCCGCCAACGCCCGCGTTCCCGGCGCCAACGACCGGATCAATATCGGCGTGATCGGCTGCGGCAACCGGGCGGCTTACCTGCTGGAATCGATGGCCGGGTTTCACAAAGAGGAAAATTTCACCATCTCCGCGATCTGCGATCTCTGGAAGGTCAACCGGGAGGCGCGCCTCGGGCAGATAACCGAACAGTTCGGCGCAAAACCGAAAGTGTTCAAACGCTACACGGACATGCTGGAAAGCCCGGAAGTGGATGCGGTGATGGTCACCACCTCGGACCTCGGCCACAGCACGATCCTGGCCGCCGCCTGCCGCGCCGGTAAGGATGTGTTCTGTGAGAAACCGATGGCGATGACTGTCGGAGAGGCCCGCGAGGCGGTGGCCGCGGTGCGGACCAACGGCCGGGTAGTGCAGATCGGCACCCAGCGCCGCAGCGACCCGATCTACCGGGGCGGAGCGCAGCTTGTCCAGGCAGGCAAACTGGGCAAAGTCTGTGTGGTGGAACTCAAGTGGAACGACGCGGGGCCGCGCTGGGAGCGGCCGTACGACAATGTTCACCAAGGCGATGTCGACTGGGAGGGATACCTGATGCACCTGCCCGCCCGGGCGTTCGACGCCCGCCGGTTTCGCTGCTGGCACCTCTACCGCGATTACTCGATTGGCGTGGTTGGATTGCTGGGCGCTCACCATACGGACCTGCTCCACTGGTACATGGACGAGCAGTGGCCGGAAAGCGTTACCGCCACCGGGGCCGTCCTGAGCTGGCCCAACCGCGAGCACTACGACACCATTCACGCCTCCTACAAATACCCCGGCGGATTCCTGGCTCATTACGAAACCAGGTTCGGCAACAGCTCGATGAGAGCCGAGGCGATGTTCTACGGCAGCGCCGGAGTGCTGGACACCAAGGCCTGGAAAATCACCGGCGAGGGCCGGGTACTGCCCGAGCGGCTGGAACCCGGAAACCGCCAGTACCCAACCAGCGCGTTCGCCATGCACGAAGGGGAAGGGCAGGGCGCTGAGATTGAAGTCCAACCGGACCCGGCGGGCATGGACCACATGCGTAACTGGGTCCAGTGCATTCGGACCCGCAAGGACCCCAACGCCACTGTGGAGCACGGATTCAGCCATTCCCTGGCCGCGATCATGGCCCACCGCGCCGCCGATATCGGCAGGAGGGTAAGCTATGACCCGGTGGCCCGCGAAATCAGGGAGGGCTGAGCGATGACGACCAGATTGGCAATCCCGGCGGTTTGGGCCACCTTGATCCTCGGCTTGCTGCTTACTTTCGGCTGCGGCGGAAAAAAAGAACAGGGCAATGACCTGTACCGGCTGGTTGTAACCTATCCGCCGCAAACCTCTTCAGCGCTGCAAGTGCCGATCACGGCTGAGATTCCGCCGGGGTTCGACCCCGCCGGGCAAGACTGGGAAGTTGTCCCGGCGGAAGGGGCGCCGGCCACAGCCGCTGCTGCTGTCCAGTTCACCGGCAGAGGTCAACTGATATTCCTCTGGCGGCCGCCGGCAAGCGACTCCCAAACGCGGCAGACGTTCACGCTCCGCCGGCGTGAGCCAGCGCAAACCCTGTTCGAATTCGATTCCGTATCCGCGGAAAGATTGGTCATCCGCGAAAACGGCTCTCCGGCAATCGGCTATGTTTACGGCATGCATCTGGCCGACGGGGTCCCCGAGGACCGGCGCCGCGCCAGTTATTTCCATCCGCTCTGGACTCCGGCGGAGCAGGTAATCAGCGACGATTTTCCCGAGGACCATTACCATCACCGGGGTATTTTCTGGGCCTGGCCCCAGGTGTTCGTGGGAGCAGACACCCTGAGCCTGTGGGATATCAGGGGCGTAAAGCAGCAGTTCGAGCGTTGGCTGGTGCGTGAGACCGGACCGGTGTTTGCCAGGCTGGGAGCCCGGAACGGATGGTATACCGACAGCGGCAAGCGGATAGTGGACGAGCGGGTGTGGGTGACGGTCTATCGCGGCTCGGAGCTTGGCCGGATCATGGATTTCGAGCTGAGCTGGGAGGCGACAGAAGAGCCGGTGGGGATCCAGGGGTCGGCCAATATCAAGGGTTACGGTGGATTCAGCCTCCGGTTCGCACCGTTCGAGGAGCCGGTTATTACCACCAGCGGCGGAGTACAGAGCGACGACAGTAACCGCGTTCCATTCGCCTGGGCCGACCTTTCGGCGCGTTTCGGCGGAAGCGATGAGTATGCGGGCGCGGCAATTTTCGACCACAAAGATAATATCGACTTCCCCAACGGCTGGTGCCTTCGCCACTACGGGTTCAGCGGGATCGCCTGGCCGGGAATCGAGCCGTACTGGCTGGAAGCGGGCAAGCCGCTGAGAGCCCGTTACCGGGTGTGGGTCCATTCCGGGAATGCCGAGGCCGGTGAAGTTTCCGCCGCCTATCGCTCCTGGTCCGAACCACTGTCCGCGCAGTTTACGGTCAAGTGAAGGGCGAAGCTCGCAGGACCTGGCAACCCTCTGAAAAAACCGCCAATTGGGATGTTATTCATTCCCCAGGCAACCTTGTGGGTTTTCTGGCATAGGCTTCTATTAACTGGACAGAACAATCAGGAGTGTCCCCTCACGTTATAGCGGCGTGGCACATGAAATTCCGGATTGACATGGCAAACAACAGGAACGGCGAGGAGTATTGATAATGGTTAGTCTAGATGTGTATGACTACATCGTGATAGCTGTCTACATGTTGATAATGGTAGGAGTGGGGGCCTATTTCTACAAGTTTGTCAAAAGCGGCTCGGACTATTTCAAGGCCGGCAATAAGCTGACCTGGTGGGTGGCGGGACTCTCCGCGTTCATGAGCTCGTTCAGCGTCTGGATGTTTACCGGTGGAGCGGGAATCGTTTACAGCGAGGGCCTTTCAGGGGCGATATCTCTGCTGATCCCCGGTGTGGCCATTTTTACAGGGTATCTGCTGTTCGCCAGTCTATGGCGCAGGAGCCGGGTATCGACCCTGATGGAATACCTGGAGGTGCGCTTCAGCCTTGTCGCTCATCAGGCAGCGAGCTGGTTCTACGTGCCCGTCTACCTGCTCTACAGTGCCACGGCTCTTTTTGCGCTTGGTATTTTCGTCTCTGCGGCCCTCCAGTTGGATATAATGGCGGTGATAATTGTCAGCGGTATTGTAATCCTGGCCTACACAATCCTGGGCGGGGTCTGGGCGGTCAGTGTTACCGACGCCGTGCAATTTATTGTCCTGTTGCCGGTGTGTGTCCTGCTGGTGCCCCTGTCGCTCAAAGCCGTGGGGGGGCTCAGCGGGCTGCTGGCCTCGACTCCGGGGGGTTACTTCAGTTTTCCATCCGAGGGGCTTCCCTGGCACTACATGGTCGCTTACCTGATGATTACCATCCTGGGACAGAATACCAACCCGATTGCCCAGAGATATTTCAGTGTCAGAAATGAGAAAGAAGCCAGAAAAGTTTCGCTACTTTGCTCCGCGCTGTTTCTTTTCGGAATAGTGATCTGGTCGATTCCTCCGATGGCCGCCAGAATTATTTATCCCGAGCTTGGCGGGATTATCAATCTGCCCAATCCGGACGAGGGGTCTTACGTGGTAATCGCCCTGCACCTGTTGCCCCACGGGCTGTCGGGGGTTCTTGTGGCGGCCATGTTCGCTACCGCGATGTCATCGCTGGATTCAGTCTATAATGTTTTAGCCGGGATTGTCTCGAAAGATGTTATCCAGCGTCTTTTTTTCAGGTCGATGAGCGAAAAGGCGGTGCTGCGAACCGGCCAGGCCGTTACCCTGGTGGTTGGCCTGACGACGATTGGCCTCAGCCTCGCGATGGTGGAATACGGCCAGGGCGCATTCGTCGTAATGATGAAGCTGGCCAGTCTGACGATAACCCCGATGGCCGCTCCGATGCTGTTGGGATTCATCTATCGCAGGGCGACCGCGAGTTCATTCCTCCTGTCTTTCGGCGGTGGCGTGGTCACCGCGGGCGTATTCGCTTTCTATTCTCCATTGCAGTTGTATTTACAATCTTGCGGACCGTGGGTCGAATTCTCTGTCAGTACACTGACGATCGTATTTGTTTCGATCGTGATTTTCTTGCTTTCTCCGCTGGTTTTCCGCCCCACCCCGGCCGAAACAGAGCAGATCGGGCGGTTCTTCCGCAAGCTGGATACCCCGGTCAACGAGGAAACCGAACTGAGTGATGAGGCGATAGACAATGTTTCCATCTCCGGCTTTATCGGCTGGATCACGGCAGCGCTGGGATTGATGATTGCCCTGTGTGCGTTTATTCCGGGATCGGTCAATGACCGGATGTTGAACGCAGGCACCGGATTTGTATTGCTTTTATGCGGGCTGTTGTTGTCAGCCAGGGGTAAAAAAGCAAAGCGGGCCTAGCAAACTTTTCAGTTGCATTTCAGGGCGGCCTGTGCGGAAACGCAGATTTTCATATTTAGAGACCTTTGAAAAATTGGACGACTAAATTGTGATGAGGAAGTTTTTCGTATCACACATTTTTGCGTATCAAGAAAAAATCAGGCCTGTCAATTGTAACTACATGATCTTACTTAAAGATATGCCCCTTGATAAAAAGTTTTGGAAAAAGTGAGGGGGAGCGTGAGGGGGAGAGAAAAGAACCTTTTTTAAAAGGTTTTGTCTCTCCCCCTCACTATTCTTTAATTAAATCAAAGGTCTCAATTAAGCATGGCAACCTGAGAGGGGCGTTGCAATAAAACGCTCAACGCCCTCGAATCAAGATTTATGAAAAACCAGTGAATCGCCCCTTTGGCTGATCCTTAAGTATTTGGTTAAAATTTCACATTATTATATTGACAATTGGGCTGAGGTGATTTTAATATTAATATGGATATATGATATCCGGGTTATCTTATCTGAATATTCTCCTGCCTCGGAATTATTGATGTTGACCAAGACTACGGAATTAGCCTTTAAAGCATTGATATTCCTGGGCCTGCATGGTGACAAGGTGCCCGTGACCCCTCGCCGGATTGCAGAGAATGCCGGTACATCTCCTTCCTACATGGCAAAAGTAACAAGCCTGCTGGTTAAAGCCGCTATCCTCAGATCCCACAGAGGCGCACAGGGTGGTGTGACTTTAAACAGGCTCCCCGCCGAGATCACTTTCCTCACCGTCATTGAAGCCTGTCAGGGGCAACTGGTTACCGGCTACTGCAAGGAAACACCACTGATGGAATCCGTCTGTACATTTCATCACGCGATGCAGGAAGTCCACCGGGCCACCACGGCGGTTCTGTCGCGCTGGACACTGGAAGATATGCTGAATAATTATACCCCTGTTACGTTAGATAAAGGGACATCCAACTGCCGGATGTCCGTAATAATTCCAGGTGATGACAAAAACGATGAGCTCCGCTCAAAACATGCCTGAAAGCGCCAGGAACATCCGTCTGCCCGACGCCGACTATTGGCGCGAGCAGATCAATTGCCAGTTTGCGTGCCCCGTACACACGGATTCGCGGGGCTATGTGCGTGCAATTGCCCAGGGCAATGACGAAGAGGCTTATCTGATAGCACGCGGCCCCAACCCCCTTGCTTCCATCTGCGGCAGAGTCTGCGGGGCGCCCTGCGAGAGCGAGTGCCGCAGGGGAGAGCTGGACCAGCCGGTAGCGATCAGGGCCTTAAAAAGATACGTATGCGAGCAGTTTGGGCCGGAGGCCAGGAAGGACGGGGGACAGAGCCTCGTTCAGTTTCTTACCCGGGCCGCCGCCAGGCATGGGCACAGGCAATGCGAAGGCAGGGAAGAACTGCTGCCGTTGCTTCAGGCGCTGACCGGTGGAGAAATAGAGAAGATCGAAGGTAAGAGTGTCGCCATAATCGGCAGTGGACCGGCAGGGCTGGCCACCGCCCATGATCTGGCCCTGATGGGACTGGCGGTGACTATCTATGAAATGGAGCCCGTGCTGGCGGGGATGCTTGCTCTGGGAGTACCGGAATACAGGCTGCCGCGAGATTTGATCCGCGCGGAAGTGGAAGTGATTACGGCCATGGGAGTGCAGGCGGTTACCGGTTGTTGTGTGGGCAAGGATATCTCTTTTGCCCAGTTGCGCAGCCGGCACGACGCGGTAGTCGTGGCCGTGGGGGCGAAGAAGTCCCGCGAGCTCAATATCCCCGGCAGTAATGCACAGGGGGTGCTGGGAGGGGTCGAGTTCCTGCGCGACGTGTCTTTGGGGGAGGCGCCGGAACTGGGTAAAAAGCTGGTGGTGATCGGCGGCGGAAACGTGGCATACGATGTGGGGCGCACCGTGTTACGGCAGATATCCGTGGATGCGGCCCGCACCGCCATGAGAACCGAGGGCGTGGGCCAGGTGCATCTGGTATCGTTGGAATCGCTGGAAGAGATGCCCGCTGATGATCTGGAGATTATTGAAGGCGACGAGGAAGGGATCGTACGCCGTAACAGCATGGGGCCCAAAGAAATACTGACCGATGAGCAGGGGCGTGTGCGCGGCGTGCTGTTCCAGCGCTGTTTGCGGGTCTTTGACGAGCAGCGACGGTTCAGTCCCATATTTGACGAGAACGACACGGAAGAGATCCCCTGCGACAATGTACTGATCTCCGTGGGACAGGCTTTCGACCTGGATTTTATCGACGCCGGCAGCGACGGGATCAAGATGGCCCGCAACGGACTGATAGAATGCGACCCTGAAACGGGCGTCACCAGCGCAGCGGACGTTTTTGTGGCCGGGGACCTGGCCTATGGCACCAAGCTGCTGATCCACGCGGTGGCGTCGGGCAAGGCGGTGGCCCGGGCAATCTACCATGCGCTCACCGGCAAGCGGATAACAGCGCAGGAACTGGAGTTGCATTTTCCCCAGGCACGTTACCGGCGGGAGCCGGGCTATGAAAAAATCGGCAGGCGGGCCGTGGCAACCGCCCCCGTGCGGGAACGGATCACCTCCACCAGCCATGAGGTCGAGCACGGCTTTGCGGCGGATGACGCCCGTTGTGAGGCCTCGCGATGTTTTGACTGCGGGGTCAATACGATATTCAACGGGGAGAAATGCGTGCTTTGCGGGGGCTGCGTGGACGTCTGTCCGCAAAAATGCCTGCGGATAGTATCTCTGCGGGAAATCACAGAGGCCGCGGGGGACGTGAGCGACGCCTGTACGGCTCAACTGGCTGGCTGCCCGGCGGAAGACGCCTCTGCCATCATCAAAGACGAAAACATCTGTATCCGTTGCGGTCTTTGCGCGGAGCGCTGTCCCACCGGGACAATTACCATGGAACGTTTCCACTTTGAGGAGAAACCGAAATGCCTGGTCGATTAGAACCGGATCCCATACCACGCCGGGATTTTATCGGAATCTATGGTCTGTGGGCCGCGGCCCTTGCCATCTTCGGCTCCATCTTGGGGATGATGCGGCTGCCCAAGCCCAGGGTGACACCCGAGGCCTCCACAAAGTTTCGCGCCGGCACACCGGCGGAGTTCTCTCCGGGCACTGTTAAGATAATCCCGGAATACAACGTGCGGCTGTTGGCTACCGAGCAGGGATTTGCAGCCATGAGCCTTATCTGCCCCCACCTGGGATGCGTGGTGCGGGAATCCGTCGACGGGTTTCTATGCCCGTGCCACGGTTCCCGGTTCAGCCTGCAGGGAACAGTCCTTGCCGGTCCGGCCCCCCGGAGCTTGCAGTGGCTTTCGATCACCCAGGCAATTGACGGGTCCCTGGTGGTGGATACCGCCCAGGAAACGGAGCCGGGAACTTTTTTTCAAGTCTGATCCGGACATACCCCCATCAGCCCGAAAAGCTTTTGGGATACATGGCAAAGGGAGACGGTAAGGATGGCTTCTGATAAAACGGCGGCTGCCGTGCAAAACCTGAAAAAACTCTCCGCCAATCTGCGGGAACTGGTAATCGGCAAGGGCCAGGCTGACCAGGACGAAATAGTCAGTATCTGGGAAAACCTGAAAGCCACGCCGCGCACACTGCGGGCCCTGGTGGCGCGCAACGGGTCCGCGGCAATGGAGGGCCTCTCCAGGTTCCGTGAGAACCTGGTCAAACTGCCGGGCGCCTTTCGGGACTCCGCAGTGCGGCATGACGCACCCACCTCGGACAGGACGAGGTCTCAGGCTATCTTCAGTAATTTTTTCCTGCACATCCATTCCACAAAAATACACCCGAACTCTCTGCGGATTTCCACCACCTGGGGCCTGGGTATTTCCCTGCTCTCGCAGTTCGCTATCCTTACAGTCACCGGCATCCTGTTGATGGTTTATTACACTCCATCGCTCGACCTGGCGTACAACTCCATAAAAGACCTGCATTATGTGGTGCCCACGGGCCGTCTGATCCGCAACATCCACCGTTGGACGGCCCACCTGATGGTGCTCTTTGTAATCTTCCACATGGCCAGAGTTTTTTATACATCGGCTTACAAGTCTCCGCGCGAGTTTAACTGGCTGGTGGGCATGCTGCTCTTTGTGCTTACCCTGGCCCTTTCATTTTCCGGATACCTGCTGCCGTGGGATCAACTCGCATACTGGGCCATCACTATCGGGGCCAACATCGCGGCCTCTCCCAACGAGTTGGTCCATGCCCTGGGGCTGCCCAAGATATTCAATCTGGGAGACCTGAACAAAGAGCTGCTGCTGGGGGCTTCCAGCGTGGGGCAGGACGCGCTGATCCGCTTCTATATGCTGCACGTGGTGGCCTTGCCGTTGATCTTGACCCTGGGGATTTGCGTACACATCTGGCGCATCAGGAAAGATGGCGGACTGGCCCGGCCCGGTGGCACACCCACGGCCGCCGGTCAGGGCGTTGGTACCGTTGAGGAAATCGCCCTGGCGCCGCAGGAGCAGCCGTCCAAAACTTACGGCCTGATGTGCGTGGTGCGCGACAAGTCTCCCCACACCGACAAGGACCCTGATGAAACGGTGTCCTCGTGGCCATACCTGCTCCGGGCCGAACTGCTGATCTTCATGATCAACATGCTCGTCTGCATAGCCCTGGCCCTGTTTTTCGACGCTCCGCTGAGCGAACATGCCAATCCCGCCGTGCCCGAGAACCCGGCCAAAGCGCCCTGGTATTTTCTGGGACTGCAGGAGATGGTCTCCTATTCGGCTTTCATCGGCGGGATAGTGATCCCCACCCTGACGGTGATCGGGCTTGCGCTGATCCCGTTTCTGGACAGGGAGGACGGAGAGAGCGGCGTCTGGTTCGGCGGCGCCCCGGCCAGGAAAATCGCCCTGCAATCGGTGATAGTCGGGGCGCTGGCGGCAGTGCTGGCCGTGGCGGTTCCGGTCAATTTCGGCTGGCTGCGCAACTGGTTTCCCGGCATCCCCCAGTTGATAATCATTATTTGCAACCCGGGCAGCCTGCTTACGCTGGCCTATGTAATCTGGTCGCTGAACGTGATGCAGCAGACACGCTCTACCAGACTGAGCGCCATCGCACTTTTTACCTGTTTTCTGGTCGGGTTTGTGATCCTGACTTATGTGGGCACCTTTTTGCGGGGACCCAACTGGGATTTCTTCTGGAGCAAGAGCTCCTGGCCCATCCATTAGCGCGGCCTGTGCGTTTGAAACTCTCTATGATGGAAATCATTTGTAATGAGCCTGGCAATGAAACCTGAAGGCGGGAAAAAAGTGAGCCGGCCGGGGCCTCTGGCCGACTGTAGCGCGGTAATCCTTGCCGGGGGATTTTCCACGCGTTTCGGCGCCCCCAAAGCCCAGGCGCTCTGGAACGGCCGCAGGATGATCGAGTACGTGGTGACTTTGTTTGAGGGGCTGCTGAGCTCACGGGTGATTATCGTCTGCAGGGAGCGGCAAGGTAACGAGTTGGCTTCCCTGGGTTATGGAGCCGTGGTTCACGACAACCCCCGCTACCGGGCCGGGCCGCTGCGGGGCATAGTGGCGGGGCTGGCCGCCTGCGAGACAAAATATGCGTTTGTCCTCTCGTGCGATGCTCCCTGCCTGCAGCCCGCGTTGCTGCTTGCCCTGCGCGGGCGAGCCGGCTCCGGCGGCGCTGAAAAGGGCGTGGCGACAGTACCGCGCTGGCGGGGCCGGGAGCAGGTGTTGACGGCACTCTATCGCTGTAGCGCCGGGCCGCTGCTGGAGCAGGCCCTGGCCGCCGGAGAGAGTTCTCCCACCAGGGTATTGCAGCGTTTGGGATATGACGTTCTGCCGGAAAAGGACTGCCTTGGAGCCGACAGGCAAGGCTTGAGCTTTATCAATATAAATACAACTCACGACTTGGAACTGCTCCACAAGAACCAAGCGTCCACATCAAACTCGGAACTGGTACGCCTTTGATGAATGATAAAAGAGTTGAAGCCGGCGACAGGAGGATCAAGCTGTGGCTGCTGATCGTCAGCCTGGCCACCCTGGTTATGCTTCTGGCGGCTGCCCTGAGCGAGAACATCTTCCCCGAGTGGCGAAGCCTGCAGAAGCGATATGCAAAAATATTGCAGGAGAAAGCCACGGATGAGAGGGGGCGGGAGGCGGCGGACAACTTCTCGCTGGAGATCACCCAGCTCGTGCTGCCGGAGTTGGGAGCTATCGACCGCTGCATCACCTGCCACACGGGGACGAGCGATCACCGCATGGAGGACCAACCCCAGCCCTTTACCACTCATCCGGGCAAGTACCTGCAGGTGCACGACCCGGCAAAGTTCGGCTGCACGGTGTGCCATCGCGGGCAGGGACGGGCCACCGAGACCAAAGACGCCCACGGCGTAGACGCCAACTGGGAATATCCGTTGCTGAAGACCAAATACATTAAGAGTTCCTGTTCGCAATGCCATGCCGGCCAGGAGCTTTTCGGGCCAAAGAGCATATTGTCCGAGTTGGATGAGGTTGATGAAGAAAGCGGAAAACAGAGCTCGGCCCTGATTGAGCGCGGTCGCAAACTCGTTGACGAAAAAGGTTGCCTGGGCTGCCACGTGCTGCAGGGCAAGGGCGGGACCCTGGGGCTGGAACTGACCCATGTGGGGGACAAGACAAGGCATAATTTTGATTTCTCGCATTTTGAGCGCGGTGAACCACTGGAAGTGGAGTACTGGCACAAAAAGCACTTTACGGACCCCGGAGCGGTATCTCCGGGCACCAGTATGCCCGCAACCGGCCTGGAAGAGCCGGAACTGGAAGCGCTGATCGCCTACCTGCTCTCGCTGCGGCGCAGCCAGGTGCCGGCTTCTCTGATTACGTCCACCGGTGACAGGAGCCCGCTCGAAGATTCCGGCGACAGGCTGTATGCCCGCTATTGCTCGGCCTGCCACAGCAGCGATGGCAACGGGGGGGGAGTGCCGAGCATCCTCACCCCTTCGCTCAATAACGTGGACGCCCTGGCCGTGGCAAGTGACGATTACTATCGGTTTATCATCACCCACGGGCGTAGCGAGACAAAAATGCCCGGTTGGGGGGACGGTCTGGGCAACCTGTCCCGGGATGAAATCGACAAGATTGTCAAACATATTCGCCAGTGGGAGCCGCACG
This sequence comes from Gemmatimonadales bacterium, assembly GCA_024278175.1. GTDB lineage: Bacteria > Gemmatimonadota > Glassbacteria > GWA2-58-10 > GWA2-58-10 > JAJRTS01. Next base: position 5,648 of record JAJRTS010000112.1, on the reverse strand, counting down.
GCGCGGACGTGGTTGACGTCAGCACCGGCCAGGGGGACCCGCTGGTGGGCAGTTCTTACTACCAGGGCGATTGCGCCAGTTGCCACGGCAGGAAAGGTGAGGGCGGAATAGGCAACTCCCTGAACTCGGCCTCCTTTCTGGCCCTGGCCTCGGACCAGTTCCTGGCCGAGACAGTTATCCGGGGCCGCCCGGGCACAGCCATGCCGTCCTGGAAACACCTGCCCGCCAGGGCCGTGAGCGACATTCTGGCCTACCTGCGCACCTGGCGCCCCGAGGCTCCGACGTTCTCGGCGGTACGCAGGGCCGGCAGAGGGTTAGCCCGGAGAGAAAAGATAAGGACCGGGAAGGCGATTTATAACGGCAACTGTTCCGCCTGCCACGGCAAAAAAGGGGAAGGCGGCCTGGGGCTGCGGCTCAACAGCGCGGATATCCTGGGCGCCGTGGGCGATAATTTTATCTATAGCGCGATTGTCAACGGGCGACCGGCTACGGCCATGCCGGCCTGGAGGCAACTGAGCGCGGAGCAGGTCGCCTCGGTGATTGCCTATCTGCGCAGTTGGCAGCCATACAAGCCCCGGTGGGCAGGCCGGCCCGGGCAGTCCAGCAACGACTACGCCCTTGGCGAACTGCACTACCGGACTTCCTGTCTGCGCTGCCACGGCGAAGACGGCCGTGGTGGAGTGGGGCCGCAACTGGCTAACCCGGAGTTCCTGAAAACCGTGGATGACGCTACGCTTTTCCGCTGGATCGGCCGTGGCCGGAGCGGTACGGCCATGAAGGGATTCCTGAGGCGGGAGCAGGGGCCGACAACGCTTAACCCTGCCCAGATAGCGGAAGTTATCTCCTATCTGCGCTACCTGGGCACGCGTGACGAAAGGCCCGTGATGCGCACCGGAGTGGGCAACCCAACGTTGGGTGGGCAACTCTACAAGGGTAACTGCTCGTCCTGCCACGGGGTGGAAGGTGAGGGGGGCTCCGGGCCTCAGCTTAACAACCCGACTTTCCTGGAATCGGCTTCGGACGGTTTTATCGCCGCCACGATGGTTACCGGGCGCAGCGGCACTCCGATGCGCTCGATGGTGCACGGCCAGGAGGGGCTTGCGCAGATCTCGCCCGAGCAGATTCAGGATATAATAGCTTATATGCGCCTGTGGGATTTCCCCCAGACCTGGCTGCGCTCCCGCGAAGTGGCGGAAATGAGCGAGCGGGCAATCATTTCCGGCAGTGAGCAGTACACGAGGTACTGCTCCGGCTGCCACGGTCCCAAGGGCAGAAGTTCGCTGGAGGGATCAGCCTACCATGCCCCGGCCCTGAACAACCCTGAGTTCCTGGACGCCGTATCCGACGGTTTCCTGCTGGCTACAATCGCCAGGGGACGCAGCGGGACAGCCATGCGCCCGTTCGGCCATGGAGCGGGTGGCATAGTCTCACTAAAACCCGAAGACATTAGTGACATAGTGTCTTTCCTTCGTACATGGAGCAGAGGCAGGCAAGCGCCAAAAGGAGCAATTCGATGAAAAAGACCACCAAGCCCATTATTGACCGCAGGAATTTTCTTAAATGGTCCGGCGGAGTGCTGGCCGCCGCCGCCACTTTCCCGCTCCTGCCGGGGGAGTTCGCCCATGCCGACACCCTGGCCCAGCAGGGGCTGGCCAGCGGGGCCAAGCGGACCCTGCAGGCGGCTTGCCCCTATTGCGGAGTGGGGTGCGGTTCCCTGATCACCTGCGAAGGCGACCGGATCACGGGGATCATCCCCGATAAATTGCACCCCACCAACAAGGGCGTGCAGTGCATCAAGGGGCTCAACGCACACGAGCCGATCTACCAGGACCGCCTGACCCACGTGCTGGTGCGCAAGGACATGTCAGACCCCACCACCGGTCATGTGTCGGCCACCAAGGGCCGTTTTGACGACGACGTGTTCGACAAGATGCCCTACGACGAGGCCGAGGAGCTGGTTGCCGAGAAGATGGCCAACGTGGTCAAGCAGTTCGGCGGCAACAGCGTGGGCTTGAGCGGGTCGGGGCAGCTTACCATGGAGACCCAGTGGATAGAAAACCTGCTGCTCAAGGGGATTATCGGCTCGAACTCCATCGAGGCCAACGCCAGGATGTGCATGACCTCGGCCGTAACGGGCTATTTCGCCTCCTACGGCTCGGACGCCCCGCCCACCAGCTATGAGGATATCGAATCCGCGGACATGATAACCTTCTGGGGACACAATGCGCGGGAAGCCCACCCGGTACTCTTCTGGCGCGTGGCCGACTACAAGAAAAAAAATAACATCCCCACCCTGGTGTCCGACCCGCGCCGCACGGGCACGGTACAGGGTCTCGAGAGTATCAACCCGCGCAATTCCTATCACTTTGCCACGCTTAACGGAGACATCTCATACCTGAACGCCATCGCGTACGTTATCCTGACCAAGCACCCCGAGGCTGTGATGCCGGAAAAATGGCTGAACAAGAACGCCAACGGATGGAAGGAATACGTGGCGGGGATAAAAGCACGCTATTCCCCCCGGCAGGTAATCAGCCGGCTGAAGCTGGTGGACCGCAACAGGGTAAGCGTGCAGCAGATTGAAGCCGTGGCCAAGCACTGGGCCGAGGCTTCGCTCAAAGGGCGCCGCACGGGCAAGGGCGGGGTGCTTACCTACTGGGGCATCGGCTATAACCAGATGCTCCACGGCCAGCACAACACCATCTCCATCATCAACCTGCACCTGCTGACCGGCAACCTGGGGCGCAAGGGCTGCGGCACCCATTCGCAGACCGGTCAGCCCAACGCGATGAGTGAACGCCTGATGGGTGGGCTGACCGGACGTTTGCCGTTCAACCAGCCAATGTCCAACGAAAAATGGCGCAACTGGATAGCCGACAGGTGGAGAGTCTCGCGCGAGGGCATGAAACAGACGGCGCTGCTGAAAAATCCGATGGCAATCGGCATGATGGAGCGTGGCTGCGAGGGAGATCTGAAGGCCATGTTCTGGATGTACACCACCCATATCCACCTGCCGGACGTAGAGACTCTGGTGCGGCCCGCGCTGACCAAGATGTTCTGCGTGGTGCAGGAGATCTATCGCCATGCCCCGAACATGTTGTACGGAGATGTAATCTTTCCGGCTATTACCTGGGGTGAGTGGACCGGCGGGACGTATATCCAGAGTGAGCGGCGCGTGTATGTGTGCGACGGGGTTTCCGTGGGCAGGGACGAGCACGATAACGTGCTGACCGAGGCCAGACCGGACCTTGACCTGGCAATCGACAAATGTAAGTCCATCGCCACAAAGCTGGGCCTGGACGCCGCTAAAATTATCCCGTATAAAAAGACTATCGAAAACCCGTACGGGCAGAAATTCTACAACCCTGAAGATGTTTTTGAGGATATTATCATCGCCTCCAAGGGCTCGGACGCCGATCTGAGCGGTATGCTGGAAGTGCGTGAACGTGACGGTATCGGGCTCTACGAGCAGTTGCGCAGGCTGCGCGGAGTGCAGTGGCCCGCACCCACATACGAGGTAGCCGCAAAGGGTGGAACGCCACGCCGCTATATGCACCAGGAGGATTGGAAAGACCAGCCTTACGCCAACTTTCGCCACGCCGACGGTAAGGCCAGGTTCAAGCTCTGTGAGCAGGACTACGGTCCGGGTAACCGCTACCTGAAAGAGGTGACGGACGAGTTTACCAAGTACGGCGCCAAGAAAGGGGAAGGCCCCTGGCTCTATAAGAATCAGAACCTGCTGAAAAGGGCCCGTGATCTGGCCCTGGTGCCCGAACTGCCTGATATCGATTTCTATGAAAACAGCAGAAAAGGCCTGGCCGACGCCACGAAAGAGGACAAATACCCGTTCTGGCTGGGACTGGGCATCGTGTACGAGCATTTTCACACCGCCAAGACGATCCGCGGCGCCACTACCATGAAACTGGTGCCCGAACAGTACGTTGAGTTGCATGCAAAAGACGCGGCACGCTATGGTCTGGAAGACGGAGAACGGGTGAGAGTGGTCACCCGCAGAAGCAGTTACGAAGCGCGTGTCTCCGTAGGTACGTCTTCTTTCGTGCGCCCGGCGCGCAACGAAGTCCCCGAGGGCTATCTGTTCAGCCCGTGGAACCTTTCGGTGGCCGACAGCGCCGACCCGCAGAAGAACCGCTGGCTGGTCAACGCCGTAAGCCACCGGGCCTGGGACCCTGTTTCCGGCCAGGCGGATTACAAAAAGATTGCCGCGAGAATAGAGCGGATTTAGCCCTGGTTATTCTCGAGGCCTGATTTGTTCGCGGAGACGAGGAAGCGGGAACACTGCGGTGCCAACGTACCGCAAGCTGCCGTGATTGAGGCGGCTATCGTCGGCAAAGCAGGCGAGGCTGAAGGTGGTAATAATATCGCGGGTTTTATACCTTAGCGGGATTATTATTGCAAGTCGGGACGAGCTTTGAGTAATATTCCGGTAGGACGCTGGAATGTCTGCCACTTGAAGAAGTGGGCGATATCTTTCAATAATTCGGGCAAGTCAATATCATAAACGTACTTGAGAGGGCGCTGACGGCCTGCTCAATATCGATATAAAGCGATCAAATGAATTCCAGATGTAACAGGCGTGGTTTTCTCTCCAGGCTGGCCGGTACCGCCTGCGTGACCGCTCTGGCCGGAGGCGGCTGGTACCTGGCGTCTTCCGGAGCGCCCGGTGGTCGGCAGGGGTTGCGGCCGCCGGGCGCTCCGGCGGAGGACGACTTCCTGGCCACCTGTATCCGTTGCGGCCGTTGCGCCGATGCCTGCCCCAACTGCGCCATCGTCCCCTTCACGGAAAAAGCCGGAGCCGATCTGGCTGTTGCGCCGGGGCCGGGAGAACGCGGCACTCCGGTCATCTTTGCCCGCAAAAAATCCTGTATCCTCTGCAGCGGCGCTCCCGGTGAGTACCTGCTTTGCACGGCAACCTGCCCCAGTGGCGCCCTGCAACCAATCAAAAAAGATGCGGTGTCCATCCGTAAAAATGTAGCGATGGGTACCGCCGAGGTGGATAAAAACATCTGCTACTCCTATAACGGGGCCTCGTGCGGGGCGTGTGTCCGTTCGTGCCCGTTCGAGGGCACTGCCCTGCGGGCGGAGTTATGGGAAAAACCGGTGGTGGACCCTGCCGGCTGCGTGGGTTGCGGGCTGTGCGAACGGGCATGCGTACACTACCCCGCGGCCATCCGTGTCCGGCCCCGGTCCGCCTGATATTTTCCGGCAATGGAGAGGCGCCCAAAATAAAACTTCAACGCCTTGAAATGAAAAATTTCGCCCGGGCAAGTTGTCAAGGGCAAGGCAAGCCGTTCCTTTACCGGTTCTGCTATTCGTTTTATTTCAGGCAGTCAGATTGCTCCTGCCGGCTTCAGGCCCGGATAACGGGGAACGACCCTTGACAACCTGATGCCCATACTTCGCTATTTTTCAACACGCTGCTATGTGCGTGGTCAAGGGTAAAAGGTGTTTTTTCTTTATCGGGACTTTGAATCCAACCAGTCTGCTATTGGTTGGCCTCCGGATTACCAGAGCCACATGCAATTTATTCGAGGTATTCAAATTCAGAGGCGACAATCTTCTAAACGTGGCTTGATACGTTTCCGTTCAACTCACAAGCGTGTTACGCCGCCCTCTGTTGTCCCTCGGTT
>JAJRTS010000111.1 GCA_024278175.1 Gemmatimonadales bacterium | reverse complement strand
TAGAGCGTTTCTCGAAAGAAATGTCCGCTTGATTTTCCTTCGAAGAGCCGTTCCTTGCCTTGTAGGGGCGAACCTTGTGTTCGCCCGTAAAGAATATAGCAGGTGCACAGATTGACGGGCGAACACAAGGTTCGCCCCTACGACTTTCTACGGACAACGGAAGTCTCTCCGTACCGTTATCAGGATTCGCTTTCCTTTGCATTAAGGACAAAACTTTTGACAGCAGCTCTAACCCTTACAACGGCAAAAAAAACGGCCGTACACCTCAAGCAGGCGTACAGCCGTTCCTGTGCCGAAACTGAATGAACCACCGGCGCGGCCGGAGCCGCGAGGGATTCTCTCGATTAGAGAAAAATATAGAACAGGGATTGCAGCAGCAACAGGCCGACACCCATTACGCGAAGGTCGGTCAGCCAGGACTTCGGGTTGCCGTCCTCATCCTTCTCACGCTGGACCGGCAGGCTCAGAATCCAAAGCGCAATCACGGCCAACATGCCCAGGAAAAAGAAACGCACCGCAGGCAGCGGAACAGCCACCACCAGGTCTAACATCCAATCGCCAAAGGGTTTCAGCAGATCGATCAGAAAGGTCTTCAGGGCGTACAACCACTCGGCAAGGAGTTTCAGCAGATCGATCAGAAAGGTTTTCATGCCGCACCCCCTTCAGCGGCTGTGTTTTTCTCAACCACTCTTGAGTAAATCAGGCCTTCCAGTTTTTCATCAGGCTCGGGTTTGGTCAGCAGACTGACCACCACCGTGGTGAAAAAGCCAACCAGAAACGCCCACCAGGCTATATACAGGAACGGCTCGGGCGCGGTAAAAAGCCCATCCTTCAGCCAGAACAGCGTGCTGGAGGTCATCACGCCCAGAATCAAGCCCGTGGTGGCTCCCTTGCCGGTGGCTCGTTTCCAGAGCAGCCCCAGCAGGATTATCGACAGCAGCGGCCCCTGGAAGATGCTGAGCATGGTCTGCATGTAACCGAATACACTGCCGAACTTCTCTGCCAGCCCGGCCAGCGAAATACCGATAATCACGAAGACGATAATCAGGGCCTTACCCACTTTCATGTAATGGCGGGGCGAGGCGTCCTTGACAATAAATTGCTGGTAGATGTCCTTGGTCCAGAGCGTGGACGCGCTGGTAAGGTAGGAGTCCACACTGGAGATCAGCGCCGCCAGGAACGCGGCAAACACGATCCCCACCAGGCCCGGAGGCAGCAGTTCGTGAATCAGCGTGGGGAAAATCATGTCGCCCTTCTCAAGCCCGGAGTGCAGGGCCACACCGGCGATACCGGGGCCGACCAGGATGATCGGGATAAAGAGCTTGAGAAAGCCGCCCCAGAGCACGCTCTTCTTGGCCTCGTATTCGCTGCGCGCGGCCAGGTTGCGCTGGACGATAGCCTGGTTGCCCAGCCAGTAGGCCGGACTCAGTACGAACGCCAGGCCGAACAGCACGCTGCTCCAGGCGAACGGCGTGGTGGAGTCCGCCGGGGCGATCAACTGGAAATGGTGTTTGAACTGCGGCCCCATCGCGTGCACAGTATCCATCAGGTTGCCCCAGCCGCCGACCTTGACCATGGCGATAACCATGATCAGACCGCTGCCAATGAACAGTACCACGCACTGGATTGAGTCGAGGAACACAACCGCGCTCAACCCGCCGAAGTAGGTGTAAATGCCCACGGCCGAGGCCACCAGGATAACCGAGAACCACAGGTCCCAGCCGCAGAGGACCTGCATGGTCAGCGCGGCGGTATAGAAGAAGATACCGAGCATAAAGAGGAAGAACACGCCCCAGATAAGGGCCACCAGACTGCGCACGAACTGGTTGTAGCGACGGCCCAGGTACTCGGGAACCGTGAACACCTTCGAGCGCCAGTAGAACGGGATGAAGATAAACGAGGCGATCACCATCGCCGGAATACAGCCGATCCAGTCGAAATTGGCCACGCCGATCCCGTAGGTATAGGCCATCCCGGCCACGCCCACCAGCTCCAGCGCACCGATATCACTGACCACCATCGACATACCGATAGCCCACCAGGGAAGGTTGCGGCCACCGAGAAAGAAATCCTCGTCGTCCTTGATAAAGCGGCCGATCCAGGTGCCCAGGATCGTAATCCCGACCAGATATAGCGCGATAATGGCCACATCGATCGTTGCCAGCTTGCCAACTGCAGCGTCCAAATCTCACCCCTTTTTTTGCGGTTTGTTCTGTTTGCTGTCTGTTTGCTATCAAGAGTAAGCGTTTAAACTACAAACGGCCCCGGTTGCGGTCAAGTTATTTACCGGCTGAGGCATTACGGGGTTGAGGCATTGCTGGGTTGCGGAGCAGTGGAGAGCGAAGTATAATTGGGCTGGATTCTAATTCTTACTGTCACCACAGGCCGTACAATCTGGGAATATTCTTGGTGTTGGTTGTCTCACTATCCCCAAGCAAGAAAACTTGATTGCGGCGCTTTTGGGGTGCCTGAGTATGCTTTTTCGTTTGCTTAACTCTCCGATGCACTACATAGAAAGGAACCACACGATCCCATGGAAAACCATCTCTCCCGACGGAAATGGCTGCAACTCTGCTCCCTGCTGGGCCTCGGCGCAGCCGCTAACAATACTGCGGTCGCCCTGGCCAACGAGGCCGGCGTAGTGAGCGTGAAAGTGGAGCGCACCGGTAAGGACATTTACCGCTTCGATGTCACAGTGCGCCACGACGACGAGGGCTGGAGCCACTACGCTGATATGTGGAAAGTTGTGCTTCCCGATGGCCGGGTGGCGGCCACCCGTGTGCTGCAACATCCGCATGTGGACGAGCAGCCGTTCACGCGCGGGATGGCCGATATCGAAATCCCGGCCGGAACAGACAGCGTATTTATACGGGTCCACGATTCGGTTCATCACTACGGGGGCAAAGAGGCCGTAGTCAAATTACCCCGCTAGTTTAGCTCTATCAATCGTTGGAGAAACACGGCGGCCCTGATAGAATAAAAAATCATCGATCGTGGGCTGCGGAGTTTGCAATCCCCACGGGGCTGGGAATAACCAAACCTGCTCCCCGAGCTTTTCACCCTCCGCGGCTTCAGGGGGTGAAACCGGGAGGCAGCGTCTTGGTGGCGTTGTACTCCTCCCAGAGCTGCCGGGTCTGCATGTCCTGCGGGTGACGGGCCAGCCAGCGGCTGAGAAACGCCGAAACCATCGTGTTCTGCCCCAGCGAGTCGTAGAGCCGGATCAACTTCTGGTAGCCCAGCAGAAAATCCGGGTCGGCCTCCAGGGATTTTATCAGCATCTCGGTTGCCGGCACCGTATCGGCGTTGGCCAGCGCCAGTTTAGCCAGACCGGCCCACTTGAGCGGATCGGACGGCACGTGGGTAAAATACATGTCGCCGAAATCCTTGCTCTGCTCGTACTGCCCCTCCTGGGCCAGCCGTGAGGCGAAATTGAGCAGCTTGGCCTCGTAGTCGGGGTCGAAAAACTCGCACTGGCGGAAATTGCTGGCCGCGGCCTCTCCGTTATCCAGGCCCAGGAACGCCTCGGCCAGGTTGGCGTGGGCGCGGGCATAGATCAGCAGCGGCCTGAAGCGCTGGTCGTGTTTGTCCGCCGTGACCTGCCACAGGGTGGTATGATGGACATAGCGGCCCCAGAGCAGTTGCTGGGTCCACGGGATGTCAATCGCCAGCGGGAACCTCGCCCGGCGAAAGTAGTTGGCACTGTCCGCGCTGGTCAGCGGGTCCTGCTCGAACAGCCTGACCGCCAGACCGCGGATGGCCGCATAGCGCGCCAGGCCCAGCATGTTCTCCGGCACAATGCTGGAGGAAAAATAAACAGGCCGCTCGAACTTATTTGCCCTCAGGATCGACATCAGCACCATGTCCGGCACCAGGAACACTGTTTCGGCCGGGTAGTTCACTTTCAGCTCGCCGGCCTGGAACGTTTCCGGATTCTTCAGCTTGACCGCCCCCAGACTCTCTATCCTGGAATCATCCAGATCCATCGGTACGGGCGGATCGTTCTGCTTGAGCTGGCGGATATAGCGCTTGCTCATCAGCCCCGGATAATTAATCAACGAACGCTGCGACTGGCCAAACATAATCTTGTCGGTGTAGAGCGCCCGGTAGTACTCCGCCGAACCTCCCAGGATCAGAATTCCATTCTGTTCGATTCCGTTGAGCTGGTTAACTCCCAGGTCGCGGATCAGGTAGTAGCCCGACATGTCGGACTGCCGCCAGCGCGAATAGTACGGCACCAGCAGCGCCGCCAGCAGCACCAGATAAAGCGAAACCGTCACCAGACGCTCGAAGCGGCGCGTTGTAAACTCCATTCTGGCCTGGAATTTCCGCGCCCACTGAATCGCCATCCGGTAGAACAGCACGGCGCCGGTTATCGCCCATGCGCCCATGATCATCAACATCACCAGCAGGTGTTCGTCCATCCGGCCCACATTGACAATCGAGGGGTTGATAAACCACAGTGGAGTCAGTGCGGCCACGGTCAGCACGGCCAGCATGATCAAGCCGCCACTCACCCGCTTTCTGAGGTGATAAATCATTCCAAAATGGAACAGGACCAGCAGCACGGCGCCGACGATCAGGGTATCGCCCTGCAGTTCCAACCGTCCGGCCAGCAGCGGTATCTGGTCCGTCAGCAGGTTGCCGTTGCGCGGCAGAGCGTTCTCGAACGCGGATATATTGAACAGGTAGTGCCAGAACCCGGACGTGAACAACCCAATCGGATCGCCCAGGCCGGGCACCGTCTGCGGTCGGACCCAAAGGTAGAGGTACAGTGAGCAGCCCACCACGAACAGCCCGATTGCCGGGCCGAGATTGGCTTTCAGCGCGGGCCAGACAACTTTGCCCTGCCTGGCGAATCCGATCATCATCACCACCAGCAGCAGAAACACCATATTCTGACTTAAACTCAATCCCGCCAGAAACGCCACCGCCAGCATCCGCGTGCCCGCGCGCGAGGGGTCTTCCTCGCAGCGGACCAGCAACCAGAGCATAAGCAACATCAGCATCAGACTGAACGCATAGGGATTGGCCGTTACAGCCAGACGCCAGGCCAGCGGCAGCGTGACCAGGAACATCACACCCAGCCCCAGCAGCCACCTGCCCGCCGCTTCCGGCCACGGCTTGCCGAGACCAAGACGCTCCTGCAGGCGGTCAAGCAGGACGAAGCCCAGCGCCGCCGAGACCGCCATGCTCAGCGCGCTGAGCAAATTGATCCCCGCCGCGGGTTCCAGGCTGGGGCGAAAGATAATCCCCAGCGCGTCGGCCGCATACGCCACCCCGATTATCACCGGCGCCACCGCCCAGGTATACAGCTTGGCCATCAGCGAGCTCAGCAGCAGGTACAGCAGGTTGCCCGGCGCGGCGGGCAGTCCGGCGAACATGCCGTTGACTATCCACGACGAGCCCTCGGGGCTGCCCAGCGAGGGCGCCAGGGTAAGGATGAACATCACCAGCGAAACGCTGAAAATAAGCAGTGCCGTCAGTTTCCTGCTCATAACTCTCCTCTTGATCTCGGTATTGCATCCGGCCAACGGCTTAACCACCGGCAGGACTGATTATAAGCTGATAGCCAACCGCGTTTCAATTCAACAGTGATGGCTTTGTAAAAAGTCCATCTACTTTGTTGCGCTTCCATATCTCGCACGTTGCGGAGTACCCATAAGTACGCCTCATTTCTCGATATTTGCGCGCCTCGTATCCGGAGCTTTTTACTTCGCCATCGGCAAAGTAAGACTTTTACGAAACCATCAACAGTTAAATCCGTAAATAAACTATCCCCGCGGAGAGCCGCGGGGTATCTCTAAAAAATTCAGCTTCTCACTGCATCGGTTTTCCCGGGAGCTTGCTTCGAGGAGTTCTTTCGATCAAAGAAGCCCGGTGATCCCGGCGAAAACAGCGGCCGCACTCGCCGCGCGGCGCGAGGAGCCGACATCGTGGACACGCAGAATCCGCGCACCGGCCAGCACAGCCACGGTACATGCCGCCAGCGAACCCTCCAACCTGTCGCCGGGATCGTCCTGTCCGGCCAGTGTGAGAAACGACTTGCGCGAAGCCCCGATCAGCAGCGGCCGGCCCAGCGAGTGAAACTCTCCCAGTCTGGCCAGTAACTCGTAATTGCCCGCCGGCGGTTTACCAAAACCGATTCCCGGATCCAGCACCACGCACGCCGGGTCGATCCCCGCGGCAGCGCAGCGCTCCAGACCCGTGAGAAAAAAGCTGAAAACCTCTCCCGGCAAATCATCGTAATCAGTGTTTCGCTGCATGGTGGCCGGCTTACCGCGCATGTGCATCAGCACGTAGCCCGCGCCGTAGCCCGCCACGGTTTCCATCATAGAGCGGTCCAGCAGCCCCGCACCGATATCGTTGACAATCGATGCGCCGGCGTCCAGCGCGGCCCGGGCCACATCCGCCTTGTAGGTATCCACCGAAACGGGCAGTGCGCCAAGCTCCGCCACCAGAGATTCCACCACGGGCGTCACCCGGCGAGCTTCCTCATCGCCCGGCACGGGCTCCGCGCCCGGACGGGTCGATTCGCCGCCGACGTCGATAATATCCGCGCCCTCTTCGGCCATCCGCACCGCACCCCGCACGGCCTCTTCCAACGCCGTTATCCTGCTGGGAGAGTAAAACGAGTCCGCACTCAGGTTGAGCACGCCCATGATCAGCGGCCTGCCCGGCTCCAGAGTTCGTCCGCCACCGATCCGCCACGACCCGGTAAGACTCCCTGCCAGGCAATTCCGCAGTGCAGTGGACAACTCCGGCTCAGAGCGTCCAAGTTTCTCCAGTTGCAGCGGGGTACCGGCCAGCAGCGCCGACGGCGCTTGCGGGAAATTTCCCCCGGCATCCTTGCACGGGTAAAAATCCAGCCCGGCGGCGGCAGCCGCCTGCCGTAAACGCACAACAGTATCGGAGCCCGCACCGTAAACGATAATAATCTCATTGCGGCAGCCGAAATACCTGTTTGCTAATTCCGCGCTGTCAACGCCCGCCATCCCGGCCAGCACATCGATAGTTTCCGCCGTTGCGCGGCAAAGCCGCCTGAGCGCGATACTGCCCATCCGACACGTTCCGTTAAGTGCGCCACCAGCTAAAAAGGGGCCGACCGGCTACCCGGGCCGCGAGCATAAACTCCGGGCAGCGCCTCCCGGGGGGATGGATTGCCTCTGGAGGGTCAATGCTCAGGCCCGGTCATTGCCGGTCCTGATTATCTTCCACTTTTTCGTCGCTCCGTCCGGCACCCGGAGTTTCGCCCCGCCGGGCACCGCCGGCCTCATCCGCCTTTGCCGAAGGTTTATCATCCTGACCGGCGGCCTGACCACCCGCACCCTTTGGCGTCTTCTTTGCGCTGCTTTTGCGCGAGCGTGTTTTGCTTTTAGCGGGCTGTTTGCCATTATCTACCGGCGGCAACTTCTTTCCGGCGATAACCAGGTTGATCTGTTCGGCATCCAGTACCTCGCGCTCCAGCAGGGCGCTGGCCAGGTTTTCCAATGTTTTGCGGTTCTCGCGCAGGAGCCGCATTGCATCGTTATACGCCTCCTCCACCAGTTTCTTCACCTCACTGTCGATCAAGCGGGCAGTGGCCTCGCTGTAGTCCTGGTGCTGGGCGATCTCACGGCCGAGAAATATCTGCTCTTCCTTTCTGCCGAAAGTCAGCGGGCCCAGCGTCTCGCTCATCCCCCAGGTGCAGACCATCTTGCGCGCCAGGTCGGTAACCCGCTCCAGATCGTTGCCAGCGCCGGTGGTCATCTCGCCCAGAATCAATTGTTCGGCGCAACGACCTCCCAGCAGAGCCACCAGGTTGTTCTGGCACCATTTCTTGCCATAGAGGTGACGGTCCCGCTCGGGAAGGTACTGGGTAACTCCGAGCGCCATCCCGCGGGCTACGATCGTGACCTTGTTCACCGGGTCGGCCCCGGGAGTGAGCCGCTGAACCAGCGTATGGCCGGACTCGTGGACAGCGATCTGCTGTTTTTCCTCATCGCTGATCACCATGCTCTTGCGCTCCTGGCCCATCATCACCTTGTCCTTGGCGTCCTCGAAATCCTTCATCGTGACTTTCTCACGGTTGCGCCGGGCGGCCAGCAGGGCGGCCTCGTTGACAATGCTCTCCAGCTCCGCTCCCGAAAGGCCGGGCGTGCCCTTGGCCAGCGCGGAAACGTCCACGTCGCTGTCCACGGGAATATCCTTCAGGTGAACCTTGATGATTCCCTCGCGGCCGCGTACATCGGGGCGGTCGACCACGATCTGGCGGTCGAAACGCCCGGGGCGCAGCAGCGCCGGATCGAGCACGTCGGGACGGTTGGTGGCGGCGATCAGAATCACGCCATCGTTGGATTCGAACCCGTCCATCTCCACCAGCAACTGGTTGAGTGTCTGCTCGCGCTCATCGTGCCCGCCGCCCAGGCCCGCACCGCGATGGCGTCCGACCGCGTCGATCTCGTCGATGAAGATGATACAGGGTGCGTTGTTTTTGCCCTGTTCGAACAGATCACGTACGCGGCTGGCTCCCACGCCGACAAACATCTCGACAAAATCCGAGCCGCTCATACTGTAAAACGGCACATCCGCCTCGCCGGCCACGGCACGGGCCAGCAGGGTTTTACCGGTGCCGGGAGCCCCCAGCAGCAGCGCGCCCTTGGGCAGGCGTCCGCCCAGCTTCTGGAACTTACGCGGGGCCTTGAGAAAGTCGATAATCTCTTCCAGTTCCTGCTTGGCCTCATCGCAGCCGGCCACGTCCTTGAACGTCACTTTCGGCCTGTCGGCCGAGAGGAGCTTGGCCTTGCTCTTGCCGAAACTGAACGCCCGTCCTCCTCCGCCCTGGAGCTGGCGCATGAAAAAGAGCCAGATGAAAATGATCAGGACCCACGGGATCCAGCCCATCAGTTGGGTCATCCAGTTGACCGTGGGGGGCTTACCCGTGACCTCAACCCCGGCCTTGTCCAGCGTCCGCACCAAATCGGAGTCCTCGAACGGAATGTAGGTCTCGAAATTACTCGCCTCCGCGTCTTTCTCCCCGCGCACCGCCACGCCCTCGAGCTTGCCCAGGATTTTCTTTTCCATGATAGTCACGCTCTGGACGCGGCCCTGCTCGACATACTGCATGAACTGGGAGTAATTTATCTTGCGGATGGTCTCCTTTTGCGGGGAGAGCAGGTTGAACATGGTAATCGGCAGCAGGATGATCAACAGCCAGAACGCGATATTTTTAGACACGTTACCGATTTTGGGACCCTTGGAAGACCCTCCCTGCTTACCACGCCGGGAACCGCTGTTCTTGCCTGGTGCTTTTTTCCTGGAGTTTTTCTTTTCCGCCATTGACCTTTCCTCTTGAACTTGGTAAATCCGCCTCATGCAAGCCGACGGGGCGGATGAACGAACAATATACCGAGCGTGAACTTAGGTGTCAATAACAGCCTGTGGTAATCCGCGAGCCCGGGGGCGCCGGCGGGCGGCCTCGACAACCAGCACCCTGGCGGTCCCCTCGCCCAGTGGAGCAATTTCCGCGCGAGCCACGCCGCAGACCCAGAGGACGTTTCCGCGCGCATCGCGCAGCAGCGGAACTTTAGCGCGCTCCAGCCTGGCGACCCGGCGCTCCGCGAACAGCTTTTTCACTTTCTTCTCTCCAGCCAGGCCGAACGGCCTGATCCTGTCACCCGGCCGCCAGCGGGAAATGTGCAGGGGCAGACTCAGTTTGTCCAGATCGAACGCCTGGCGCAGGGCGATTGCGCCCTGCGCGCCGGCCTCGGGAAGCAACTCTCCGAGCCGCACGCCGGCAGCCGCTACGACCCTGAAAACGAGTTCCCACTCACCGCTTGTTACGCGGGTAACGCCGGGGATTTCACTCAGTTCTATACAAACGCCCTCTTCACATGTTCCCTGTTGCGGCCACAATCCGATCCTGAGCATCTCGAATTCCCGCCAGGCAGCCATCCCGCCGGGCAGGTCGATCCGCTGGCCGCTGCGGCCCTCGATCGCCAAGCGGTCCACCGCGGCCAGTCGCCTGCCGGAGATCAGCAGCCCTGCTGCGCTGATCCGCTCCACGGCCCGCCGCAGCAGGTGACGGCGGATAAGTGCGGGGAGTTTTTCCAGCCTGGAGCAATCCGCCCGCAGGCATTGGTCCTCGGTCACCACCGTCCCATCGGTAAAAAAAACCTCGCTCTGCCTGTCGAGCAGCGCCACGTACCCGGCCGCCTCGTCGGCGAGAGCAGCCAGACCGGCCGCGAAACCGGGGCCATGCTCCCGCTCGATACGGGGAATCAGGTGATGGCGCAAGCGGTTGCGACGGTACGCATCGGAAGCGTTGGACGGATCATCCAGCCAGCGGATACCGTGATGACGGGCGTATTTTTCCAGATCACTCCTGGTCAGCTCAAGCAGCGGCCGGATCAACCTGCCTCCGTGACTGACCGGCCTGATTCCGGCCAGCCCCAGCAGGCCGCTGCCCTGGGTCAGCCGCAGCAGGACAGTCTCGGCCTGGTCGTTCAGATGATGGCCGGTGGCGAGCCGGGCCGCGCCGGTCCGCTGGGCGGCGCGCCAGAGAAAACCGTAGCGCAGCCGGCGGGCCTCCTCCTGAAGGTTGGCTCCGCACGCCACCCTGTCGGCCAGGCCGCGTGCCCCGCCGCTGACGAACCTCAGATCAAGGGCCGCACAGGCCTGCTCCACCAGTTCGCGCTCAGCCTCGCCCTGCACGCCGCGAAGGCCGTGGTCGTAATTGGCCGCCACCAGGGTGAACCTCAGCCCGTCGCGCAGACCGGCGAGCAGGTGCAGCAGGCACATCGAGTCCAACCCGCCCGAGACGGCGGCCAGCACTGTCTCTCCCGGAGCGACCATCTCGCAGGCCGTGATAAAGCGCTCGATTCTCTTGTCCAGTTGCAACAAAACCAGCCTCCCGCCTCACAAACTGCCGGTAACAGCTTAACAGTTACTCCCTGTTGCCGTGGTGTCAGCCTGGCCGGCGCCAGGATGTTTTGCCCCCCCTTGCCAGTGAGAGTATATTATAGTACAGATGTCGATTGAGCGAAACAGGAGAGAAGAGAATGAAAGTGGCGATAAAGATACCGGCCAGAATCAGGAAGGCGATCGCCGGGATCGCCACCGACAACCGCCACGGTTCCAGCTGGCTGTCACGGCGCAGCCTCCAGGTACTGGCCGATTCGGCCGAGGTCCGTGGTGTGCCGGGCGGGGGCGAGGCACTGGCCGCCTACCTTCGCGCTGTGGTCCTTAAGCTAAGGGCGGCTCAACCGGCGATGAGCAGCCTGGCGAACCATCTGGTGCGCGCCCTGGGCAGGATGCCCGGAATCGGCGGCACAAAGCCGGGGATCGGCGAGCTGAACAAACAATCCGTGCGCTGGGCAATCGAGCAGGAACTGGCCGGCCAACAGCAGGAGTTGACAGCGCTGGGAGAATACGGCGCCGCGCTGCTGGCTGAGAAATTTCCCGGCAAGGCCCGGCTGATTACGCTCAGCGCAAGCGACGCCGTGCTGGAGATCCTGAGCCGCCTGGCCGGCGGCGGGCTGGTGATCACGGTGGCCGAGAGCCGGCCCGTGCGCGAGGGCGCGGATTTTGCCCACAAGCTTGCCGGACTGGGGTTCAAGGTGCGACTCGTGACCGATGCGATGCTGGGGATAGAAACAGTGGGGGCCGACTGCGTACTGACCGGGGCCGACTCGGTGTACGCCGATGGTTCCGTGGTGAACAAGGCGGGCACCCGGCTGCTGGCCCTGGCGGCAAAGATGGACAAAGTACCTTATTATTGCTGCACCCAGACCGTCAAAATCTCCGCCGGGCAGGCCGGTCCATCCATGCCGCCGGTACCGGACCAGCGGGTGCGGGACCCCGGGGAAATCCAGCAGGAAGTAGCTGAGGGCATCACCGTGGCGAACATCTATTTTGACAGGACGGAGTATTTTCTGGTGGGCGGGTTCATCTCCTAAAACGGGTTCCTGCGCGTAAAGGAAATCCGTGCGTTGAGCGAGAAAGCGTCCCGGCTGGAGCGGAAAGTACTGGGCGGGGGCTGAGTGACGGGAGGCGGTTCGCTGGATGCCGCTGGTTTTGAAAAAGCATGTTTTTTCAACGAGCTTTTGATAAGAACAAAAGCACAACCCTCTGTCTCCCAAGGTAGTGTGAGAAATATGCAGAGAAGCAATCCTGATACTTAAAGGGGCGTTGAAATAAAACGTTCAACGCCCGCAAATGAAACATTTTGCGCTGTTGGTTGTCAAGGGCAAGGCAAACCGTTTCTTTTGCTGAGCCCGTTACTTGTGTTATGTCAGGCAGTTGCATCGTACGCATCGTTTTGGGCTTGAATAGCGGGAAACGGCCCTTGACAACCAGGCGCCCATACTTTCGAATACTTCAACACGCTTTTAAAGTAATGCTGATTACATACCCCGTCCGCATTGCGCGGGCACCCCTCTTTGGCAGAGGTGAATTCCCCGTCCCCCAACCATACCCCAAAACCATGAGGGAGTGGCTGCCGGGCCAAGTCCCCTCTATTATACAAGGGGGATATCATACCTGAACCGGAGAACACTTGCCAGTGGGCAAATCTATTTACACTGCAGGTATGCTGCTGTTAGCGGGAATCCTGATGGCCGCGCTGTTGACCGCGCAGGAGCCGGAGGCTGTGTACACGCAAGACAGCCGGTCCGTGTCCTTTTACCGTCAGATGATGAGCGGCGTGCAGGCGAAGCTGAGCTTGTTCGAGTACAAACCCTACCGGGAGCGCGAGAAGATGTCCGCACCCGCTGCGCGCTGGGCGGAGCTGGGTTACGTGCCGTTCGTGCGCCACTGGGGAGCGCAGGTCTATCCGGTCAGCGTGCCCGCCGGGCATGAGATAGATGCCGCGGCCACAGCGTTCGCCGCTCCCGGAGAGTTGGAACCGGTTTCGTTCTGTATCAGGACACTCGGCCGCGAACTTTCCGGCCTGCGGCTGACCGTCGGGGCGCTGGTCAGTCTTACCTCCGATTCGTTTATCCCGCCGGACTCGGTGGAACTGGGGATAGTGGAATATTTCCCGGTGCGCTGGGGCAAGGGCAGTTTCTCACGCGAGTGGCGCTGGCACCCTTCGCGGATCTGGCCGCTGACAAAATTTCCCGGCAACCGGTTCTGCGAGCGCGAGCCGACCGGCACTCTCAAGGTCCCGCCCAACACCACGATTCGTTTCTGGGTCAGGATCCACACGCCCTCCGATCTAGCCCCCGGTGCGTATACCGGCAGTGTCCTGCTGGAGCACTGGGGCGGCACGTACCGTCTGCCCATTTCTTTCACGGTCCTGCCAGCGATGTTGAGCGGCCGTGGCCTGCCTCCGTTCGGCGTCTTTATCCCCGGCCCGCTCGACAGTTACGCCTGCGCCGATCTGGCCGCCCACGGTATCCGTTCCGTGGCCCGCTGGTACGACCCCCGGCAGTTGCCTCTGCGCTATCTGGAAGGCTCGCTCAGGCCTGATTTCCGGCTGGAAGACCTGTTCATGCGTACTCTGGCGGAGGCGGGAATCGACGGGCCGCAGATAATTTTCGCCGCCGGAGCGGGCGAGGCGAAATTTGACTCCTCGCTGGCGGCGGCGACCGGGGATACCACGGGCGAGGGGGCGGGGGATCTGCTCTACGCCAGGAGCGTGCAGGCGATCAACCAGCACGCGGCAAGCAGAGGCTGGCCCGCGATTGTCTGGGGTATCCTCGACAGGGCGCTGGACTGGAACGACAGCCGGGACTGGTTCAGTGGCCGAAGCCGGGCGCTGGACCGCGTGATGGGCTACCGGGCGAACCTGGCCAGCCCGTTACTGGGCGGGAAGGACGAGGCAATTGTCGAAGACCTGGCGGAACTGGTCAACGTGTGGCTGGTTGCCGATGACGTGCGGCCCGATGAATCCATGCGCCGGGGCGCTGTCTGGGGCTACACGGCCCTGACCCAGCGTGATTCGGCCGGGGCCGCCAGAGAGAGAATCGGGTTCGGCCCGTGGCGCGCTCACCGTGACGGGATGTTTGTCTGGGCCTACAACTGGAGCGGCGGCGGACACGCCTGGAACGATTTCGATTCCCCGCGAATGGACTGGATGCTGAGCTACCGCACACTTGACGACACGTTTCTGCCCACGCCGGCCTGGGAGGGCGTACGGGAGGGAATCGAGGACCGGCGCTACATTCGCACTCTGAACCGGCTGATCAACTCCGCCACCGCAGGCAGCGCGGCCGCCGGGGAAGCGTTGCGGTTTCTGCGGACAATCCGCACTCCGGGATTCAACCTCGCGGATGTTGACTCGCTGGCGCCGGAGGGATCGCCGCCCTCTGGCGACACCTCTTCCGCCGGCAGGCTTCGCCGCGCGCTGGCCGGATATATCATCGCTCTGGCCGCCGAGCAGCCTGCCGCCGCGCCGGGCCGCTAACCTGTTTTGCCCTGCTGGCCGGCATCCCTTTATGGGCTTTACCAGGCACTCGTTAACTTCAGCATCCGGAGAATCGGTGACAAAGTATAAACCCGGGATCAGGGACCTGGTCCACAGCTCATTCATCGTTTTTTTCATCGTGATGGCCGCCCTGCTGGCGGATCGCTATTATCTGGGCGGACAGGAAACCCCGCTTGACCTGAGCCCGGAAGCGATGGATCGCCTGGAGAGCGAGTCGCTCTGGTATGGGATCTACCTGCAGGGCTCCAGGATCGGCTACTCGCACAGCATCACCACGGTGCTCGACTCGGTGATTATCTCCACGGACCACACCTTTCTCGCCTTTTCGATGATCGGCAGCCGCCAGCAGGTCAACAGCTACTCGCGGGCTGTGACCGATACCCTGATGCGCCTGCAGTCGTTCGTGTTCAGCCTCACGGGTCAGGACACGGACTACGGGGTCCGGGGCCGGGTGGACGGCAACGCGCTCAACGTGGTGCTGACCGTGGCCGGAGAGAGCAGGGGGGAGCGGATCGAGATCGAGGAGCCGCCGCAACTTCCCGGCACGATCCAGTTGCTGATCGGCAACGGGTTGCCGGACTCGGCCGGAAGCTATACCACCACCGTGTTCGACCCCTCGTCGATGAAGAACGTGTCGCTCACTATCGAGGCCGCCGGGGATTCGTCGATTGAGTACCAGGGCCGGCTGGTAGCGGTGCGTATCGTGCGCCAGCAGATGGGGGGCCTGGCGATTGTCAGTTTTATCGACAGCGCGGGAAACGTGATCGAGGAGCGCAGCGGAATGGGTTACCGGATGGTGCTCGAAGACGAGCAGAGCGCCCGCGAGGGGGAGTGGAACGACGGCGGCACGGATATCCAGCGCCTGGTGGCGGTGGTTCCGGACAGACCGGTCTACTCCGCCCGCAATCTGGCGTGGCTGACAGTGGAGATCACCGGCCTGGGCCGGGACACCCTGTTGCTGGGAGGTGGCCCGCAGAGCTACAGCCCGCCCGTGCTGACCATCTCAGTGCGCGGCCCGGACAGCCCTGGGCCAAAGGAAAAATTGTTGCCCGAGGTGCTGGCGGCGGCAAGCGCGCCGGGCCAGTTCGTGCTCAGCGAGCACCCCCGGCTGCTGGAATTGGCCGCAGCGATTGTGGATATGAGCGAACCGCCCGAGGCGAAAATCAGGCGGATCCTCGACTGGCTGGAAGAGAATATCGAGATCAAGCCCACGTTCAGTATCCCCAATACGCTGGAGGTGATGCAGCGCCGCAGCGGAGACTGCAACGAGTTCGCGGTGATGTTCGCCTCGCTGGCCCGCGCTGTCGGAGTGCCGACCCGGATCGCGATGGGCCTGGTGTACGTGGACGACGCGTTCTATTACCACGCCTGGTGCGAGTCCTACCTCCAGGGGCGCTGGGTGGGGGTGGACCCGGTGTTCGGCCAGTTTCCCGCCGATGCCAGCCACCTGCGTTTTATCGCCGGGGAGATGGATCGTCAGGTGGAGATCCTGCCCCTGATCGGCAAGGTGGGCGTGAAGGTTATCGGGAGCGAAACAGGGCTGGAGAGCCTGCGATGATAGTGCTGGACGGGGTTACCAAGAACTACGGCGATTTTACGGCTGTCGACAATATCTCCCTGCACGTACGGGCAGGCGAGCTGTTCGGTTTCCTGGGTCCTAACGGGGCGGGTAAAACCACCACGATCAAGATGATCACCGGCCTTCTGCAACCCACCGCGGGCAGTATCCTGGTAGCGGGAATCGACCTGGCCGAAAGTCCCGAGGACACCAAGCGGCGGGTGGGGTTCATCCCGGACCGTCCGTTCATCTACAACCGCCTTACCGCCGTGGAATTCCTGCGCTTCATCGGCGGGCTGTGGGAGATGCCCGGACGAGACATTGCCGGGCGCGGCGGCCGCCTGCTCGATCTTTTCGAGCTGACCGGCTGGGAGAACGAGCTGGTGGAAAGTTTCAGCCACGGCATGCGCCAGAAGCTGATCCTGGCCGGAGCGTTGCTTCACGACCCGGAAGTGATCGTGGTCGATGAGCCGATGGTGGGGCTGGACCCGGCCGGTATCCGGCTGGTCAAGGACATTTTCCGCGAACTCTGCTCGCGGGGGCGCAGCGTGTTCATGTCCACCCACACCCTGGCGGTGGCCGAGGAAACGTGCAGCCGCGTGGCGATTATCCAGCACGGACGGCTAATCGCCGAGGGCACGCTGGCAGAGCTGAGACATCAGAGTCGCAAGGAAGGCAGTGGGTTGGAGGAGGTGTTCCTCAGCCTGACCTCCGGGGAAAAAATAAAGAAGATCGACTGGTGGTAGAGCCACTGCCCGTTCGGAGCATGCGACGCCGGCGCGGAGATCGGAGTTTATGCGGTGACCGGTGGAGCTTGAAAGACGCGCAGGAAAAGGCTTTAATGGACTGGGATAAGGACGCGGGCCGGCACGTTCATTGCGAATCGCAGGGAGTGGAGAATGCGTCCGGCCGCTGGTGCAGGCAATGAACGTGCCGGCCCGCGTCGGCTGTCGGTGAATTTGTCGGCGATAACAGTAAGAGTGGAAAAACAGAGTACATGAACCGGAAAGGACGGCTCGATGCCGCCTTTTCCGGTTTTGTCTTATCCGGTGTGCAGGCTAATCCCGCAGACCGCCGATAAAGTTTTTTACCGCTTCCAGGCCGCTATGCGTATCCGGCGCGCTGTTGAACGTATCGATCACCTTGCTGCCCACCACCGAGACGTCCACGATGTCCCGGACCTGTGCCACCTGCTTCGCGTTGCTGATCCCGAATCCCAGCGCCAGCGGCACGCTCACATGGCGGCGCACCCTGCCGGTGAACTGCTTGAGGCCAGCCATCCGGCTCTCTCTGGCTCCGGTGATCCCGACCCTGGCCGTGCAGTAGACGAACCCGCTGGCATATTTTCCTATCACCTCTATTCGCTCATCGGTGCTGGATGGACTGAGGATGTAGACCGGGTGCAACCCGGCCGCGGTGGCCAGCTCGTGGTAGTGCTCCTGCGGCTCGTCGGGCGGAATGTCCGGCACGATCAGCCCGGATATCCCGGCGCTGGCCGAATCGGTGCAGAATTTCTCCAGTCCGTAGCTGAACGGAATATTGATATAGGTCATGAACAGCAGGGGCACGTCGCCCATCCGCGGGGCCATCCGCCGGGCGAACTCGAGGCAGTCGGCCACTTTGGTTCCGGCTTCCAGCGAGGCCAGGTTGGCCTTGAGAATAGTCGGGCCATCGGCGATAGGATCGGTAAACGGAATCTGCAACTCGATCATGTCCGCGCCGCCATCAACAAGAGAGAGCAGGATCCGCTCGCTGGTGGCCATGTCCGGGTAGCCCACCACGATATGCGCCATCAGGCCGTGGCGTTTCCGCTGGCGAAGGGCGCCCAGCTTGCTGTCGATTTTATTTTTCATCGTCGGGAAATCCTTCCTGCACCTTGCGTTCCAGGAAATCGAGCCATTCCTTGTCGCGCAGGGCCTCGGCCACGATAAAAATGTCCTTGTCGCCGCGGCCGGAGAGATTGACCACCATGATCTTGTCCCGTCCCGTTTTCGGCGCTCTCTTGATCGCCTCGGCCACGGCGTGGCTGCTCTCCAGCGCCGGGATGATTCCCTCGGTGCGCATCAGCAGCCCCAGCGCCGCCAGCGTTTCCTTGTCGGTTACGTTGGTGTAAGTCACCCGTCCCTGGTCGTGCAGCCAGGCGTGCTCCGGTCCTATCCCGGCGTAGTCCAGGCCGGCGGCCACGCTGTGGGTCGTGCGGGTCTGGCCGTCCTCGTCGGTGAGGAAATAGCTCTTGTAGCCCTCGATAATCCCCAGCCGTCCGCCCTGGAAACGCGCCGAATGCAGGCCGCTTGGGATCCCGAACCCACCGGCCTCGACACCCACCATCTCCACCGAGTCCTCGTTCAGGAACGGGTGAAAGAGGCCGATCGAGTTGCTGCCTCCGCCCACACAGGCCACCAGGCAGTCCGGCAGGCGGCCCTCGGCCTCCATTATCTGCTCTCGCACCTCGCGGCCGATCACGCTCTGGAAATCGCGCACCATCGAAGGGTAAGGGTGGGCCGAGAGTGCGGAGCCCACTAGCAAGTGAGTGTCCTCCAGGTTCTCGATCCAGTTCTTGATACTCTCGTTGACCGCGTCCTTGAGCGTGCGCGTACCGTAGGTGACCGGTGTGACAGTGGCCCCAAGTTGCTGCATCCAGAACACGTTGGGCCGTTGGCGGGCCATGTCCAGCTCGCCCATGAAAATCTCGCACTCGAAACCGAACCTGGCGGCCACGGTGGCGGTTGCCAGCCCGTGCTGGCCCGCGCCGGTTTCGGCCACCACGCGCTTTTTGCCCATTCTGCGGGCCAGCAGGGCCTGGCCGATAACGTTGTTCACCTTGTGGCTGCCGGTCTGGCCCAGGCCCTCCTGCTTGAGGTAAATCCTGGCCCCGCCGAGCTGCTTGCTGAGATTGGCCGCGAAATAGAGCGGAGTGGGGCGACCGGAATATGTTCTGAGCAGGTGCAGAAACTCGTCCTGAAATTTTTTATCGTCACGAGCCTGCAGATAGGCCTGTTCCAATGCTTCCAGCGCCGGGATCAGCATCTCCGGCACGTAGCGCCCGCCGAACTTGCCGAAATGTCCGCGGTGGCTGAAGCTGTCAGTAATATAATCCATCGCAATTGTCCTCGTTTGGTGAGAAAGAAATATAGGAGTTAATCCGAGTCAAAGTCAAGCGGGGAGGACCGAAGGCAGCGTGTGCGAAGCCGCCGTGAGGAAAAATTCAACCGGTGGGGATGAGGAGCCGATAATAGAGGTAGAGAACAGGAGTTCTTGCAGAGTTAGCGCAGGTAAGCCCGAACGGAATCCGGGCGCAACGCACGGCAGGGAGGCCGAAGATGTTCGAGATGGCATTGAAGTTTCTGGCGGACCCGATTTTTTTCGCCGGTTTCAGCGTGGTGATCGGCGTGGCGTACGTGGCGGTGTGGGTAGTTTCTCTCAAGGAGATAGCGCGGCCCTCGCCGCAAGCCTTTTTCAAGCCCGTGCGCAGTAACCAGCAGTACGATATCCAGGAGCGCCAGCTCACGGCCAGCGGTCCCAGGCGTCGTAACGGGGTTCGCGTACAGCGAAAAGATATTTCTGAAAAGGCCGGCCAGCGCGGCAGGAGAGCAGTTCGCGCGGCATGAATTTGAAGTTACAGGATAATGCTGGTCCCCCATGCCAGTACCGCCAATCGGTTCTTTATGGATCCGGTTGGCGGTTTTTTGTGCTCAATTGACTGGTTTGCAGGTAGGGGTATGTTATATTATTCGGAAATAGTTGGCAAAGATTACGACTACCGGCAGCGACTCAAATCGGGAGAAAACATGCAGCAATTTCAGTTGAGAACCTCGAACCGAACAGAGCTTAAGGATATCACCGCCCAGGTGAGCGACGCCGTTGGCAAGCTCGATGTTGCCGATGGCGTGATTACCGTGTTTGTCCCGCACACCACCGCCGGAGTTACGATCAACGAGAACGCCGACCCGGACGTTGTCCACGACATGCTGAAAGTGATCGACGAGATTATTGCGTTCAATCACCCGGCTTACCGTCACATGGAGGGCAACAGCGCGGCGCATATCAAGAGCAGCCTGGTCGGTTGCAGCCAGAGCGTGCTGGTGGAGGGCGGACGGCTGCAACTCGGCACCTGGCAGGGGATTTATTTTGCTGAGTTTGACGGGCCGCGGACGCGCAAGGTGTGGGTGGGAGTGATGAGGTAACCGGCCATAAGGCCTAGGCTTGAAATTTTTTTATTAATAACTTTGCAAGTTTAACAGGATGCCTAAGATAAAAAGTTCTCATTGAGCCATTGGCAAGGTATGCCATTGTGCGGCGCGTCTGTCCTTGAACCCAGGCAGATGTATCGTAACCGAGGAGCTCAGCCAAAGGACCACAAATTTCCAAGAGTGTATTTCTCTCGTATGAGGTTAATTTAGATAGACGATCTATCCCATCTTTCTTAATACTGTTTTTTTTCTTTTCTTTTTTATCACGGAAGCTGGAGTTGTCTTTTGTTTGAAAATCACACATGGACAGCATTCGCTCCAGCTCCAGTTCCAGGCCTAGAAAATTACAGATATTTTTAAGTGTTTCTTCCTGGCGGGTAATAAGGTTTTCAAAACGAACCAAGATGTGCTGAGATGGTTTCGACACCCATCTGGTCATCCCGATTTTTACTGACTGGATCCAGTTCAGTGACCAAGTAACAGGGTCTATTTTGTGAATTTTACCATTATAATATTTGTTAGATGCAAAAGTATTTACGGGATTTCTTACTAAGTGGATGAATTTGTAATTGTCGTTAAACCATTCATCGAACGTTTTAAGATGTAGTTCGTTATAGGTTGTTTTCTCTCCAATTATATCTTTATTCAATTTGTGCCGATACCCATCCAACGTAAGAATAAATAAATTGCGCCAGTTAGGTTCTATCCCGGTTGCCGATAACCTTACTTCCTTCTCGTCCAAACCCCACATCTTTATTTTTGTTAGTGATAGTAATCGGTCCAGCGCTGATTTGAATTCCTGGTCGCTCATGCTCTTGTTTGTTTCAATGTCTAACTTTTTGAAGAACTCGAACTCAGTAGGAGGAATAGCTATGCGGCTGTGTGAACCGATAAGTTGACGCATCAGGCTTGTACCGCTACGGTTTATCCCGCCAATAATGACTAAAGGTTTGTTTTGGATCTGCATTCGCCAGTTAACCCTTTTGGCTAAAACGTTATATATTAACGGTCGTGTTTTTCTACTGTCAGCCCCGGCCCTGGCGCCAGTTCCAGCACCCGCGGATTGCCCTTGGCCCTGAATGCCTCGATCAGCTTTTCCGGCTCGTGGTGAAGGGCGATAATCGTCCCGCCGCCGCCGGCTCCGGCCAGCTTGGCTCCCAGCGCGCCGTTGGCCAGCGCCAGCTCGATAAACTCGTCGTTGGCCTTGCCGCTGGCGCCCAGCATCTGTTGAATCTCGTGGTTACGGTTCATCAGCAGGCCCAGTTCCTCCCAGTCCTTGAGCAGGATCGCCCGCTTGCCCAGCCGGGCCAGTTCGGCGATCTCCCTGTAACCGTCCACCACCGCCCGGTCCCCGTCGAGCCAGCGCTCGCGCACGGGCCGCAGCACACTGCCGCTCACCCGCTGTACTCCGGTGTGGATCAACACGAACGGCAGTTCGTCCACATGGGCGCTCAGCGGCTCCACCGTGGCGAAAACCTCCTCGCTCAGCTCGCGGTACACTTCCTTGGAACGGAAGTCCAGGTAGTTGATCCCGCCGAACACGGTCATGTACTGGTCCTGATAACCGCACTGGATATCCATGTAGTTCAGTTCAATATAACGGATCGTCTCGGCCAGCTGATATGGAGTCATCTCCCGGCCCACAAACCGGCACACAGCACCGAACACCGCCGCCAACATCGCGGTGGACCCGGCCAGCCCGCTGCGAAAGGGGATGTCGCTCTCGCCCTCGAGGCGAAACGTGCGGTGGGCGATCCGCAGGTAGCGGATCACACTGCGGGCGATATCGAACACGCCGCCATCGAGGCGAAGGTCGCGTTCGCTTTTAATTACGCTCCGCTCTCCCGCGAACGAGAGTTCGATCCGCTCGCACCGGCTCAGGCGCACCCGGGCTCTTGCATCCAGTGTGCAGGAAACCAGGCTGCCGCCGTAGCCATCGGTGGGGTTGCCGATCACGCCGGCGCGCGCCGGCGCCGAAGCCTCGATCATAGTTTCCTCGAAAGGTAGTGGCGCAGGGTGTGCCCATACTTTTCGTCGGCCAGGGCGAAATCGACAAACGCCTTGAAATAGCTTTCGTAGTTGCCGATATCGTAGCGCCGTTCTTTTTCGGTGAGCGGCACCGCGTACACGGGCAGCCCCTGGCGGATCAGCAGGTCGATAGAGTCCGTGAGCTGAAGCTCGCCGCCCTTGTCGGGCATGGTGCGGTCGATTGCATCGAACAGGGCCGGGCTGAAAACGTAGCGCGCTGCGATAGCCAGGTCGCCCGGGACTTCTTCCGCATTCGGTTTTTCCACGACGGATTTGATTGGAAACGCGCCGTGGCCGGTCTCTTCGCCTACTTCCACGATCCCGTAGCGGAACGCTTCCTCGGGAGGAACTTTCTCCACGGCTATCGTACAGGCGGCCTTGTGTTTTTCATGCACATCGATCATCCGCCTGAGCAGCGCGCCGGAGCGGATGCCGCCGATAATCGAGTCTCCCAGAGCCACCACGAACGATTCGTCGTCGATAAACCCCCGCGCCAGCCCGATCGCGTCCGCCAGGCCGCGCTGTACGCTCTGGCGTACGTAATAGAAACTCACGTTCAACTCCTGGTACTTCATCTCCTCGATCAGGTTTTGGCGGCCGCCCTTGTGCAGGAGCTCCAGCAGGTCGACGTCCTTGTCGAAATGGTCCTCAATCGAGCGTTTTTTGCTGCCGGTTACGAACAACAGTTGATTCAGCCCGGATGATTCCAGTTCCTCAACCACGTATTGCACCACTGGCTTGCGGCCCACGGGCAACATCTCCTTGGGCTGGCTCTTGGTGGCCGGTAACAGCCTTGTGCCGTGTCCCGCTACCGGGATAACCGCTTTGAAAATACTCATCGGGACGCCTCCGCCTGCTTCGGGTGATCTATCTTTACTTAAAATATGCTCGAATCGCTGTCACTTGCGAAGGGAAACCGGCTTGCTGAAGCCTGTCCGGTCAGTGCATAACTTAGGCGAAAGCTGGAAAAGTTTCAATGCTTTTTACAGGGGGAGTTCCTTGCGCTGCTGCTTGAACAAAGAGCGGATTTTCAGCAATGTATGGTCGTAGCGGCCGGCCTTGAAATCGGGGAAAGTCCACTCAAATACGGACCATCCGCCCTTGCGGTAATAGAGCGTAAGGTCGGCCCACACGCCGTGGCCCAGATAGATTTTCTGGCCCCCGAACTTGAACGAGGCCAGCACCACTTTCTGGTAGTCGAGAATACCCGGATCGATATTGACCGTGCGGCCTCCCCGCGGCCCGGCCAGCTCCCGTTCGATCTCGTTGGCGGACAGCTTGGCCTGTACCAGGGCGTCCGGGGCCACCAGCTTGCGATAGGAGATGAAAATGCGCTCCAGCGGCCCGCCCATCTCTTCAACGTAGAAATCCGTGTGGTCGAACGCCACGCTCGGCGAGATATAATCCTCCTGGCCGTGGATCAGGCGCAGGCTTTCGCGTGCCCGCTCCAGCAGCAATTTATCGCTGTAGAGAATGGCAGCAAAAAACTTGACCGGCTCTATCAGGTTTTTTGCAGGCGGGTTTCTTTTCATCGGAAACCTCCAACATGTTTCCCCCTGGCCCGCTCACTCAGCTCCCAGGCGCGTTCCACCAGAGCGGCGTCGATCCCAAACAGCTCCTGCACGCTGGCCCCCACCCGTCCGCGCACGTTTTCGTTATGCTTGCCGCTGGCTGTTGTGTGGCGCACGGAGTGCTTGTGGACGAACACGTGGCTTTCTCCGCTGGAGCGGCTGAGCACGAGCTGGCTGTTCATCGAAGCCGTGAACGAGCGCTTCCAGTGATATTCGAAGGCGGAGTCTTCAACTTCTGAGTCGCGGATACGGTAGCGCCAGCGGGTGCGTCCGCCGCCGGGTGGTTCGGTGTACAGGCTGAGCGCACGGGGTTCTCCCGGTTCGGCCAGGAGGATATAGCGGTAGATTTTACCCTGTACGCTCGTGTGTCCGTTCAGGGGCAGCCCAATCGGCTCGGGCAGCAGATAGCCGGCGTCGCAGAGGTAGCTCTCGCCCTCGGTCCGCACCACCACCGCGCAATGGATGTCCGGCCCGTGGTTCATATCTCCCAGCACGCGCCGGCAGTTATATCCGCAGTGGCGCAGCAGGGTGTAAAGACAGTGGGTCAGCGAAAAACAGGTTCCGCCCAGCCGCGAGAGCATGTAACCCTCCAGCACCTCTTCCGGCGTGCGTAGCGAGATTGTTACCAGGGCCGGGTTATCCGCGTCCCGGCTGGCGATTATTTTGGAGACGTTCTCGTAGGGTAGATGGGTGAATGCGTCGTAAAGCCGGTAAAGGCCTTCTCTGTCGGGATGCCGGGGAATATCCAGGCCGAATGCGCCCAGGAAAGCCGATGCCGACCGGGTGAAACGCCGTTGGTCGTGAGCTGTCAAAGCGAAATCCATCCTTTGCCCGATTGACTAATTTTCCCATCAGCAGTATGTTGTCCGGGACCGAAAAAATCAATTGTGTTGTCAGGTAACCGCCGGAGGTGGAAAAAGGCGGAAAAGATGAGCGAGTTCCCCTTTGGGAAAATGGATTTAGCTCTGCTGCGGGGTAGTTCATTCGCTTCAGGAAGCTACGAAAAGAAAGAGGAAAGGGAGAGGAAAACAGGCCATGATCAGGAACGTGCTTTTCGATATCGGCAAGGTGCTGCTCAGTTTCGAGCGCGAGCCCACACTGCGTGAGTTCGCCAGGTACAGCGCTACGATTGACGAGCGTGATTTTGAGTTCGGCAACGTGTTCGTCAGCCCCTATTGGGAGCAGATGGAGCTCGGCCGGCTTAGTCCCCGTGAGTATTACGAACATTTCCGCAAGGCCAGCGGCTGCCGGATCAGCTTCCGCCATTTTGTGCTGATCTGGACGAACCATTTTACGCCCACCCATGAGATGGTGGCCTATGGCCGACTCCTGTCCGGGCGCTACAGGGTGTTTTTTTTCTCCAACACGGACCCGATCCACATCCCGCCGCTTTTTGAACGGTTCCCCTCGCTGTTGTTTTTCGAAGGGCATGCGCTCTCGTGGGAGCTGGGCGCGCGCAAGCCGGCCCCGGAGTTTTTCCGGCGCGGCCTGGCTAAATTCAGCCTGACTCCCGCCGAATGCCTGTTTGTCGACGACAGTCCGGAAAATACCCGGATGGCCCGTGGTCTGGGAATGCAGGCGGTGGATTTCCGCACTGCGGCCCAGGCTATCGCGGAGCTGGACGCGATTCTGGCAAAAAACTGATCGACAGCGCTGCAATCGCCTCGCCGGCGAGCGGCCTCGCGCCCTTGCTCAATCTGGCAAACCCTTGTATATTATACAATCTATCTAAATTCGCACCGGCCAGGCCAACGCGCCGGGCGGAGCGTAACGCGCAATTATAAAAGTGTCTGGAGCAGTCGATGAGCGCCGAGTTGAAAGCGGCATGTGAACAACTGAAACAGAGGGTGGAAAACCTCAGGGGTTATCTTTGACCTGCAGGCCAAGGATGAGCGGGTAAAGAAGCTGGAGGCTCAGATGGCCCGGCCCGGTTTCTGGGACGACCAGGAGGCGGCCCGCAAGGTGATTGATGAGGCCAACGAGCTCAAGCGCTGGACCGGGCCGATGGCCGAGTTGACCGCCCAGGTGAGTGATCTCCAGGAGCTGATAGAACTGGCCGAAGACGACGAGCAGGAGATGCTCGCCGAGCTGGGTGGTGATATCGCCGGGGCGAAGCAGCGCCTCGATGAGCTGGAGATGCTACACATGCTCTCCGGCAAGGACGACCGCCGTAACGCGCTGATGACCATCCATCCCGGCGCGGGCGGCACCGAGAGCCAGGACTGGGCGCAGATGTTGATGCGGATGTACTCGCGCTACTTTGAAATCAAGGGCTTCAAGAGCGCCCTGCTCGACCTTCAGCCCGGCGATGAGGCCGGGATCAAAAGCGTGACGCTGGAAATCAAGGGCGAGAACGCCTACGGGTACATGAAAGCCGAGAAGGGTGTGCACCGGCTGGTGCGGATCAGCCCGTTCGACGCCAACAGTCGACGGCACACCTCGTTCGCCAGCGTGTTCGTCTACCCTGAGATCGACGAGAACGTGGAAGTGGAAATCGAGGAAAAAGACCTGCGGATCGACACCTACCGCGCCAGTGGGGCCGGCGGCCAGCACGTGAACAAAACCGACAGCGCCGTGCGGATCACCCATCTGCCCACGGGGATCGTCACCCAGTGCCAGAACGAACGCAGCCAGCACCGTAACCGCGACAACGCGATGAAAATCCTGCGCGCCCGCTTGTACGAGCACAAAATGGAACAGGAAAGGGCCGAGCGCCAGGCACTGGAGGCCGAGAAGAAAGAGATTGCCTGGGGCAGCCAGATCCGCAGCTACGTGCTGCATCCCTACACCCTGGTCAAGGACCATCGAACCGGCGTGGAAACAGGTAACGCCCCCGCTGTGCTCGATGGCGGGATCGAGGAGTTTATTCAGGGGTACCTGAAGAAATTCGGCGGTGATTAGCCGCGCCGGGCGCGTAAATCGGTCTTTGTACCAAATGAAGCGGCCGGATGGATCATCAGGGGCCATAAAACCGGAAATGCGGGGAGAGAAATGGAAGAGGGGCATCAGTTACGGCAGGTCAGGATCGAAAAACTCGAACAGTTGCGGCAGCTTGGAGTGGAGCCGTATCCCTACGCGTTCGAGTCCGACTCGCGCACGTCCGAACTGATCGGGAAATTCGAGGATTTCCAGGAGCCGGACAAGGGGCCCCGCCACCGGATAGCCGGGCGAATCCGCTCGTTCCGCGGCAAGGGTAAGGTGGCGTTCGCCCATATCGACGACGGCTACGGGCTCTTGCAGCTCTACGTGCGTAAGGAAGAGGTGGGCGAGGACCCCTACAAGATGGTCAAGCTGCTGGACCTGGGAGATTTTATCGGTGTGGAGGGCCACATGTTCCGCACCCGCACCGGTGAGATCACCCTGCACGTGAAGTCGATTGTTCTGCTGGCCAAGAGCCTGCGCCCGCTGCCGGTGGTGAAGGAGAAAGTTGTCGATGGCGAGAAGGTGGTGTTCGACGAGGTCCATGACAAGGAGCTGCGTTACCGTCAGCGCTACGTGGACCTGGTGGTCAACCCGGAAGTAAAGCAGGTGTTCCGCACCCGCGCGGCGGTTATCGACCGGATCAGGCGCTTCCTCAACGACCGGGAGTACCTGGAGGTGGAAACCCCCGTGCTGCAACCGATCTACGGCGGTGCGGCGGCCCGGCCGTTCACGACCCATCATAACGCGCTGGATCGCAAGCTCTATCTGCGGATCTCCAACGAGCTCTATCTCAAGCGCCTGATCGTCGGCGGGCTGAACCGGGTCTACGAATTCAGCAAGGATTTCCGCAACGAGGGTATCGACCGTACGCACAACCCTGAGTTCACCATGCTGGAGTTCTACCAGGCCTACGCCGACTATCACGAGATGATGGACCTGGTGGAGGACATGCTGGTCGATGCGGCCGCAGCCGCCGCTCCGGGGGGAAATCTGGTGTTCGGCTGGCGCGGGCACGATATCGACCTGGCCAAACCCTGGCCGCGGCGCTCTATGCTGGAGTTGATCGGGGAGCGGGCGGGCGAGGAAATCTCCCTGCCGCTGGATAAGCCGCGGCTGGCAGCACTGTGCAAAAAACACGGGATCGAAGTTGAGCCGGGCATGAGCGCGGGCAAGCTGCTCGATGAGCTGTTCGGTGAGTTGGTGGAGCCGCACCTGATCAACCCCACGTTCGTAACGGATTACCCGCTGGAGACCAGCCCGCTGGCCAAGCGTCATCGCAGCAAGCCCGGGCTGACCGAAAGATTCGAGTTGATTATCGGCGGGGCGGAAATCGCCAACGCGTTCAGCGAGCTTAACGATCCGCTGGACCAGCGCGGACGGTTCGAGGCCCAGATGCAACTTCGCGACGAGGGCGATGAGGAGGCCCAGGTGCTCGACGATGACTACCTTCGCGCAATGGAGTACGGCCTGCCGCCCACCGGCGGGGTCGGGATCGGGATCGACCGGCTGGTGATGCTGCTTACCGGCATGGAGACTATCAAGGACGTGATTCTTTTTCCCCAGCTTAGAGGACCGTTGAAAAAAGACGTTTAACGGTCCTGAAATTTTTCTTTTCGCTGGCCGGGGTCGGGGAATCGGCCCTGGGCTGACCCTTGAGAAGCTGAATTCAGATGGTGGACGTTTTTTAACACGCTCCCGGAGCGAAAGAGTGAGCGGATGCTGGTAGAGCTGTTTATCGGGTCGCGCTACCTGTTCAGCAGGCGTAACTCGCGGGTCCCCTCGTTTTTCACCCTGGTCTCGATAACCGGGGTGGCGCTGGGGGTGATGGCGCTGATTGTGATTCTCTCGGTGCTCAACGGGTTCCATGACGACCTGAAGGAAAAGATCCTGGGCACCATGCCCCATGTGACATTGCTCAATTACGTGGGGGACTCGATAACCGGCTACGACAGCCTGCTTAGTATTGTGGAGAATACTCCCGGCGTGGCCGACGCCTCGCCGCTGATCTATTCCGAGGGCATGGTGGTCGGCCAGAACGGCGAGAACACGTTCGCCTTCCTGCGTGGAGTGATCCCTGAGCAGGAACGCCAGGTTGTGGATATCGATAAATTTATTTACAGCGGCGCGTTCGATTTCGATTACACGGAAGCGCCTGGAGAGAAAGAATACGCGGGTACGGTGATCGGCAGTTATATGGCCCAGGTTTTGCGCGTGGGTGTGGGTGATGTGATCACTGTCTGGGCGCCGAAGGGGATCAGGATCACTCCGTTCGGTCTGGTGGCGCCCTGGCGTAAGTTCAGGGTCACCGGCGTGTTTGAAACCGGGCTTTACGAGGTAGACGCCCAGTTTCTTTATATCTCCCTGGCCGACGCCCAGAGTTTTTTCGGCTACGGAAATGCGATCAACAAGATCGAGGTCAGGCTGGACGACATCGAACAGGCGCAGGTTATGCGTCAGCGGTTGGTTGATCTGCTGGGAGGTTACCCGTACTCGGCCACCGACTGGATTACCCACAACCGCAACCTGTTCGAGGCGCTCAAGCTGGAAAAAGCGGTGATGTTTGTCATTCTGACCCTGATCGTGCTGGTTGCCGCCAGCAACATCGTCAGTACGCTGACCATGCTGGTGATGGACAAGACCCGCGAGATCGGCATCCTGCGCTCGATGGGTCTGAGCAGCCGGGCGGTGGGCAGGGTGTTCGTGTTCAACGGTTTGATAATCGGCGGTGTGGGCACTGTGCTGGGGGCTGTTTCCGGTTGGGCGCTGAGCGTGATTCTGGACAGGTATGATCTGATAGGTGTGCCGGGAGACGTGTATTTTATCAGCAAGATTCCGGTCAGCGTTCAGGCCGGGGACATAATTGTTATCTGTGCGGCCAGCTTTGCAATCAGCCTGCTTGCCACTTTGTACCCCGCGTTTCGGGCGGCCGGGCTTCCACCGGTGGAGGCGATCAGGCATGAGTAACGCAGGACTGAAAGCCGGTGGTGTGCATAAGGATTTTCCCAGCGGTGAGGTTACCCTGAACGTGCTGCGGGGAATCGATCTGGCCGTGGAAGCCGGTGAATCGGTTTCGATTGTCGGCTCCAGCGGGGCGGGCAAGAGCACTCTGCTGCACGTGTTGGGAACGCTGGACGTGCCCACCGCGGGCAGCGTGACACTGGGCGGAACGGACATGTTTTCCCTGGACGATACCGCCCGCAGCGCGGTTCGTAACAAAAGGCTGGGTTTCGTTTTCCAGTTTCACTATCTGCTGGCCGAGTTCAGCGCGGTGGAAAACGCGAGTATGCCGTTGCGGATCATGGGTGTTGAGCCGGACGAGGCGGACCGTAAGGCGACGGAAATGCTGATTGAACTCGGTCTCGGTGAGCGTCTCCACCATCGACCGGCGCAGCTTTCCGGCGGAGAGCAGCAGCGGGTGGCCGTGGCCCGGGCCCTGGTTCACGAGCCGGATTTCGTGCTGGCCGATGAACCCACGGGCAATCTGGACAGCGAGAACAGCCGGATGGTTGCCGGGATACTCTTCGGAGCGATCAAGCGGCGCAAGGCGGGATTTTTGCTGGTTACTCACGATGAATCAATGGCGGAGCAGGCGGAAAAGTCTTATCTTTTAAAAGAAGGGCGACTTTTTCCCTATTAAGTAGTGGTGAGGAAGTGCTGACGGATAATTCAGGGTGGCGATAAGTCCGGTTTGCCATCAGGGCTGAGGGCTCTTACAATAGCAGGGCGGTGGAATTATGAAGTGTGATAAATGCAACGAAAACGACGCCACGATCCATTTTACGCAGGTGCGTGACGGGAAAGTGGTCAGCTATAATCTGTGCCAGGATTGCGCCGGACAGATGGGCGTCAAGGGCTCCAAGTCTGTCGATAGCCAACAGTCCATGTGCGCGCCGGAGGCCAAGCAGGAAGTGCTCAGCGAACTGGCCGGCGAGCAGGCTGCGGGCGCTGGCTGCTGTGAGTTCTGCCACAGCACCCTGGACGATATCAAGAACTCGGGGCGGCTCGGTTGCGGACAGTGCTATTTTACCTTCGAGGGGCAGGTAGACGAACTCCTGCATCGGATTCAGGGCAGCAGTTTTCACGTGGGCAAACGCTCGTCGCAGCCCGAGGGCGAGATGTACAACCACCAGGTGCTGGTCCGGGAATTGAAGAAAAAGCTCAATAAAGCAGTCAGAAAAGAAAACTACGAAAAGGCCGCGGAACTTCGTGATGAGATCCAGAACCTGGAAAAGCGGATGGAAGTATTCTGACACCGGTGTAAACATTGGGTGGGATGTAAGATGGCGTTACCGATAGAGAAACAGGTGCCGGGTTGGCTAACGGGCGAAGGGGAGCACCCTGACGTGGTGCTCAGTTCTCGTGTGCGCCTGGCGCGTAACATCAAGGGCTTCCGCTATGGCTCGCGCTCGGTTCGCGACGAGGAGTTGCAGGTGCGTGACGAGGTCCTGGGAGCGCTCGAGCACGAGAAACTGCTCGATACGATGACCCGGATTAACATCGAGGGTTTGCTCGCCTACGAGTGCAATTACATGATCGAGGAGCATCTGATCAGCAAGGACCTGCTGATCAACAAGCCCGCCGCCTGTGTGGTGGTTGGCAGCGGCAGCCGGGTTTCGATGATGATCAACGAGGAGGATCACCTTCGCATCCAGAGTATCGCCAGCGGCTTCGACCTTCGCCGTTGCTGGAGCGAGGCCGAAAAGCTCGAAAGCCTGATCGGCGGTAACCTTGAGTATGATTTTCATCCCAAGTTCGGTTTTCTCTCCTCGTGCCCGACCAACACGGGAACGGGTTTAAGAGCCAGCGTGCTGATCCATCTGCCGGGCCTGGTGCTGACCAAGGAAATCCAGAAAGTGCTTCGCGGTATCACCAAGATCGGCTTGACTTTCCGCGGCCTCTACGGCGAGGGCAGCGAGGTGCTGGGCAACTTCTTCCAGATCTCCAACCAGATCACTATCGGTAAGAGCGAGAAGGAGTTGATCGACCACCTGAGCCGGATTACTTCGCAGATCATCCAGCACGAGCAGAACGCCCGTTCGGTGCTGTTCAAGGATGCGGGCCACTATATCCAGGACAAGGTCTGGCGTGCCTACGGTATCCTGGAGCGGGCGCGTACGATCAGCGGCGATGAAGTGATGAACCTGCTGAGCGCCGTGCGGCTCGGAGTGAGCATGAAACTTATAAAGGGGCTCAGTGTATCAACAATCAACCGGATTCTGATCTACAGCCAGGATGCGCATCTGGATGTGGCCGCGGGCAAGCAGCTCAAACCAATGGAGCGCGATATCAACCGGGCTACCGTAATCAGGTCGTGTTTTGAAGACAATAATCAGCTACTATAGAGCAAGGGTGGTGGACCATGAACAATAAATTCACGGAGCGGGTACGCAAGGTGCTCTCTCTGGCGCGCGATGAGGCCGGCAGGTTGCACCATGACTATATCGGCAGTGAGCATATCCTGCTGGGTTTGATCCGCGAGGGCGAGGGAGTGGCGGCGGCGGTGCTGAACCAGATTGGCCTGGACCTGGAGACGATCAGGATCAAGGTGGAGGAGATGGTCAAACCGGGCGGCAGTACGCTCACTATCGGCGATGTGCCCTATACCGCCGTGGCCAAGCGCGTGCTGGAGTATTCTATCGAGGAAGCGCGGGCGATGAAGCACAGCTACGTGGGCACCGAGCACCTGCTGCTCGGTCTGCTTCGCGAGGACACCGGCATGGCGGCCAAGGTGCTCAGCAGCCTCAGCATCAACGCCGACGTCGTGCGCCAGGAAACGCTCAAACTGCTGGGCGGCGAAAGTTTCGAGAGCTCCTCGGCCGAGGAAGACCTCCCGGGCGGCGCCCACATCGAGGATGAATCCAAAAGCAGCAAGAAAACCAAAACCCCGGCGCTGGACCATTTCTGCCGCGACCTGACCGTGCTGGCCCGTGAGAACAAGCTGGACCCGACTATCGGCCGCGACAACGAGATCGAGAGGGTGATAGAAATCCTCTCGCGCCGTAAGAAGAACAATCCGGTGCTGATCGGAGAGCCGGGAGTGGGTAAGACCGCCATTGTCGAGGGACTGGCCCAGCGGATCAATACCGAAGAGGTCCCGCCCAGTCTGCGCAATTTCCGCGTACTGGCCCTGGACATGGCCGCCATAATCGCGGGCACCAAGTACCGCGGGCAGTTCGAGGAACGCCTGAAGGGCGTGATCAGCGAGATCCAGAAAAACAATAACGTAATCCTCTTTGTCGATGAACTGCATACGCTGATCGGCGCCGGCGCCGCCGAGGGCGCAATCGACGCCAGTAATATGCTCAAGCCGGCCCTGGCCAGGGGCGAGTTGCAGTGTGTCGGCGCCACCACGCTCAACGAGTACCGCAAGTATATCGAGAAAGACGGTGCGTTCGAGCGGCGTTTCCAGACCGTGATGGTCGAGCCGCCCTCGATCGAGGAAACGATCCTGATTATCGAGGGCCTTCGTTCCAGCTACGAGGAACACCATAAGATCACGATCGGCAAGGAAGCGATGGTGGCGGCGGCAAAGCTGAGCGAGCGCTATATCACCGACCGCTTTCTGCCGGATAAGGCTATCGACGTGCTCGATGAGGCGGCCGCGCGCAAGCGCCTTGCCTGCCAGGCGCCGCCGAAAGAAGTGATCAATCTTGAGGGTGAGCTTAAGAAAGTGATGGCCGAAAAGGAACAGGCGATCAGCGAACAGGAATACGAAACAGCCGCCAGGCTCCGCGACAAGGAGCATGAGCTCAAGGGTAAGATCGACGAAATGACCAACCAGCAGGATGAGAAGGGCGATTACTCGGTTACGCTCGAAGAAGACGACGTGGCTTACATTGTCAGCCGCTGGACCGGTATTCCGGTGGTGCGCCTGAGTGAAAACGAAACCTCCAGGCTGCTGAAGATGGAGGAGGAGCTTTGCAAACGCATCGTGGGTCAGGACGAGGCGGTCGAGGCTATCAGCCGTGCGATCCGCCGCGCCAGGGCCGGTTTGAAAGACCCCAAGCGGCCGATTGGTTCGTTTGTGTTCAGCG
Organism: Gemmatimonadales bacterium; assembly: GCA_024278175.1. Classification (GTDB taxonomy): domain Bacteria; phylum Gemmatimonadota; class Glassbacteria; order GWA2-58-10; family GWA2-58-10; genus JAJRTS01. The sequence continues at coordinate 33,741 of JAJRTS010000111.1, read as the reverse complement.
GCCCTACCGGTGTGGGCAAGACAGAGCTGGCGCGCGCGCTGGCGGAGTTTCTGTTCGCCGACAAAAGCGCGCTGATCCAGGTGGACATGAGCGAGTACATGGAAAAGTTTTCCGTGAGCCGTCTGCTGGGAGCGCCTCCCGGTTATGTGGGCTACGAGGACAGCGGCTCGCTGACCAAGGAAGTGCGTCAGAAACCTTACTCGGTGGTTCTGTTCGACGAGATCGAGAAGGCCCATCCGGATATTTTCAACATCCTGTTGCAGATCCTGGACGACGGAACCCTGACCGACAACTACGGGCGCAGGATCAACTTCAAGAATACGGTTGTGATCATGACCAGCAATATCGGTGCGCGCGAGATCAAGGGCAACTCGATGGGTTTCCGCACCCGTGACAACGCCGATGACAACTACGACCGCATCGCCGACAAGATCAGGGGCGAGATAACCAAGGTGTTCAATCCCGAGTTTATTAACCGGGTCGATGAGACAATCGTTTTCCATCAGCTCAGCCTGGAACACATCATTAAGATCGTCGATATCTTTGTCGATGAACTTCGCCAGCGGCTTCTGGACCGGGGGTTCGACATCAAGCTCGACAAGGCGGCCAAAAAATTTCTGGCCGAGAAGGGCTACAACCAGGAGTATGGCGCGCGTCCGTTGCGGCGTGCCGTGCAGCGTTATCTCGAGGATTCGTTGAGCGAAAAATTTCTCAATAACGAGTTTGAGCGGGGCGATATGATCAAGATTTCCGGCGGCGGAGACGGGTTGAAGTTCAACGTGGAGAAACCCAAACCCGGCAAGGAAAAAGTGAATGCCGGCGAGAAAAGCTGACCGGCCCGCGATTATTACAGTTCAGTCGGGAGGGCGGTGAAAAGTCTTTTCACACGCCCGGATGGAAATATATTGCTTGATCGCCGCCTGAGGGCAAGGCAAGACGTTCGAATTGTAACATATCGAGTAAATGTGATTTACCTTTATAGTTTTAAAAGCGACCTCTCTTTCAATATGCTCGCAACGGCCCTTGACAGCTTGTATCCCTTACCTTTAGGGTTTTTCACAACTTTTTTTGATTAGGCGGCTGGCCTGACAATCCGGTACCGGCCCCGATGTTCCAAGCGGCAGTGGACATTGGGGCCGTGTGATAGCTGATTACTAACTACGAAATGACAGTATCCGCGGGGGTGTGTTGAGGATTTGCAAGGCTGACACTACGATTTCCGTTTTTATGCGCGCTCAGGCGGTAATCCTGCTTTGTTGCGCCCTTTTCGCGGTGGACCGGTTGGCCGCGCAGGTTGCCGAAAGCGGGCAGAGCGGGCAGAAGATCGCCGATGTGGTGGTGGAGGGTAATGACAGGGTGGCCAGGCGCAGGGTGCTCAGCGCGGCCCAGCTTAATGTTGGCGACGATTATACCGTGTTCGCGATCAGCCGTGCCATGCACAACCTCTGGAGAACCGAACTCTACAGTGATATCGCAATCATGGCGGAGAACGTGGCGGAGGGAATCAGGCTCGTGATCAAGGTTCAGGAAGCGCCGATTGTCTCCAAGCTGGTACTTGAGGGCAATGATAAACTCAAGAGCTCCGACATTAAGCCGGAGCTCGACCTTCGTATCGGCGGCCTGTTCTCTCCCTCCAAGCTGCAACAGTCAACCAATAAAATAGTTGCACTCTACCGCGAAAAAGGCTTCTACAACTCCAAGGTCCAGGCGGAGACCAGCACTACGGCGGCCAGGGGCAGGGTGGAGATTACCCTGAAGATCGACGAAGGCAGAAAGATCCGGATTACCGGGATTGAGTTCAAGGGCAACAAATTTTTCTCCGACGAGGACTTGCGCGCTACACTGAGCACTAAAACGAAAAGCTGGATCAAGTTCTGGCGCACCGGCGGTTATGACGAGGAAAAATTCCAGAAAGACCTGACCGAGAAACTCCCCGAGTTCTACGCCCGCAACGGCTTTCTAAACATGCAGGTGCTGGGCCACGAGATGGAGTTCAAGCCGGAGAGCCGGGAGGTGACAATCCGGATCACGGTGGACGAGGGCCGCCAGTACTACCTGGGCAGTCTGACCGTCACCGGTAACGCGCATTTCCCCGACGATGTGATCCTGAGTGTCTTTCAACTCGCAGAAGGCTCCGTGTTCAACCAGGATAAGTTCGAGGAAAGCATGGACAAGGTGGGGGAGCTCTACGGGGACGAGGGCTATATCTACATGCAGCCCCAGCCGATGCAGGAATACGACGACAGCCTGATCAACCTGACGCTGATGATCCGCGAGGGCGAGCCGGCCACGGTGCGCAAGGTAATCATCCAGGGCAACGAGAGCACGTTCGAAAACGTGATCCGCCGGCTGATCAGGCTTTATCCCGGAGACCTGTTCCGTTCGCCGATGGTTAAAATGAGCTACCAGAGCCTGGTCAACTCCGGCTATTTCGAGCCGGATATCGGGATCGAACCCCGGCCGGTCGAGGAGACCAACGAGGTGGACCTGCTGATCAAGGTCAAGGAAAAACGCACCGGCAGCGCCAATTTCGGCGCCGGTTTCGGTGGAGGTTACGGGATGACCGGTTTTCTCGATCTGACCCAGAGCAACCTGTTGGGCCGGGGTAAGTCGGTTCAGGTGCGTTTTGAGTTCGGCTCTCGCGTGACCAATCTCGACCTGAGCTACTCCGATCCTTATTTTATGAATACGCCCGTTTCAATGGACGTGAGTATATTCAACATGCGCCGCAGGCTGCGTAATGACCCGTACCAGGACCGTTACAAAGGATTCTATTACAGGTTCGGTTTCCCGATACCCCAGTTGGACTACACCCGCTTTTATATCGGCTACTCGCTGATGTCGATCGACATCCGGGGCGACAGCGCGCTGGTGGCCAGGTACACGGGCGCCAATGTGAGTGATTATCCGCAGACCTCCAGCAAAGTGACTTTCACCCTGTCCCGCGATACCCGGCTCAATTTTCAGCATCCCCAAAGCGGAAGCCGTCACTCCGTTACCGCCGAGTACAGCGGCGGCGCGCTGGGCGGGAATATCGGCTTCCAGAAATACGAGTTCGAGACATCGTGGTACGCCCCCACGGTTAAGGATAATTTCGTGCTGGGACTCAAGTCCAGAATGGGAACAGTCAGCCCGTTCGGGGGCTCCAGGAGCCCGATTCTCGACTACAGGGAGACCTATATTCTGGGCGGAACCGGTTATGGGCGCAAGACGGATGTCCATCTTCGCGGATACGATGACCGTACTGTGGGTGTGGACGGGCGGCTGTACCGTCGTGGAAGAACGTACTTCACTATTATGGCCGAGGAGGAAATCAAGATTACCGACCAGGTGTACGGTGTGCTGTTCGCCGAGGCCGGTAATGTCTGGAGCGAGTTTGGCGATATCAACCTGAGCAAGCTCAGGCGCAGCGTCGGGTTCGGTGTTCGGCTGGAAACGCCGATGGGTCCGCTGGGTCTGGAAATGGGTTATGGGTTTGACCAGACCAACGGCGATGGGTCGCCGGCAAAGAGCAAATGGATCCCCCATTTCCGTTTCGGACGGTTCTATTGATCGAAACAGTTGAATCCCGGAGCAATATTAGCCAAATTATGGCGGTCGCTTTTGAAGCGGCCCTGCCAACGGATAAACAGAAGACGGAATCGTTCACACTTTAAGGAGGTTTTCCTTGCGTATTCTTGCCATTGTTGTCGCGGCCATTGTCGGCCTGGTTTCTTTCGCTCAGGCGCAGGATCTTAAAATCGGCTATGTTCAGGTCGAGCGTGTAATGCAGAATTTCCCCGAGCATGAGGATGCCAGCCGCACGTACGAGAAAGAAATACAGAGCTGGAAGACTCAGCTCAACGAGTACGAACAGCAGATCACGCAGTTGCAGGAAGAGTTCGAACAGCGGGCCATGCTGTTCAGCCCGGAGAAGAAAAGGGAAAAGCAGGACGAGATTATGGACAAGCGTCAGGAAGCGTCCAAGTTCTACCAGGATGTGTTCGCCGATGGCGGTAAGGCCGAGCAGCGGCAGACCGAACTCTGGGCTCCGATCTACGCCAAAATCAACCGCGCGATCGAGATCCTGGGCGAGCAGGAAAATTATTCGATGATTTTTAACGCCCAGGGACTGCTCTACGCCCAGGAAACACTGGATGTGACAGATAAGGTTCTCGAAATTCTCAAGGCCGGAGTGGACGTATCGACTTCCTCCAGCCGGGGCCGCTGAGGCCGGGAAAAAATCCTTTCATTATGAGAACTGTATTAGTATTTTTACCAATTGTGCTGTTGGTTGTCCCCGCTCTGCAGGCTCAGGGCGTGAAAATAGGCTTTGTCTCCGACCAGGAGTTATTGAGACAAATGCCCGCCAAGGCCGAAGTGCAACGGATTCTGGACCAGGAAACCGCGATCTGGGAGCAGCGGTTCCAGGACCGCCAGCAGGAGATGCAGGTGTACCTGGATTCGGTTACCGCGCTGGAGGCCAGGCTTAAGACGTTGCGCGATACTACCGCCGCCGGTGGTAATCAGTCTCTGGCGGCCGACACAACGATGGCCGACACGTTGGCTTTTCTCACGGCAGAGCAAGAACGGCTGGAAAAGGTGCTGGAAGGCAAGAAAAAAAACCTTTTGGCCTATTATCATCAGATATACGGAAAAGATGGAGTACTGAACCGTCGTAACGCTGAGTTGACCCAGTCAATACTGGAAAAATTACACTCCACCATCAGTGATATCAGTCAGACTTTGCAGCTTTCGCTCGTGCTGGACGCATCGGCGTTGCTGTATATCGATCAGGATTACAATTATACCAAACAGGTGATGGAGGCGTTAAACATTGAGACCCAGCGTACGCGTTAAATCAGGGGTCAAAGTTGCCTAAATACAGTTTAGGGGAAATCGCCAGTAGGATGAATGGCGAGGTTCAGGGCGACCCGGACGTCATGATCACCGGTGTTGCGGGTCTGGAAGAAGCGGAGGAAGGCGATATCTCGTTTGTCGCCAACCGGCGTTATCATGATCGTATTGCCTCGACCAAGGCTGCGGCGGTGATCGTTGGTCAGGGTAACGGCGCGGCCCAGAGTGAAAAGAATTGTCTGATCGTTCCCAATCCATACCTCACGTTCCTGCTCACAGTTGAGTTGTTCCACCCCCAGAATAGCGATTTCGAGCCATCGGTACATCCCACCGCGGTCGTGGATCCCACAGCCCGGATCGGTGAGCGGGTTTTTATCGGCGCGCTGGTCGTTGTCGGAGCGGGAGCCAGTATCGGCGATGACGTTATTCTGCAGGCGCGATCATATGTGGGTGAGCGCGCAGGCATTGGGGATAAATCACGGGTGATGCCCGGCGCGATAGTGCTCCACGATGTAATGGTGGGTAAGCGTTGCCTGCTGCAGAGCGGATGCGTGTTGGGCGGCGACGGGTTCGGGTTCGTCTGTGACAACAAGGGAGTGCAGCAGAAAATTCCCCAGGTGGCCGGCCTTATTATCGGTGATGATGTCGAGATCGGCGCCAACTCCACCATTGACCGCGGTACCCTTTCTCCCACCAGGATCGGCAGCGGTGTCAAGTGTGACAACCTGGTTCATATCGGACACAATGTGGAAATCGGAGAAAACACGCTGGTAGTGGCCCAGGTAGGTGTCTCGGGTTCAACCAAGGTGGGCAGCAGCGTGATCATGGCGGGCCAGGCCGGTATCGGCGGCCATCTCAATATCGGTGACCGGGTTAAGATCGGCGCTCAGGCCGGTGTGACAAAATCCGTACCGGCAGGTCTGGAAATATCCGGCTATCCTGCGCGGCCCCATGCTGAATCGCTGCGGGCGCAGGCCTCGGTGGGCAAACTGCCCCGGCTGGTCAGGCAGTTTCGGGAATTGCTTGAGCGCGTTAAAAAACTGGAAGATAAACTATAGTTCCCGCCTGGCCTGGCCGTCGTCGGTAGTAGCTCAACAGGATAGGGATTAAAACGAATGACTGGAGTTGAGATGAGACAGAACACCATCGCCCGACCGGTCAGCTTTTCGGGCATTGGTCTGCATACCGGCGAACAATCAAAAATTACGCTTAAGCCGGCCGAAGAGAACACCGGTATCGTTTTTGAAAGGATCGATTTACCCGAGCGCACCCGCATTCCCGCTGTCGTCGACTGGGTGGACAGCGTTCAGCGTGGCACCACTATCGGCAAAAACAATGTTCGGATCCACACGGTCGAGCACCTGTTGGCAGCGCTGGCGGGCACCGGCCTGGATAACGTGATAGTCGAGATAGAGGGCAATGAGGTCCCAGCCTGCGACGGCAGTTCTCAGCCGTTCGTTAAGGGTATCGACGAGGCCGGGCTGGTCCAGCAGACGGCCACACGCAAGGAGGCCGTCCTCACAAAGCCGCTCAATTACGAGGAAGACGGGGTCCATTTCCTGGTTCTTCCCAGCGACAAATTCAAGATCAGTTTCCATATCGAGTACAACAACCCGCTGGTGGGCTGCCAGTTCGAAAGCCTGGACATCACCGGTGAGACGTTTCGGCAGATGATTGCCGAGGCCCGCACCTACAGCTTCAGCAACGAGCTGGAGAAACTTAAAAAATGGGGCCTGATCAAGGGCGGCAGCCTGGAAAACGCCGTTGTGTTCGACGAGGACAGGATCTTAAATCCCGAGCCGCTTCGCAGTCCGAAGGAGCCGGTGCGCCACAAGATTCTCGATCTGCTGGGCGATATCCAGTTGCTCGGCATGCCGATGCGGGCACATATCATCAGCTTCAAGAGCGGTCATCCCTCCAATGTTAATCTCGTGCGTAAAATCCGTCAGCACCTGGACAACAACGGCGGACACGTGGTCACCACGGGCGACGACGAGTCGGCCGAGAGCGACCGGCCGGGTTCCATTAAGCCGCTGATGGACATCAACGCCATCATGGAAAAAATCCCCCATCGCTATCCGTTTCTGCTGGTGGACAGGATTCTGGAGTTCGAGGCTGAGAAGAAGGTTATCGGCATCAAGAACGTCTCGATCAACGAGCCGTTTTTCCAGGGACATTTCCCCGACCACCCGATCATGCCGGGTGTGCTGATCGTGGAGGCGATGGGTCAGGCGGGCGGGATGTTGCTGATGAACAGTGTGCCCGATCCGGAATCAAAGGTAATGTACTTCATGAGCCTGGACAAGATCAAGTTCCGCAAGCCTGTGTTCCCCGGCGACCAGCTCAGGATGGAGGTGAAGATGCTCAAGTTCAGGCATTCAATCTGCAAGATGAAGGGTTGCGGCTACGTGGAAGATGAATTGGTGGCGGAAGCGGAAATGACCGCTATGGTGGTTGAGCGAGAACGCTTGCAGGAACAGCAGGGATAGCCTGCAGGAAAGGATACGATAAGTTGGCGATACATTCAACCGCGGTAATTGATGACGCAGCAGAGTTGGGTAAGGATGTTGAAGTAGGACCCTACACGGTTATCGGACCCGATGTCAGGATTGGCGCCGGCACCGTGATCGGGCCGCACGTTTATATTTACAAGAACACTACAATCGGCCGGGACTGCCGGATCTGGAAAAGTGCCTCGCTGGGCACCGACAGCCAGGACCTCAAGTTCCACGGCCAGACAACCTATCTGGTGATTGGCGACAGGACCATGATCCGCGAGTTCGCCACGCTTAGCCGTGCTACCACCGAGGGTGCGGCCACGCGGGTCGGCGACGACTGCTTCCTGATGGCCTACACCCACGTGGCCCACGATTGTGTGCTGGGAAACAACATCATCGTCTCAAATGCCGTCAACATGGCGGGCCATGTCACGATTGGAAACCACGCCACGATCAGCGGCCTGACCTGTATCCACCAGTTTGTGCAGATCGGCATGTACAGTTTTATCGGCGGAGGCAGCCGTGTGCCCAAGGACGTGCCGCCGTTCGTGATGGCTGTTGGCAACCCGATCATGCTCAACGGGCTTAATTCAGTGGGTTTGCAGCGTAAAGGGTTCAGCGAGGAAGTGCGTCAGGAGCTCAAGCGGGCCTACAAAATATTCTTTCGCAGCCAGTACAATATCAGTCAGGCTCTGGAGAAAGCCCGCTCGGAGCTTAAACAGCTTCCCGAGATCAAGCTCTTTAACGACTTCATCGCTCACAGCGAGCGCGGTGTAATAGTCTGACGCCATACCCCACACCACCATCCCACTTTCGGCGCGGAGGCATTGCGCGTGCTGCGCCTCTATATCCTGTTCGCCGCAATCTACCTGATAGAGGGGATCACCGAGGTCCCCTTTATTCTCAATGTATACCTGCGCAACATCCTCAGGTTCGAACCCTCCCAGATCGGCGGTATTCTGTTTCTGGGCGGAATGTGGTTCGTGGTGGTCAAGCCGTTTGTGGGGCTGCTGGCCGATAGCTGGAGCCGCTTCAGCACCCGCTGGGCGCTTCTGTTCGGCCTGGCCTGCTCGGCCGCCGGCTGGGCGTTGATCGCCAATGCGAGCACTCCGCTGGCCATGGGCGTGGGGGTGAGCCTGAAAATTCTGGCTATCGCCGTGCTGGACGTGCTGATCGACGGGATGATAGTGACGGCCAGCAACAAGCGCAACCGCAGTTTCATCCAGAGCATGGTCTACGGCTGCCGCTTCGGCGGCGCGATGCTCACGGCCAACGTGGCCGGGGGCATGATCGGCGGGGAGGCCGCCGCGTTCGTGCAGATATACTATTTTTACTCGCTGCTGGCCGTGGCGGCTCTTTTACCGGTGCTGATCTACCGCAGGACTGATATCGAAGCCGGCAGGCGGCAGGGAGGAGACCAACAGCAACCCGCTGTGCAAGAGCCGCTTCGCACCCGGCTGGCCCAGCTCAAAAATCCCGCGTTCGGCTGGCTGCTGGCCCTGCTGTTTCTTTACAGCCTGGGGGCGGACACGGCCACATATTTCGACCCGCTGCTGGAGGAGCGTTTCAGCGGAGATTTCCTGGGCACGATCACCACGGTCTATTACGCCGGTCTCCTGGCCGGGATTTTTGCCTTTCCACTTTTACGTATCAAATGGTCCGTTAGGGTTTTGTTCATCATCTCGCTGGTTGGCTGGTCGGCGGTGGAAATCTCCAGTCTCTCGCTGATCAAGGTCGATCCGGCCGGGCCGGTAAACCTGCTGGGTGGAGCGATCTACGGGCTGGGCGGTTTTTTCAACGCGTTCAGCGGAATAGCGTTGCTCACCGTGGCCACGGCCATGTGCAAGATCCGCGGGATCGAAACTTTTGCCTTTGCCGCGGCGGTCAGCGTAAAGAACCTCACCGACCAGACCAGCGTACTGTTCGGCGGCTACCTGATGGAGGCCGTGGGAATAGACTGGCTGTTCGTCATCTCCTGCCTGGCGGGTTTTTTGCCGTTTCTGGTGCTGTTTAAGCTGGATTACAGCGAGGTGTGAGTGGAGTCGACAATTCTGGCGGATCAGCTTAGGGTCACGGCTTGCCGTGACCTTTTGGTATTTGTGGATTGCTTTTGCTGCATTGGACCATGGATTTTTTTAGTTAGTCTGTGCTGGCAAAATCCCCTCTTGAGAGGGGTGCCCGCCATGGGCGGGCGGAGTGTGTCTTCCCGACCAGTTAAAAACTTAAAAGCACAACCCCCTGTTTCCTCCTGCTTTTCTAAGGGGGACTAAAACCGCACAACCCCGGTCATCGCACGGATAAAAACGGCGACCAAAAATTCCCCCTTAGCAAAGGGGGTGCCTGCGCAGCAGGCGGGGGTTGTCCTGTCTTAAGATTATGGAACAGCTTCTCCCTACTTTGCCAAAGGGGGAGATAATTATTTCCTCTCCGCCCTTATTTTTTCTTCTCTCTCTCTTCCTCTTTTCCCACCCCCGCATGGTCCCGGCCCAGGTAGTAATTCAGCCAGCTCGAGCTGTCCCTGAGCGCGGCGTTGCAGTACACCGGCTCGGGCCTGCGCACCTTATCGAGCTTGTTTTCCTTGTCCCAGCGCTTGACCACTCTCATCCAGAAGCACTTCCTGTCCTCCAACTCGCAGATGCCCTGGAAGCTGCCGCCGCAGGGGCCGTTACGCAGCCCCTTGGCGCAGCCGGATTCCGGGCAGAGGAACGCCAGCTCCGCCAGGGAGCAGTCACCGCAGCCCTGGCAGTTGTTCATCACGTATTTGATCGCTTTCTCCACGCTGCCGAACGCATTGACGGCGGTCTCGTTGCGGTCGATACAGGCGCACACGCCCCTGGCGATCCTGAATCCGGCACTGTCCGGCTCGAAAAACCTGTCGTGCACGAACTTCATCAGCTCGAACTCGATCCTGGGACCGAGGGCCTTTTTCCGGGCCGTCCTGGCGGGTTTGTCCGTGCTCAGGCCGGTTTCCGGGTCGCGCTCGAAGAAATAATACTCGTCTGCCTGTGGGTAGAGCAGCTCCTTAACGCAGCCCTGCCAGTCAGCGCCGATCTGCTCGGCCGTGTCGATAACCTTCCGCTTGTCTTCGAAACTGAGCCCGAACCCGCCGATATGCGCCCCGCGAAAGCCCAGTCCTTTCATGATCGCCACCTGTTTGGCGGCCAGGTCTATAAAAGCGGCCTTGCCCTTGTCCGGGGAGGCCCCGTGCTTGTCCACGAACGCGAGCAGCTCATCGGTGACGACGCAGCCGGGGACCTGGTTCCGGTTCATGATTTTGGAGACGAAACGGTGCAGGACATAGACGTTACCCAGCACGGGCACTTCGGTTTCCCGCAGGCGCAGGTAGCGCAGCAGCTCGTCGAACTTGCGCATGTCGTAGCCCAGTTGAGTGATAATAAAACCGGCGCCGTTGCTGATTTTTTTCTCCAGTTTGAAATACTGGCCCAGCAGTTCGGCACGTTGTTGTTTGAACGGGCTGACACTGGCCCCGATATAGAAATCGGTCGGTTCCAGGGTGAGGAATTTGCCCGGCCGGGGAGTGGGGGCCTGCAGGCCGCGGTTCATGTCGGCGAGCATCCGCACCAGGCTCACGCTGTCCAGATCGAACGAGGGTTTGGCCACGCCCCGGTACCCGTCCACCGGATAGTCTCCCGTCAGGGCCAGCACGTTCTCGATCCCCATCCTGTTGAGCTGGAACGCCCGGCTTTCCAAGCCGTTGCGGTTGTGGTCCTTGCAGGTCAGGTGTACCAGCGGGCTCATGCCACGGTAGAGGATATCCAGCCCCAGCACGTCCGGGGCCAGCCTGGGGTTGCCGCCGGGGTTGTCGGTCAGGCTCAGGGCGTCGATCTTCCCGTAGTCCAGCGCGGCTTCCGTAAATGCGACCAACTCTTCGAAACCCTTGCGCATCATCCCGCGCGTCGGCACCAGCTCCACAGAGACAACGAACTGGTCGCCGCCGGTCAGCTTGTCCCTGAACCTGTTCTCCACCTTGCTCATCGCGCCATCCTCTTTCCTGCAAAGATCGTTGAATTTTTCGCTGCTGAGATATTAATGTCAAAAAACTCTGTTTACAAGAAGATAGTAAACAGGAGCTGGGTTACGCGCCCGGCCGGTATCGAAAACGCTATGTTGACATGCTATGAGAAGTCCAATATTATAACAGGCTTACATCTTCGATGAAAGGAGTTGACCGCTAATGGCGGATAAATTATATGAGTGTGACCTGCATGTGCATACCACGGCCAGCGATGGCGGCTGGAGCCCGGAAGAGGTGGTGGCTCTGGCGGCCCGGCGGGGGGTGCGGACAATCGCGATAACCGACCACGACACCACCGCTGCGGTGGGGCGGGCGGTTGCCGCGGGCGGACGGCAGGGGGTGGAAGTAATCCCCGGCGTGGAACTGACCACCGCCGAGGGCAATCATCTGCTGGGCTATTTTATCCGGCCCGCTGAAGGCGAACTGGACCAGTACCTGTCTGCCCTGCGCAAGCGCCTGCTGGCCTACATGCGCCGGGTGGTGGAGGATATGAGAAGCACGCTGGGCCTTGAGCTTACCCCCGACGAGCTGGAGCGGTGCGCGGGCGGAGGCATCCCCAACATGAGCCACCTGCTTCACCTGCTTCACTCCACGGGCAGGCTGCCCAGCCCGCGGTTCGACTCTCCGGAAGCTGTCGAGTTTTTTGGCGACAGCGAATATCTGTTCAATTACTACCGGACGTTCGCCCGTTCCAGGCCGTTCACCGACACCGCCAGGGCGATCCGGATGATCCGCGCCGCGGGCGGCGCCGCTGTCTGGGCGCATCCGGCCCACAGCCGGGAATTGGACAACGGCTATATCGACTCGCTGAAAGCGTGCGGCCTGGCAGGTCTGGAAGTTGTCACTCCCAAGCACGGCGCCTCCACCCGCACGGCGCTGCTGGAGCTCTGCCGGCAGTTTAACCTTGTGCCCACCGGGGGCACGGACTACCACGGCCGCTATTACGAATCGATCGAGCAGGGTAGTGAGATAGGAAGTTGTGGAGTTGACCCGCCAACGTTCGAGCGTCTGAAGGAGAGCGCGGAATCCCTGCGTAAAACCGGCTGAATAAATACGCAACAGGAGAAGGGTAGTTGCCCGCTAATCTGACACCGCAATACCTTGCCGCCGAGCAGGCGTTCAAGGAAGCCGAAACAACCGAGGACAGGATCCGCTGCCTGGAGGACATGTTCCGGCTGCTGCCCAAGCACAAGGGCACCGACCATCTGCAGGGAGACCTTCGCCGGCGGCTCTCAAAACTGCGCGACCAGCAGCAGAAGGAATCGTCCGCCGGCGGGAAAAGGGGCCACTCCCACAAGGTAAGCAAGGATGGGGCGGGCCAGGTGGCGCTGGCCGGTACTCCCAACGCGGGCAAGTCCCGGCTGGTGCAGGCCCTGACCAACGCCCGTCCAGAGGTGGCTCCCTATCCGTTCACCACCAGGGTGCCCCATGCGGCGATGATGCCGTTCCGTGACACGAAAGTCCAGCTTGTCGATATGCCCCCTGTCTCGGCGGAGCACGAGGAGCACTGGGTTGTCGATCTGTTCAAGGCCGCGGACATGGTGCTCATTGTGCTGGATATAACAACCGACCCGCTGGATCAGTTGGAGTATATCGACGCTCATTTTAGGCAGCGCAAGCTCTTTCGCGGTCGCCGGGAGGAGATCGATGAGCATGACCAGCTGCCAGGCGCCGTGTACCGTCCCGTGCTGATGGCCTGCAACAAGGTTGATACGCCCGCGGACGACGAGTTGTTCGAGCTGTTCCGCGAGTTGGCCGAGACCGATATTCCGGCCCTGCCCGTTTCCGCTGAGCAAGGCCGGGGCCTGGAGGACCTTCGCCAGGCGATCTGGGACACCCTCCGCGTGATCCGGGTCTATTCCAAAACGCCGGGCCACAAGGCGGATATCACGGAACCCTACGTGCTGCCGGCCGGTAGCACGGTGCTTGATTTAGCAGTGACCGTGCACCGCGAGCTGGCCGAGCAATACAAGTACGCCAGAATCTGGAGCGAGAACAAGTACGACGGGCAGATGGTGAACCGCGAGGAACCATTGTCCGATGGCGATATTATTGAGCTGCACACCTGATTTTTTCAGCTGAAATCAGCAGAGGGCACCCGGAGATGGGCAGGAAAATAATCGGGATAGCAGGCGGAGTTGGACCCTACGCAGGTCTGGCCCTCAACTGCAAAATATTCGACAACACGCTCACCGATGGCACGGACCAGGACCATCTGGAGGTAGTCCTGCACTCGTCCGGGCCGCTGGTTGCCGACCGCACGGCCTGGCTGCTCGGCGGCAAGGGCCGTAACCCGGCCGGAGGCCTGTTCGAGTCCCTGCGAGTGCTGGCCGGAGCGGGAGCCACTGTTGCCGCGATCGCCTGCAATACGGCCCACAGCGAGCGGATTCTCGCTCCCCTGAAGGATATGCTCGACAAGGCCGGAGTGGAAATCGAGCTGGTGGACATGATCGAGCAGACCGGGATTTTTATCGGCCGGACATTTGCCGGCGCAAAAGAGCATCCAGTCAAAATCGGCCTGCTCTCCACCACGGGGACCCTGGCCACCGGTGTTTACGATCGCTTGGAATCAGGACGGTTCGGCAACGTGGAATTGCTGCGTCCGGAGCAGGAAGTGGCGGAGAAGGTGCAGCGGGCGATCTATGACCTCCATTGGGGAATCAAGGCCCAATCCAGTCCGGTCAGCCCCAGAGCCATTCAGGATTGCGGCCGCGCCGTGGAACACCTGGCCGGGCGTGGAGCTTGTGCCGTTGTGCTGGGTTGTACGGAACTTCCGCTGGCGCTGCCCGGACGAACGGCATGCGGAGTAGCGCTGGTCGATCCGGGGGAGATCGTGGCGCGCGCATTGATCTCACGGGTCGCCCCGGAAAAACTGAAGCCCCGGGTGAATCCGGATGCGTGAGTCGTTTCACCCAGGTTTGCGGAATTCTTGATTTGTCAGCAATTTGTAACTATTAATAATTAAGCTACAAAATAACAGTCCCCGCGAAAGCTCCATCCACAAGTCCAGCGGCGGAGGTTACGTACCGATGTCGGATTATGATCTTCCGGTTCGTCAAGCCGCGGTTGCCGGCACGTTTTATCCAGCCCGGCGTGAGCGTCTCGGCGCTGACATTACTCATTTTATCGACAATGTGGACACTGACAGAAGCGCCGAGGACATCGTGGCCCTGGCGGCTCCCCACGCGGGTTACGTGTACTCCGGACAGGTGGCTGCCTACGCTTACGCCCAGTTGCGGGGCCGGAACATCGATACCGTGGTTGTGATTTCGCCCTCGCACCGGGAGTATTTCCAGTTCAGCAGCGTGTTCGGCGGCTCCGCCTACGAGACCCCGCTGGGCCGGGTGGAAATCGACTCGGACTCGGCCGGCAGGATCGCCGGCGGCAGTCAGGACAGTGTGCGGATCAGCACCAACGGACACCTGCACAGCTCCGAACACGCCCTGGAGGTGCAGTTGCCGTTTCTGCAGACCGTACTGGAAAAATTCCGGCTGGTGGCGATAGTGATGGGCCGTCAGGACAGCGAGGCCTGCCGTCAACTGGGAAGTGCCCTCAGCGGCGCATTAACCGGCCGCCGTGGGCTGATTGTGGCCAGCAGCGACCTGTCGCATTTCCATAGCCGGCAGACCGCGCGGGAGCTGGACCGGCATGTGATCGGGCGTATTGAAAAATTCGATCCGGAGGGGCTGCTGGCCGACGTGGACGCCCACGAGTGTGAAGCCTGCGGGGCCGGTCCGCTTGCGGCGGCGATGTTTGCCGCCGGAGGCTTGGGTGCGGCCCGGGCCGAAAACCTGAGTTACGCCACCAGCGGCGAGATTTCGGGAGATTACAGCCAGGTAGTGGGCTACACATCGGCGATTTTTTACCGGTAAAATACGGCTGAATAATAGAGGTTCCCTAAAAACGGTTAACGGAATCCGGACCATGTCGCTTTCCGCTGAGGATAAAGAATTTCTGCTCAAAGTGGCCCGCGAAACAGTCACCAGGGTGGTGGGCAACCAGCAGCCGCTGGACTATCAGCCGGTGAGCGAGGTGACCGCGCAGCACAGGGGCGCGTTCGTTACGCTCAGAAAACGGGGACAACTTCGAGGTTGTGTCGGCCTGATAGAGGGACTGCGGCCGCTGGTGGAAACCGTGCGGGACATGGCGGTGTCCGCGGCCGTGCATGACATCCGGTTCAACCCGGTGAGCGAGGACGAGCTCGATGAGCTGGAGATTGAAATCAGCGCCATGAGCCCGATTACCCCGGTGGACGACGTAGCTGAAATCCAGCTCGGCCGTGACGGGCTCATTATCCGGCACGGCGGCCGGCAGGGACTGCTGCTGCCGCAGGTGGCGACCGAGTACGGCTGGGATCGGAACACTTTTCTGGAACAGACATGCCGCAAGGCGGGTCTCCCGCCGGATGCCTGGAAGATGAAGGGCACGGAGATCCGCTCGTTCAGCGCCGAGGTGTTCGGTGAGAAGGACCGGCTTTAGCGGGGCGTTGAAATGAAGACATTCAACGCCATGGGATGAAAAATTTTGCTCGACAGGTTGTCAAGGGCAAGCCGAGTTTTTTTACCGGTTCTGCTATTTGTCTTACAAACGGTTACATTGCTCCTGCTTTTTTTCGGCACAACGGGGAACGGCCCTTGACAGCCACAATTCCCATCCCTTCGGTATTTTTTGGGCACGCTGCCGGCTGTCCCGGTGTTGCCGGACTGGTAACAGGTGTGGTGGAATTACGCATGTTTCCGGGCAGCCTGCCCGCAAAGCGAACACAACGGGAGCGGGCGTGTAGTAAGTAAATGAGAGCCAACCGTAAGCGCTGTAGTGATATGGATTTTTCGTATTATTCAGGAACGGTTATTGCAGTGGTTTTGAAACGAGGGAGAAACATCAAAGCATCTTTCAGCTAAAACCGGGGAGAGGATTATGACCGGCAGATTTGTTCAAATGGCGACTGTGGCCGTGCTGACGGTATTTCTGGCCGGTGCCGGTCTTGGTTTGAGGGCCGCGGACAAGGTTAAGGATAACGACGGCTACGATGTCCGGTTGAGCTCCTCCAGTATCGAATTGGTGTTCCCGGATGGCTCGGTGCTCAGCGCGCCGCTCGATTTTGAAGGGAAGAACATCGATCAGATAGCTGCCAGCGGCGGGTTGGCTCAGGAGTTGCTCGCCGAGGCTTACGATCAGTTGGGCCTGAACAAATCTTCCTATCTGCCTAAAGCTTTTTTCCTGGCGCAGAACTATCCCAATCCGTTCAATCCCTCCACAACGATCAGCTACTCGATCCCCGAGGACAACGGCCAGGTGGCTGTCCGGCTCAACGTGTTCAACATTCGCGGCCAGTTGGTCAGGACGCTGGTGGATAAGAGCCAGGGGCCCGGCACGTACAATGTCAACTGGGACGGCGCAGACAACAGGGGGCGGCGGATCAGCAGCGGTGTGTATTTCTACCGCATAGTCGCCGACACTTTCGTCTCGACCCGCAAGATGGTGGTGCTGAAATAAATAGTCGGTTTTCCGATGCAGGAATCTCGATAAACAAAATGCCCGGTCCGCATCAAGCGGCCCGGGTATTTTTATTGTCCCCGTTCGGGAGGGAGTTGTGCCCAGCTGCTAAGTAAAGGGATCGAGGGGGATTAACAGCTCGCTTTTTTTGTGCATGATTCGCAGGACGCAACACCGGTCTCAGCTCTCCCGCGGCTGCTTTTCAGGAAGGTTCTGCTCGCGCACCAGGTAGGCAGGCTCACGCTCGTAGTGCAGGCTGCTGGTCAGCATCTCGCCCAGCAACCCGGTGCTGATCAACTGTACCCCGGTCAGCATCAGAAAGATGGCGAACAGCAGCAACGGTACGCGCCCGCCGATATTATGATGGGTCACCCAGTAGCCCACGAAATAGAGTCCGATGGCGAACCCCAGGGCGCAGAGCAGGCTGCCCAGTGTGCCGAAAAAGTGAAGGGGGCTGCGTGTGTAACGGTTGAGAAACACCACGGTGATCAGGTCCAGGTAGCCCTTGACCAGGCGGCCGGCTCCGAACTTGCTGCGGCCGAACTTGCGCTTGTGATGGCGCACCTTGATTTCGGTTACCCGGTAGCCCTGCCAGTGGGCCAGGGCGGGAAGGTAGCGGTGAAGCTCGCCGTAAACCTTAAGCCCCCGCGCCACAATCCCGCGGTAGAGCTTGAACCCGCAGTTGAAATCGTGGAGCCGAAGGCCGCTGGCAATCGAGGTAACCAGGTTAAACAGCCTGGATGGCAGGGTCTTACCCAGCGAGTCCTGGCGGTCGTGTTTCCAGCCGCTGACAAGGTCGTAACCCTCCTGCTCAAGCTTGGCCAGCATCGCCGGCATCTCCTCGGGGTCGTCCTGAAGGTCGGCATCCATCGTGAACACCAACTCCCCCCGGCAGGCCCCGAACCCGGCGTCCAGCGCGGCGCTCTTGCCGAAATTGCGCCGGAAGCTGATCACGCCCACCCGTGTGTCGCGCTGTCTGAGGCGCTCCAGCACGTCGCCGCTGCCGTCGTCGCTGCCGTCGTCGATGAACAATATCTCGAAACCGCGGCCCATGGTGCCGAGCACCTCGCTTAACTTCCCAAACAGCGGCTCCAGACTGTCGACCTCGTTGTAAACCGGGATGACCACCGAAATATCCACCGGTGGTTTGGCACCGCTATCGGGATGTTGAACACGCCTGGTCAAATGCTGCCCCGTTCCATGTAAATTCTATGCAGGATGCCGATCGCCATGTAGCATGTCATCAAAAACGAACCGCCGTAGCTGAACAGCGGCAACGGCAGGCCCGTGATCGGCATCAGGCCGACTGTCATGCCCACGTTGATGATGATATGGCCGAAGAGAAAACTTGCTATTCCCGCCGCGGCCAGGCTGGAAAAACTGTTACCGGACACCCGGGCCAGCTCCAGGATGTGGCTGAGCAGAAAGTAAAACAACAGCAGAGCCACCGCCACGCCCACGAACCCGAATTCCTCGCCCACCAGCGGAAAAATGAAATCTGTGTGCTGGGCTGGCAAAACGCCAGGTTTTTTTGCGTCCCCAACAGATAGCCCTTGCCCAGCAGTCCGCCGCTGCCGATCGCCACCTTGCTCTGGATGATCTGCCAGCCACTGCCCTGGGGATCCAGCTCCGGCTGAAAGAAAACCAGAATGCGTTTTTGCTGATAGGGCTTGAGCGAGTTCCACAACGGCGAGGTCATGATTCCGGTCAGCAGATTGGCCAGGGTGAACACGATCGCGTCCATCAGGTAAATCCGCCGGTAGAAAATCAGGATACACAGAAAAATAATGAACACGCCCCACAGTGGGAATTGCATCTCGCCCAGGTGGGTGATCAGGGCCAGCAGAAAGCTGATTATCGGGCTGACTATCAGGAACAGGTAGATCAGCGGCAGGCCGGCCCAGTAGAGCATGCCGAAAAAGATAAAGAAAAAGACTATCGAGGTGCCAAGGTCGGGTTGAAGCAGGATCAGGCTGCCGGGCAGGCCCACAATCAACACCGGGATCACCAGGTCCTTAAGCGAGTCGATCTGCTTTTTGCGGCCCGCCAGATAGCTTGCTAAGGCCAGGATCGTGGTCAACTTGGCCCACTCGGCCGGTTGAAGGTTGATCCCGGCGCCCGGGATGGTCACCCAGCGCTCGACTCCCTGGCCGGTAAGCAACAGCGCACCCAGCGCCAGCACGATCAGCCCGTAGACCGCGTAGGCCAGCATCTCCACCACGCGGGTACTGAACGCGCTGACTCCCACCATCGCAGCCACGCTGATTACCAGCCAGATAAGCTGACGGCGGTAGTGCAGCACACCGCTGGTCCGTACTGTCTGGATCTGGTCGGCGCTGTAAATCATCATCACGCCGTAGAAAGTCAGCAGCAGCACCAGGCTCATCAGCACCCAGTCGTATCTCTTGATCCACATGGCTGGCTACTTCGCAGGTTCAGTGAGCAATTATAGCGAATTCCTCGTTACCGGTTTCCTGCCCCCTGAATTCCAGATAGGCCAACATCAGGTCCTTGACCAGGCGGGCGGTGGCGGAACCGTGCAGGCCGTGCTCCACCACAATTGAAACCACAATCTCCGGCGCCGAGGCGGGGAACAGGCCGACAAACAGCCCGTGGTCATCGCCGTGGGGATTCTGGGATGTGCCGGTCTTGCCCGCCATCTTCAACTTCTGTCCCCAGAGGCGGCTGCCGCGGGCCGTGCCGTGAACGGGGTCGTTGACAACTCCGGTCAACGGGCCGATCAGCATTTCCAGGTGTTCCCTGGAAAACATGATGTCCGGCAGACGGAGCGTCTCGGGATCGGTTTCCAGCAGGTGGGGACGGTAGCGGCGGCCGCCGTTGCAGATCGGCGAGTACATCATCGCCAGTTGCAGCGGGCTCATGGTTATTTCCCCCTGGCCGATCGAGAGGTTGAGCACGTTGCCCGGACCCCAGTTGCCGCGCCCGTAGTTACGGCTGTACCAGTTCTCGTCGGGGAACAGGCCCGCTTCCTCGTTGGGCAGGTCTACCCCGGTTTTTTCCAGCAGGCCGCTCTCCTTGCCGTAGCGGCAAAACCTCTCGAGGCCGATCTTGATCCCGAGCTGGTAGAAGAATGTGTCGCAGGAGCGCACGATGGCGTCGCGGTAATCCACCTTGCCGTGGCCACCTGCCTGCCAGCATTTGAAAAACCGGCGTCCGTACTGCAGGCCACCGCGGCAGATAACCTCCAGGCCGGGCGCGTCCGCTCCGATCAGCCCCAGATCGGCGCCCACCAGCGTGGTGAAAACCTTGAACGTGGAGCCGGGGGGATAGATTCCCTGGATCACGCGGTTGAGGAACGGCTTGTTGGGATGGAACAGCAACTGCCGCCACTGGCTGGATGAAATTCCGCTGCTGAGCCGGTTGGGGTCGAATTCCGGTTTGCTCACCATCGCCAGCACGCCGCCGGTGCGCGGGTCCACGGCCACCATCGCGCCGATCTCGATAGTGTCCATGATCGCATGCATCGCCATTTGCAGGCGGAGGTCGATAGTGAGCCGAAGGTCGTTGCCGCGGGTGGGCATCACCGGAGTCTTGTCGTGAAACGGGCCCAGCTCACGCCCACGGGCGTCCACCTCGATGAACTTCACGCCGCGCACACCGTGCAGAAGATGCTCGTACTGGGCCTCGATCCCGCTGCGCCCGATCAGACTGCCCATCGTGTGGTCCGAGTAGGCCGAGTCTTCCAGCTCGCTATCGGTGATCTCGCCCACATAGCCCAGCACGTGGGCCAGGGCGGGGCCGTAAACGTAACTGCGCTTCATGTCCGAGCGGAGATAGATTCCCGGGAAAGTGCTGCGGTGTTCCTCTACAACGGCCAGGGTTTTCTGGTCGATATCCGAGGCGACCCGTAGCGGACTTGAGCGGCGGAGCTTGTATTTCTGCAGGAGTTGTTCCCGGTCGCTCACGCTGAGTTTCAGCAGGGGAGCCAGGCGTTCGAGAGCGATCTCCATCGAATCCGGCGGCTGGGGATAAAGCTCTATCGAGTAGGACGGGATATTCTCGGCCAGCACTTTGCCGTTGCGGTCGGTGATCAGTCCCCGCGGCGGGGGCAACTCGATCCTTCGCAGGCGGTTTTCCTCTGAGTGCAGAGTGTATTCGCTGGTATGCAGTACCTGGTAGCGGAAAAAGATGGCGATCAGCACGATGAACGGGATCAGAATGATCACCTTGGCCATCCGCGCTTTGAGCAACCTGCCGGAAACGCCCTCGCCGTGCCTGGTCCGTAGTGGCATCAGATCACCATCCCCTGGATTTCTGGTGGATACGGAACAGGAAGAACAGGGCTACTCCCAGCACGGCGGTATAAAGTGCGGCAGGGGCCGAGACGAACAGCAACTGCCGCCAGAAACTCTCGTCGGTCCTGGCTAAATAGATCCCGTAGAACACGGCGTCGTGGACCATCTTGGCCGCCAGGATGATCGCGATCTGCACCGTGGGTTTGCCGCTGAAAAAGCTATGCCGTACCTTGCCGATTGAAAACCCCACCAGCACCTTGGCCAGTGCGTGAAGGCCAAAATAGGTAAAACTGAAACTGTCCTGGGCCATCCCGGCGAAAAAGCCGGTCAGGCTACCCCATTCCGGCCCCCAGATCAACCCGGCATAAACCACCATCACCAGGAACAGGTCGGGGAAAATCTCGCCCATCGAGATATACTGATAGAACAGAAGATGGACGAAAAAGAGCGTCAGCAGGAACAGGATGAAGCGCAGGTTCGACATTACTGGTCGCTCCAGAGCAGGTTCAGGGAATCACCGGTTTCGAACAGGATCCCCGCTCCCGGCGATACGAACGCGCTGTCCGCGAGTACGAACAGTTCGCTTATTTTATCGAGGTTTACCGACGGGTTCAGGCGGGCGCGCAGCTTGATACCCATCTCCCTCTCACGCTCAATATCGGCCACCTCGCCGATAGGGATACCCTTGGGGAAGATGCCGCCCATCCCGGAACTGACAATCAAGTCTCCGGGGGTGATACTGGTGCGAAGGGGGATGTTGAACAGGTAGAGCCGCCCGCCGCTGGCGCTGCCGGCAATGCCGCGCTCTGTCTTGCCGGAGGGCATCGCGCTCACGCGGAAGTCCTGATGGGTATAAAGCTGTACCACGCTGCGGGCGGGATCGGTTTCGATAATCTTGCCCACCAGCCCCTCGGGAACGAGTACGGGCAGGTTGATCCGGATTCCGTGGCGGGAACCCTTGTCGATAATGAACACGTTGGCCCGTTCGCCGATTCCGCCGCTGATAACCCGGCTGGCGATAAAGTGGATCGGCGTGGCGGGGGAGAAATCGAGCAGCGCCTTGAGCCGTTCGTTCTGCTGACGGGCCTGTTCCAGGTGGTAGAGTTCCAGCGAGAGGACGAAATTGTTCTTGCGCAGGCGCTCGTTTTCCTGTTTCAGGCTGAGATAGTAATCCGCCTTGGAAACAACCATCTGGAATGGAGTGATCAGCGTGCGGTTGATCTGACGGGCGAGATTGAACCGGTTTTCACCGGACAGGGAAATCGCTGCCAGCGAAAGCAGAATCAGCAGCAGAAACAACAGGCTCTGTCTGTGTTCCCACAGGAAAAGGAAGAATCTGGACATCGTGCTCGCACGGCAGAATGAAACTGCATTAACGTGGCACACCCCGTACGGCCCTGTGATGGTCCAGGCCGCGACAGGCGCATCGCGGTGAAGTCAAAGCCGCTGCCTGCCCGCCGCGCACGCCTACTTGCTCTGGCTCAGCACTACCCAGTAACGCTTGGGGTCGTCCAGTATCCTTCCCGTACCGCGTACGACACAGGTCAGCGGTTCCTCGTCCACGTTGATCGGCAAATTGGTCTCCTCGCGCAACAACTGGTCCAGGCCGCGCAGCAGCGAACCACCGCCGGTCATCACGATTCCGCGGTCCACGATGTCGCTGGCCAGCTCGGGCGGAGTCTGCTCAAGGGCCTGGCGCGTAGCCTCGACAATCGCCATGATCGGCTCCTGAAGGGATTCGCGGACCTCGCTGGAATGAATTGTCACGGTTTTGGGAATTCCGGAGACTATATCGCGGCCCTTGACTTCCATCTCCTTCTCGTCGCCCAGTGGGTAGGCACTGCCGATATTGATCTTGATCTGCTCTGCTGTCTGGTCGCCGATCAGGATGTTGTAGTTTTTCTTGAGGAACTGCCCGATCGCCTCATCCAGCTCATCGCCGCCGACACGGATCGAGATGTTGCTGACAATACCCGACAGGGCGATCACCGCAATTTCCGTGGTGCCGCCGCCGATATCGATAATCATGTTGCCGCTGGGTGTTTCCACCGGCAGGCCCACGCCGATAGCCGCGGCCATCGGTTCCTCCACCAGATAGACTTCCTTGGCCCCGGCGCTCTCGGCGCTGTCGCGCACGGCGCGGCGCTCCACCTCGGTGATTCCGCTGGGTACACAGATAATCACCCTGGGTTTGACAGGCAGGAAACGGCTCTTGAGCACGGCCTTGATAAAATAGCGCAGCATTTCCTCGGTTACTTCGTAATCGGCGATCACACCGTCTTTCAGCGGACGAATCGCCGTGATACTGGCCGGGGTGCGGCCCAACATCGCCTTGGCCTCCAGCCCCACTGCCTTCACCTTGCCGCTGGCCCGGTCGATCGCCACCACCGAGGGCTCGTTGAGTACGATTCCTTTGCCTTTGATGTAAACCAGTGTGTTGGCGGTGCCCAGATCGATTGCGATCTCATTTGTCAAAAACGAACCGCTGGAGTTGATAGTTCCTCCTTTGTCTGCATTGGCCGGGTCGGCGGCGGGCATAGCAGTCGAGTTACGATTGCGGGCCACCAGCACGGCGACAAGCGTCCCGAGCGCGGCCAGTATGACCAGTATGATAAATGTCGAAGAAATAGTGTCGTACCCTTGCTCGGCAGGTGAACAGGTTATTCGCCACTCTCTATTCTGAGGGGGCGTTGAACTAAAAACATTCAACGCCCTATGATAAAAATTTCTCTCCTCTGGTTGTCAAGGGCAAGGCACGGCCGTTTCTTTTACTGATTCGGTTAGTTGTTTTTTCCCAAGCTGTTGCGTTGCTCCCGCCGGCTTTAAGCAGCATCACGGGAAACTGCCCTTGACAACCTCAATGCCCACACTTTCGTATTTTTCAACACGCTTTTAAAGGACAAGCTAAAACGGCAGCCCGCCAGGAGTATGCCGGCGCCGGCGGTCATGTTTTATTGTCCGTTTAACGGAAAGTTGTAATAACCGGAAAATAATCGGTTATCCGTCTTTTCCGCTTTTGGGCCGCAGTTTATTGGCCATCCAGCGGTTAACAAAGAAAAAAGTACCACAGATTATAGCTGAAATCAAGAGTTTTTTAGCCGGCATTATTCAAAAAAATATAGCCCCATTTCGATAACTTTTGGCAATGAAGCGAGTTAACACAGAATTACTTTATCCGCGGAAGACTGGTTTTATTTTTACCAAAGAAAAACAAGCCGGCGCTTATTTCCCCTTCGGCCCGCCTGCTTTGTCGGCAAGAGCCGCCCAATGCCGTGGATTACGGTATTGGGCGGCAGCGGCGACGCCACTGCCGCCTTGCTTCCGCGAACAAATCTCCGCTTCGTCAATAATCCTGATTATCAGTTGTGACGGATCGGTATCAGGAGCTCTCCCGAGGCGGGGAACTCTCAGTACTCCTCACCGCCGAACAGGGACTGCTCCCGCGGCGGGGAGGCTTGCCGTGTGGCCTGGCCGGTCTGCGAGCGTTCCGGCGATTGAGGCGTTTTCTGCTCCTGGACGGTCTCGTCGCCGGCACAGTCGAGCGCGGAGGATTTGAAAAACTGGGTTTCCATCAGACGGATATACTCGGTCCACTCCCCGGGGGCATCCAGTTGACGGTTGCGGATTTTGAGTACTCCGCTCAATTTCGAGTCGAGATTATCGGCGAAATGCACCACCAGCGCTTCCAGCGTGCGCGGCGGAACCGGGCTGCCAAACTCGAGGGAACCGTGATGGCTGATGATGATGTGCTTAAGCTGCCAGCCCAGGGGGGCAGGGAAACCATCGATTCCGCTGGTCCACTTGTCGAGCAGCTCCACGCCGATTACCAGATGCCCCACCAGCTTGCCCTCGGTGGAGCTGTCAAGGTAGCCGTCCCAGCGGTACTCGGAAACTTTGCCGATGTCGTGGAGCAGCGCCCCGGCAATAACCAGATCGCTCTGCACCTCGCGGTAGCGCCCTGCCAGCGCGCGGGCGTGGGCCACCACGATGAGCGTATGCTCCAGCAGGCCGCCGATATAGGCCTGATGCCAGCGTTTGGCCGCCGGAGCCTGGCTGAATCTGCGGCGGAAGTCCTCGTCGCCGATGAACGCAATCTCAAGCAGGTTGCGCAGTAGCGGATGCTTCACCTCGGCGATAATCCCGTCAAGCTCGGCCAGCATTTCCGCTGGGGCGCGTTCGCTCGAGGGCATCAGGGCAGAGGGGTCGTAACTGCCGGCCGGGGCGACGGAGATAGAGTTTACCACCACCTGCTGACGGTCGTCGTAGGCCTCCATGCGGCCGCGCACGCGCAGGACCTGGCCCTGGGGTGTGCGCGTCAGCTCCTCGTCGAACCCGTCCCACATCACCGCGTCGATCCTGCCGCCGGAGTCGTTCAGTTCCAGGCGCAGGAACGGTTTCTGCTTCTTGGTCTGACGGACCGTGAGTCCGGCCAGCACGCAGATCGCGTCCACTGTTTCACCCGGTTCATATTGTTTCAGCGTTTTAGTCATTGTTTGTCCTGTTCGATACTTTCCGTTGTGCCCGCCAGCCGGCGGAGCAACTCCAGTACACGCTGGAAATCTTGGGGCACAGGCACGCTGAAGTCAAGTTTTTCCCTGCTCGAGGGGTGCTCGAAAGAGAGCCGGTGCGCGTGCAGCGCCTGGCGCGGTAGCATCTCCAGCGCCTGTTTGAGTAATCCCCTGAATCCGGGAGCCATACCCCCCAGCGCTTTGGCGCGTCCGCCGTAATCGGGATCGCCCAGCACCGGGTGGCCCCGGTGGGTAAAGTGGACCCTGATCTGATGGGTGCGGCCGGTGCGCAGAGTGGCCTCCACAAGCTCCGCCGCCGGGAAACTCTCGATTACCCGGTAGAGTGTGGTTGCCCGGCGGCCACCCTCGCCGGCCACGGCCATTTTCTTGCGGTCGCGCCGTGAGCGGCCCAGTGGGGCCTCGATAGTTCCCTCCGGCTCGGCCCAGTGCCCCAGGGTAAGCGCCAGATATATCCGCGAGGCGGAGTGCCGCTTGATTTGCGCCGCCAGGTGCTCGTGGGCCTCGAATGTTTTGGCCACCACCAGCAGGCCGCTGGTGTCCTTGTCCAGACGATGCACTATGCCGGGGCGCATGGGGTCCAGCCGGTTGTCGGAGTTGCGGTTGCAATGGGCGGCGACAGCATTGGCCAGTGTGCCGCTGCGATGGCCGGGGGCGGGATGAACAACCATCCCGGGGGGCTTGTTAACCACCAGCAGGTGTTCGTCCTCGTAAACGATCTCCAGCGGGATTTGCTGGGGCAGGAGCGTGCTGCTGCGCGGCGTTGGGTCGGGCCGGGGCAGGCTGAACGTGTCACCCGCGGCAACGGGATAGGAAGTTTTGAGCTTTTTGCCGGGGGGGCCGCTAACCAGGCCATCACGGACCAGGGCGGTAATCCTGCTGCGCGAGATATTCAGCGCCCCGGCCAGCACAACATCGAGCCGCCGGCCCTGATCGGCGGCGGTGGCGGTATAGCTGATTTCAGCGGAGTTGTCCACCGTGGGCGCCGCCTGTTTGCAAGTGGTAACGGGAAGCATGGATCAAGCCGGTCTGGAGTCCGGGGGGGAGTTCTCCCGCTGCGCCTCGCCGCCTTCGGATTTGCCTGCGGCAAGCATTCGCCAGGCAAGCAGGAGCGCGCCGACTGTTACCGCCATGTCGGCCACGTTGAACACCGGCCAGGTCAGCTCTCCGATCCCGATTTCGATAAAATCGACCACCCGGCCCCAGGCGACGCGATCGTAGAGGTTGCCGCACGCGCCGCCGACAATCAGGCACAGGGCTGCCAGGGTAGGCTTATCGTCCAGCCGGGCGAACAACAGGTAGAGCGTCATCAGCAGGGCCACCAGCACGGAGAACACCGCCAGCGCGCCGATGCTGAAAAAGGAGGGGTTGATGCCGAACACGATCCCCTCGTTATAGATGAATCGCAAGCGGGCGATCCCTTCGATCAACTCCACGGTGGGGCCGTATGGCTCCATGTGGCGCAGGACAATCCTCTTGCTGGCCAGGTCGAGCAGGAACAGCGGAGGAACCAGCGAGAAGAACCAGATCAGCCTGGTTTTCAGCGGGATCCGTGACTGTGCACCGGGGTCATCAGCCATGTTCTTCCTGTGATTTGCACTTGAAACACAACCGCGCATGGGGCACCAGGTCCAGCCTGGATTCCTCGATCGGCTCGTTACAGCTTTCGCAGCGGCCATAGCTCTCATTATTTCCATAGAGCCGCCGCAGAGCTTCGTCGATATGGTAGAGCAGCCGGCCTTCCTTGCTCATCTGCTGGAAAGCCCGCTCCTGAATTTCGGAGTCCGTGGCATGGTCGGCCATGTGGAAACTGTAGGATGACAGATCTCCCGAGGAATCTTTCAGGTTAAACTGAAAAGAGTCGCCGAAACGTCCCATTTCCCTGAGGATTTTCTCGCGCTCTTCCATCAGCCGCTGTTCGAAGTGCTTGAGCTTTTTCTTGTTCATGTCGTCGGTCTCTGGCGGTTAACTGGTTAGGGCTTGAGGCCGGCTTGATTAATTTGGCTTACGGATCGTAATTACCGCCGGCTCGTCGTTAATGTTCCACTCCTGACTCAACGAGTCCTCGTCGATACTGCCCTGGCTGAGTCGGTCGCACAAGGTTTCGGCGCGGATATAACCTTCAAATTCGCGCATCGAACCGTTGACTTTGGCGCTGCTCTCGATACCGACCTCGATTCGGTCGAGCACCTCGAATCCAGCGGATTTGCGCATATTCTGAATCTTATTGACGAGTTCGCGGGCAATCCCCTCCCGGATCAGTTTTTCGTCCAGCGCCGTGTCGAGCACAACGCCGTAGCCGTTGCCGGTTTCCACCACGTAACCCTCGCGGTCGGCGGTGCGAACCTCCACGTCCCGCAGAGAGAGCTCAACGCTGCCGCTCTCCAGAGTCAGCTTGATCAGGCCCTGGCCGTGCATCCTGCCGACCTCATCCTGGCCGAGCGCGTCCAGAGCGGCGGCGATCTCCCTGACCCTGGGACCGAATTTAGGGCCCGCCATCTTGAAATCAAGTTTTAACGACAGGGTAACGTAGTCGTACGCGTTTTTTACGGGTTGGATTTCCTTAACATTGATCTCCTCGCGTACTATCCTGCAAATCGAATCCAGATCGGCGGCGGTGCAATCTTTGGGGGTCTGCACCAGCATCCGCCGCAGCGGTTGACGGACCTTGATCCTGCTGCGGTTGCGGGCGGCGCGGCCGAGGATCACCAGTTGCTGGGCGGCTTCCATTCTGCGCTCCAGTTCCAGGTCGATCCGACCGTTCTGGGCCTCGGGAAAACTGCTCAGGTGCACGCTGGGCGGCTGGCCGGGAAGCTGATCGGCAACCAGGCGGCAATAGAGGGATTCGCTGACGAACGGCGCGATCGGGGCCATCATCCTGCTCACCTTTGTCAACACTTCCCAGAGGGTGGTGAACGCGGAACGTTTGTCACTGCTTTCGCCGCTCTGCCAGAAGCGCCGGCGGTTGCGCCTCACGTACCAGTTGCTCACGTCATCGATCACGAACTGCTGGATCGTGCGTGCGGCGCGGGTCAGATCGTAGCCGTCGAGCGACTTGCGAACCTGGGCGATAGTGGAATTGAGCCTGCTGATCACCCAGCTATCCAGCTCGTCGGTAAGGTCCACCTCGCCGACACCATCCTCACCGGGTACGAACTTGTCGATATTGGCATAGATGGCGAAAAAGGAATAGACGTTGAGCAGGGTGTCGAAAAACTTGCGGACCACCTCCGCCACGCCGTCGATATCGAAACGCTTGGGCAGCCAGGGCTGGCTTACGGAGATCAGGTACCAGCGCAGCGGGTCGGCCCCGTGGGCGTCGAACACGTCCCACGGATCGACCGTGTTGCCCACCGACTTGCTCATCTTCTGGCCGCTCTTGTCCAGGATCAGGTCGTTGACCAGCACGTTGCGGTAGGGGGCCTTACCGGTGATCAGCGTACTGATCGCCAGCAGGCTGTAGAACCAGCCGCGGGTCTGGTCCAGCCCCTCGCAGATAAAATGGCAGGGAAATTTTTCGCCGAACTCGTCCTCGTTCTCAAACGGGTAATGGAGCTGTGCGAACGGCATCGCGCCCGAATCGAACCAGCAGTCGATCACCTGGGAGACTCTGCTCATCTCCCCCTTGCACTGCGGGCAATCAAGGATCACATCGTCCACGTACGGTTTGTGAAGGTCGATATCCTCGGCAACGTCGCGGCCCATCCGGCGCAGTTCGGCCACGCTGCCCACCGCGTGCTGATGGCCGCAGCTCCGGCAGATCCAGATTGGCAGGGGCGTACCCCAGTAACGGTCGCGGCTCAGCGCCCAGTCCACGTTGTTTTCCAGCCACTGGGCGAACCGTCGCCGGCCCACTTCGGCGGGAAACCAGTTCACCGACGAGTTGTTGCGCAGCAGTTCCTGGCGAAACTTGCTGGTGCTGATAAACCAACTGTCGCGGGCGTAATAGAGCAGGGGGGTTGAGCAGCGCCAGCAGAACGGGTAGTTGTGCTTGTAGCTTTCCTGCAGATAGAGCAGGCCGCGCTCCTTGAGGTTGGCGGCTATCTCGTGATCGGCGTCCTTGACGAATTTCCCGGCCCAGGGAGTGACCTCGGCGGTGAACTTGCCGCTCTCATCGACAGGCTGCAGCAGCGGCAACTCGTAGCGGCGCGCGAGCGCGTAGTCGTCGGCGCCGAACGCCGGGGCGACATGCACTATGCCCGTGCCGTCCTCCAGGCTGACAAAATCGGCCACGGTGACAAAGAACGCGTCCTTGTCCTCGGGCAGGCTGACGAAGTCGAACAGGCGGGTGTAGCGTTTGCGCTCCAGCTCGCGGCCGGGGAAAGTTTCCAACACCCGGGCCTCTTCGCCCAGCACCTTGCCCACCAGGGCCTCGGCCATGATCAGGGTTTCCCCGTCGTAACTGACGCGGGCGTAGGTGTGGTCCGCGCCCACAGCCAGCGCCACGTTGGAGATCAGTGTCCAGGGTGTGGTGGTCCAGACCAGGAAGCTCGTTTCCGGCTCATCGGCCAGTTTCATCCGCACGAATACGCTGGGGTCCTCGACTTCCTTGTAGCCCAGTGAGACCTCGTGGCTGCTCAGGCCGGTGCCGCAGCGGGGGCAGTAGGGGAGAATCTTGGCGCCCTTGTAGAGCAGCCCCTTGTCCCACATCTGTTTCAACAGCCACCAGACCGTTTCGATGTAGTCGCGCTCGAAAGTGATATAGGGATTCTCGTAGTCCAGCCAGTAGCCCATCCTGCGGGTCAGCTCCTGCCAGTCCCCGAGGTATTTGAACACGCTTTCCCGGCAGAGCTTGTTGAACTTCTCTACCCCGTAGTTCTCGATCTGTTGTCTGCCGCTGATCTGCAACTGTTTCTCGACCTCGATTTCCACGGGCAGGCCATGAGTGTCCCAACCGGCCTTGCGCGGAACATGGTAGCCAAGCATGGTGTAATAGCGGCAAACGAGGTCCTTGATCGTCCTGCTGATGACATGATGGATGCCCGGCCGGCCGTTGGCCGTGGGCGGTCCCTCGTAGAAGACGAATTTCTCACGGTACTGGTTGCGTTCAATGCTTTCCAGAAAAACCTTGTTCTGTTCCCAGAAAGAGATAATTTCCTTTTCAAGTTCCGGAAGCTTGAGGCTTTTTGAATATTCTTTGAACATCGTCAAAGGGTCACGGGTAATAGTTATTGAAAGGCAAGGCCCGGCGATTGGGAAAAAGATTCCCTTACCGGGAAGAATTGAAACGGTTAATGTTAAAGGCAACCAATATAGGAAACAACTTATTTCATATCAAGTGAAAAGCTTTTGTGAGCGGATAATCAGCCGGCAGTATCAGCGGCCTGTTAGCTCAAGGGTTGCATTCCGGCGGGAAAGATGTTTTAATCAGTTGAAATCAACTGGCATGAGCTTTATTTTTGTTTTTTATGTGGCGGGTATCGCGCCGCTGTGTTTTGGGAAACTGAAATATAATAACCCAATTTACAGGTTAAAAGGAGTGCACTAATGATGGGTCGTCATATCTCTTCTGTCCTGGCCGCCATCATTTTGATAATCTCACCGGCAATGTTGACCGCTCAGGATGACACGCCGCCAGGCGGCGAGTTACAGCAGAAGGTCGAGCGTGCGCGCGAGATGATCAAAGGCAGTAACTTCACAGCTGCAATCGGTCTGATGGACGAGGTGCTGGCCACTAACCCCAATTCGGGTGAAGCGCTGTTCTATAAAGCCCTCGCAATGATCGGCACGACGACTAAACGCAAGGTGGCCGAGCAGGTAGTCAGCAAGGTTTTTGTCGAGTCCGCGCGCAACGGATTTCATATCCCCAGCGGCGGTTGGGACGATTTCCCGGTGAACACCAATTATTATATCGAGGCCAACTGGGAATTCGCCGAAGACTACCTGGACCAGGAAGATCCGCAGAACTACGAGGTGGCGATCAACCTGCTGGAAAATATCGTGGAGGTGGATCACGAGAAGCACGACGCCAGCGAGCATCTGGGTAAGCTCTACGTAAGAACGGGGCAGAACCGCGAGGCCCTCGATCTCTTCCAGCGGCTGCTGGAGCGCAATCCCGACGAGAGCGAGGGGATTTATACGATGGGTCTGGGATATTTCGATATCTACAACACCGAAATCGCTCAGTCGATTCTCTCCGACCTTTCGAGCCAGGGGCCGGAGGAGATGACATCACTGATGAAACTGCTGATGGCCCGCGCATTTTTCGTGCTCGAGGACGAGCGGATCGCCAGCGTGTACTATTTCCAGTGCCTCGACGACCTGAACGAGATCACAGCGCGGGAACTCTACCGCGACGCGATAGATATCGTGGAGCCCGAGGAAAAGACCGAGTGGAAGAACGCGCGCACAATCGACCAGAAAAAGCTGTTCTTCCGCAAATTCTGGAAAAGCCGCGACCCCTCGCCCACAACCGAATTCAACGAGCGTCTGGTGGAGCACTATCGCCGCCTGAATTACGCCAAGCAGCATTATACGATGAAACAGACCAAGGGTTATGACGACCGGGGTATTGTCTATATCAAGCACGGCAAACCGGATGAGTACGCCGACCTGGTGGGCAATTACGGTATCCGTGACAACGAGACCTGGGTCTATTACCGCCAGCCGGAAAATTTCGTTTTTAATTTCGTCCGGCTGTCGAGTTCATATTTTATCGCAAGCAGCCTGCTGGAAGCCGTGATAGGCAGCGCGTTCACCAAGACGTTCACCACGCGCGACAACCCGGAAAATCCGCAGGAGCCCACTACCCTGTCAGCCAATGATTACAGTCAGAATTTGCGGGCTCTGCTCTGGAGCCGTGTGGAGATAGATCCGATCTATATGAGGCTCTATAACGAGCGGGTGGATTTCGATGATGCCGGTTATCTTGAGCAGGAGATGTTTACCACCTGGCGGATGATGGAGGCCGACCTGCTGGAGCCCGCGTTGACTATCGGGATGGAAAGCGAGACCTATGTTCCGGACATGGGCTCGGAGCCGATGGACTACTACTACTACACGGCTGATTTTATGGCGATGAACGCCAACAGCAACGTAAGCATCTTCTACGGTTTGCCGGTGGCGAGCCTGGAGTTCAAACGCGACATCATCGGCGTGCGGGTCAACTACGAGAGCACGTTCGCCGTTTTCGACCAGAACTGGAACGAAGTGGACAGGGTCTATAATCGCCGCAGCTACCAGCTCAGCCAGGAACCCGATATGGACAACAAGGGCCTGCTGCTGGTGGACAAGCAGACGCTCAACCTGCCCCCCGGCGAATATCACTACTCGGTAAGTGTCAAGGACCTGGGCAGCGAGAGCATGGGGATCTACAAAGGCGACCTGAATGTGACTCAATACCAGCCCAACCAGTTCAATGTCAGCCAGATCGTGCTGGCCAGCAACATCACCCCGTTCGACGGGCAGAAGCGGGGCAAGTTCACCCGCGGCAGCTACAACGTGATGCCGTTGCCCTCGCGCACGTTCAGGCAGGAGCAGGCAGTGTTCGTCTACTACGAAATCTACTTCCTGAACAAGGACGATGAGAACAAGAAAAGCTATCACATTGACTTCACGATCGAAGCCGACAACCTGGACAAGAACCTGGCCGCCAAGATATTCTCGCCGTTCGGCAAGTTGTTCGGCAGCGGCAAGGACAAGGGCAAAATCACCATGACTTTCCAGAAGGAAGCCGACCCCGAGCGGATCGTCCAGCAGGAATACGTCTCAATCGACATCAGCGACTCGCCGGCGGGCGAGTACAACCTCAGCGTGATTGTCACCGACGTTGCCACCGGTAAGCAGATCGCGCGCCAGTCCAAGTTCTATATCGTCAAATAGACCGGTTTGAACTGACGGTAATTACAAAAATCCCGGCGGGTATCCTCCCGCCGGGATTTTTTATTGACTGCCGCTTACAGGTAACTATAGTGGTTCTCAAAAGTTTTGTCCTTAATGCAAAGGAAAGCGAATCCTGATAATGGTACGGAGAGACTTCCGTTGTCCGTAGAAAGTCGTAGGGGCGAACCTTGTGTTCGCCCGTCAATCTGTGCACCTGCTATATTCTTTACGGGCGAACACAAGGTTCGCCCCTACAAGGCAAGGAACGGCTC
>JAJRTS010000110.1 GCA_024278175.1 Gemmatimonadales bacterium | reverse complement strand
GGTCGAATATATATTGTCGGCAGGCTTCCTCGGTGGCGAAACGCTTCTCAAAATCAAAAATTGTCTTTGGATAGTCTTCCATACCCACATATACTACATATAGTATGTGGGAGAGTCAAGTGCATAGCCCAATTCTTTTTTTTCAAAGGTCTCAATGCATTGGATTGACTGCCGGGCGCGCCGCGTTTAAGTTTGATTATCTCCGCTCTCCTTATCAAGAAGAGACGGTAACAACCGAACTCCTTTCAGGGTGCGCTCCCGATGCGTCTGGTCATTTTCGAGCCGGAAAACTATCGCAACTTTTTCCCCATCGCCCACCTTCGCCCCACCTTTGCCCTGCGCTGCGGTACCGGCCCGCTCTACGAGAAAATCATCCGCAACCATCCCGGCCTGCCGGTTTCCCTGTTCTGCCGGGGCTACCTTCAGGCGACTTTCGCCCCGCAAGTACCCGCCGGCTGCACGGTCAACGACCTCTGCTCGCTCAATGACGACCTGCTGGTAATTAACGGCAACCTGCTGATCGGCGAGTGGATGTTAGAGAGCGACGGCCCCGGGACCGCCGGCGTTACCCCGGACGGTGAACTGCTCTACGCCCGGATCACCCGCAGGGCCGCCGCCACCCTGCCCCGTGATAATATCCACTCTTTTCTGGCCGCGGCGGCCACCAGCCTGCCCAACCGCGAAACCATGGAGATGGACCTGCTGCGCCGGCCGTGGGAGCTGATCAGCCATAACGCCGAGGCTATCGCCAGCGATTTCAGGCTGACGGAGCAACGGGGCATACTGGGCTGGTTCCATGAGAGCGTGACTGTCTACGGCCCGGCCAGCCGCCTGTTCGTGGCCGCCGAAGCCGAGATCCATCCCCAGGTGGTGATCGACACCCACGGCGGCCCGGTGATAATCGAGAGCGGCGCGGTGGTGCTGCCCCACAGCCGCCTCGAAGGCCCCTGCTATCTCGGCCCCGGCACACACATCACCCGGGGCAACATCCGCGCGGGCTGCTCCATCGGCCCGGACTGCCGGGTGGGCGGCGAGGTGGAGGAGAGTATCGTCCATGGCCGGACGAACAAGTACCACGACGGGTTCCTGGGGCACAGTTACGTGGGCGAATGGGTCAATATCGGCGCGCAGACAGTGACCAGCGACCTGAAAAACGACTACTCCGAGGTGGGCGTTTACACGCAGGCCGGCCAGCACGGCTGGGAGTTTGTGCCCACCGGTTCGCAAAAAGTGGGCAGTTTTATCGGCGACCACGTCAAAACAGGTATCGGCACCCTGCTCAATACCGGCTCATATATCGGCACGGGCGCCGTGCTGCTGGCCGCCGACGGCCTGCTGCCCAAGTTCGTGCCCTCGTTCTGCTGGCTGATCGATAACGCGGCCAGCGGGGGGGGCGGGCTGGAGGGGATGCTCGAGATCGCCAGAGTTGTGGTCGAGCGGCGGGGAGAAGATTTTACCGAAAGCTATCGGGTTCTGCTGGAGTCCGCTTACGCCAAAACAGCCCGGGAGCGGGAGCTTGCTCGCGGAGGAGGAGGCCCGGCGCTCTGCGGCGGCCACGATCACGGCCCGGCTCCGGACTCGGTGGCTGGGATAATTGCTGGTTTGCTGGCCTCCCTGCTGGGACTCGATCCCGCGTCCCTGACCGAGGACGTGCGGCTCGAGCAGGACCTGGGAGTTGAGTCGATCGACACTCTGCGGCTGGCCGCCGTGCTCGAGGACACTTTTTCAGTGACGCTGGCGGGCTTGGGGATCGCGCGGGCCGGGACAATCGGCGATATCGCCCGGCTGGTGGAAGAAAAGCTTCAGCACTGAGCCCGGGCGCCTCCGCTTGACTCGCCGCGCCCGTGGGTGATAGATTGCACAGGGCCGGGGCGGCCATTACGTCCCAGCTCTATGAGTTCATCACAGTTAAGGAAACCACTACTGTCATTCAATAACATACAAAACTGCAAAACTATTTCCGGAGGGTTTCGATGAGCGGCAAAGAAAAAAACATTTCCCGCAGGGATGTGCTTCGTAAAACCTCCACCGCGGCCGCCGGGCTGGCTCTGGCGATGGGCACGGGCGGCGCGCGGAAAGTGCTGGGCGCCAACGACCGGATCCGCGTGGGATTCGTGGGCGTGGGCGGGCGCTGCCATAGCCTGATGGAGGCGTTCCAGGCCAACGCCGATGCACTGGGCATGGAGATCGGCGCTGTCTGCGACATCTGGAACAAGCGCCTGGACTCGGCCGCGGATTTCGTGAAAAAACTCACTGGCAAGACGCCCCAAAAAGCACGCAACACCGATGAGCTCTGGGAAATGAAGGATATCGAAGCGGTGGTGTTCGCCACCGCCGATTTCCAGCACGCATACCACTGCGCCGAGGCGGTCCGCGCCGGCCGCGACGTCTATATCGAAAAGCCGCTGGCCAACCGGATGGAAGACGCCCGCGAGGTACTCAAAACCGTGATCAACAGCGACCGGATTGTCCAGGTGGGCACTCAGCGTCGTAGCGGAGAGAACTATATCAACGCGGCCAACTATATCGCCGACGGAGAGTTCGGCAAGATCAAGATGGTCGACATTACCTGGAACGTCAACCAGCCCATGCGCTGGCGTCACCCGGACACCGTGGCCGGCCTTCGCCGGCAGGACACCGACTGGAACCGCTTCCTGGTCAACCGGCCCTACGAGCCGTGGAACCCGAGGATCTACGTGGAGTTCCGCCTGTTCTGGCCCTACAGCACCGGGATTCCCGGCCAGTGGATGGTGCACCAGATCGACACGGTCCACTGGTTCAGCGGCTGCAAACACCCGGTCAGCGTGGTGGCCAACGGCGGCGTGTACCTCTGGAACGACGGCCGCCGCAACGCCGACACCATGACAGCGGTGTTCGAGTACGGGGAAGGCGAGGACAGGTTCCAGGTGGTTTACTCCTCGCGCCAGACCAACAGCTACGGCGGGGTGAAAGAGATATTTCTCTCCAACCGCGGCGCGATCAATCTGGACACGAACATGATCAGCGGCGAGGGCGGCCTGACCCCGCGCCACAGCCTCGACGGCAAGGACCATCGCCTGGCCGGGAAAAAAATCCCCTCGGCGGCCTCGCTCTCAACCGGCCTGGGCGAGACCGACGACATGACAGTGGCCCACATGCGCAACTGGATGGAGTGCGTGCGCAGCCGCAGGAAACCCAACGCGGATATCTACGCCGGCTATAATCATGCAATCGCCAACTGCATGACCGCGGCGGCACTGCACACCGGCGAGCGGGTCACGTTCGACGAGGCGCGCCAGGAAGTGGTGACCGGCTGATGTTTTTTGCATTATTGTATGGATAAGGAAGCTAAGAACTTAACAACCCCCTGTTTCCGCGTTACGGCGGGGGTTGTCACCCGGTATCATTTTGCATCACAATCTTTAACACTATGCGAAAGCCGGTGACACGATGAAACTGCTCGCAACCATTATCACTCTCGCCGTCCTGGCCACCGCCGCCTGCTCGGGTGGCGGCGGCCCTGCCGACGAGGCCGCCACACAAGGCTCCGCGGAGAAAAAAGCCATGCAACCGATGATCAAAATCACCCACGACCAGGCAGCCCGTCAGGTGGACGTCACTGTCGACGGCCGGCCGTTCACCAGCTACTGTTACTGGGAGCGGCTCTACAAACCGGTGATCTATCCTCTGCGCGCCGCCGACGGCCGGATTTACAGCCGCAGCTTCCCGGTGGCGATGGTGCCCGGTGAGCGGGTGGACCACCCCCACCACCTCTCCCACTGGTTCAACTACGGAGATATCAACGGGATCGACTACTGGGGCACGTCCGATTCCGTGAACCTGGAATCGGGCCGCTACGGCCGGATAGTTCATCGCTCGGTGGACGCGATTTCCGGCGGAGCGGGCACTGGAGTGCTGGAAGTAACCATGGACTGGCAGACCCTGGAGGGCAAAAAACAACTCAGTGAGCACGATAAAATCTATTTCCGCGCCGAGGGCGAACTGCGGATTATCGACAGGGTGATCACGCTCACCGCCGGAGAAGAGAAAATCGTGTTCGGCGACACCAAGGAAGGGGCGTTCGGCATCAGGCTCACCCGCTCGCTGGAGGAACCCGCCGACGAGCCCCTGCGCTTCGTGGACGAGCACGGCAATATCACCGAGGTAGCCCAGCTTAACAACGAGGGTGTGGACGGCAGCTACCTCAGCAGCGAGGGCAAGGTGGATGAAAAAGAAGTCTGGGGCACTGCCGCCAAATGGTGTATCCTGACCGGCACGGTGGACGGCCTGCCCGCCACGGTGGGGATTTTCGGCCACCCGGCCAACCCCACCTACCCCACCTACTGGCACGCCCGGGGCTACGGTCTGTTCGCGGCCAACCCGTTCGGCTGGAAGACTTTCACAAAGGGCGAAAAAGAATTAAATTTCACCCTGGAACCGGGTCAGTCGGCCACGTTCCGCTTCAGGATCGTGCTGAGCACGGACAAGCTGGACGCCACGACAACCGAAAACCTGTTCAACCGGTGGACCGCCGAGATACAATAAGGTTCACGTAAATCACAACACACGGAGGTAGCAGCATGATTCGCACTTCTCTGCGCAGGTTCACCATCGCCGTGGCGGTACTGGCCGTGGCCGTGGCGTTCAACGCATCGGCTGTTCTGGCCCAGGGTTCGGGCAGCAAGGACAGCGGCTGGATTGATCTGATCAAAAAGGGCGAGAACGGCAAGTACAACAAGCACGGCTGGAACCATTACGGCCCCGGTTATTTTACTCTGGACCGCGATGCCGGCGTGCTGAAAAGCCACGGCGGGATGGGCCTGTTCTGGTACAGCGAACAGCAGTTCGGCGATTTCGTGCTGGAGCTTGAATTCATGGTGGACGATGAGGCCACCAACAGCGGTATTTTCGTCCGCATTCCCTACGTGCCCACCAGCAACCAGTACATCTACGACTGCTTCGAGATCCAGATCTACGACGCGGCTCTCGATGCCAGCAAGAAACACGTGCTGCATGAGGGCGCCAAGAGCTCCGGTGACGCCAACCCGGCCCTGCACGTTACCGGGGCGATCTACGACGCCAAGGCGCCGGAGAAGTTCCCCAGCAAGCCTGTGGGCGAGTGGAACAAATACAGGATTACGCTCAAGGGCTTGATCTACAAGGTGGAACTCAACGGCGTAGTGGTCAACGAATGGGAAGTCCGCCCCTCGGGCAAGGTGGCCACCCATTGGCCCAAGGGCTATATCGGCCTGCAGAACCATGACGCCACCTCCAGCGTGTACTTCCGTAACATCCGGGTCATGCCGCTCTAGAGGCGTGTTGAAATATTCGAAAGTATGTGCGTCTGGTTGTCAAGGGCCGTTTCCCGCTATGCTGACCAAAAGTCGGCTGAAGCAATGTAACTGCTTGGCATAACACAAGTAGCAGTATTTGTAAAAGAAACGGCTTGCCTTACCCTTGACAACCGATCAGGCGAAAAATTTCATTCGAGGGCGTTGAAAGTTTTTATTTCAACGCCCCTCTAGAGCCACGAATAGCGGATAGAATTCAGCGCCCGGACGGTGGGTAAAAAATCCGTCCGGGCGTTTTCTTGACGGCATCGGGCCGCCAATGCAAAAGAGAGGATGCCCAGTGATAAAAAATCTGGTTATCGCGGCCGCGCTCTGCCTGACCGCCGCAGCCATTGTACAGGCCGCCCCGGGCCAGTGGCTGAAGCTGG
The DNA here is from genome assembly GCA_024278175.1 of Gemmatimonadales bacterium. GTDB lineage: Bacteria > Gemmatimonadota > Glassbacteria > GWA2-58-10 > GWA2-58-10 > JAJRTS01. The sequence continues at coordinate 72,027 of JAJRTS010000110.1, read as the reverse complement.
TGAACAAGAGCGAGTACGGGGATTATACAAAATTCGGCTGGAACCACGCGGGCGACGGCTACTTTACTATCGACCGGGCCACCGGCGAGCTGACCGCCCACGGCGGCGGCGGGCTGCTCTGGTATTCCAAGCGGATGTTCGGCGATTTCGAGCTGGAGCTGGAATTCAACTGCGACAGTGTCAACACCAACAGCGGCATCTTCCTGCGTATCCCCACCCTGCCCGCCAGCTACGACTACATCCATCACAGTTTCGAAGTCCAGATCATGGACCGCTCCAGCCGGGGCCCGCTCTACGCCACCGGGGCCATCTACGACGCCGCTCCGGCAACCAAACCGGCCTCGCTGGGACCGGGCAAATGGAACAGGATCAATATCACCTGCCGCGGCCTGCGCTACCTGGTCGTGCTCAACGGAGAAACCGTGGTGGACTGGATCGCCCGGCCCGCGGGCAAGATCGTCGACCACTGGCCCAAGGGCTATCTCGGCCTGCAGAACCACCACGGCGGCGGCCAGATCCGCTTTCGCAATATCAGGGTGAGGGAACTCGATGGACAACAATAGCGACACCTCCAAAAGAGAGTTGAAAGGATTCACCTTCTTTTTTCCGGCATTTCAGCAACCAGACGAGGTTGAACGCCATGACTGACAGAGGGCTGAAACGAATGATCCGCAAAATCACGGGGTTCCTGCTGGTCACGCTGTTGGCTTCATCAGCCGCATTTATCCGCCCGGCTGAGGCTCAGGAAAAAACCGTGCTGGTGCAGGTCCGGGAATACCCCGGCCGCGACCCGGCCATGTGGCAGGGCCTGTATGCCGCCAGCGACGGCAGGGTGTACAGCACCCTCTGCTCGGAGCTGGGCAGCTCCCACATGTACCAGTACGACCCGGCCGCGGACGTCAACCGCATTGTCTGCGAATCGGCCCGCTTCCTTGACGAGTGGGGCAAGGGGATCAGGCTTTCGACCAAGATCCACAACCACTGCGTGGAGGACAACGAGGGAAATATCTACTTCGCGACCATGAACGACGGGGCCGGGCCGGACGAGATCGACTACCGAAGCTGGCAGGGTGGCCACTGGATCAAGTACGACCCGCGCCGGGACAAGCTGACCGACCTGGGACTGGTGGACGAGGGAGTGGGCTCCTACCCGCTGGCGATCGACAAGGAGCGGAATATTCTCTACGGGGTCGGCTACACCGGCTACCTCTACAGCCACGATATCGCAAAAGGAGTGACACGCAATATCGGCCGGGTCTCCGACTGGGACATCTGCCGCGACATTGCCACGGACGACGAGGGCAACGTTTACGGCAGCGTCCCGCCGGCGCGGATCTGGAAGTACGACCGCCGACGCGACAGGGTGCTCGACCTGCCGGTGCGCATCCCGTTCGACCCCACGGTCTTCCCCACCCAACTGGGCAACCCGCAGATCGACCGGGCCGCAATCTGGCGCGCGGTGGAGTGGGACCCGGTGGACAAGGCGATTTACGGTATCACCTGCGGCAGCGGCAACATCCTGTTCAAGTACGAACCGCACGCGGGAGCCAACGGCCGGGTAACCGACCTGGGCCGCATGTGTGACCCCAAATTTCTCGATCCCCCCAACCGTCAGGACATCCCCTACGCCCCGCTGGCGTTCGCTATCGACCGGGTAAACCGCAAGATTTATTTCGTGCCCTCGGCCCGTGAGTTCGCGGTCGACAAGTACGAGGAAACATTCGGCAGCCAGGAGGAACATCACCTGCTGATGTACGATATCGAGCAGAACCGCCACCACGACTTGGGCGTGTTGCGTGTTGCCGACGGGCGGCGGGTGTTCGGCTGCGAGGCCATCTCGGTGGCCCCGGACGGCACGGTCTACATCTGCGGCCAGGTCGAGGTGAGCGACCCGGCCAAAGCGAGCCGCCGGATCGACGGGATCCCCGTGGCGCTGCACCTGATAATCTATCGGCCACAATAACCGGCACCGGGAGGTTCCATTGAGCGGCAAATCAGTTTTACGCGCACATCCGGATATCGGGATTATCCTGTGCCTGGCGGTGATGCTCGGCATCACCGCCCCGGCAGGCAGCCTGAAAGCCCAGGACTGGAAAAAATCGTACATCACCAACCTGCAGCGCCTCGACCTGCGCTTCCTCGGCTACCCGGAGGTCAACGAAGTTCCGGTCAACAGCAGCGCGATCACCTCGCTGCTGAGTGCTTCGAGCGGCATTGTCTACGGCGCCACCACGGGCGACACGGCGTACCTGTTCATGTTCGACCCCGGCACCAACAAGGTGCGCCACCTGGGCAAGGTAGCCGCTGAACAGTCGGTCCATCACGCGCTGGCCGAGGACTCGCAGGGCAATATCTATCTCGGCACCGGCCTGAATCCGTTCAGCGGGATAGAATTCTCCGGCCGCCATCTGGGCGATAAATCAATCGAGGAGACTATCTGGAAGGACGTCAAGGACCACTTTGCGGGTTACGAGGGCGGGCACCTCTACCGCTACAACCCCGCCCGGAGCAACGAGCGGGTCAAGCTGCCGCAGATGCAGTGCGAGCTCGAAGACCTGGGCATTGTGCTGGCTGGCAACTCGGTCTACGCGCTGACCTCCAGTGCGGATAAACAGGTGCTTTACGGGCTGACCTACCCGGACGGGCACCTGTTCGCCTACGATATCGCCGGGGGAGTGCTGAGCGACAAGGGGCCGGTGGACAGCAAACTGACCTTCCACGGCCCGGAGCGCCACTGGCGCAGCCTGCCCCGGGCGCTGATCTGCGGCGGAGGTGGTAAGGTTTATACCTCCGGCACCGATGGCTATCTGGTGTACTACGACCCGGCCACGGACAGGATCGAATCTACCTCCTACATGCTCCCCGGCGACCGTTTTCCCGGCGAGGACGTCACCTACGCGGTGGCCGAGTATTTTACGGCCGGCCTGGACGGGAAAATCTACGGTGGGGCCTCCGACGGGCATCTGTTCTCGTTCAGGACCGAGGGCGACCCCGATCTGAAGAATCTGGGCAAGGCCCGCTCCGTGCGCCGCCTTCGCTGCCTCACTACTGGAGCCGATGGCAAAATATACCTGATCGCCGGAGAGCGAACCAGCACGAAGCATTGCATGATGTTCGTCTGGGATCCCGCTGATCCGGGCTACGAAAACCTGGGGATGCTGATCGTGGACAGCAGCCCGCACTACTACTGGCGCGGCTACCAGTTCGATGCGATGGCTACCGGGCTCGATGGCACGATCTACATTGGCGAGAGTGAGCGGCGCTCGCACCTGTTCCTCTACATCCCTTGAGATACTGAAGCTTGACCGGACAGGCTAACTTTGCAATATTCTGTTTGCTCCGGCCCGGCGAGGGGCGGGGGGCGGAAGTTTTGTATTGCATCGGCACTGTTAGTCCCTATTTTATGCTCAAGTCGACAGCCCGATTATGTTAAACTCAGCCCGCGAAAAACGAGCCAATGCCGAAACAGGACTGGTCGGAAAACAACGTTCAGAAACTTTTCACCGATGCGGGGCTTTACCCCACCGGAAAAATCGAGACGATATTGGATGTGGCCTGCGGGCTGTCGTTTAAATCGCAGTACCTGGACGCCAGCATCCGGGTTGGAGTGGATATCTACCGCCCGTACCTGGAAAAAATAGCAGCGGAGTGCCCGTACGTGGCAATCGAGTCGGACGTGAGGGATATCGGCAAGCTGTTCCTGCCCAACTCGTTCGACATGGTGCTGCTGCTCGATATCGTGGAGCACGTGGAGAAAGAGGACGCCCTGCGTCTGATGGAGGCGGCCGAAAGTATCGCCCGCGTGGCGGTCATTATCGAAACGCCCAAAGGCTACGTACCCCAGAATATCGACATCTGGGGCCACGGCGGCCACGAGTTCCAGACCCATCGCTGCGGGTGGGAGCCCCGGGAGTTACAGGAGCGCGGCTACGACGTGCTTGTTCGCGATTACAAAATGTGTGACATCAAGCGGCACACCGAGCTCGATGTCGCCCCCGACATACAGTTAATGGATGCGATATTGAGACTGGATAAAATAAAAAGCTAGGAGCCTTCCATGCGTGTGCTTGTTACCGGTGGTCTGGGTACGATAGGCAGTTGTCTGGTCAGCGAACTGCGGGCCAGGAAGCACGAGGTCTTCCTGCTGGACCTGCCCCATCATCACGATGCGCAGTACTTCAAATGCGACGTCTCCAGTTACGCACAGCTCAAGCGTGTTTTCGACAGCCACGAATACGACGCGGTCTATCACCTGGCCGCCGAGTTCGGCCGCTGGAACGGTGAGGACTATTACGACACCCTGTGGCGCAGCAACGTAATCGGGACCAAGAACATGATCCGTTTCCAGGAGAGGAAGAAGTTCCGGATGGTGTTTTTCAGCTCCTCGGAAGTTTACGGTGACTGGGAAGACACGATGTCCGAAGACGTGATGGACAAGTACGAGATCAAGCAACTCAACGACTATGCGATGACAAAATGGGTCGGCGAGATGCAGGTCCTCAACAGCGCCGCCCAGTTCGGAACCGAAACCGTTCGTGTAAGGCTGTTCAACGTCTACGGTCCCGGCGAGCATTACAGCCCGTACCGCAGCGCAATCTGTAAATTCATCTACCACGCGCTGCTTGGACTGCCCTACAACGTGTATCTCAATCACCATCGCACGTCCACCTATATCACCGATGTAGCACGCACCCTGGCCAACATCATCGACAAGTTCCAGCCGGGCGAGGTCTATAACCTGGGCGGCAACGAGTATCACGACATGAAAGAGGTATCGGATCTCATCCTGAAGCTGGCCGGCCGCGACGACAGCATTGTGAATTATATCGAGAACGAGCCTTTCACCACGCGGGATAAAAAAATCGACGTGGCCAAGGCTTTGAAGTTTCTCGGCCACACCTATACGATCGGTCTTGAGGAAGGTATCGCCAATACGATTAAATGGATGAAGGGTGTTTATAACATACGGTAATCTGAAGTCGGGTCTATCGTTTTCGAACTAAAGGTCTTGCTTGCATGCGTCTTCTTATCTTCAGCACCGAACCGGAACAGGGAAAAACCTTTTCCTATAAGCTGAACTGGCTTCACTACTTCAAGCAGCACCCCGCACTTAAGTGTACCTTCACTGACCTGAGCAAAAACAGAAGCGGCTTATCCTCCAGGCTGCTTCTGTCGCTGGGCGGGCATGACGCTCTGGTTTTCATGCATTCGGTGTTCTCCAACTCCAATTGTCTGAGTCCGAAGCTTGCCGGGTTGATTGCCCGACGGAAGTGCCGCAAAGCGTTTTTCATGGGCAACGAATACAAGCTGATGCCCGCCAAGGTGGAGCTTTGCCGCCGCCTCGGTATCGACCTGATAGTTTCCCAGAGCACGCAACCCAGAGCCCATGCGCTTTACAGGCAGGCGCTGGGCTGCTCGGTGATGGGCATGCCCAACTCCGGGCTGGACAGGCGCTACTTCAATGCCGTCAACCCTCCCATGGAGCGTCCTGTCGACATCGGCTTCCGGGGCACCGACGGCCCCGACTATCTGGGCCACAGGGAGCGGCGGGAGCTTACGGAGTTTTTCATTCGGCGTGAGGGCGAGCTGGGGCTGAAAACGGATATCTCCATGGAGCAGTCGGGCAGACTGAATGTTGAGGACTGGGCGCGTTTTCTGAACAACTGCAACGCGGTGCTGGGAGTGGAGGCGGGATCGAACTTTTTCGAGCTCACGGACGAAACCCGCCTGAAAGTTATTGAGTACCGGAAAAAATTCCCGGATACCGGTTTCGAGCAACTGCGCGAACTGTTTTTCGACAACCGGCCCGATGCCGTTTACGGCAGAATGATCGCTTCGCGGCATATCGAGGCGGCCGGTACCAGAACTCTGCAGATTCTATTCGAGGGCGAATACGGCGGTTTCCTCCAGGGCGATGTCCACTACCTGGCCCTGAAAAAAGATTTCAGCAACATTGGCGAGGTCATGGAGAGATACAGGGACAAGGATTTCTGCCGGCAGATTATCGAAAACGCCTACCGCAAGGTGCTCGATTCCCTGACCATGGAGAAACTGGTGGACGATTTTATTGGTACCCTGAAAAGTCTGAAGTAGCAGGTCCTTTCTTTTACCTGCTTTTCCGCCAGACCGCTGCCCCGCACCGGTTACATCGCACCCCAAACATTCCGAATCAGAACCCTGTCGAGATACCGGTATAAATACTGCGCGGGCGCTGGGGGCCATAGACGTAACCGGCATCGCGGTTGACACCCACATCCAGGTCGTCCTGGTAGGAGTCGAACAGGTTATGGCCGTGGATGAAACACTTGAGGTGGTCGTTGTTGCCCACGGCGAAAGTCAGCCTGGTGTCGAACACGCCGAACCAGGGGGTTTTATCGCGGTAGGCGTTGGACTCGGCGTTAAGCACATGCATCGGACCGGTGATATCGAGGCTCAAGTCCAGGTCCACGTTGCCCGGCGCCAGCTCGATATCGGCGCTGAGATAGCCGTAGATATCCGGGCTGCGCAGTAACTCGTCGGTCAGAATCCGCACGCTCTCGTCCTCGGAAATATCCTGGACCTCGCCGAACAGGCTTTTCTGGAACGTCCAGCCGGTGCCGAGTGTCACTCTTTCGCGCAACGCCAGGGTCGCCTCGAACTCGGCGCCATATACTTTTGCCCCGCCGGAGTTGATCCGCTCGTGAATAAGCGAGCTGCCCTCCTGCCCGATAAAATTGACGAAAAAGACGTGGTCGAGCATTGTGTAAAACCCGCCGGCGGTAAAGAACAGCTCCGTACCGTCAAAGGCCCTGGAGTATTCCAGGCCAGCGGAAAAACTGTAGCTCTTTTCCTCTTTCAGATTGTCGGCGTTGCGGATAATCATGCCCTCGCCGCCGACCTGGGTGACATGCAGGTCCTCGTCGAACACCACCGGCGGGCGATAGCCGGTGGAGAACGAGCCGCGCAGGCTCATGAACTCGCTGGCCTTGAACAGTAAATTGGCGCGCGGGCTGAAAATCGGATTATCAATCTCGCTGTGCTTGTCCATGCGCAGGCCCAGCACGGTGTTAAACCGCGGGTTAATCTGCCAGTCCTCCTGGGCGAACATGCCGAACGTTTTGTAGGTCACGTCGGTAATGCGCTTGTATGCCAGAATTTCATCCTTGAGCGCATCGCTCTTGAATTCCATGCCCATGGTCAGGGTATGGTTCGTGTTGGGCCGGTAATTGAGCTGCCCGCCGCCCATGTAGAGCGGATTCAGGGTGCTTCCGTATGCGTTCGGGTCCTGTCCGGACCCGTAGTAACTGTGACGGGTAGTATAAGCGAGCGAGGTGTAAAGCGTGTAATCCGTGCGCGGGCTCACTTTCTGAGTGTAATTGATTCCGGCCCCGACCCTCTTGGTCGCGATCGCCTCTGCGAGATTGGCCTGGTGGGGCTGGGTGCTGGTAATCTGGTCACCGCCGCGGCGTTCCTCGCTCAGTATGTGGGTCTCGATTGAGAGCTCGTGGTCCTCGTCCGGCTCATAATAAAACTGGCCGCCGAACGAGTTAGATCTGAGGATCCCCAGCTCGCTGAACCCGTCGCCGTTGCGGTCGTAGGGGTTGCGCTGGCGACGTTGGCCGAACAGGAACGCGCCGATCTTGCGGTCATCGCTGAGCACGCTGGAACTCAGGCTCAGGGTGTTGTCCGGCTTGCCGTCCACCCAGCCGGCGCGGATGCCCAGTTCTGTCTGCGGCACCTGCGGCTTGCGCGTGATGATATTGACCACGCCGCCCACAGCGCTGCCGCCGTAGAGCGAGCTTCCCCCGCCCTTCACCACCTCCAGCCTGTCCACCATCGCCGAGGGCATCTGCTCCAGCCCGTACACTCCGGCCAGTGAACTGAACGTGGCCCGCCCGTTGACCAGAATCTGGGTGTAGGGTCCTTTCAGGCCGTTCATCCTGAGCTGGGTAAAATTGCTGTTCTGACAATTATTTTCCACCCGGAGTCCGGGGGTATGACTGATTCCCTCGGCCACGTTGACCGAGGACTCGATGTCGAAATTCTCCGTAGGGATAACATCCACCTGCACCGGGCTGTCGAGCCGCTTCTTGATCGTGCGGGTACCGGTAACAACCAGCGGGTTTAATTCGAACGTTGTGGACTTGAGCGTGAGATTAAGCTCCACTGTTTTACCAGCGATTATGTTGACAGTCCGGGTAGCGCTGGTGTAGCCGGTCATATAAGCGGTGACTTCGTGCTCACCGGCCGGTACGCGGGTAACGTGGTAGTGGCCGTGTTCGGATACCGAGCCGATTCTGAAGCCGTTGACCGTAACCTGAGCTCCGTCGAGCAGTTTGCCCTGCTCATCCCTGACCATGCCGTGGATTTCCCCGATCCCACTGGCTTGCATCGCCGCCCGCGCCGGTTGCCGGCGACTGTTACGTCCTCTTCCGGGACCTTGGGCGGATACTGTTGAGCCGACAAGCAAAAACAAAAGCAATATAGACGTCAGGCGTTGCATCTGACACTCCTCGTAAAAATCGTAACGATCAAATATCGACCCTGGCCGGAACAACTCTGCGATACGCTCTCATTCCGTATCGGACGGTATACCGCCGTGTGGCGAGGCTATAATTCGGCCGTGGTGTCGTAATGGATACAGCAAAATGTGGGGTAGCTAATTACAGCAGTGCAAAATCTACTGGGGGGGAGCGGCCCGATGGGGAGCGAAAGAGATCGGTCCCGTGGTTGGTGCAATCCACTGCGAGGATTTTATTCTCCAGCGTATAGAAAATCCGGGCCTGCTGCTGGACAGCGGGGGCACCCTGGTTCTTGTCGATATTCCAGAGGTTGAACAGATCGGACAGGGAGTGGTTGCCTCTGGACACGGGTGTTTTCTTGCCCGTCGCCGCATGAGCCAGCCCGTTTTCCTGGTGCCAGTGGGCGACCACCGCACCGTAGAAAACGTGAAGGTGCGCCCTGGAATAATTCAGGTATGGCAGGCTGAGCAGGGCAGCGATAACGCTCAGAGTGGCGACTGCCTTGATCGCTGTCCTGCAACTTTTCCAGGTCGATTTCATCAAGTCGCCGCTCAATCTGAATGGTGGCTGCACTACTACGGAAGCACACAAAATAATGCAAAGTTCGCGCTTAATCCAGCTTCAGGATCGTCTGCCGGTTCAAAATTGCCTCTCTCTGCCTGCGGGCTATTTCAACCAAACAGGAAAGAGGGCACCTGTTACAGAGTATCATTCTCATTTGTTATGGATTACTCACAGGCTGTTGTCAAGGTTGTCATTTCCACCCCGGTCAGAGGATAACCTTGTCCGCGCCCGGAGCACAATCACGGCCGGTGAGGCTTTTATTACTTTCGGAAGTAACCGGCTGGCATTAATATTACCATTCATCACATGTTGCCGTTTTGTCTCCCCCCCGGAGGTATCCGCTGATGCGCAAAGTTAAATCGTTCCTGCCGGTGCTGATGATGTTCTCGTTTTGCTACGCCCCGCTGGCGGCTCTCGATGTTATCCCGGCCCGCGAGCAGATCAGCGAGAGCCGCCCCCGCGTACTGCTCTCGGCCGCATCGGCCCCGCTGGCCGTCTCGCTCCAGCAGTTGCGCAGTGCCGAAGATGACGAGTACGAGGCCATGCTGGCCAAGATTTCCGGGATCAAAAACGCCGCCTGCCAGGCGATGGTCTGGCAGCTCACCGGCGACTCCGTCGCCGCCGACACGGCCGTGGAGATGCTCTCCCGTTATCGCTACGACACCGGCAAAAATTATGATACGTTCGATGTCTATTTCGACCTGCTGGAGTACGCTCTGGCCTACGACTGGATGCATACATACGAGGGTTTCAGCAAACTTGACCGCGGCATGGCGCGCTATCAACTGGGCAGACTGGCCCGTGAGCAGGGCATGAAATGGCAGAACGACCATATCTTCCACAATTACGTCTGGATGACCGCTGCCGGCACGATGCTCTGGGCGCTGGCCACGGCTGGAGAGGATTCCACTTCGGACGCGCTCTACGATGACATCCGCACCCGGATGAACTCCGCGATGTACCCCGGCATGCAGTATCTGGACGGACTGCCCACCGAAAGCTACGGCTACTGGTCTCAATATGATTTCACCGGCGCTGTCTGGCCCGTGATTGCCGCCCAGAGCGCCTCCGGCCAGGATATTGTCGGCAGGATAGAGGCGGAGCAGGGCGACTGGCTGCGGCGGCATTTCCTCAACGAGATCCACAACGTCTACCCCGATATGCGGTTCGCGCCGTGGGGCGATGTGATCAGCGGGCCCAACGGCAGCGTGACTCACGAGATGGCCGGTGTGCTCGATGCCGCCACCTGGGCGCTGAAATCCCCGCAGGGCGCGTATTTTTCCCAATGGCTGGCGGGCAAACGCGGCACAGGCCGGTTCTACGGGATCACCGGGGTGTTCTACATGATCTACACCCGGATGATCGACACGCCCGCCGAAGAACCGGCGCTAAGCTTCCTCGCCGGCGGCGGCAGCCAGGGCGGACACCTTAGCGCGCGCAGCAGCTGGGACGCCGACGCCACGATTGTCTCGTTCGGGGTCAAGGACCACTACGGCGACCATAACCACTACGACCAGGGCCAGTTCACTATCTACCGCAACGGCCTGCTGGCCACCGACCCGTTGGTTTATCAGCAGGTCAGGGGCCCGCAGCAGCCCGCGGACGTGCACAGCACGCTCGTTATCGGCGGCAACGAGCAGCAGGAACGTCGCGGACAGAACAAATCCACCCTTGAACAGTTTCTGGCCAACCTGGACAAGGGCGATTTCCTCGATACCGGCGACTTCCTGTTCTACGAGGAGGGTGACGGCTATACCGCGGCTGCCGGACAGTACGCCCAGGCCTACGCCCCCGGCGTGGTGGAGAGCTGCGTGCGCCAACTGCTCTATATCCGGCCCGGCACGGTGGTTGTGATGGACTGGCTCAAGGCGCCGGAAGGCGGTTCGCTGGGAACCGTGGACTGGCTGCTGCAACTGGCTGACGAGCCGAAGATAAGCCCGTATATGGCATGGGCCAGCAACGATTCCAGTTTCATCTCCTGCACATCTTTCCAGCCGGATCCGACTGTCAGCGTCCAGAAAACCGCGGTGGATGCCTGGCGGGTCAAGTTCTCCTACTCCTACGAAGCCGACAACACCCTGACCCTGGTCCACATGCTGACCGTGGGCGAGGGCGCGGTTCCTTCGCCCTTTTTCCAGGAAACGCAGATGGCCCTGGTGGAAAACGGCTACGACCTGGTGCTGGGCGACTGGACCTACCGGTTCACAGATTCCGGCGATTACGCCGTTACCGCCCGCCGCAATATTACCGGCGACGCCAATGCCGACGGGAAACGCGATATTTTTGACCTCCTGGCCCTGCTCAAAGTGATCGGCAAGAGCAATTACTACCCGACCCGACTGGACCCGAACGACGTCAACCAGGACGGCAAGGTTAATATTTTCGACCTGTTGGAGTTGCTCCTGCTGCTGAAGGCCTGAAACGCGGCGCATGTTTCTATCTGCTTGGTCGCGTGTTATATATGGATTGGCAGGCCTCTGTATTTTACCATATTGGCTGGGATTATGCGGTTTTAGTCCCCCTTGGGTAAAGGGGAAAACAGGGGTGTGTTTTTAGGGATTGACCGGCAACGGGCGAAAACTAAAATAAAATCCAGTTATGAAACAGCTTCCAAGCACACACTGGTTCCCGGATAAAAATTCTCAATCGTCCCGCGAGGCGCCCGATGACAGAGAGCCATCTCAACAGACGCAATTTCCTGATGCTGGGCGCGGGGCTGGCCGCCACCGGCTGCACCGGTACAGGCAAAAGGGATGAAAAAGCCGACGAGCCACCCTCGGTAAAAAATTTCGAGCTGGAAGAGATGGGTGTGGCCACGCTTGGCAAAGCTATCCGCGAGGGTAAATATTCCTGCGCCGCTGTCACGGAAAAATACCTGGAGCGGATTGCTCAGGTAGACCGTCCGCTGGGCCTGAACGCGGTTCTCGAACTCAACCCGGACGCGCGGGCAATCGCCGCTCAGCTCGACGACGAGCTTACCGCCGGCCAGGACCGCGGGCCGCTGCACGGGATCCCGGTGCTGCTCAAGGACAATATCGCCAGCGCGGACAGGATGACCACCACCGCCGGGTCGCTGGCCCTGGAGGGCTCGGTCGCGCCCGCGGACAGCCGGGTAGCGGCGGGACTCAGGGCCGCCGGAGCGGTGATCCTGGGCAAGGCCAACCTGAGCGAGTGGGCCAACTATCGCGGCTGGCGCTCCACCAGCGGATGGAGCGCCCGGGGCGGGCAGACAGCCAATCCATACGCCCTCGACCGCAACCCCAGCGGCTCCAGTGCGGGCTCCGCCGCCGGGGTTGCGGCCAACCTGTGCGCGCTGGCCGTGGGCACGGAAACCGACGGCTCGATTGTGGGACCGAGCTCGGTCTGCGGGATCGTGGGGATCAAACCCACGGTGGGGCTGGTGGGCCGCAGCGGGATTATCCCGATCTCCCACACCCAGGACACGGCCGGTCCGATGGCGCGCACGGTGGCCGATGCCGCCGTGCTGCTGAACGCTATCGCCGGCGCGGATGTCAACGACAGGGCCACCGCTGCCGGCAGGAACCATTTCGGCCAGGACTACACAAGGTATCTGGATCCGGGGGCCTTGAGCGGGAAAAAAATCGGGGTCGCCCGCAAGTATTTCGGCATCAGCTACCTGGTGGACCCGATTGTGGAGCAGTCGGTCGTAGCGCTCAGGGAGGCGGGGGCGGAGGTTATCGACCCGGTGGAGTTGCCCTCGCCCAAGCTCTGGCCCCACGAAAACACCGTGATGCAGTACGAGTTCAAGCACGGGCTCAAAGCCTATTTCGACTGGCTGGGACCATCGGCTCCGGTCAAATCGCTGCAGGACGTGATTGATTTCAACACGGCCAACGCGAACCGCGAGCTGGTCTTTTTCGGCCAGCAGATCATGGAAGAAGCGGTTCAGAAAGGTCCGCTGACGGACAAGAAGTACACGGACGCCCTGGCCGAGTGCCGCAGGCTCAGCCGCACGGAGGGAATCGACGCGGTGATGGACAAATACGGCCTGGACGCCATTTTCAGCCCAACCTCCGGCCCGGCCGGGATGACCGACCCGCTGGGCGGCGACCACCTGCTCGGCGGAAACTCCGGGCTGCCCGCGGTAGCCGGCTACCCCCACGTTACCCTTCCGTTCAGCTGGCTGTTCGGCCTGCCGTTGGGAGTCAGTTTCTGGGGCCGCGCCTGGAGTGAGCCGCTGCTGATCGGGCTCGCCTACGCGTTCGAGCAGGCCACGGGCGCGCGCAAGCCACCGCGCCTGCTGCCCACCGTGGAGTTTCCCTCCACGTAACAGCCAACCATCTCAGAACGGGCTTTTGACTATCATGAAGCTCCACTCTTTTTACCCGTTTTTGTTTGCAGTTATGTTCGTTGCCGGAACCCATTCCCTTCTTGCGGCTGCATCTCCGGTAATTGAGATGCATCCTCGCCTGTTCTTTCGCTCCGGCGGCTGGGACAGCGGCCGGGGCCTGACCCTGGCGAGGCTGCGCTCGCGCTACGAGCGCGAGGACGCCGCCGTGGTCCGCGAGCAACTGCACGGCTCCCTGCCCAACGACGCTCTGCGGGCGCTGATCCTGCAAGCCTGTCCCGATTCGATTGAGCTTTCCCGTGCAGCCGCGGAACGTGCGATTGCAAAGTTGCGTCAACCGATCGACTGCGAAAACCCCACCACCACACAGGGCGAAGTGCTGGGTTTTTATGCCATGGCCTACGACTGGCTGCATGGCCACCCCTCATTCGACAAGGCAAGCAGGAAAGTGGCCGGGGAGAACATTGCCACGGCTGCAAATAGTCTTATCCGGGAACTTGGCGGCGACTCACATATTTTCCATACCCGCATGTACGGCTGGGCCATGGGCGTGGCTCTGGCCGGGCTGGCCCTGGCCGGTGAGCACCCGCAGGCGGAAAGCTTTATCGAGTACGGCGGCGATTTTTTCCTGGAGCGTCTTTTCCCGGCCCGCCGGCTGCAGGATGGCGCGGTGCACAACGGTTTCGGCTACGGCCGCAAGTACACCATGTGGCTGACCGGGCATTTTATCTCCTGTTGGCGTTCCGCCACCGGTGAAAACCTGTGGGAGATGATCGACAGGGAGCAGGACGGCTGGGCGCGCAGGGAAATGCTGTTCAACATCTACGGCCGCTACCCCGACGGCAGCTACCTTCGTTTCGGCGACAGCTACAGCCTGACCTCGGATTTCTACACGTTCCGCGCCGTGAGCGAGCGCAACGCCGCCTACCGCGACCCGGTGTGCCAGGGTTTCCTGAAGAAGCTGATCACAGAGAACGCGGGCCGGGTTGTGGAGCAGCCCACGGCCTATGTCTATTTTCTGAACTTCGACCCCACGCTGGAAGCCGCGCCGGTCAGTTCCCTGCCGGCGCGGGCCGTATTCAGCCGCGATGGCCTGGGGATGGTTATCTGGAAAAGCGGCTGGGAGAACAACGGTACAACTGTTTTTTTCAAGTGCGGCAACTATTTTGGCAACCACGGCCATTTCGACCAGGGGCACGTGGATATTTTCCGCCGCGCCCCGCTGCTGATCGACAGCGGCCACTACCTCACCTTCTCCGGCGAGTTTCGCACCGCGTACTGGCATCGCACCGTGGCCCACAACTCGATCCTGATCACCGATCCGGCCCTCCCGCAGGAGGAAGGCGGCCAGCGGGTGTTCAGCAGCCAGAGCGATAACACGATTGGCAAGTACCTGGCCAACTCCCGCGCCGAGACCGGTGACCTGCTGGAGTATGTTGAGGAAGACTGGTATTCCTATGCGGCCGGATATTTTACAGCCGCCTACCCGGAGGGCCGCGCGGAGGCTGTTACCCGCGAGGTGGCGTTTGTCGATAACCGGTTCGTGGTGGTGCTCGACAAGGTGCGCACCGCGCGAGCGGAGCTGAGCGTGCGCGTGCTCTGGCACTGCCCCACTTACCCGGAAATATCGCTGGAGGGCCGCCGGTTCACCGTGGATCGCCAGGGAGGACGGGCTGTGGCCACGGTGCTGCTGCCCGCTCAGGCCGCCGTGGCCTGGGTCGACAGTTTCGAGGTGGGGGGACGCAAGATTCAGCCCCGGGGTAAGTACGCCGCGGTCGAGGGCATGGGGGTGGGACGTTTCGAGATCACGGACCCCTCGGCAGGCACCGACCACTTATTTCTGACCGTGATCGAGGTTACAGATGTCCCCGCCGACCCCAACGCCTGGAACCCGCCGCTGGGCGAGGTGAGCGCGAGGATCGAAGGCGGTGCGATCCGCATCCGGCTCGATGGCCGGGTGCTGGTAATGCGAAGTTCCGGGACCGGCTTGCTCCAATGAGTGTTTTGACCTGTACTGAACAATCGCTAATCAAATCCGTAAATCCAACATATCTAACCACAACTAACGCGGAGGTGCACGATGGCGAAGGATTTCGACAGGAGGGATTTCCTCAAAAAAGGCGCGACAGCGGCCGCTGCCCTGGCCCTGGGCGCGGCGGTTTCATCGAAAGCGAACGCCGCGCCGCTCTCCGCTCCGCCCTCGCCAATCCCGGTTCCCCCTAAAATGGATCACGTGCGGATCGGGATTATCGGCGTGGGTGGCCGGGGCACGGGCCACGTGCGCAACATGCTGAGGCTTCCCGGCTGCACGTTGACCGCCGTCTGCGACATCGTGCAATCCAAGGTGGAGAACGCCCGGAAGCTGGCAGTAGAGGCGGGCCGGCCCAAGCCGAAGAGTTTTACCGATGGCCCGGAGGCCTACAAGCAGCTCTGCCAGCAGGAAGACGTGGACGTGGTCTATATCGCCACGCCGTGGAAGCTGCACGTACCGATGGCCGTGGAGGCGATGAAAGCCGGCAAGCACGCCTATGTGGAAGTCCCGGTGGCGATAACACTGGACGAGTGCTGGGAAATAGTCGAAACCAGCGAGAAAACCGGCAAACACTGCGTGATCATGGAGAACTGCTGCTACGGCGAACCCGAGCTGACCGTGCTCAACATGATCCGCCAAGGCCTGCTGGGCA
The DNA here is from genome assembly GCA_024278175.1 of Gemmatimonadales bacterium. GTDB lineage: Bacteria > Gemmatimonadota > Glassbacteria > GWA2-58-10 > GWA2-58-10 > JAJRTS01. Next base: position 55,969 of record JAJRTS010000110.1, on the reverse strand, counting down.
CGCTGGCCAACGCCGAGTGCGGCTACCTTCACGACCTGCGCGCGCTCAAGTTCGCCAAGGACGGCGAGGGCCCGTGGCGCCTGCCCCACACGATCAATCGTAACGGCAACATCTACCCCACCCACGGCCTGGGCCCGATAAGCGAGTACACCAATATCAACCACGGCGACCAGTTCGACTACCTGATCTCCATGAGCAGCCGCACGGGCGGGCTGAACCAGTACGCAATCAACGAGTTCGGCGCCGATGACCCGCGCGCGAAAATCCAGTACAAGTGCGGCGATGTCAACAGCAGCCTGATCCGCACCAAGAGCGGTATCACGATCCTGGTGGTCCACGACTGCAACCTTCCGCGCCCCTACAGCCGCAAGAACCTGATCCAGGGCACCAAGGGCATTTTTCAGGGCTACCCGGACCAGATTTATATCGAACATCGCAGTGAGCCGCACACCTGGCAGCCGCTCTCGGAGTACATGGCCGAGTTCCAGCATCCGCTGTGGAAAAAACTGGGTGAGAAAGCGATCGGCGGCGGCCACGGCGGGATGGATTTCCTGATGCACTACCGCTTTATCGACTCGCTGCGCAGCGGCCGTTACCCGGACATGGACGTCTACGACGCGGCGGCCTGGAGCGCGGTCAGCCCCCTGAGCGAGATGTCGGTTGCCGGCCGCGGCAAACCGGTGGACTGCCCGGACTTTACCCGCGGCAAATGGAATACCAACAAGCCGATTTTTATTACGGATATGTAAGACATTACACGGCAGTGATACTACGGGGAAAGGGCCGCCGGTCGGCGGCCCTTTCCTTGTTAGAATAAAATTGAAGCTTTTATGCTGCACCACTCACCACTTCGGTATATGCAAATCCAGCCACTCGGGCCAGCCCTCGGCCCCCGGAGGAGCAGTTGTATGGTTACGGACATCGTTGTACCCTGCCCCCTGATACGGCAAAAAACTATAGTATTTCTCGAAAGTTTTGTCTTTTTGCAAGGAAAAGAAAATCCTGACAATGGTACGGAAAAACTTCCGTTGTTCGTAGAATATCGTAGGGGCGACACACGTGTCGCCCGTCAACCTGTGCGCCTGCTGTATCCTTTGCGGGCGAGGCATGCCTCGCCCCTACAAGGGAAGAAACGCCCCTTCGAGGGAAAACCAAGCGGACAATTGTTTCGAGAAATACTCTAAAAAGGTTGTGATGAAAAACAGTTCATAATATAGTGTTTGTACCAGCTTTTGTTCCGAAAGAAAGTAATTGCCGCCGGACAAAAGTGTGGTTTTTATGCCTTTGTCCGGGCCGTGAAGCCGCGCAGCCTGAACTAACCTGTAAACCGGAGGAAGCCGCGATGAAAATTTTCTACCGATCCCTTTCAGTCCTGCTGCTGACCGCCGCATGTATCGCTCTTGGCGCAAGCGCGGCCCGGGCCCGCACGTTCTATCTGGCCCCCGGCGGCGACGACAGCGCCGAACCGGTGCACGGAGCCGTGTTCGCCAGCCTGTCCACGGCGGTGAACCACATGTGGGGCGGCGACACGCTGATTATCCGCAACGGGTTCTATCCGGGGGGCGCACACGTGCGGCGCGGCTGCACGGCAGACAAGCCCCTGGTGATCAAGGGCGAGAGCCGTTACGCGATCATAGTCGGCAGCGGCGGTGAGCGCGACGGCCTGACGCTCAATGATTGCAGCAACGTCATTCTCGACGGGGTCAACGTAACCCGCGCCGCCCGCGGCGGGATAGTGATCAGCCACAGTAAATTCATTACCGTGCGTAATTGTGTGTCATATAGCAACGGGACGTGGGGTATCTTCACCGACCATGCCTCCGACTGGATCATGGAGAACAACGAGTGCTACGGCAGCCAGAAAGAGCACGGGATCTACCACTCCAACAGCGGCGATAATTTTATCCTCCGTAATAATTACCTGCACCATAACTCCGGCAACGGCATTCACATTAACGGCGATCCGGAGTACGGCGGCGACGGGGTGGAGTCGTTCGGCATTATCGAGGGCAATCTCTGCTACGCCAACGGCGCAACAGGCGGGGCCGGAATCAACATGACCCACGTGCAGGACGTGATCGTGCGCAACAACGTGCTGTGGAACAACCTGGCCGGCGGGATCACGTTCTACCAGGACACGGGCACGTTCGAACAGGGTTCCAAGCGCGCACTGATCATGCACAACACCGTACTCTACGAGCCGGGCCGCGGGCGCACGGGCGTAAATATCATGCCCACCAGCGAGAAAGTGCTGATCGTCAACAACATCTTCGTCTCCGGCGGAGAGCGCGGCGCCATCGAGGTCAACAGCGATCACCTGAGTTCGGTTGTCAGCGACAACAACGTGATCTGGGGAATCGACAAAAGCGAGATAATCGAGCATATTGCCGAGCGCAGAATCAGTTTCGACTCCTGGCGGCAGCTTTCGGGCAACGATGGCGCTACCCGGATCGCCGATCCACGATTTTTCGACCCCGAGTTCGGCAACCTGCGCCTGAGCAAAGGCTCCCCCGCTATCGGGGCGGCGATGAGCATGGACGAGATCAAAAGCCGGCTGCGCAGGATCGGCGGGTTCGACTGGGTGCTGAAAAATCTGGACGAGCTGCCGGACGTGGACAGGGACGGCAAAAAGCGTCCCGCCGGCAAGGGCCGCGACGCGGGTGCTTACGAATACCGGTAACAAAATATTTTTGAGAAGGAGTGACGAAGTGAACCAGGTAGGTTTGTGCAGCATGTCCTTTCCCGGCGAGAGCGTGGAAACAGTGATCGGAATCTGCAAGCGCAACCGGGTAAAAGCCCTGGAGTGGTCGGGCCGCGACTACCACCTTCCGCCGGGTACACCGCCCTCGCGTGTGCGTGAGGTGGCCGCGATGTGCGCCGCTGCCGGGATCAGCCTGCCCAGCTACGGCTCCTACCACGGGGTGTTCAACGATGAGCCGGTGGATTTCGAGGCCCAGCTCGATGTGGCCGAGGCCCTGGGCTGCGGCACGGTGCGGGTCTGGTCCGCCCACTGGGGCGACCCCGGTGAGCTGGACTCTATGAACGAAGAGCAGGTGGACCTGCTGGTGAGCCGCACGGCCGACGTGGCTGAGCGGGGCGCCCGGCGCGGGATCAGGGTCGGTTTCGAGTACCACACCCATACGCCCACCTGCGGGGCCGGGGAAGTGCTGCGCGTGCTCGATTCCGCCGGTCACGCCAACATGTATACCTATTTCCAGATGATGGAGCTGAGCCGCCGCGGTGTGCGGCAGAACGTGGAGGACCTGCGCAGCGTGTTCCCCCGGCTGGCCTTCGTGCATTGCCACTGGTTCGCCGATGAGGCAAACACCGGTCCCATGCGGCAGGGAGCGCACCTCTGGCGGCCGCTGCTGACCGAACTGAATACGCTGGGCTACGACGGCCCGTTGTACCTGGAATACTACAAGGATTATACGAGGGAGCAGTTCGCCGCCGACTTGTGGTTCCTGCGCGAGGAACTCGGCAGGCTCGAGGGTGGATAAAGAGATTCCCGGCACTCAGGGCCAGCGCAATTCCTGAATGCAAAAAACACGGGGATACAATTCCCCATCAGTTACAACAACAAAAGGACCGCCGGTAACCGGCGGTCCTTTTGTTGTTGTCGGCTCGTTTTTAGCCCCACCCCACACCCCTCCGGTCAGACGCCTTTCGCCTGCCGGGCGCGCTTGATTCCCGTCCGGCAGATCCAGATCAGCGCCAGCCCGAACACGGTCATCAGCGCACCGATACTCAGGTTTATCATCCGCCCGGAAAACGGCAAATCCAGCAGGGACAGCGCGCTCACAGCCACGCCCATGCCCACTGTGGTCCAGCCGGTGATCCGGTAGCTGCCCACATCGGTGGCCTCGCTGTCGCCGACTTCCGAGTCCGCCACAGGAGTGGCCAGCTTGACAAAAAAAGCGTCCAGCCGCTCGGCGTAACTTCCCTTTACCTTGATCAGCAGGCCGGGCAGAAAATAAACGATTGCGCTCAACGTGCCGATCATAAAAATCTGCTGCTCGAAAGTGGGGGGACTGCTCAGCAGCATCCAGCCGCCCACGGTTATGCCCAGATCGTAGTAGAGCGCCGCCACGCCCACTATCACGCCGGTCACGTAGCTGGCGATCCCCGACCACCAGGGCGTGGGCTTGTAGAACAGACCCATCACAATCGGGATACCGGCCGGTACTACCACCACACCGGAGAAATCCAGCATCAACTGGAACACTCCGCCCGGGTGTTCGGCCATGATAATCGCGGCGGCAGTCACCATCGCTCCCAGCAGCAGGGTCATCACCCTGCCCACCAACAGCAGGGCCTTGCTGCCGGCTTTTTTCCAGAAAAGCTGCTTGATTATGTCGTCGGTGATCACGGCGGCGAAAGCGTTGAAATTCGAGCTCAGGCAGCTCATCGTGGCCGAAAGCATCGCCGAGAGAATTATCCCCATCGCGCCCACGGGCAGGTACTTGAGGCAGAACACCACGTAGGCGGCTTCCTCGGGAGCGTTCATGTGCAGGGTCTCGCTGACGAATTTCAGGTCCAGACCCAGGACCCGGGAGCAGACCGGCGGCAGCAGCCAGATTGCCGGGGCGATCAGCAGCAGGACCATGGTCAGCAGGGGCACCTGGCGGGCCTGCTTCTCGTTCTTGACCGAGAAATAGCGCTGGGCGGCGATCCCGCTGCTGGAAGCGAAAATCATCATTACTGCGTAGGCCATAACAAATTTCCAGCCGTAGCTCCAGGCGTTGCCGCTCATGTCCACACCGCTATCGGGTATGCTCCAGGTGGCTATCTGAGCGAACAGCGCGTCCATCCCGCCGATAGCGTTCACGCCCAGCCACATCGTGATTATCGCGCAGGGGAGGATCACCATGAACTGCAACGTGTCGGTAACCACCACTGCCCAGAGTCCACCGATCAGGCAGTAAAGCGCGATCACCGCTCCACAGACCACGATCGTGGCCGTGAGGTCCGTGCCCACCGCCACCGAGACAAACTTGGCCAGCGCCAGCAGCATCACGCCCGACTGCACGATAGAAGCCGCCAGTCCGACCCAACTGTAAACCTGGTTGGTAGCCAGCCCGTAACGCTCCGTAAGGTAGGAAAAAATTGTGGCCGAGCGGCTGCGCCGCCAGCGCGAGGCCAGGAACAGGAAGCCGATCAGGTAACCCACTCCGTTAAGAAAATAGAGCAGGAAAGCCACACCCGGCGAGCGGTAGGCCAGCCCGGCGGCTCCGGTGAACGTGTAGACGCTGAACGTGCTCATGAACAGACTCACCCCGGCCAGCCACCACGGCATCTTGTTGCCGCCGCGGAAAAAATCACTGTCGTCCTTGTTGAAAAAGGACATCACCACACCGATACCGATCATCGCCAACAGGTACAAAGCCACGATTACAAGGTCGGTTCTGGCTGCAAGCTGCATTTTTCCTCCGCTATGGAATACACGACGTACGCGAATGCGTTAAACCGTACCGATCCTGAGATGGTCTATTGAAGTCCCCAAAAGCAGATAACTGGCGGTGGGCATCTTTCCGGCTGCGGCCTGTGTGGTACTCCCCCCCTCATCTCCCCATCCGCGCAGACCGGCCGGCCGGAACATTATATTCTTATAGAAACTAATCGGTCCACGATAACCCGGCCCCGGGTGAATGTCAATGCTGCTGCAAAAATGGAACTCACGGACGGACGCTTGAGCCTTACGCGCACCGCTCCCTGAAAAAAATCGCATCAGCTCTTGACAGATCGCAAAAAAAACATTAATATACCTGTATGAAACATTTGTTTTAAACTTGCGTATGATTGATGGGTCTTTAACTTAAACATGGTAACGACAATGCCGGAAAATGATCACTACCCGACCATGCAGCGGATTCTCGACAGCGCGGAGCGGCTGTTTGCCGAGAAAGGCTACAGCCGTACCAGCCTGCGGGCGATTACCAGCGACGCGGGAGTGAACCTGGCCGCGGTGAACTACCATTTCGGTTCCAAGGAAGAGTTGGTGCGTCAGGTGTTCCAGCGCAAGATGGCTCCGCTGAACCGTATCCGCTCAGACAACATTGAACAGGTGCTTGAGCAGGCGCGCGGCATGGGCCGACGGCCGGCGGTAAAGGATTTGCTCCGCGCGTTTATCGATCCGACGTTCGAGTTGGCCCTGGAAACTCCCGAGGGCAGAAGTTTCATCAAGCTGATCATCCGCTCGATTGCCGATACCGATGGAACGCTCAGCCGGAATTTTATCGAGTCGGCCATCCCGGTCCTGACCGTGCTTCACGAGGCGATGTGCCGCGCTCTTCCCACCCATGAACCACGGGACGTGCTTTTCCGGCTGGTTACCGGCATGTCGACGATGGGCAGCATGCTGATGCGGCTATCCTCTGACACGACCCTCCCATTGTTTGACGAGCAAGGGATAAAGGATTTCAGGCAGTGGGCGACAAACAAGGGCAAGCTGATCGATTTTATCGCTGCGGGAATGGAGGCGGAATGAATTTCTTTACCGTGCGAACATTTATGCTGCTGCTGGCAACCATGTCAGTTACCGGTTGCGCCGTGCACCGCGCCCGGAAAGTGGAGCCGCCGGTTCAGCCCCCCGCCGCGTTCCTGTCGGTGAAAAGTGACACTGCGACCAGCTACGGGCCGGGCCGATGGTGGCTGGCGTTTAACGACCCGGCCCTGGACGCCGTGATTGACACCGCGCTGGCCGCCAACTACAGCCTGGCCCAGGCGGTGGCTCGCCTTGAACAGGCCGACGCCGCCCGGCGCGGCACCCGCTCCGCACGGTTACCCTCGCTCAACGCCGGGGGACGCACCACGCGCAACAAGCAGGCCAGTATTTACGGCAACTATCTCAGTAAAACGACCGGGATGTCGGCCACGGCGGCCTGGGAGCTGGATCTCTGGCGTAAACTGGCCAACGCTCACGCGGCCGGGAGCCTCGACGCCGGGGCCAGCCGCGGTGATCTGGAAAGCATGTACATGACAATCGCGGCAAACACGGCGGATATCTATTACCTGGTGGCCGAACAGCGCGAACAGCTTGCGCTCACCGTGCAGACTATCGAGTCGTTCGTGCAACTCACCGAGCTGGTGCGCCGCCGTTACGAGCTGGGGCTGGTCGGTGCGCTCGACATCTACCAGGCGCGGCAGAACCTGGCCGCGGCCCGGGTGCGCAAACCGCTGATCGAGGCCGAGCTGGCAGTGGCCGAACACGCACTCTCGATTCTGCTGGGACGCTATCCGGGGTCGATGGAGGATGCGGTGGTGGTGGCTCTGCCCGAGATCCCCGCCGCGTTTCCCGCCGGGCTGCCCTCGGAGTTGCTGGCGCGCCGTCCCGATGTCCGGGCCGCGCTGATGCGTGTGATGGCCGCCGACGCCAGGGTGGGTCAGGCCGTGGCCGATCGTTTTCCCTCGATCAACCTCACCGGCAGCTATGGCCGCAGTTACAGCGATTTCGGCGGCGGTCTCGGCAATTTCGGTCGCGCCGTGTTTACGGCCGATTTCTGGAGCCTGACCAGCGATCTGCTGATGCCGCTGTTCGACGGGGGCCGCAGGCGGGCCGAGGCCGACAGGGCGCGCGCCGCTTTCCGCGAACGCCTGGCGGCCTACAACGAAACTGTCCTGACCGCGTTCGGCGAGGTGGAAGACGCGCTGGTGCGCAACCACACGACAGAGGAGCGGATCAGGCGCCTTCAGGAGCGGGCGGAATCGACCGGCGCGGCGTTGCGGCTGGCGGTGGATAGCTATGCAAAAGGTCTCAGCGATTACCTGCCGGTGCTCACCGGGCAGAGCGCGGATTTCGACGCGCGCAGCCAACTCGTGGCGGCGCGACGGCAGTTGATCTCGTACAGGATCAGCCTTGCCCGCGCTCTGGGTGGCGTGTGGATGGCCGGCGAAGCCGATAACAGACTTAGCGCAAAGTCAGAGCGGGAGAAAGTTGATGAATAAAGGGAACCTGTTACGCAAGGCCGGTATTCCGGTTGCTATTCTGGCGGTGGCGCTGGCGATTACCATGGCCATGATCGCCAGCCGCAGCGCTCCGAAAAAAGAGCACAAGCTCAGTCCCGGCCCGTTGGTTGAGACCATCGAGGTCCGCCCCTCCAGCCACCAGGTGACTGTTTACGCCACCGGTACGGTCCAGCCGCGCCGGGAGGCCAATATCGCTCCGCAGGTGGATGGCAAGGTTGTGAGTGTGGCTGGCCAGTTCGTGGCCGGCGGATATTTCAGCCGGGGTGAGGTGCTGTTCGAAATCGAGAGTGTAGACTACGAGTTGGCCCTTCAGAGCGCCGAGTCGCAACTCGCGCGCGCCCAGTACGAACTGGCCAGCGCCGAGGGGCAGGCCGAGGTGGCGCGCGAGGAGTGGCGGCGCCTGGGCGAAACCGGCGGCGACAAACCGAACCCGCTGGTGCTCCACGAGCCGCAACTCAAGAACGCCCGCGCCCAGCTCGCCGCGGCCGAAGCCGGTGTGGAGCGCGCAAAGTTGAACCTGGAGCGCACCAGGGTCCGCGCCCCGTTCAATTGCCGGGTGCGCTCGGAGACTATCGATCCCGGCCAGTTTGTCAGGGCGGGAACCACCGTGGCCGTGCTGATCGGCACCGATCGCGCCGAGGTGACGGTTCCCCTGCCCCTGGGCGACATCCGCTGGCTCGACGTCCCCTCGCCGGTCAACGGCCTGGCAGGCTCCCCGGCGGAGGTGCGCATGGAAGTGGACGGCCAGGCCTGTTCCTGGAACGGCTTGGTGGTGCGTAACCTGGGCGTGGTCGATTCGCGGGGGCGGATGGAGCGGGTGGTGGTGGCTATCGATGATCCCTACGGACTGAAGGACCCCGGCAGCGACCGTCCGTTCGAGTTGGCCGTGGGCAGTTTCGTGGAGGTCCGTATCTCAGGCCGCACGCTGAAAAACGTCTACTCCCTGCCGGCCTCATCGCTGCGCCAGGGCAACACTGTCTGGCTGTTCGATGCCGCCGACAGTACTCTTCGGATCAAGAACGTGGAGCTGCTGCGCCGTGAGCAGGAAACGGTCGTGCTCGGCTCGGGCCTTGATGACGGTGACATGGTAGTGACTACCTACCTGGCCGGCGCGGCCGACGGGCTGCGGCTCAGGGTGGCCCAGACTGGAGAGGTGCGATGAGGGGAGCGATCAAATGGATGGCCGGCAACCATGTGGCGGCCAATCTGCTAATGATGGTCCTGCTGGTGGGCGGCCTGATCAAGGCGTTCTCGATCAAGCAGGAGATTTTCCCCGAGGTCAGCCTGGACATGATCCAGGTCCAGGTAGCCTATCCGGGGGCCGGACCGGAGGAGGTCGAGGAAGGGATTATCCTCAAGATCGAGGATAATATCACCAGCGTGGACGGGATCAAGGAGATCACCAGCAAGGCGTCCGAGGGCATGGGAGTGGTAACAGCCGAGCTGCTGGTCGGCCATGATCCCGACGTGGCCCTGCAGGATATCAAAAGCGAGGTTGACCGGATAATCACTTTCCCGGAGAACGCCGAGAAGCCGATAGTCTCCAAGCTGCTCAACCGCCGCGAGGTGATCAGCCTGGTGCTCTCCGGAGACGTCCCCGAGCGCAGCCTTCGCGAGCAGGCAGAGCTGATTCGCGAGCAGCTGCTCGCTTTCCCCGAGATTACCCAGGTGGACCTGGGCGGGTTGCGTCCCTACGAAATTTCTATCGAGGTACCCGAGGAAAACCTTCGCCGCTACGACCTTACCCTGGACCGGATTGCCGCCATCGTAAGGTCCGCGTCGCTCGATCTGCCCGGCGGCACGATCAAAACCGACGGCGGCGAAATCCTGCTTCGCACCAAGGAGAAGCGTTATACCGGCAGCGAGTACGAAGACATTACCGTTATCGGCACCGGCGAGGGAGCGCGGGTCAGGCTGGGAGATATCGCCACGGTACGGGACGGGTTCCGCGAGACCGACATGTACGCCGAGTACGACGGCCGCAGTGCGGCGATGATCAAGGTGTTCAGGGTGGGAGATCAAAAGCCGAACCGGATCAGCGACCTGGTAAAGCGGTATGCGCGCGGCAAGTCGCTCGAACTGCCCTCGTCGATGAAGCTCGATACCTGGTACGATACCACGGACATCTACAACAGCCGCATAAACCTGCTGAAAAAAAACGCAGCTATCGGACTAATCCTGGTCATGATCACTCTGGGACTTTTCCTGGAGATACGCCTGGCGTTGTGGGTGATGCTGGGACTGCCGGTCTCGTTCCTGGGTGCGATGTTCATCATGCCGTGGCTTGGCGTGTCGATCAACATGATCAGCCTGTTCGCCTTCATCCTGGCCCTGGGGATCGTGGTCGATGACGCGATTATCGTGGGCGAGAATATTTACGAACATCGCCAGCAGGGTAAAAACTACGCCAGGGCCGCGATGGATGGGACCCTGGAAGTGTCTACACCCGTGATGTTCAGTATCCTGACCACCATTGCGGCGTTCATGCCCCTGGTGTTTATCGGCGGAGTGATGGGCAAGTTCATGAAGGCGATCCCGCTGGTGGTGATGTCGATCCTGGTGGTTTCACTGGTCGAGTCTCTGTTTGTCCTGCCCGCTCACCTCTCGCTGGGCAGGCGCAGGGAAGTTTCCCACGGCCTGCTGGGCGCTATCGACAGTACCCGCAAACGGGTCAGCGGCTGGCTGCAAAGGTTCACGGACGGCCCCTACCTCCGGGCGCTGGACGTCTGCCTGCGCTATCGCTATGTCACCCTGGCGGCCGGTCTGGCTACCCTGATGATAACGGTTGGCCTGATCCAGGGCGGAATTGTCAAGTTCTCTTTTATGCCGCGTGTCGATGGCGACCTGGTGAGCGTCAATCTGCAGATGCCTCCGGGCACGCCCGCCTACAAAACCGCCGAGATAACGGAAAACATCGTGGCCATGGGCCAGCAGGCGATGGCTGCCCACGACAGCGCATCTAGCCGCGAAACGCCCTCCGTCAGGAGCATATTCTCCATCGTGGGCGGCAGTCTTGGTATGATGGGTCCCACCGCGACTTCGGGCGAGGCCACCTCGGCCAACCTGGCCGAGGTCAGTATGATGCTGGTCGAGAGCGACCGGCGCGACATTTCCTCCGCGGCCGTGGAAAACCTCTGGCGAACCAAGGTGGGCGAAATCCCCGGCGTGGAGTCTGTAACCTACACTTCCAACCTGATGCGGATGGGGGCTAATATCGACGTCCAGCTTGCGCACAGTGATTTCAGTATCCTTGAAAGCTCCAGCGAGCGCCTTCAGCAGGTCCTGAGAGAATACCCCGGTGTCAGCGACGTGAAGGACAACTACTCCCGGGGCAAACCCGAGCTCAAGTTCACGCTCAAACCCGCCGCGCGTACGCTGGGTATCACCGAACGCGACCTGGCCGCCCAGGTACGCTCGGCGTTCTATGGCGCGGAGGCCCGCAGGCTGCAAATCGGCCGTAACGAAGTCAAGGTGATGGTGCGCTATCCGGAAGCAGACCGCAAAAGCCTGTGGGACCTGGGCCAGATGCGTATCCGCTCGCCAGATGGCGGCGAGATGCCTCTCGATCAGGCGGCCTTTATCCAGCAGAGCCGGGGCTACAACACGATCAGCCGGGTCGACCGTAAGCGCACGGTCAACGTGCAGGGAACTGTCGACGCCGACAAGGCCAACTCCAGTGAAATCCTGGCTGACCTGGAGGCCACGATCCTGCCCCGGTTGCTGGCCGATTATCCGGGACTGAGTTACACCCTGGTAGGCGAGGAGCGCGAACGGGCGGAGTCGATGAGCGATACGATGGAAAGTCTCGCGCTGGCCCTGCTGGCGATCTACGCCCTGCTGGCCATTCCGTTCCACAGCTACAGCCAGCCCCTGCTGATCATGGCCGCAATCCCGTTCGGCTTCGTGGGCGCGGTGCTGGGACACTTGCTGATGGGGCACGACCTCAGTATGCTCAGCATGTTCGGCGTGGTGGCCCTGGCCGGCGTGGTGGTCAACGACAGCCTGCTGCTGATCGACCAGATCAACCGGAACCGTCTGGCCGGTTCCGCTATTGTCGACTCTGCGATCGCGGCCGGGCGACGCCGGCTCAGGCCGATCATCCTGACCTCGTTCACCACCTTTTTCGGCCTGATGCCGATGATCCTCGAAACCAGCGTGCAGGCCCAGTTCCTGATCCCGATGGCCCTGAGCCTGGGGTTCGGGATCCTGTTCGCCACGTTTATCACCCTGTTGCTCACCCCCTGCCTGTACGCTATCCTGGAGGACCTGAAGCGACTGGTCGGGTTCAGGGATGCCGCGCCGCGTGCCGGCGGTGGAAGCTGACACTACCGGTCGCCGCGCGGGGGCGCAATGAGCGCCCCCGCGCGGCGATGATGTTTGACTTATCCGCTGTGCAGCGATAAAATTCAACCAGAGACCTCTGAAAAATTGGACGACTGAATTGTGATGGGGGAAGTTTTTCAGTTCACTCATTTTTGTGTACCAAAAGAAAATTCAGGCTTGTCAATTGTAACTACATGATCCGACCGAAAGATATGCCCCTTGATAAGAAGTTTTGGAAAAAGAGTGGGGGAGTGACAATTCTTTCAATCCTTTGATTAAATCAAAGGTCTTAATCAGTTTATTTTTTCTTCCGCCGTGGCAATCCGGTATTTGTAGCGATCTGCACGGGCGAACCCCATCTGTCCGCCCGTGAATCCAGCGGCCGAACGATGGCAACGTCTGGCGACACGCCCGAACTTGCTCGATAAAAGATTATTTTAGCAACATTCCCCCGCCACCTTCAAACCGGACCGGCTACCATGGCTAACTATCTCAACCGGCGCAATTTCCTCTCCCTCTCCGCCTCGGCCCTTGGGGCGACTGCTGCTTTCGGCGGCTGCGGCGCGCAGCCCGGCGGGCAACCGGCTGCGGCGCAGGCTCGCAGGCAGGGCAAACCCAATATCGTGGTGATTTTCTGCGACGACCAGGGCTACGCGGACGTAGGCTGTTTCGGTGCGCAGGGATTCAGCACGCCGAACCTTGACCGGATGGCCGCCGAGGGCGTGCGGTTCACCGATTTCCACGCCGCCACCGCTGTCTGCAGCGCCTCGCGGGCGGCGCTGCTCACCGGCTGCTACCCCGAGCGGGTGAGTATCCTGGGGGCGCTGTTCCCCGGAGCTCCCACCGGGATCAACAGCGACGAGCTGCTGCTGAGCGAGATGCTCAAGGAGCAGGGCTACGCCACCGCCTGTTTCGGCAAGTGGCACCTGGGCGACACTCCGGAGTTCCTGCCCACCAGCCACGGTTTCGACCACTTTTTCGGCCTGCCCTACTCCAACGACATGTGGCCCAACCATCCGCAATTCGGCGATCAGTTCACACCCCTGCCGCTGCTCGAGGGCGTGAAGACTATCGCCTGGCTGGAAGACCAGAGCCTGCTGACCACCTGGTACGCCGACCGCTCGGTGGAGTTTATCCGCCGCAACGCCGACAAGCCGTTTTTCCTCTATCTGGCCAACAGTATGCCGCACGTACCGCTGTTCGTTTCCGACAAGTTCCGCGGCACGCAGCCCCAGGGGCTTTACGGTGATGTGATCGCCGAGATCGACTGGTCCGTGGGACGGGTGCTCAATGAACTCAAGGAGCAGGGGTTAGACGAGAATACGCTGGTGATTTTCACCTCGGACAACGGCCCGTGGCTCTCCTATGGCGACCATGCGGGCAGCGCCGCGCCGTTTCGCGAGGGCAAGGGAACCATGTTCGAGGGCGGGATGCGCGAGCCGTGTATCATGCGCTGGCCGGGACGGATTGAGCCGGGCACGGTCTGCGACCAGCTTGCCACCACGATGGACGTGATGCCCACGGTGGCCGCCCTGACCGGTGGCCGGTTGCCGGATCATCCGATCGACGGCCACGACATCTGGCCGCTGATTTCCGGCCAGGGCGGCGCGGAAACTCCGTGGGATGCGTTTTACTGCTACTACATGGGCGAGCTTCAGGCCGTGCGCACTCCGCGCTGGAAACTCCATTTCCCTCATCGCTACCGCACGCTGGACGGGCGGCCCGGCGGCACCGGCGGGATTCCGGTGGAATACTCGTACAAGGAAACCGGCCTGGAACTCTACGACATGGCGTCCGACAAGGAAGAGACCACCGACGTGGCCGCGCGGCATCCGGAAGTAGTGAAGAAACTGCAGGCCATCGGCGAAATAGCCCGCGCCGATCTGGGTGACAGGATCACCGGCCTCGAGGGCGCCGGGGTGCGGCCCCCCGGCAGGGTGAAAGTGCGTCCTGCCAACGCCGTGGCCGACAGCCTGGCCGAGACCAGCGTGAAGTGAAGCAGGGCGGGTCCGGCGCTGAACAGACGGGTGGCACGGTAAAAAATCCCCGGAGCTTGCTTCGGGGATTTTTTACCGTGCCGCGTTACTTTCTTTCCGGCAGGCTTGGCGGGGCATCAAAAAGCCATTGAATAGCTATTTCCACCCCCGGCCCGGAACGCAGCATCATTGCGCTGAACCCACCCCGGAAGCAAATTAGACGCTCAGAATCGGGATAATTATCACAAGAGGGAACGGAGAGATTATTGAGCGCGGAACTTCAGGAAAAGCACTGCAAAAGAATCGCCGCCGAGTTGGGTGTCCGCCCGGCCCAGGTGGCCGCAACGGCAAAATTACTGGATGAGGGCGCGAGCGTGCCATTCATCTCCCGCTACCGCAAAGAGGCCACCGGCAGCCTGGACGAGGTGGAAATTACCGCCGTGCGTAACAGGCTTAAGCAGTTGCGCGAGCTGGACGAGCGCCGGGAGGCGATCCTGGCCTCGCTGGAGGAGCGCGGGCTGCTCACCGACGAGCTCCGGGCAGCCGTGCTGGGCGCGGAAACGTTGACCGAGCTGGAGGACATCTACCTTCCCTACCGCCCCAAACGCCGCACCCGGGCCACTATCGCCCGCGAGCGCGGACTGGAGCCGCTGGCGGAGCTTATTTTTCAGCAGACGGGCATCGATCCGGGCGAGGCCGCCGAGGGTTTCGTGGACCCGGAGCAGGAAGTGGAAACAGTGGAAGACGCCCTGGCCGGGGCGCGGGACATTATCGCCGAGAACGCCAGCGAGAACCGCCGGGCCCGCGAGTCCATGCGCGAGCTGTTCCGCACTCGCGGGGTAATCCGCTCCAGAGTGGCCCGCGGCAAGAAGGCCGAGGGCCTCAAGTACAGCGACTACTTTGAATGGGAGGAGCCGCTGGCCAAGGCCCCGAGCCACCGGGTGCTGGCCATGCGGCGCGGAGAAAACGAGGGTTTTCTCACTCTCCGCTTCCAGCCCGATGAGGCCGAGGCGCTGGACACTCTGACCGGCATGTTCGTGCGGGGTACGGGCGGGGACAGCGCCCAGGTGCGCCTGGCCGTGGAGGACGGCTACAAACGCCTGCTGGCCCCCTCGATTGAGACCGAGATTCGGGGCGAGGTGCGGGAGTTGGCCGAGCTTGACGCGATCTCCGTGTTCGCCAACAACTTTCGCGAGCTGCTGCTGGCCCCGCCGCTGGGCGGCAAGCCCACCCTGGCTGTCGACCCCGGCTTCCGCACGGGCTGCAAGCTCTGCTGCCTGGACGCCCAGGGCAAGCTGCTGGCCCACGACGCCATTTTTCCCCATCCCCCCCAGCAGTGGCTCGAGGCCGCGGCCGAAACGGTAAAAAAACTGCTGGCCGAGCACGGTAGCCGGGTAATCGCGGTGGGCAACGGTACCGCGGGACGTGAAACCGAGCAGTGGCTGCGCTCGCTGGACCTTCCCGCCGGGGTGCAGATTGTGCTGGTCGATGAGGCCGGGGCGTCGGTCTATTCCGCCAGCGAGGCCGCGCGCGAGGAGTTCCCGGACCACGACGTCACCGTGCGCGGGGCAATCTCGATCGGCCGCCGCCTGATGGACCCGCTGGCGGAGCTGGTGAAGATCGAGCCGCGTTCCATCGGTGTGGGCCAGTACCAGCACGACGTGGATCAGAAAAACCTCAAGCAGAGCCTGGATGACATTGTAATCAGTTGCGTCAACCGGGTGGGCGTGGAGCTGAACACCGCCAGCAGCCGCCTGCTGACCTACGTATCCGGGCTGGGGCCGCGGCTGGCCAATGAAATAGTGAAATTCCGCGACAAAAACGGGCCGTTCTCCAGCCGCGAACAACTCAACGAGGTAGCCTACCTGGGGCCCAAGGCGTTCGAACAGGCGGCCGGGTTCCTGCGAATCCACGATGGCGCCAACCCGCTCGATGCCAGCGCCGTGCATCCCGAGCGCTACAGCCTGGTGGAACGGATGGCGGCCGACACCGGTTGCGCGGTGGCCGGGCTTATCCGCGATGAGACCCTGCGCGCGAAAATCAAGATAGACAGATACGCGGGTGACGAGGTGGGCCTGCCCACGCTGGAAGATATCATGACCGAGCTGGCCCGTCCGGGCCGCGACCCCCGCCCCGCGTTCGAGCCGTTCAGCTACGCCACGGATGTGAACAGCATGAATGACCTTGAGCCGGGGATGCGCCTGCCGGGAATCGTGACCAATATCACCAATTTCGGCGCGTTCGTGGATATCGGCGTGCACCAGGACGGGCTGGTGCATATCAGCCAGGTGGCCGACAAGTTCGTTAAGGACATCCGCGAGGTGCTGAAACTTCGCCAACAGGTACGGGTGACAGTGGTCTCGGTGGACACGGCGCGCAAGCGGATCGCGCTCTCGCTGAAAAAGGCCCCGGAGATCCGGCCGGCCAACGCAGAAGGCTGAGCAGCGAGAAAAACCATCCGCACAAAAAGCCCGCCGGGAAATCCCGGCGGGCTTTTTGTGCGCTCGTAACGGCTGAGAGGGCTCTTACCCGCCGCCCCTCTTCTCGATCATAAACGCGGAATATTTTTTGTCCTGGTCGATGATGTGGCCCACCAGCCAGTCGTGCAGGTATTGCCTGATTTCGCCCGCCAGTGCAATCTTGTCGCCCTTGGACATTTCAGCTTTGTATCTGGCGACTCTGGCCTTGAACACTCCATGCTCCTGTTCCTGCTTTGCCAGGCCCGGGTAACCGTATTTAGCCAGCAGGTGTTCCTCGGAAGTAAAATGGAACACCACGTAAAGCTCCAGAGAGGTGACAATATAGCCCAGGCTCAGTTTGTCTTTCTGCTCGATGGCCGCTGAAAGCTTGTCCAGCAAACCGAACAGGGACTTGTGCTGCTCGTCCAGCTCGCTGACCCCGACACTGTATTCTTCTTTCCAGCTTACCATTATTACCTCCTGATGATTGTTCTTGCCCTCACCAGCCAACATACCAGACTTTCGCCAGGCGGTCAAGTATGGCGACAGCGCCAAAGCTTTCATCCAGCCTTGCCTGACTGCGATACCGCTAGAGGGGCGTTGGAATAAAGACATTCAACGCCATGGAATGAAAAATTTCGCTCGCTTGGTTGTCAAGGGCAAGACAAGCCGTTCTTTTACCGGTTATGCTATTCGTTTTATTTCAAGCCGCTTTCAGTGCGCCGCATAAAGCGAGGATGTTGGGGTTGCTTGAAGATTGCCCGGCCGCCGGTTATTATTAACACGCTTGGCAATACGCTTTAAGTCAAGCTGATCACTATTTCGGGGAGCCGTTGATGTTTGAATCAATACGCATGTTTTTTATCCTGCTGCCGCTGGTGCTGCTCTCCTGCGGCGGAACCCGGATGGTTACCGTCACTCCCGCCGGGCTAGACAGCACCCTGCGCAACCCGGGGCGGGGATTCGCCACCACTCATCAGTATAATTCCGATATCGGCGACCGACTTCACCCGCCCAGCACGGTGGTCCAGTTCCGCTGGTACTGGAACCAGCTCGAGCCGGAGGAAGGCAAGATTCGTTTTGGCATGATCGACAGTGTACTGACCCGCTGCCGGGCCGAGGGCCAGAAGCTCGATTTCCGCGTGATGTGCCAGAACGGAACGCCCAGGGTACCGCTGTGGGTGCGTGAGGCCGGGGCCAGGGGCATGCCCTACCGCGACAACCCGGACAACTGGCAGCCCTATTACGATGACCCGGTGTTCCTGCAAAAACACGAGAACCTGATCCGCGCTCTGGCCAGCCACTATGACGGCCACCCGGATATGAACAATTTTGATATCGGCACTGTCGGACGCTGGGGAGAGTGGCACACCGGCGGCACCGGGATGGAGATGCCCGACGACTCCACCCGCAGGACCATTATCAACCAGTACCTTCGCTATTGGGAAAAAACCCCGCTGATCATGCTGATCGGCGGCGGGGAGGGCCTGAGATACGCGGTGGCCAACGGTGCGGGCTGGAGAGCCGACTGTCTGGGAGACATGGGCGGGTTCAACGACGACTGGAACCACATGGAGGATTTCTACCAGCAGGCCCTGGACGAGGCCGACGCCAATGATGCGTGGAAAACCGCCCCCGTGGTGTTCGAAACCTGCTGGACTATCCGGTACTGGTTCGAGCAGGGCTGGGACCTCGATTTCATTCTCTCCGAGGCCCTGCGCTGGCATGCGTCCGTACTTAACAACGCCACCGAGAGCGTACCCGAACAGTGGTGGCCCGCGATTGTCGAGTTCGAGAAAAAAATGGGCTACCGGTTCGCCCTGCGGCGGATGGTCCACCCCTCCGGCGTACGGCCGGGCGGGATGATGCTGGTGGAGATGGAGTGGGAAAATGCCGGCGTGGCCCCGATCTATCGCAACTACCCGCTCACTTTCCGACTGCTGAACAAACGCACGGGCGAGGCGGTAAATCTGGATGCGGACGTGGATATCACCGGCTGGCTGCCGGGCGCAACCGTGCTGCAACTGACAGTGCCGATACCGGAAACCCTTGGCACGGACACTTACGGGCTGGGGGTTGGTCTGCTCGACACCTTCACCCAAAAACCCGGAATCAAGCTGGCCAACGAGGGCCTGGGCGCGGACGGCTGGTACTGGCTCAGTGAAATCGAGGTCCGTTGAGCGGAGACGAAACATGCGATTAAAGCTGAAGCGGTTTAAGCGCCAGGCAGTGGTAATGTTTTGTATCGCGGCGATCGCGGCGGGCCTGCTGCTGGCCCAGGCGGTGACTGTCCAGACGCGCGGGGACTACAACGGCGACGGCCGCGTTGGTTTGGCCGACGTGCTGGCGCTGCTGCTTGGCGCCAGGAGCGGCGGGGCGGACAGTACGCTGGACTACAACGCCGACGGAGCGTTTGACGGAGCCGACCCGCTGGACCTTCTGCTGGACGTGCTCTGGCGCGGACAGAGTGTGCTGGACGTGGTGGCCACGCCGGTCGAAAGCGACGAGTACCTGCTCAACCCGGGAGTGGGATTCACCGCGCCCAACACCACCGACTCGGACCTCAGGCGCTGGAACCCCAGATACCCGCTCACCGCCACCGCCTACTATCGCTGGTACTGGGACCAGATCGAACCCGAGGACGGCCAGATAAAATTCGCCATGATCGACTCGATTCTTGCTCAGGTCCGCTCGGAGAACATGGTATTCGCCTGGCGCATCATGAGCCAGAACGGCGCGGTCCATGTCCCCCAGTGGCTGATCGACAAGGGCCTGAACGGCCGTTACTACGACGAGAACGACCACTCCCTGGGTTTTCAGCCGGACTATTCCGACCCGATTTTTATCGAGCACCACGAGCGGCTTATCCGGGCGATGGCCAGCCGCTACGACGGCCACCCGGACATCTATCACGTGGATATCGGCTCGGTGGGCAGTTGGGGCGAGTGGAACACGGCCGGCACTCCCGGAGGAGATAATTTCAAGATGCCCCCCGATTCCACGCTTAGGGGTATCATGGACCTGTATCTCGATAATTTCAAGAAAACCAAACTCGTGATGCTGATCGGCGGTGCGAAGCAATTGGCCTACGGGATCGCCAATGGCACCGGCTACCGCGCCGACTGCCTGGGCGACTATGGGATGTGGGGGCCGAACTGGAACCACATGGAGGGCATTTATCCCCAGGCTATCGAGGCGGCGCAGGCCCGGGACGCCTGGATGCACGCGCCGGTTGCGTTCGAGGCCTGCGGCACCGGCACCACCTGGTACACCGAGGGCATGGGCGGCAACCTGTCCAAGGAGGCCACCCGGGACAAAACCATCAAGCACTCTCTGGACTGGCATATCTCCGTGATGAACATGGTCTATGGTCCGAACTACGATGAGCTGCCCGACGAGTGGATCGAGACCTATAACGAGTGGGCCAAGAAAATGGGCTACCGCTATGTGCTGCGCAGGCTGGCTCACCCCTCCGGTGTGAAGGCCGGGGGGCGGCTGGGGCTGAGGATGGACTGGGAAAACGTGGGCGTGGCCCCCTGTTATTACGCCTATCCGCTGGCGGTCCGCCTTCGCAACACGGCCAGCGGTGAAACCTGGGAAATGCGCACCGACGTGGACATCCGCACCTGGCTGCCGGGCGAGGTCTCAATCAGCCCGGTGCTGACTGTTCCGGCCGGGGTTCCGGCCGGAGAATATGCGTTTGAGCTGGCCCTGCTCGATCCCTACTACGGTACCCCGCGAATAAAACTGGCTGTGGACGGCGAGACCGGGGACGGCTGGTATGGCTGGAGTACGATTGCTGTCAGGTAGGTCTTTTTATCATGTTCTTAATCGTGTTCTTTTTGCTTTTCATAGGATTGTCTACCGCGACGAAGCAGGCTGAAGCACAGACCGCCTCGTCCCTTCCCCGCCAATTGGGAATCATGACCGGCTCGCGCGGCCCCACGCTGTTTTCAACCAAAGAACAAGGAGCAGACGGGATGAAAATTACGCACTCGGCGCCCCTGATTGCAATCAGCTTCCTGCTCGCTATCATGCCGGCGGCGAGCGCCGAATCCGGCCTGAATATCATCCCCGAGCCGGCCTCTGTAGAGCTTACCGGCGGTGTGGTGCGGCTCTCTATCGGCTCGGTTGTTAAGGTTGAACCCGCAACGCGCGAGCTGGGGGAATATGTGGCGTCGCTGCTTTCCGATGCCAGCGGCGCTGTAATCGAGGTCCGGGAAGCTGTGCCGGAAACGTCCTCCGGCAGCCCGGTAATATTAAGCCTGGACCCTTCGCTGGAACGCCTGGGGAGCGAGGGCTACCAACTTGTGGCCGACCACGGCGGAGTGAGTATCCGGGGATCGGCAGCCGCCGGGATTTTCTACGGAATACAGACTCTGCGCCAATTATTGCCCAGCACAATCGAGAACGGCGAGACAGCCCTCGCCGCCTGGATGATCCCTCACCTTAAAATCGAGGACAGCCCCCGGTTCGCCTGGCGCGGGCTGCTGCTGGACTGCAGCCGCACATTTCAGCCGGTCTCCTACCTGGAAAAGATTATCGACCTGCTCTCGCTCTACAAGATGAACGTGCTGCATCTGCACCTGACCGACGACCAGGGGTGGCGGCTGCAGATCGATCAATATCCACGGCTCACGGAAATCGGCGCCGAATTTCCGCCCCAATACCGCAAGAGGGGCGGATTCTATACAAAAGAGGAAATGAAGCGCCTGATCAGCTACGCCCGGAGCCGCGCGGTGACTATCATCCCGGAAATCGAAATGCCCGGCCACAGCCTGGCCGCCCTTGCGGCTTATCCCGAGCTTTCCTGCACAGGCGGCCCGTTCGAGATCTATCCCTTTTTCAAGGGGACGAACATCCAGCGCAACGTTTTCTGTGCCGGCAGGGAGGAAACGTTCCGCTTTCTGCGCAACGTGCTGGACGAGGTGGTGGAGCTCTTTCCCACCCGCTACGTCCACGTTGGGGGCGATGAGGTCCCCAAGGACAACTGGCGCGAGTGCCCTGAGTGCCAGGCCAGGATCAGGGATGAGGGTTTGAAAGACGAGGACGGGCTACAGAGCTACTTCATCCGCCGTATCGAAAAATTTCTCAATTCACGCGGCAAACAGCTTATCGGCTGGGACGAGATCCTCGAAGGCGGTCTCGCGCCCGAGGCAACAGTGATGTCCTGGCGGGGAATCAAGGGCGGGGTCGCCGCGGCCAGAATGGGTCACGACGTGGTGATGTCGCCCACCAGTCATTGCTATCTGGACTACGACCACCGGACGATTTCCGTTGAAAAAGCCTACTCCTACGAGCCGATCCCCGCCGAACTGGAACCGGAATTCCACAAACATATCCTCGGCGTTCAGGGGAACATGTGGACTCATATCGCGGTCAACCAGGCCGCGACTGATATCCAGATTTTTCCGCGCCTGATCGCCCTGGCCGAGGTGGGCTGGAGCGCTGGCGGACAACGAAACTGGCCGGATTTCGCCCGGCGCCTGGACTCGCACCACGCGCGGCTGGAATTGCTGGGGGTCGAATATTACGGGAAGCCTTAGAAGAAGCGTGTTGAAATATACGAAGAATGGGAATGAAGGTTGTCAAGGGCCGTTTCCAGCCAGGCCGGTCCAAAACAGTTCGAGCGACGCAACGGTTTGATATAACATAAGTAACAGGATCAGCAAAAGAAACGGCTTGCCTTGCCCTTGACAACCGAACAAACGAAATTTTTCACCATAGGGCGTTGAATGTCTTTATTTCAACGCCCCTTTAGAAGCGTACCCGCAATAACACGCTTCTCAGCGCCACAAGGATGTGGCGGCAAAATAACAATTGTCCACACCGGCATTCTCATTACTTTTCGGCTGCTTCCCGCGCGATCCGCTTGCGCACCTTATCCCAGGAATCGGTGATCAGGAAACTCTCGTCCATGTTTTCCACCAACTGGCGGAACCGGCCAAACGGCACGCCGAAACTGAGCAGATTTCCGCTCACCGACATCCGCGCCGACACGTCGAACATCCCCAGCACGGCCCGCGGATGCTCCCGCTACGCCTCCAGACGCACCAGCCGCACTATCGAACCGCAGCCCGAGGAGAACGGCGCATAGACTCCCTCGGCGTCCGGGCGGTCGAAATTGGCCAGGGTGAACAGCCCGGAGAGAATATCCGCGTGGGCGAAAAAGAGAACTCCCTCCGGCTCGTCGCCCCCGGCCAGCTCGTCCCAGCGCTTGAACACGATATATCGCGTCGGGGCGGGCAGGTCCTTGGAATCGTACATCAACCGCCGCACCAGCTCGGGGGATTTCTTATAGCGCTCCCCCTCGATCTCACCCTCGAGGCCGCAGGATAGGAAGTAGTCGAATTTCGGGGATGACTCCAGGGCGAATCCAAGATAGCGTTTGGCTCCACGGCAGGGCAGGGCCGAGGTGCCCAGCGCAATCGAACGTCCGCGGCGAACCTTGGCGAGCTCGGAGATAAAACACCGCCAACCCTTGGGTTCGGGCATTATCTCCACGCCGGCGGGGTTGTCGGTGTAGAAGAAAATCAATGGTAAAGCCGCGCCGGGGAAGTATTTCTTCCAACGCGCCAGGAAGTATTCCTTGAACTGCGGCTCCACGTCAACATCTCCTGCTCGGATTGGGTTTTTCTCTTTGTTTTTACATGCTTCAGCATATCAGCGAGCTGGGTAAAATGCAACAGCACAGTGGACCGTCCGGCCTGCCGGTCTATGATTTGGAGTAGATCCCGGCTTGACATTGTGGTATTACGTGGTAATATTTACTGCGGGATTGAGCCGGAGGACAGCACACACGGTCTGCAAGGAGATTACCGATGGCCGGGAAAAAACCAAAACAGGAAATAGTCACTTTCAAGGTGGACAGCTCCCTGCTGGATGTACTCAGAGAGCTGCCCAACCGCAGCGAGTTTATCCGCCGGGCGATCCTGAGCTCTCTGGAAAACGTCTGTCCCCTCTGCCAGGGCAGCGGAGTGTTGAGCCCTGACCAGAAGCAGCACTGGGACGATTTCCGCATGGATCACGAGTTGACCGAATGCAACGAATGCCACGAGGTTCATCTGGTGTGCGGCCATCCGGAAAGCGGCGGGCAATGAAGGTTATAACCGCCCTGCCTTTGATATTAGCGCTGGCTGTCTCGTGTTTTGCCGACATGGCGCGTTGCGGGCCAATCCGCACCTTTGTCAGTATCCCGCCGCAGCTGGAGTTCGTCCGCAGGGTGGGCGGTCCCGCGGTGGAAGTCGAGATTTTGCTGGGCCGGGGGCAGAACCCCCACTCGTTCGATCCCTCGCCGCGCGCGGTGGCCAGGCTTGGTGAAGCCAGCTTGTTTTTCCGGGCGGGAGTGTCCTACGAGGACCAGCTGGTGGGACGGTTGGCCGAGCTGTTCGGTGCTCTGAAGATTGTCGATACCAGCGAGGGTATCGTGCGACGCTCGATCGCGGGCGGCGATAGCGACGATCCCCATACGTGGCTGGCCCCCGCGCTGGCGAAAGTGCAGGCGGCCAACGTCCTCCGGGCGCTGGAGGCGGTCGCTCCGGAGAATGCGGCTGCGTTCAGGGCTAATTTTGCCCGGTACGCCGGGGAGCTGGACAGCCTCGATGAACTGATAAAAAATATGCTGAAGCCCTACCGGGGACGCTCCGTTTACGTCTATCATCCCTCGTTCGGTTATTTTCTCGACGCCTACGGATTGCATCAGGTGGCGGTTGAGCATGGCGGCCGGGAGCCGGCGGGCCGGGAACTGGCCGCGCTTATCGAGCGAATGCGCCGTGAGCGGGTACGCACCCTGTTCGTCCAGCCGGAGTTCCCCTCGCCCGTGGCCGATGCGCTCAGCCGGGCGCTGGAATGCCGGGTGGTGCGGCTCGACCCGCTGGCGGCCGACTACGTTGACAACATGGAAAAAATCGCGCGACAGGTGGCCGGGGCGCTGGAGCGGCAGGAATGAAATACAGGTCGGGACAACGATGAACAAAGTATTGATAGAACTGGATAGAGTCTGTTTTTCCTACCCGGACAGCCGGGGACAGCGGGGAGCGCCGGTACTGCGCGAGGTGAGTTTCAGCGTGCATCGCGGAGAGTTCATCTGCGTGGTCGGCCCCAACGGCGGCGGCAAGTCCACCCTGCTCAAGCTGCTGCTGGGCCTGGAGCGCCCGGACACGGGCACTGTGCGCCTGTTCGGCGATGAGCCGGAATTGTCCTGTCCACGGATCGGCTACCTTCCGCAAAACCCTCAATTCGACCCCCTGTTCCCGGTGACCGTGCTGGACGTGGTGCTGATGGGCCGGCTCAAGGCCGGTTTGCTCCCGGGCCACTACCGTGCGGCCGACCGTGAAGCGGCGCGCCATGCCCTGGCCGCTGTGAGCATGGTGGATTCAGCGGCAAAAAATTTCGCGGAGCTTTCCGGCGGCCAGCGCCAGCGGGTGCTGATCGCCAGGATGATCGCCACCGAGCCCGAGCTGCTGCTGCTCGACGAACCCACCAGCCACCTGGACATTCAGGCCGAGCGGGAACTCTACGAGTTGCTGCACCGGCTTAACGAGCGGCTGACAATCATGCTTGTCTCCCACGACCTGATGATAGTCTCCGGGTTTGTTGACAGGGTAATGTGCGTGAAAGGCAGCGTGGATATCCACGACACGCAGGACGTGAGCGAGAAGCTGGTGGGTGAGCTCTACGGCGGCGATATGCGCCTTGTCGTCCACACCGGGCATGAGCACGATCACGGAGGGCGGGATTGATGGGCGTTTTCCTGGCCGATCTGGCAAAATACGAGTTCCTGCAGCACGCGCTGGCCGCCGGTGTGCTTGCCGGTGTGGCCTGCGGGATAGTGGGGACCTGGGTGGTCACCCGCAGGATAACCTACCTGGCCGGCGGGATCGCCCACGCGGTGCTGGGTGGTGTGGGAGTTGCCCGCTACCTGCAGAAAGTCCACGGCCTGGAGTGGCTCGATCCGCTCTACGGTGCGCTGGCGGCGGCCATGGCAAGCGCCCTGCTGATCGGCTGGGTGTCGCTCAGGGCGCGGGAGCGGGAGGATACGCTGATCAGCGCGATGTGGGCCGTGGGCATGGCCGTGGGGCTGGTGTTTATCAGCCGTACGCCGGGCTACGGCGAGGACCTGATGAACTACCTGTTCGGCAATATTCTGCTGGTGGGTAAAAGCGACCTCTGGCTGCTGGCCGGTCTGGATGTGGCGGTGCTGATGGTGGTGATCGGCTATTACAACCGGCTGGCGGCGGTCAGTTTCGACCCCGAATTCGCGGGATTGAGGGGAGTGAATATAGCGTTTTTCCAGCTGCTGCTGCTATGCGTGGTGGCGCTGAGCGTGGTGCTGCTGATCAGCGTGGTGGGGATCGTGCTGGTAATCGCCCTGCTGGCGATCCCGGCGGCGATCGCCGGGCGGTTTACCCGTCGGCTGTGGTCGATGATGGCGCTGGCATCGCTGCTGGGCGTGGCGTTCACCACCGGCGGGCTGGCTCTCAGCTACGCGCCGGGACTCCCCGCCGGGGCCACCACGATCCTGCTGGCGGCCGGGGTGTATCTGCTGCTTCAACTACCGGCGGCGCTCCGCGGCAGGACCAGCCGCGGTGATTAGTGTTTACAGCCGCGGCCGCATCCCCGGTACCCGCCTCGTTTTCTCGATCCACAGCGCCCAGAGAATGAACAGCCAGCTTCCGATCCCGCTCCAGGCCACGACTTCCACACTCGGCGGCGGCTTGCCCTGATAGGCCATAAGCTGCATAATAAGAAGCACGACAAAAAAACTCCAGAACGAGACCCGTCCCGCCAGGCTGTCACGCCGGGTGTAATTGCCATAGAGCCTCACCGCCCAGAGGAATAATCCCAGTTCAACCACCGCGGTCATCGCAACCGAGTTCCACAGGCCGAGGCCCACAAAGTACTCCACGCCCGGGACCAGCGGAAGGTCGGGGCGATGGGATACCAGGTCCAGCAGCCAGTGGCTGGCCACCAGCAGCCCCACAACCAGCGCACCCGTGCGGTGGCGGTTAAAAAAATAGTGCGCGAAACCGAACCCTCCCGCCCAGAACAGCACGGCCAGCAGGGAATGGCTGAACGGGTAGTAGAAGAAATTCAGCGGGGTGACAGCGGTGATGCCCGGCTCTATCGCCATGTGCTCGATACCCAGCAGCACCAGCGGCAGATAGATGAGGTCCAGCAACATGGCGGCGACAATCAGCACCGGCAAGCTTGTGCGCGGGCTGAGTTTTTTGGCGGCCAGCCCCACCGCGAAATGACCTGTGAACATTTTTATCCCTTTAAAACGTAGAGGCGCCGCCGGATAACCAACGTGGCCTGTTCAGTTGCCGCCCGCTCCCTCACCTCCTCAACACAACCTCTTCCCCATCGGCAATCTCCAAAAAGTGCTCACCCTCAATTACCGCACCAGCGGGTATAATCAGCTTGCCGCTGCCGTACACGTGGACTTCCACGGAGGCCCCGTCGGCAATCGTCACGTTGTCGCCCACCTCGGCCTTGCCAGCTTCATCGAGCTTCAGGGTCAACCGGCGGTCGTCACTCATAATCACCCGGCCGTACTCGTTCTTCACGTCCAGGATGAATACGGCGTTATCACCCACGCGGAAATTTTCGCCGAAAGAAACCTGCGTTGGGTGGCCGGTGAGCGCCAACTGGCAGTCGCGGCCCAGCACCCAGCCCCGGCCGATCCGGGCCTCGCCCAGGTCCTCTTGCTCCAGGGCGAACGCGGGGCTGAACTCCACAAACGAGCGGGCCTCGCCGGGCTGAAGGATACTGTAGGCATGGTCGGCGGCCAGCTTGAGCGCGGTCAAACCCTGCGTGTCGGCGGCCACGGCCAGATTATGGCAGGCATCGAATAGTTTTGCCGGGGCTTGCTTTTCAGCGCCCTCCCGCATCCGGCCGGCCAGGGTGCGGACCTCATCGGCCTCGGTTTCCAGAGCGGTTCCAGCCGCCGCGGGGATCAGCCGCTCGGCGCAGAGAGCCACATAGTCGTGCAGAGTGTCGTCCACACTCTGCACGGCCAGTTGTGCGCCCTGCTCCGCCAGCCAGCGCATGTTACGCGTGCAGAGCGCGCGGATAACCGTGGCCGGGCTGTCGCGGCCCACCGAGTTCTTGGTGGGCATGAACTGGTCCCGGCGCAGGATTTCCTTGACGTCCACTGTTTCCGCGGGTGTCTGCCGGATGATATGGAAAGTGAACGTTTCAAACTTGACCCCCTGCTTACGGCCCAGCTCGGTGCGGATTTCCTTATTGCGGTATAGGCAGAGCGGAAGGCGCTCCACCTGTTCCATCAGACCCAGATCCATGATGAACACGTTGACGTCGCCGTGCTCGAACAGCAGGCGATCCGGGTCGTCGGGGTTGCGCCTGGCGGCCAGAGCCTCGGGAAACAGGTTGTACTCGATCTTGTCCAGGTGGGGCTTGCCGGTCAGCCTGACAATCATCCCCACCCGCTCTTCGGCGTCCACTTTCCTGACCACGCCGAAACTGAGGGCGGCGTTCAGCCGCTCGTGGCTGCCCAGCATGTGAGGCAGGATAATATCGGCCACCGGATTGTCCACGTTGGAGAAACCGACCGTCTCGATCCCCTGGCTCCGGAGCCACTTGTAGATATTTTCCGCTCCGTCCCACGGCGTGTTCCACATCCCCTTGAACAGCCCGCCGTTACCGTTGCCGCTGAACGCCAGGTGCCCCTGGTCGTCCCGGGCGATAATCCTGCCGTCGTTGTCCAGCACGGGGTTGACCCCGTGGTCTAACAGGACCACCGCCTGCTTGACCGCCTCGTAGAGTGGATGGCCGGTGATCGTGGCAAGCGACGCCTGGCGGGTAATGTCGCTGAGCATGAAAATCAGCACCGGCATCCGGCTGACCCTTGCGCCAAGCGCAACTGCCTGCTCGATAAACAGGCCGTAGAAACTCTTACCCAGCACGGGTGTGATCGGTAACTGCCCCTTGGCGCAGGCCTCGTCGAACGTGCGCATCTCGGCATCGGCCACGCGGTAGCGGCGCTTGAACGGCAACGAGTCGTAGATCTCGTCTAACACCTTCACCAGCCGGCTGCCCGAACCACCGGCGGGGATCAGCCAGGCGGCCCGGCCATCGATCAGGGTCTGGCGGCCCAGCTCGTACTCGCGCGCGCGGTCGTCTTCCTGCTCGCCGAACGTGCGCATCATCATCGGCTCGATCTCGTCCTCGCCCAACTGCTCCTGCTCGGCCGGGCCGGAAAGGATTCGCCGCGCCTCGGCCACTATCTTCCAGTCGATCTTTTTCAGTTCGGCCAGCAGGTTCCGCCGGTAAGCCTCGCCGCGGTCCTCCCAGCCCTCGAACAGGTGTTCCTGTCCGTTTTCAAGCGCTTTTTCGACCAGTTCCCTGTCGAATTGATTTTCGATCTTACTCAGTAATGAGTCATTCAAAGTCATATCCGCCACTGTAGCGTTTCTCCCCTCTGTGTTCCCGAAACCAGATCTTGAGACCTTTGATTTAATCAAAGGATTGAAAGACTTGTGAGGGGGAGAGACAAAACCTTTTAAAAAAGGTTCTTTTCTCTCCCCCTCACACTCCCCCTCACTTTTTCCAAAACTTTTTATACAAGGGGCATAGCTTGTCTTGACTTATAGCGGTCCGCTCAGGGCTGAAGGTAC
This sequence comes from Gemmatimonadales bacterium, assembly GCA_024278175.1. Classification (GTDB taxonomy): domain Bacteria; phylum Gemmatimonadota; class Glassbacteria; order GWA2-58-10; family GWA2-58-10; genus JAJRTS01. Next base: position 26,608 of record JAJRTS010000110.1, on the reverse strand, counting down.
TTGCCCAGCCAGCGGCGGATAACGTTGTGCCAGCGCTCGCTGTTTTTCGGATCCTGCACCCAGTGCCCCTCGGTGGGAAAATAGAGCAGTTTCGTATCTATTCCCATGCGCTTGAGCGTGGTGAACGGCATCAGGCCCTGCTCAGCGGGCACGCGAAAATCCTGCTCGCCCTGGATAATCAGCTCGGGTGTTTTGAACCTGGCCGCGAAGTTGTGCGGCGACCAGAGCCGGTAGAGCGTGGGGTTCTCCCACGGCACGCCGCCACTCTCCCACTCGGGAAACCACAACTCCTCGGTGGAGGCGTACATGCTCTCCAGGTTGTAGACTCCGTCGTGATTGACCAGCACCTTGAAGCGGTCCGTGTGGCCGTTGATCCAGTTGATCATGTAGCCGCCGAACGACGCCCCTGCCGCGCCCAGCCGCGCCGGGTCGATAAAGCTGTAGTTGGCCAGCACGTAGTCCAGCCCGCGCATCAGGTCGCGGTAGACCTTGCCGCCCCAGTCGCCGGAGATCTGGTCGGTGAAGAGCTGGCCGTAGCCGGTGGACCCGCGCGGGTTGACCATCACGACCACGTAGCCCCACGAGGCCCACATCTGGGCGTTCCAGCGGTAGTGGAACCCTTCTGTCCACGCGCCCTGCGGCCCGCCGTGAATCAGGTACACCAGCGGATATTTTCTGGTCGCGTCGAACCCGGGGGGCCGGATCAGGAACCCGTGGACCAGCACCCCGTCCTCGGCCGGGAAGCGGAAGCTCTCGGCCGGGCGCATGTCCAGCTCGGCCAGCAGCGGGTCGTTGAGCCGGGTCAGGTTGCGCGCCGCGGTGCCGTCGGCGTTCATCACCACCAGCTCCGCCGGCTCATGGAAACTCTGACGCAACGCCACCAGCCTGCGGCCGTCGGGGGTTAAGCTCAGACGGCTGAAACTGCGGCTGTCGGTCAGCTTTTCCACAAGGCGGTTACCGTCGCCATAGCCCGCGTTGACCCGGTAGACAGACTGCTTGCCCTCGTCGGCGGCCGTAAAATAGAGCCAGCGGCCACGCGGGTCCCAAAGCACCTCGTCCACGCTGCGATCCAACCCGGCGGTAAGCTGCACCGCCCGGCCGGATTGAAGGTCGCGCAGCCAGAGCACCTGCCGGTCCGATTCGAACCCGGCGCGTTTCATTGCCCGGTACGCCAGATAGCGGCCATCGGGGCTGATCAACACCATGTTGTCGTTGGCCGGGTTGGCGGTCAGCTTGGCCAGCGCGCCCCCGCCCGTTTCCACCCGCCAGAGGTCGTTGTTCGTGCTCGTGGCGACCATCGGGTCGCGGTTGGCCACGTAGTAGACGTGCCTGCCATCGGCGCTGACGGCGTAGTCGGCGCGGCTGCCCAGGCTTATGGGCGGGCAGTTCACCTTGCCGGGGGTCAGGTCGAGCGGAGGCTCTCCGCCGCCGATTTTCCGGACGAACAGGTGGCTGTATCGGCCGTTGCGCCAGCGGTCCCAGTGACGGAAGAGCAGGCTGTTGATAATCCGCGCGCGCGGGGTGTCGGGGTCCTGGTCGTAAACCACTTCGCTGCTGTCAACCAGAATCCTGGAGTGGAACAGAATGTACTCGCCGTCGGGGGAGAGCGCACCGCCGAGCGCGCCCGTGCCGAAATCGGTTATCTGCTCGGCCTCGCCCGCACAGTCCAGGGGCAGGCGGTAGAACTGGCGGTTGCCGCCGCGGGTGGAGGCAAAAATGAGCGCCTTGCCGTCGGGCGCGAACATCGGAGCGCTGTTGCCCTGGCCGTTGGTGGTCAGGGCGCGGGGCTCGCCGCCGGTGACAGGGACGAGATAAATGTCGCTTCTGCTTTTGTAGGTATCTGGCTCGAACGTTTTGCTCACATACGCCACCTGCTTCCCGTCGGGCGAAACCACGGGCGATGACAGCCGGTGGGTGCGCAGCAGGTCGGAAAACTCCAGCGGGCGCGAGGCCCTGGACGGGGCGGGAAAGAGCAGCACAACGGTTAGCACGAGCGGCAAAAAAACTCTGACGGCGTTGATCATGATCGTCGACGCTCCTTCCGGGGGAGGAACCGGCCGGGCTCGCGACTTGCCTCGGCGCGTGGAGCCGGCGCTAGTGACATCTGCCGGCGCCGGCGCTGATGCCGGCAGCCGAGCGACGGATGGCCGCGGCGGAGTGAAAACGCCAGCCGGTCAAATAAATCAGGGTGCCGGCCAGCAGCATCCAGGCAGCCACCCGGAACATGACGAAATAGTCCCAGTGCTCCGCCACCTTGCCCAGCAACGGGCTCATCGCCATCGTGCTCACATCGAACCCCAGCATGTAGAGGGCCATCGACGTGCCGCGGTTGCGGGCGGAGGAACTGTCGAAAGTCAATGTACTTAGCGCTGGAAAGATATAGCTGTGACCCGTGCCTGTCAATATACCGACCAGCACCAGCGAGGCGGCCCCGCCGGGCGCGGAGGCCAGCAGAAGACCGACAACTATCACCAGCAGGGAGGCGACTGTCACCATCCTGCGATCCATCCGGTCGAGTAACCTGCCGGTGGACAGGCGCAGAAAAACAACCGTGACCGAGTAGGAGATGAAGAAAAAGCTGGAGGGTCCCAGCGAGTGCATCTCGGTGAAATCAGTAATGAAGCTGAAAATGGAGGTGTAGCCGATCCCGAACGCCACCGAGGGGATCAGGATATAGATCAGCGAAGGTGAACGCAGGACCCGGTACCAGGGGTCGGGGTCCAGGTGCTGTTCCTCGTGATTATCGTCGTGCTCCATCGGCAGGCTGATCACCAGGGCCACCAGCGTAAAAATCCCCGCCAGGGCGAACACGATCCGGAAACGGACCATCTGCTCGAACGGCAACACGTTAAGCAACTGCTCGCACATCCACGGGCTGACAGCCTGGGCGACAAACCCGGCCGCGCCGTAGAGCGCAATCGCCTCCGACCGGCGGCCTTCCGGGGCTTTCTCGGCCACGTAGGTAACTATGGCGGTAAAATAAATAATCATCGATGCGCCCGAGGCGGCGCGGACCAGGATCAGGAAGATGCCCGCCCCGCCGGCGAACACGGGCAGGAAGTTTGCCACTGTGAACAGCGCCAGCCCGGTGATCACCATCCGCCGGCGGCCCAGGCGATCCACCCAGCCGCCGGTGGGAAGGCGGAACAGCAGGGCCGCGGTGGCCGGAGCGCCCATCACCAGCCCGATCATGAACTCGTCCCCACCGGTGAACCTGACGAACCGGGGCAGAAAGTAATAAACCCCGAACGACCCCATCGCGGTCAGGTGAATCAGCAGTATCCGCAGGAACGGGCCGGTCAGCAGGCTGGGCTGTTTTTGCTTTTCGGGCGCGCTGTGCATTTTTTAGTGCAACTCCATCCAACCGGTCGAGTTAAACGAATAAGCCGGGAACTGTATCCCGGCGAATAATAACAAAATAATCTCGAGTCGCGCAGCCGACAAGTGCAAGAACGTGGGATCGCTTGTGCCGTGTACAACAATATGCGATAATATACCAGCCGCGTGTTGAAAAAAACGCTCGTCATCAGAATCCGGCTTCTCGATGGTCAACCAAAGGGTCGATTCACATGACTTTGACAGAAAAAAACAATAAATCCGATTCGAGGGCGTTGAGAGTTTTTTTTCAGGACACCCTCAATAATCTATATTAATCGAAAGGTCCGGCCGCTTTGATCGACCAGTTGGAATGGCTCGAAAAAATTCCGGCAGTCGCCTTACCGGTGGTATTCTTCCTGCTGCTGCTCCTGGGCGAGCAGCTTGCGCCGCTGCGCCGAAAGACCCGCGCGCGCCTGCCGCGCTGGGGAGTAAACCTGTTGCTGTCCCTGCTGGTGTTCCTTGCCGGGGCGCTGCTGCTCAAACCCGTGGCGGCGGCTCTGACAGTCATGGCCGCGCGGGAAGAAACCGGAGTGCTGGGCTGGCTGGACTTATCACCCGTGGCTGCCGGAGTGCTGGGGTTCCTGCTGATGGACCTAACGTTTTACTGGTGGCACCGGATAAACCACCGGCTTCCGGTGCTGTGGCGGCTGCACAGCGTCCATCATCTCGACCCTGACCTGGACATCACCACCTCGTTTCGTTTCCACGCCGGTGAAATTATCCTTTCGATTGGCTTCCGGGTGGCGCAGGTGCTTGCTCTCGGGATCACCCCGGCGGTATATGCCGCCTATGAGCTGATTTTTACTCTCTGTACGATTTTCCACCACAGCAACCTCCGCCTGCCTTTGTGGCTTGAGCGGCCACTGAATTTCCTGATTGTCACGCCCCGGATGCACGGCGTTCATCACAGCGCCTGGAAAAACGAGACCGACTCAAACTACAGCGTGATTTTCCGCGCCTGGGACACGCTGCATCGCACTATCAGGCTCAACGTACCGCAGGGCGAGCTGGAAATCGGCGTGCCGGGGTACAACCGCCCCGAAGACAACGGGCCGCTGCAACTGCTGGTAATGCCCCTGCGCACCCAGCGAGAGTATTGGGAATCAGGCGGAGCTCCTCGTTTTTCACGGGAGTTCCCAGCCGTCGGTGGTCCAAACCGGATGGCCGATTGAGCGGGAAAAAGCGCATCTCGCCGTCCCGGTGATTTGCATGGGAATGAGAGACTTTTGATTTAATCCCGGACCGGTTGTGAAAATTATTTATTAGCAACCCTGAATCGAAATATAAATGACAAAATGGACTTCAAACCAAAACATATCACATATTTCACAAGGGGCGGACACATGGGTCCGCCCGTGGGCGACCGGCCGGTCGCCCCTAAAGGTACTCGGATTTTTTTTCAAAGGTCTCAATAAGTTATCCGAATTGCGACACTAAAGCTAATACGAAATGAGGTAACTTGTGAAAACTCTCTGGTTGACATTTATGTTAGGTCACTGTTTCATGTTTGCGCTTGCGGGCGCACAGCTTAACCAGCACGCGCCCGATTCGGCGGAGGTTAAACCCGCCACGCGGACCTCGCCGGAACTGGAACAGGCGTATCGCAGTTACGGCCGCATACTGAGGATTTATGTCGATGAGCGGGGGATGGTGAGCTACGAGGACCTGACGCGCGACCGCGACCTGCTGCGCTCGGCGCTGGCCGATCTGGGCGCCATCAGCCAGCGCACGTTCGCCGCGCTTGGCCGCGAGGGCCAGATAGCGCTGCTGATCAACGCCTACAACCTGTTCGCGATCGACATCGTGGTATCCAACTGGCCGCTCAAGCGCAACTGGCTTACCGGCTGGATCTACCCGACCAACAGTATCCGCCAGGTGGCCGGAGCGTTCGACCGGATCCAGCACCAGTTACTGGAAGGACGCTACACACTGGACGATATCGAGCGTAATATGCTCAGGGAGCGCTACGGCGACCCGCGGCTTCACATGGCGCTGGTCTGTGCGTCCATGGGTTGCCCGCCCCTGCGCGGCTCTGTGTACACGGCCGACAGTCTTGACGCCCAGTTGGATGATCAGGCGCGCCGCTTCCTGGCCTCGCCGGAAAACTTCCAGATCGACCGCAACAGCGCCCAGGTGCGGCTCTCGGAGTTGTTCGACTGGTACGCCGGCGACTGGCTGGCGGCCGGTTACACGAATCTCGACAGCCTGCCCCCGGTCCATCGCGGCGGCGACCGCCTGGACGACGAGCAGCGGGCGGTAATCGAATTCGTGGCGGGCTATGTGGACAGCGGGCAACGGGAGTATCTCGAGGGTGGCGGTTATGAGTTGAAGTACACCGATTACGACTGGTCAGTGAATGCCATGCGGTAAAAAAAGGAGCGGAACGAATGGGAGAGAAAAAGAAGAGCCGGGGCTGGCTCAGGCCACTGGCCGTGCTCGTGGCGGTTGTGGCGCTGATCCTGCTTACCCGTTCGCTGGGGTTGGGCGAGAAGCTGGCCTCCCTGCGCGGCTGGATCGAAAGCCTGGGCAACTGGGGGCCGCTGGTCTACGTGCTGATTTATATCGCCGGCGTGGTCTTCGCCCTGCCCGGCTCAGCCATGACAATGGTAGCCGGGGCGCTGTTCGGCAGCGTGTTGGGCACGGTGCTGGTCAGTATCGCCAGCACCGCCGGAGCCGGGCTGGCGTTTCTGATCGCGCGCTATCTGGCCCGGGACTCCATAACCGGCTGGCTGAGCGACAACGAGAAGTTCCGCAAGCTCGACAGCATGACCGAACGTCACGGACAGATCATGGTGGCCCTGACCCGGCTGGTGCCGGTGTTTCCGTTCAATCTGCTCAACTACGGGTTCGGTCTGACCCATGTGCCGTTCTGGACGTATCTGTTCTGGTCGTGGCTCTGCATGCTGCCCGGCACGATCGTGTACGTGGCCGGCACCGATGCGCTCTACCGGGCGATCAGCAATGGTGAGATTCCCTGGGCCCTGGTCGCGGCGGTGGTCTCGATAGCGGTGATCCTGACCCTGATAGTCCGTCACGCCCGCAAGAGCCTGCGCGAAATAGAGTCCGAAACCGAAATCAAGGAAAGTTAATCAACGGGAGATGTCGATGGCAGCCGATCCCGCAATTTCGCCGTTGGACCGGCATAACAGGCAGTTACTGAATAACGTACATCCCGATAACTGGCGCAATCCCACTGGCGGGGGCCGTTACAATCTGGTGGTTATCGGGGCGGGCAGCGCGGGGCTGGTAACAGCCGCCGGCGCCGCCGGGCTGGGCGCGCGCGTGGCGCTGGTGGAGCGGAACCGGTTGGGCGGGGATTGCCTCAACGTGGGCTGCGTACCCTCCAAGTGCCTGATCCGTTCCGGCAGGGCGGCGGCCGATATCGAGCGGGCCGGGGCGCTGGGAGTACGCGTGGACCCCGCCGGACGCAAGGTGGATTTCCCCGCCGCCATGCAACGGCTGCGCGCCGTACGGGCGGAGATCAGCGCCCATGACTCCGCACAGCGGTTCAGCGGCCTGGGCGTGGATGTGTATCTGGGCGATGGCGCGTTCACCTCCCCTTCGGCTCTGGAAGTGAGCGGAACCACCCTGGAGTTCAAAAAGGCGGTGATAGCCACGGGTACCCGGCCGTTTATCCCCGCCGTGGAAGGCCTGGAAGAGTCCGGCTACCTGACCAACGAGACGATATTCAACCTCACCGAGCAACCCCGCTCTCTGGCCGTTATCGGCGCGGGGCCCGTGGGCTGCGAGCTGGCCCAGGCGCTGGCCCGGCTGGGCACCAAGGTTACTCTGTTTCAGCGCGGAAGCCGCATCCTGAGCCGCGAGGACCCGGAAGCCTCCGAGGTTGTGGCGGCGGTGTTTCGCCGCGAGGGACTGGAACTGATTACCGGCTGCGATGTGCGCAAAGTGGAAAAGACCGGCAACGGCAAGCTGGTCCATTACGGTTGCGGCGGCAAGCAGGGCAGCGTGGAGGTGGAGCTGATCCTGGTGGCAACGGGCCGAGCGCCGAGCGTGGAGTGGCTGGGTCTGGAAGCTGCCGGGGTGGAGTACGACAACCGCCGGGGAGTGCATGTGGACGATATTCTTCGCACAACCAACGGCAAGATATTCGCCGCCGGGGATATCTGCCTGAAGGAAAAGTTTACCCATGCGGCCGACGCCAGCGCCCGGCTGGTGATCCGCAACGCCCTCTTTTTCGGACGCGGCAAGGTGAGCAGCCTGGTGATCCCCCGTTGCACCTACACCGATCCCGAGGTGGCTTCGCTGGGACTGACCCGCCTGAGCGCCGGTGAGCAGGGAATCGAGCTGGACAGCTACACCCGCCGGCTTGCGGATGTGGACCGGGCCATGGCCGATGGCGAGGCGGATGGTTTTGTCACTGTCCACGTGCACAAGGGCACGGACAGGATCGCCGGGGCCACGGTTGTGGCCTCCCACGCCGGGGAGATGATCGGCGAGCTTACCCTGGCAATGGGCCGCAAGATCGGTCTGGGCGCGCTGGCAGGGGTGATCCACTCCTACCCCACCCAGGCCGAGGCGATCAAGCAGACCGCCGACGCATACTACCGCACGCGGCTCACTCCCACCGTGGCGTCGCTGTTCAAACGCTGGCTTGCGTGGACCCGCTGACCGATGTTAATATTCACGGCCGGCGCCGGTGAGGAAACGCGATGACCGCAGCCCGGACAGTTTACTGTTGCTTATTGATGCTGGCCGGTCTGCTGCTCTGCCCGGGCTGCGGCCGGCCTGTGGATTCAGGGGGGGGAGGAAGCGAGGCGATGGGAACAGACGCACGAGGCGGCGGGAAAAAACTCAACAGGCTCAAGGATTCGCCCAGCCCGTACCTTCGCCAGCACGCCGCCAATCCGGTGGACTGGTATCCGTGGGGTGAGGAAGCGTTCGAGAAGGCGCGGGCGGAGGACAAGCCGATTTTCCTCTCCATCGGTTACAGCACCTGCCACTGGTGCCACGTGATGGCCCATGAGTCGTTCGAGGACAGCGCGGTGGCGGCGATGATGAATGAAACGTTCGTCTCGATCAAGGTCGATCGCGAGGAGCGCCCGGACATCGACAAGGTTTACATGAATGTCTGCCAAATGCTCACGGGCCAGGGCGGATGGCCGCTGACCATTATCATGACCCCGGAGCGAAAACCCTTTTTCGCCGGGACATATTTCCCCAAAACAGGCCGCTTCGGGCAGCTCGGCATGAGCGAGCTGGTGCCGCGTATCGCGGAGCTGTGGCGCACAAGCCGCGACGATCTTGTGCGGGACGCGGCCAAGGTGGTCGAGGCTCTGGGCCAGTCCTCGGCAACTGTCGGCACGGCCGCCGGGCTTGGCGAAGAGGTTCTGGAGCAGGCGTTCGGGGCCCTCTCCTCCCGCTTCGACTACACGTTCGGCGGGTTCGGCGAGGCCCCCAAGTTCCCCACACCTCACAACATCTATTTCCTGCTGCGCTGGTACAAGCGCTCCGGCAACGCCCAGGCACTCGAGATGGCAGAGCGCACGCTGGAGGCCATGCGGCTGGGTGGAATTTACGACCACGTCGGCTTCGGCTTCCACCGCTACAGCACCGACCGCCAGTGGCACGTACCCCACTTCGAGAAGATGCTTTACGACCAGGCGCTGATCGCAATCGCCTGCCTCGAAGTCTGGCAGGCATCGGGCCGCAGGATTTTCGCCGAAACCGCCCGTGAGATTTTTGCTTACGTGCTGCGGGACATGCGCTCGCCCGAGGGCGCTTTTTTCAGCGCTGAGGACGCGGACAGCGAGGGTGAGGAGGGCAGGTTCTACCTCTGGAGTTACGCGGAACTTGAAAATCTGCTGACCACTGAACAACTGAAACTGGCCGTCAAAGCCTGGAGTATCACCCGCGAGGGCAATTACCAGGAGGAAGCCGGCGGCGAGCGGACCGGGGACAACATTCTGCATCTGTCCGCCCCCTATGACAAGCTGGCAGGTGAACTTGGCTTTACGGATAAAAAACTGCGGGAGCGGCTGGAGGAAATCCGCCTTGTCCTGTTCGAGGTCCGGGAAAAAAGAATCCGCCCCGGCCTGGACAACAAAATCCTGGCCGACTGGAACGCCCTGATGGCCGCGGCGCTGGCCCGCGGGGCCGTGCTGCTGGGAGAGCGCGAATACGCGTCCGCCGCCGCCGGGGCCGTCGATTTTATTCTCCAGCGGATGAGCACTCCCGCTGGCCGCCTGCTTCATCGCTGGGCCGGTGGCGAAGCAGCGGTAACCGCCACCCTGGACGACTACGCTTTTACGGTCTGGGCATTGCTCGAACTCTACGAAGCCGATTTTAACGCAAAGTGGTTGCTTTCCGCGCAAAAACTGACCGGGCAGATGCTGGAGCACTACCTGGACAGGGAGAACGGCGGGTTCTTTTTCACCGCCGACGACTCCGAAAAGCTGCTGACCCGCAGCCGGGAGCTCTACGACGGGGCCACGCCCAGCGGAAACAGCGTGGCCATGCTCAACCTGCTCAAGCTGGCCCGGATCACCGGCGACGAGAGCCTTGCCGCGGTGGCTGAGCGGATCGGCGGCTCGTTCGGCGGCAGTGTCCGCCAGGCGCCGATGGCATTCACCCAGTTTCTCTGCGCGCTGGATTTTGCCGTGGGGCCCGGCAGGGAGGTGCTGATTGCGGCCGGAGGCGATCAGGACCGGGCGCTGGACCTTGCCCGCAGCCTTCAGCAGCCGTTTGTACCGAACAAGGTTTTGCTGCTTAAGCGCGGAAACGAACTGGACGGGATCGCGCCGTTCACCGTGGAGATGGGGCCGCTCGACGGCAAGCCGACAGCCTATGTTTGCGTGGGTTACGCCTGCGAACTGCCCACCACCGACAGCGACGAGGCGTTGAAATTGCTGACCCGGTGATTCTTAGCTGATCCGTGGCGGACAGACAAACTTACGAATATCAACAGGCGGACTAAATGACTGACCTTGTATCGCACACCCATATTCCCAACCGGGATTACCACTGTGTGGAAAAACAACTCGAACCCTGCGGTATCGTCATTTTCGGGGCCTCCGGCGACCTGACCCACCGCAAGCTGGGACCGGCCCTGTTGAATATCTACCGGCAGGGGTTGCTGGCCGAGGGGAGTTTCGTTGTCGGCTGCGGGCGTACGGAAATGAGCGACGAGCAGTTCCGCTCCAGCCTGGGCGGATCGCTCAAGGGCGAGGCCGGCACTGGTGACGGGCCGATGGTGGACATGTTTCTCAGGCGCTGCCACTATGTGGCGGGCAGTTACGATGACCCGGCCTTTTACACCCGCATGAGTTCCCGGCTCGGTGAGCTGGAAAGCAAATACACCACCGGTGGCCGCCGCGTGTTCTATCTCTCGATTCCGCCCAGCCTGTTCCCCGTGGTGGCAGATAACCTGGGCGCGGCCCGGCTCACCGCCGAGAACCATGCAAACGGCCAGTGGGTGCGCGTGGTGGTGGAAAAGCCGTTCGGCCACGATCTGGAGAGCTCCCTGGAACTGGACCGCCAGTTGTACCGGGTACTCGACGAAAAGCAGATTTACCGGATCGATCACTACCTGGGCAAGGAAACAGTGCAGAACCTGCTGGTTTTCCGTTTCGCCAACGCCATTTTCGAGCCGGTCTGGAACCGCAACTTCATTGACCACGTGCAGATCACAGTGGCCGAAGATGTGGGAGTGGGCCATCGCGCCGGCTACTACGAGCAGTCGGGCCAACTGCGCGACATGTTCCAGAACCACATCATGCAGATGCTCTCGCTGGTGGCCATGGAGCCGCCGTCCTCGTTCGACGCCGACCGGGTGCGCGACGAGAAAGTCAAGCTGCTGCGCTCGATCCGGCCCCTGCCGCTCGACGGGCCCGGCGGCGCGATCCTCCGGGGCCAGTATGGCGCGGGGATCAGCCGGGGCGAAAAAGTGCCGGGGTACACTCAGGAGCCGGATGTAGATCCGCACTCCAGCGTGGAAACCTATGTGGCGGCCAAGCTCTGGCTGGACAACTGGCGCTGGAACGGCGTTCCGTTTTACATCCGCTCCGGCAAACGCCTTCCCCGGCGCACCAGCGAGGTGGCGATCACATTCAAGCAGGTGCCGCACAGCATGTTTTCAGGCGCGCTGGCCGGGCAGATGGAACCCAACGTGCTGGTGATCAATATCCAGCCCGAAGAGGGCGTGAGCCTCACGTTCCAGGCCAAGCAGCCGGGGCCGAGGGTGCAGATGGTGCCGCTGACGCTGGATTTCCACTACCGCGACGTCTACAGCAAGGGGCTGCCCGAGGCCTATGAGCGGCTGCTGATGGACTGCGTGGCCGGGGACCAGACCCTGTTTATCCGTAACGATGAAGTCGCGGTCGCCTGGGGCCTGCTGACCCCCGTGCTGGAACGCTGGGCCGAGCAACGCCCCGAAGACCGTCCGTTCAGCTATCCGGCCGGAAGCTGGGGACCGCAGGAAGCCGAACGGATGCTTGCCGCCGATGGCCGTCGCTGGCGGCTGCTCGAGGGCGAGGGCGTTGCCCGCTGAAAGACCGGAGGGAGTACGGTAAATGAACCAGCCGGAAGTGCGCGTATTCGAGAACAAAAACAAACTCAGCCTGGCCGCCGCCGAGCTGGTTTGCCGGTTGGCAAACTCCGCGGTGAGAGAGAGGGGCGCCTTTACCCTGCTGCTGGCCGGGGGCGGTACTCCGCGCGCGCTCTACGAACTGCTGGCCGGCGAACGGTTCGCGGGCCGGATGCCCTGGAGCACCACAGCGTTGTTCTGGGGCGATGAGCGGTTCGTGCCGCCGGAGCACCCCGAGAGTAATTTCCGGATGGCGCGCCAGGCGATGATCGCCCGGGTGCCCATCCCGCCGGAAAACGTCCATCCGGTGCCCACGGCGGATTACCCTGATACGCGTAGCACCGCGCTGGCCTACGACTCCACGCTCCGGGAATATTTTTGCAAGACTGAAAATACAATTAAAACTTCGACAGGAAGCTTCCCGCGGTTCGACCTCGTATTGCTGGGCATGGGAGCGGACGGACATACCGCTTCGCTTTTCCCCGGTAGCAGTGTTTTGCGGGAGGATTCCAGGCTGGCCGTGGCGGTAAACGCACCCCAAGGCTACCGGACAACCGAGCGGATCTCGGTTATTTTACCGGTGCTGAACAGCGCGGGAACAGTCCTGTTCATGGTAGCGGGAAGTGAAAAGCGGCTGGCGCTCTCCGCTGTGCTGGGCGATCCCGGCTCGGCCCGGTGCAAATATCCCGCGGCGATGGTCCGGCCACGAAGCGGCAGGCTGATCTGGTACCTGGACCGTGAAGCCGATGTAACCTGACTTGAGCAACGCCTACTCCTCCCTCGATGTCTTACCCATCCCCTCCACAGGCTCCGGGCCGCGCCAGCGCCGCCGGAGCCTGCCGGAGCAAGGGTACGAGGGATCAACAGCGCGGCGTTTTTTTTTGCACGCAGCACCACACCGCTGCTAATGAGTACGGAATAACGTTATCTGCTGCGGCCAGCCTGAAAGTTGGTCGGCCGCGTAATCCTGTCTCTTAGCCGGGCATAGCAATGCAACGGACACCTTACGCCACTGCCGGCAGTGCCGGTACTCTCCCCGCCCGCTGGCTATCCGCCGGGATCGCTCTCATTGTCCTGAACCTGGCGCTGGCCGCCCTCTCCCGTGCTTTCGGATACACCACTCCGGTGGCAGACAGGCCGCTGCCTGCGCTGGTGGCCCTGCTCGGTGCCTCCGGGGCGGCATATCTGGCCGTGATGTGGCGCCGGCAATCGCTGATGCATTCCGGTCGGAAAATTTTCTGCTGGATTGTATTCGTGGGCCTGGCGATGCGGCTGGCGATGTTTTTCTCGCTGCCGATGATGGAGGACGACTGGTATCGCTACCTCTGGGACGGCGCGGTCAGCGCCCACGGGCTTAATCCATACGAGCGCGCGCCCGAGGCCGTGCGGCTGGCAGCCGCTCCGGCCACCGCCGGGGACTCCGTGTTCGCCGCGCTTGCCGGAGAGGCCGGCAACGTGCTGGAGCGGGTCAACCATCCGCACCTCAAAACGATCTACCCGCCGGTGGCCCAGGCCGCGTTCGCCGCCGCGCACCTGCTTGCCCCCTGGAGTATCCAGGGGTTACGCATCGTGCTGCTGCTGTGCGACGTTGCCGCGCTGCTGCTGCTGATAACTCTGCTGGGGCGACTGGGCCTGCCGCAGGCAATGACCGCCATCTGGTGGTGGAACCCGCTGCTGATCAAAGAAATCTACAACTCCGCCCACATGGACATGCTGCTGGCTCCGCTGCTGTTGGGCGTGATTCTGGCCCTTACGGGCCGCCGCCTGCTGACAGCCTCGTTGCTGCTGGCCCTGGCCGTGGGCGTAAAAGTCTGGCCGGTGATCCTGCTGCCGCTGCTGCTGCGCTCGCGCACCGCGAGCCGCTCCCGTGCCGTGGCCGCAATGTTGCTGTTCCTGGCGGTCTGCCTGCTGCTCTACACTCCGCTGGCGGGACGGCTCGGCGCCGACGCCAGCGGGTTTAGCGCATATTTTGGCGCGTGGGAGATGAACGACGCCCTGTTCATGCTGCCGCTCTGGCTGTGGCGCGGTCTTTCCGGCGGCGCGCCCTGGGCGGAGCTGGCCACCCGGATCAGCGTGGGAGCGGTGTTGGTTGCTTTGGTGTTCCGGCTCTGCCGCACCCCCTGGGACAACCCCGGTCAGCTTGCCCGCCGCTGGGTGCTGGCCGTGGCCGCGCTGTTCCTGCTCAGCCCCACCCAGTTCCCGTGGTATTACCTCTGGATGCTGCCGCTGCTGGCGCTTGTGCCGCTGCGGAGCCTGTTGCTGCTGACCGCTCTGCTGCCACTCTACTATCTTCGCTTTTATCTCGAAGGCCACGGACTGGTAAATTTATTCGACTACTGGATTGTCTGGCTGGAATACCTGCCGGTGCTGGCGCTGATGGCTTACCAGTGGCGGCAAAGCGGGCGGGGCGGAGGGCTGCGTGAGGCACGCTAAAAGGATCGCGGTGGTGATCCCGGCGTTCAACGAGGAGCGCTCGATCACAAAGGTTGTCGAGCAGATACCACTCTGGGTCGACAAAATTATCGTGGCCGACAACGGCTCTTCCGACAATACGGCTCAAGCCGCGCTGGCAACCGGACGGGCCGAGGTGGTGACCCGGAGCGAGCGGGGCTATGGCGCGGCCTGCCTGGCGGGGATCGAGGCGGCCGGGGACGCGGACATTGTCGTCTTCCTCGACGCCGATCTGAGCGACTACCCCTCGCGCATGGCCCTGCTGGTCGATCCGGTGGCCGGAGGCAGCGCCGAACTCTGCCTGGGCTCCCGTCGGCTGGGCCTGGCCCGCAGGGGTGCGCTCACGCTCCAGCAGAAATTCGGCAACAGCCTGGCCTGCACACTGATGAAACTGTTCTGGGGCGCCACTTTCACCGACCTGGGTCCCTTTCGCGCGATCAGCGCCGAGGCCCTGCGCAAGCTGAAAATGTGTGATCGCAACTACGGCTGGACTATCGAGATGCAGGTTAAAGCGATCCGCCAGGGACTGCGCACACTGGAAGTTCCAGTTGATTACCGCCGCCGGATCGGGATCTCGAAAGTCAGCGGGACCGTGCGCGGAGCGATCGGGGCCGGCGGCAAGATCATTTACGTTATTCTCCGCGAAGCAGCTCGCACTCTGGCCGCAAGGTTAAGCGTGCGCGAGAAAAAGCGCCTGATCGTGTTCAGCCGCTTCCCCACTCCGGGTCGGGCCAAAACCCGGCTGATCGGGAAACTGGGCGAGGCGGGAGCCTGCCGCGTACAGCGCCTGCTCACCGTCCGGACACTGGCGCTGGCGCGACGGCTGGTCGAGTTCCCCACGCTGGAGCTGGAAGTCTGCTTCGAGGGCGGGAGCCGGGCAGCGATCAAGCGCTGGCTGGGAGCAGGCGTAAGCTATGTCCGTCAGCCGCGGGGCGGTCTGGGAGCGCGGATGCATTCCGCGCTGGAACGGGCGCTGGCCGATGGCGCGCGCTCGGCCGTGCTGATCGGCACCGATCTGCCGGAGCTGAGCGAGGAGGTTCTGCGCTCGGCGTTCGCCAGGCTGGAGGACAACGATGTGGTGCTCGGTCCGGCCGGTGATGGCGGCTATTACCTGGTGGGACTGCGGCGCAGCGCACCATCGCTATTTACCGGGGTCCAGTGGAGCACCCCACGCGTGTTCGAGCAGACAGTGGCCAGGGTGGGCGAGGCGGGTTTGAGCCTGGGGCTGACCGCAAAGCTGGCCGACCTGGACGACCCGGATGACCTGCCCCATGCCGAGACGGCCAGCGGCCTGCTTCTGGACGGGCCGGGATCGAGACTGATCTCGGTGGTGATGCCCACGCTCAACGAACGAAACAACCTCCCCGGCACGCTGGCCCCGGTGCTGGCCGCCGGCGACGGTCTGGAGGTGATCGTGGCCGACGGCGGCAGCGAGGACGGTACGGCGGAGCTTGCCCGCGACCTTGGTCTGCGGGTGCTGAACTGCCCCCGTGGACGGGCCGTGCAGATGAACGCCGGGGCCGCCGCGGCGGCCGGGGAATACCTGCTGTTTCTGCATGCGGATACGTTGCTGCCGCCGGGTTTCGACACGCTGGTGCGCCGGACGCTGGAGCACCCGGATATCTCCGCGGGCGCGTTCCGTCTGGACCTGGACGCGGATCACGCCGGCCTGAGAATGATCGAGCGTACCACCTGGTTCCGCTGCCGGGTGATGGGCCTTCCCTTCGGCGACCAGGCGTTGTTCGTACGGACCGGTGATTTCAAGCTGATCGGCGGGTTTCCGGAGATCGGGATAATGGAAGACTACGAACTGGTGCGCCGTCTGGGCAGCCTGGGCCGGGTGGAAGTGCTGGACGTGCCGGTGCTCAGCTCGGCCCGTCGCTGGCTTGCACGTGGATTCTGGCGCACCACACTGGAGAACCAACTGGCGGTCCTGGGCCATGAGCTGGGTGTTCAACCCGCCAGGCTGGCACGCAGGTGTGGACGAGGTTGATTTATTGCGAAATATATGAAATAATTTCTTGTCGGAAAGTCACACATCAATCGATACCCGCGCTGGCCGTGAACAGGCAAAGGAAAAACAACCCAAGCGATGATCCCGGGAAAAAACAGAACAAAGCTCTTTGAGTTCATGGTCAGAACGTGCGCGGACGACCTTTATCGCTATGCCTACCGGCTGTGCGACAGGCACGACACGGCGCAGGATCTGGTGCAGGAGACGTTCAGCGAGGCGTGGAAATCCCTCGACAGCCTTCGCGATGAGAACAAAGCCCGCTCCTGGCTCTACAGTATCCTGCGCTACCGTAACGCGCATTTTCACCGTGAGCGCAAACGCAACCGGGAGTTCGCCCACGACCCGCTGGACTTCAACGACATGCCCGAGGGCAACAGCGCTCGGGGCACACTGGAAGAGCTTGCCGATATCGACAGCCTGCAGAAGGCGCTCCACCATCTGGACGGCCGCTTCAAGGAACCTTTCCTGATGGTGTTTCTCGAAGGCCTTACCTGTGCCGAGGCGGCGAAACAGTTGAGAGTTCCACTCGGGACGGTGCTCAGCAGAATTCATCGCGCACGGGCCGCTTTACGGGAATATATCGGCTCCAAGTAGTCACTAACAAACAGGAAGTCGGCCCCCTTGTGGGGGAGTTTGACAAAACAACGGTGGCCTGCGGCTGGCGGCCTGGATAAGCAAAGCAGTTGGACGGAACAAAGGCGGCCTCGGGTGGGGGCGGTTTAGGCAGACAAAACGATTAGACGGAACAAAGGCGGTCCTCTGGTGGGGCGGCCCGGGTAAAATAATCGGACGGAAGCAGATGAACATGCGCAACGACCCTAAAGAGATTCTTCGCCTGCGGATGCTGGAGGTCTCGCTGTTGCCTCCCGGCGATACGATGCGCAGTGAACTGGAGGCCGAGCTGGCCGCAGGAGAAAGCTGGGCGCGCGATGAGTGGCTGAGCCTGCTGGAGGAAAACGAGCGGATACGGCTGGAGTTGATCAAAGTGGAGCTGCCGGCCGCTCTCTCCGACACACTCCTGCGGATACCGTCGTCCACAGGTGAGCGCCGGCTGGGTAAAATAATCGCCTCGCCGCTGCTGCGCGTGGCCGCTACGGTTGTGTTGCTGCTGGGGCTCGGCGGCGGCATGTTTTACGTTCGCGAGCAGTCGGCTGCCAGCAAGAAAATTGCCCGGGTGGCCGAGTTGGCCCTGGCCCGTTACGTCAACGACCAGGATATCAGCGTAATTACGCTGGACCCTGACTACATGGCCCGTCACCTGGATGGTTCGGTACCGTTCCCGGTCAAGATGCCGCCCGTCCAGTCGGGACTCAGCCTGATCGGCGGACGCAGCGGTTCGCTGGGCGTCTATCCGGCTGTTTATAGCCGCTGGGTTTCCCAGGCGCGGCAGCAGTCACGTTGCGCCATTATTCAATTCCGCAGCCGGGATTTCGGCCTGCCGGAAAATGTCGACAAGGAGGTTGTCCACGGTTCGAAATTAAATTGTCCGTCGGCTAAGGATAAGGACAAGAACTTCGACGTGATTGTCTGGTCCGAAGGGGGGAACGGTTACGCCCTGGTGGCAGACAGTACTTGCGCATTGAGCTTTCTCGGCCGCAGATAAGCTGTGGCCATAACCAATGGGGTACTCTCCCCGAAGGAGGATGGATGAACTGCAAGAACCTGATAATGAAATTCTCGCTCTTTCTAGCGGCAGGCCTGTTCGTGGCCGGTACCACCACGTTCGCGGCCGAAAGCTGTCCGGCCGGCAAAATCAAGAGCAAAACCGCGGGCGCCAGTTGTGCCGCCGGCAAGAAAGCCAGCGCCGACGGGGCAGCCTGCAGCACCGCCGCAGCCGGTTCCACCCACAAGACCGCGGGCGCCAGTTGCGCCGCCGGCAAGAAAACCAGCGCCGACGGGGCAGCCTGCAGCACCAAGCAGACCGCCGATATCGACGCCAAGGTACTACAGAATATCTACCTGGCGTCCAACAGCGGTGATTTCAGCAAGGTGGAAGCATGCGCCACCACTCGCGAGGCCCTGAAAAAACTGACCTCCACCGGCGTTTTCAGCGGTAAAACCGAAGCCAATGTGAAAGCCGCCCTTAAGAGTGGTGATTTCAGTAAGGTAGCCGCCTGCTCCGCCACCCGCGAGAAGATCCGTACCGCGCTGGCCAGTTATGCGCTGGCAGGCCAGGGTGTCGACCTCAAGAACCTTAATGCTATCGAGCAGGCCGCCAGCAGCGGCGATTTCAGCAAGGTAGCCGCCTGTAAGGTCAACCGCGCCACGCTGCAGAAGATAATGGCCGCTACCAGCAAGCTCGACGCAAAGCACCGCGCCTGGGTGTCCGAAGCGGCTGAGAAGGGTGATTTCAGTGAAGTGGCCGCCTGCGAGACTACCCGCTCCAATATCCAGGCCGCCATCGCTGAGTTCAAGGACAAGAACCTCAAGACCGCTCTCGCCACGGAGAAGTAGTAACGTCCGAGCGGTGCGGACGACGGTTTTCGGCTGCTGAACCGCTGGACAAACAGCCAGCGGCAGCCGGCCTGCCGTTTTTACCGCGAAGACGGCAACGGTCGCCGGCCATGGGACCTCCTTCCCCGGAAGGCCCCGTGGCCGGCATTTTTTACTGGTGCCAGATCGGGACAAGCCGTACAACCACTAAGCGACAAAGCCCGCTCACAGTCAACATCTTTCCCGGCTGTAAAGCTGCGAAAAAACCTGAGTTTTTTTGCCGTCAAAGGCAGGTGAATCAGCTTCCGGCGTACCCCTGGTAGCTAACTTCCCATGCCCCCCGTTTTTTTCGACACGCTGCCAACCGTGGACACACCGCAATTTTTAATAGCCGGTTGGCCGGATCTGCTATATAATTGGGCAGAGACCTTTGAAAAAATAATTCTCACAACCGGTCTGGAATTAAAGCAAAGGTCTCTGGGCAAAAATTTTCCGAACGGCTGAAATGATAAAAAAACCGGGGAGATCATGGCAGAGTCTTTCAACCCTTCCGCGTGGCGGGAAAAACTTACCGATGAACTGCTGAACAACGTGACCGCGTTCTGGCTGCGGCATTCGCTGGACCGTGAGTACGGCGGCTACTTCAACTGCCTCGACCGTGACGGCTCGGTGTACGACACCACCAAACACATGTGGCTTCAGTCGCGGATGGTATGGATGTACAGCCGGCTCTACAATCAGTTCGGCGGTGAGAGCGCCTGGTTAGAGGCCGCCCGCCTGGGCCTGGAGTTTATCACCCGGCACGGGCTCACACCCGAGGGCCGGGCCTGGTTCAGCCTGACCCGCGAGGGCAAACCGGTATTTATCCAGCGCAAGCTCTTCAGCGAGTGTTTCTACAGCATGGCTCTCGATGAGTACTCCCGCGCCACCGGCGACGAACCACTGGCGGCACAGGCCCTTTCGATGTTCGACACCGTGGTGGAACTGGCCGACAACCCCCATCTGCTGGGACGGCCCATGCTGGAGGGGCAGCCGCAAGTGAACTCGCTGGCCGTGCCGATGATGCTGCTTTGCTGCGCCGAACAACTCGCCGCCGGCCGCGAGGATTTCTCCTACACCGGCCGGACAGACGGCTGGGTGGAGCAGATACTGAGTCATATCGATCCACGGCGCAAAATAGTGCTGGAGAATGTAAAGCCCGGCGGCGACGAGTTGCCCGGCAGCGAGGGCCGCCTGCTCAACCCCGGCCACGCGATCGAGGCTGGCTGGTTCTTACTGGAGCATGCCTGCGGCCACGACGGCGGCCAGTACGTTCAACGGGCGCTGGAGATGATCGAGTGGTCGTTCGAGCGGGGCTGGGACGGCGAACACGGCGGAATCTACTATTTCCTCGACGCACGGAACCGTCCCCCGGTGCAGTTGGAGTGGCAGATGAAACTGTGGTGGCCCCACTGCGAGGCGCTCTATGGGACACTGCTGGCCTGGAAAATCTCCGGCCGGGAGAAATTCCTGGAATACTTCGAGCGGACCTGGGATTACATAGACACCCACCTGATAGACCGCGAGCACGGCGGATGGTTCGGTTACCTGGACCGCCGGGGCAGCCGCACTCATCAGCTCAAAGGCGGGCCCTACAAGTGTTTTTTCCACGTACCGCGCACTCTGCTGCTCTGCGTCAAGCTGCTCGAGGAAATCGAAAACCGCTAAAAAAGATTTCCTCTTGACAACAGGAGCATTTGTTATATATTAATATCAGTTATCATTACTGATAAGGACCGGACAAATATTTTTTGAGGTATGTCTTCAGATGCAAACAACGCCCGAGAGAAGAATGACCAGGCAGAGGAAAGTTATCCTGGAGGAGCTGCGCGCCGCGCACAACCATCCCACAGCGGATGAGATCTATCAGCAAGTACGCCGCAGGTTGCCGCGGATCAGCCTGGGTACGGTCTATCGCAACCTTCAGACGCTGGCCTCGGACGGGCAGGTCCGGACCCTGAGCGATGGCAGCCGGACACGCTACGACGGCGCCCTGCACGAGCACTGCCACGTGCGCTGCGTACTCTGCGGGAGAGTCGCGGATGTTCCGGCGCAGACGATAGACGCCGGGCCGGGCGCAAGTGAAGATTTCAGGATACTGGGTTACAAAGTTGAATTCGTGGGCATTTGCCGGCAATGTGAACGTCAGGGTAAGGAGGTGGATATCGGCAATGAAAGCATCGGCGACTACCGGCCGCTGGGCTGGACCCGGTTGGATCAATGAACTAAGTCACCAGGGGTGGTGATGAGCGCGATGCGGGGTGACGATGACGGGTGGTGAAATCGCGATTATGCCTCCTTGTGACGAAGTTTGAAAAAGATTATAATTATCTTGTAACCTTCTTATCGAGAACAAATACAGTAACGTTTCTTTCAAGCATGGAGGAGAGGACGATGTTGAGTAAAAAGTTGCAGAAAGCCCTTAACGACCAGATGCAGGCCGAGATGTCAAGTGCGTACATTTATTTCTCGATGTCCAGTTGGTTCAAGGCGCAGAATCTGAACGGGTTCGCCAGTTGGATGAGCCTGCAGGCCCAGGAGGAAATGGACCACGTAATGAAAATCTACGGCTATATCCACGACCGTGGCGGCGAGGTCGAGCTGAGGGCGCTGCCCGCTCCGCAGAAGTCGTGGAAATCGCCCCTGGCGGTGTTCCAGGACACATACAAGCACGAGCAGAAAATCACTGGCCGGATCAACGACCTCTGCGCACTGGCCGACAGCGACAATGACAACGCTACCCGTGTGCTGCTCAACTGGTTTGTCACCGAGCAGGTGGAGGAAGAGGCCAACGTCCTGGGCGTGGTCGAGACACTGAAAATGATCGAGGGCCATCCGGGCGGAATCTACATGTTGGATAAGGAAATGGCGGGACGCTCGGCCAGCCCCGAAGTCGCCTGAGCAGACAACTGTTTTACCGGCAGCACGTGCGTCCCTCGCCTCTCCCGTGGCGAGGGACGTCTCTTTTTTTCCGGTTCCGTCCAGGCGCGCTTTCGCCTCAAGGGTTGTGTTTGTTGTCGCATGGGATCAACACCCGCTCTGTCGTAATAAATGTCGCTCGAACAGGGTGTGGATGGGCAGGAGTATTGCGGGACGGGAATTGCTGGAGATAACCGGGGTTGGTGCCGCGAAGCCCCCCCTCTCTTAACTGCGTACGGTGTCTATGGAGGAACAGACGATGCTCAAGGCTGGAGACAAGGCTCCCGGATTTACGTTGAAAGACCAGAATGACAACGAGGTTACACTGGAAAACCTGCCGGGTAACTGGGTTGTGTTCTATTTTTATCCCAGGGACAACACTCCCGGCTGCACCACTGAGGCCTGCGACTTCACAGCCCGGAAGAACGAGTTTACGGAGCTGAACGCAATCGTTGTGGGGGTCAGCCCGGACAGCACCAGCAGCCATCGCAATTTTATCGGCAAGCAGGGTCTTGACCTCCTGCTGCTCTCCGATCCGGGGCACGAGGCGCTGGAGGCCTTCGGGGCCTGGAAGCTCAAAAAAAACTATGGCCGCGAGTACATGGGCGTGCAGCGCAGCACGTTCCTGATTGACCCCGAGGGTAAAATTGCCCACGCTTGGCCGAACGTAAAAGCCAAAGGCCACGCCGAGGTGGTGCGTGAGAAACTGGCGGAGCTGAAGGGGTGATTTTTTATGAGGCAGCTTAATCAACGCCATTCTCACCATCGGCGAATTCCGCCAGCTCGAATACAATTGAATAACGTCCGTGGCTGATCATCACGCAGTCAGTGCGGGATTTATAACCTTCATGGGCCAAGGGCGAATTTGAAACTGCAATTGCCAAAAGCTATTATGCGGGTTCGCCTGTAAAACGCTAAAAAAACGAAGGCCCTAACTCTTTGATAATTAGGGCCTTAACTATTTATGGCGGAGAGGCAGGGATTATATATTCATTCTCGTAGCTTCTCTAAGTGATTAACCAGTAAATATATAAAATTTCAGCTTCCATGACAGCGCCCTTCAATTGTCCACATTTAGCACCCTCTAGACACCCTGTCCACATTTGTCCACGATTGTCCACTTTGCGTTGAAATTCCACTGAAACGGGTGGGCGAATGGACGGTTCATTGGCCTGACGTATCGTCAGGGATCGCTCAGGATCGTTTCGTTTGTAAAGCGGGAACGGCTGCGCTCGGACCTCATCGTTTGCCGACCTGCCTTCCTGACTTGAAAACAGATCAAATCGGCCTGGAATATCCAGAAGAATTGAGCAGTTCGTGCGAAACATTGTCCGCGATTGTCATCTTTGGGAAAAAGTGGGGTTTAGTAACCGCGTTGATCCGAACGAAGGTTGTCAGTCTGCGCCTGGCCGCTGGGCCATGGTTATGGCATCATCGGGATGAACTTTTGGGAGAAAGGAATGTTGAAAAGAGTATCTGTTCCCAGTAGAGAACAACTGTATCACCGGCAGGTGGCAATTGCCGCGGGAGCGATACCTTTTGAATTATGACGGAACCGGCAGTATGTTTCCTGTTCCGTTACCGGAACAGGAAACTCAATCTCAGTTGATCTTCGGCAGAACAATCACCGGTTTCCACAAAGGATGACCGCTTGTACCCGCTACTGGCCCTGACTCCTATAGTTACCGTATTCGTATTCCTGGTGGTTTTCCGTCTGCCCGCGAAAAAGACGATGCCGCTGGCCCTGGCGGTCACGTCGATACTGGCGATGGCGGTCTGGGGAGTGTCCGGTAAGCTAGTGGTGGCGTCGATCATTCAGGGACTGGTGGTTACGGCCTCGATACTATGGATCATTTTCGGTGCGCTACTGATGCTCAACGCGCTGATCAACAGCGGCGCGGTGAACACCATTCGCCGGGGATTCATCAACATATCACCGGACAGGCGGGTCCAGGCCATGATCGTCGCCTGGATGTTCGGCGCATTTATCGAAGGGGCCGCCGGTTTCGGCACTCCGGCAGCCGTGGCCGCTCCCCTGCTGATGGCCCTCGGGTTTCCGGCCATGGCCGCGGTGACCATGGCGCTGATCATCCAGAGTACTCCGGTGTCTTTTGGCGGCGCCGGTACCCCTATCCTGCTGGGAGTGCACACGGGCCTGGATAACCCGGTTGTGAAAGAAGCCCTGGCCAGTGTCGGAATGCCGTACATGGATTACGTCAAGGCGATCGGCTGGAACGTGGCAATTATGCACGGGATCATTGGAGTGCTGATCCCTCTGTTTCTCTCGGTGACACTAACACGCTTTTTCGGCAAAGAGAAATCCATTGCCAAGGGGTTGGAAGCAGCCCCGTTCGCCATTCTTGCCGGGCTGGCCCTGTGCGTGCCCTATGTGCTGCTGGCTTACTTCCTGGGCCCGGAGTTCCCCTCGCTGGTGGGGGGACTGATCGGCCTGGGGATCATCGTAATTGCCGCCAAAAACAATTTTCTGACCCCCAGGGAACCGTGGGATTTTGCCGAAAAAGAGCAGTGGGAGCCGGAGTGGTCGGGCACTTATAGTGTCGAGGTGGGCCAGGAGCGACCCGGGATGACCATGTTCAAGGCCTGGATCCCATATGTGCTGGTGGGCCTGTTCCTGGTACTCAGCCGCACAGTGCCGGTCTTCAAATTCATCCTCACGGCTTGGACGATCCGGCTGGAGAATATCCTGGGCACCGGCATCAGCGCCGCTGTCCAGCCGCTCTATCTGCCCGGTTTTATTTTTGTCCTGGCCGTGTTATGCACCTTTTTTATCCAGAAGATGCGGCCGGGTGAACTGGGGCGTGCTACCGTCACAGCCGCCAGGACATCGGTAAAAGCAGCTTTCGCCCTGGGATTTGCCATCCCCATGGTCAGAGTGTTCATCAACTCGGGCGTCAACACCAGCGGCCTGGAGAGCATGCCCATGGAACTGGCCGCCGGAGTAGCCGACCTGGCCGGGAACACCTGGACGGGTTTTGCCGCCGTTATTGGAGCCCTGGGAGCATTTATCGCCGGCAGCAACACGATCAGCAATATGATGTTCGCCCTGTTTCAGTACGGGGTAGCCACCAGGATCGGCGTGTCTCAGTCGGTAATCGTGGCGCTGCAGGCGGTAGGCGGAGCCGCGGGCAACATGATCACCGTGCACAACGTGGTGGCCGCCGCAGCCGTGGTGGGCCTGATGGACAGGGAGGGAGAGATTATCCGCAAAACGCTCATCCCCCTGGCCTATTATCTGATCATGGCGGCAGCGCTGGGTTTTATCCTGATCGCTATCGGTTTCGGAATCAAGCTCTAGATGGGCGCTGAAATAAAGCATTCAACGCCCTTGAATAAACTATTTCGCCCGGGCAAGTTATCGAGGGCAAGACAAGCCGTTTCTTTTGCCGGTCCTGTTACTTATGATATATCAGCAGTTGCATCTCTATAACCGTTTTGAGCCGGCATGGCGAGAAACGGCCCTTGACAACCATATGCCCGTACTTTCGGATATTTCAACACGCTGCTAGGCCATTGGATTAATCAGCAGCAGAACTCCTGTCTGCAACCGCTCCCCGGAGAGAATTCCTGTGAAGCCACGGGAGATATTCATGAGCGCGCTCAAACGTGGCCGGACTCCGCGCCCGGCCGTGGGCAGTGCCACCTCAATCGTCACCGTCGGCCTGATGGACAAATTGGGCGCCTGCTTTCCCCAAGCCCACCTGGATGCCGAAAAGATGGCCCGCCTGGCAGGGGCCGGCCATACGGTGCTGGGTTACGACAACGTCATGCCGCTCTTCAGCGTCGTGCACGAATCGGCGGCCCTGGGCTGCCGGGTGGACTGGGGCGCCAAAAACCTTATGCCCACGGTCAGCGGTGTCCTCTGCCCCACCATTGCCGATCCCCTGGTTGTTCCCCTTGATTTCCTTAAAAATGAAGCCTGCGCCGTGCCGCTCGAAGCCCTGGCTATCTTGAAAAAAACTTTCGGGGATGAAGTGGCGGTGGTGGGCAAGGTGTTCGGCCCCTGGACCCTGGCCTATCACATCTACGGTATCGAGAATTTTCTGATCGCCAGCGTGGAGCAGCCCAGTGCAGTAAAAAAGGCCCTGCACAGCCTGATGGAGATAACAATCCGCTTCGGCAGGGCCCAACTGGCAGCCGGGGCCGATGCCCTGACCCTGGCCGATCACTGTACCAGGGACCTTTGTTCTCCGGAAACCTACCGGGATTTTCTGGCCGGGATACACCGGCAACTGCGCCTGAGCCTGGACTGCCCGCTGCTGCTTCACATTTGCGGAGATACGTCTGATCGTATATCCTATATCAGGAGCACCGGTATCGAATGCTTTCATTACGATTCCATAGTACCCGCGTCCAAGGCCCGCACCCTGGCGGGAGACGGACTGGCTCTGATGGGTGGCACCAGCAATCTGGCGGTGGTCAGAGACGGCACGCCCGCGTTGATAACCGCCGACGTGCGGGAAAAGCTGGCAAGTAATATTGACATCATCGGCCCCGAGTGCGCCGTGCCGCTTGACGCCCCGTGGCAAAACCTGCGTATGATAGCCGACGAGGTTCACCGGCAGTGCAATTAACCATTTTGCCTGGACCGCGATATCTATAGGAGAGAATTTTCAGACGGTAATTATATATTCCTGACAATTATAAAAAGAGACCTTTGAAAAATTGGACGATTAAGAACTTATCCGTAAATAACGCCAGTTTTTCTGAAAGCGATAATAGCTGCGGCCATGTGCAGCAATGCCACATAGGTTTCGGTGAGTTTCTCGTATCTTACCAGGAGCTTCCTGAAGCGGTTAAACCATGAGTGGCTC